>JBAPQW010000099.1:0-33791 GCA_049280815.1 Verrucomicrobiia bacterium | reverse complement strand
CCTTCTTTCCAGCAGGCGACGCGAAATAATCCAGCACACTTGCTGCCGCCACCGGGCCGACTTCCTGCAACCTGGCTTTTAAACCACCCGTCTCCAACCGTGATTCAACCGCGGCAATCTCCGCCTTGAGCTTGGCGTCACGCTGCTCGCGCAAGGCTTTTTCGGCTTCGTTTTTGGGCGGGTTCTTGCGCGAGCGCGGGCTGATTTCGGCGCGTTCACTTTCCTTCGCGCCAAGATCGCAGATGTCGCGCAGGACTTCAGATCTGGCGAGCTCCTCCAGCGAATCGTGGGTGGCGGCAAGTTGTTTGGCCGTGGCCTCGCCCACATCAGCCATCGCCAGTGCATGGATCCAGCGGGAGAGCGGCGCGTTCTTGGCGCGTTGAAGCGCCTCCAAAACCTTCGTCGCGTTTTTCTCACCAAACACGCGCGGTTCATCGTCGGTACCAAGATTCAATTTGCCGAGTGTTTCAAGTTTCAGGTCGAATAAGTCGAGCGGTTCCTTGACCAGGCCGCGTTCAACCAGTTTTTCGGCCACAATGTCGCCGAGCGATTGGATATCGAGCGCCTTGCGTTGCGCGAAATATTCGACGCGCCGCGTGAGTTGCGCCGGGCAACCGGCAATGTTCTGGCAGCGCCAGGCCACTTCTTCTTCAGTAGGGACGCGCCGCCGCGCGTCCTGGCCGGGCGGCAGCTCGGTCCTGCCAGATTTGATTTTTTCCTTCGCAATCGGCCTGCCGCACGCCGGGCATTTGCCGCCGACGTGCTTGAACAGGTCAAATTCCTTCGCGCCGGGCGGACGCTTGGTCTTCACCACCTCGAAAATTTCCGGGATGACCATCCCGGCCTTGCGGATGACCACCGTGTCGCCAATGCGGATGTCCTTGCGGCGGATTTCGTCCTCGTTGTGGAGCGTGGCGCGAGAGACCGTGGAACCCTGCACAAAAACGGGTTCGAGTTCGGCCACCGGGGTGAGCACGCCGGTACGCCCGACCTGCACGGTGATGGCCTTCAAAACCGTTTCCGCCGGCGTAATCCACGGCACGGGTTTGTGGACAATGGCGTAGCCGGGTGCGCGGCTTCGCCCGGGAATGCGCGCCCAGTCGGCGAGCGTGTTGACCTTGATCACGATGCCATCAATCTCGTAAGGCAATTGCCGGCGCAGGTCGCGGTCCTCGTCGTAATGTGCGACGACCTTGTCCCGGTAAATTTTCAGGACTTCCTCGATGCCGTCGCAGACCCACCAAAGTTTTTGCGTGGGCAGGCCAAACCCGGCGAGCGCTTCCACCATTTCGGAGTGCGTTTTGAATTCGATGCCTTCCACTTTGCCGACCGCATAAAATACGGCGCGGATGGGCCGTTGGGCGACGAGTTTGGGGTCGAGCTGCTTGAGCGTGCCGGCGGTGGCGTTGCGGGCGTTGGGAAACGGTTTTTCGCCGGCGGCGGAGAGTTTCGCGTTGATGGCGTCGAACTCCTTCGTTGCCATGTAAGCCTCACCGCGCACCTCAAGCAACGCGGGCGGATGTTTCGTTTTCAGTTCCAGCGGAATCGCCCGGACAGTTTTGAGGTTTGTGGTAATGTCGTCGCCTTCCGTGCCGTCGCCACGCGTGACACCGAGCACGAGTTTGCCATGACGGTAATGAATGCTGATGGACACGCCATCCACCTTCGGTTCCATGACGTATTCGATTTTGTCGCGGCCCAGATGCTTGCGGATGGTCGCGTCGAACGCGCGGAGTTCGGCCAAGGTATTTTCGTCCTGGGCGCGATTGCGTTGGTCGCGGTCCGGCTCTTCATCCTTGGTCGGGTGATCGCTGGCCTCGACCTTGTCGAGCGAGAGCATCGGCACAAGGTGCTTGACGCGGGCAAAACTTTCGCTGGGCGCGCCGCCGACGCGTTGCGTGGGCGATTCGGGCGCGACGAGGCCGGGGAAATTTTTCTCCAGCTCCTGCAGCTCCTTGAAAAGCTGGTCGTATTCGTGGTCGCTGATGAGCTGCCGGCCGATGACGTAATAAGCGTGATCGTGCCTGCGGATTTCGTCCACCAGTTGGGCGTGGCATTTTTTGGCTTCCGGGAGCGTCATTGCGGGAATTGTGCAACGACTGCGCGGGGAAAGGACAGTTTTTTTGTGCGGCCACCGCGGCCGTTCTCAAGTCGAAGCCAAAATCCGCCCGCAGCCCTCAGGCCAGCAGGAAGCAGATGAAGCCGACGACACAGAGGAGGAAGAAGACTATGACTGCGCCATCGATCAGGCCGAACCGTACCTCTTGCGAGTGGTTGGCCGGGACGAGCGCAGTATTAAAAACATGGCTCTTCCTGCTCACGTTGTATGCAATCCGGGTCATGCCAGGGATTGAGCATCAGGCGGGCCATCAGCATTCGGCGGGGATGAATCAAAACATGACGCCAAAAAGGCACGCAGGACAGGATTCTGTCCCGGGATGTGACAGCCAAAAAACTCCAAGGCGCCGGTGTCAAGCCGGCTGTCTCAAAAGGCGGCGGAGACGGTTGATCATCACCGTGGCAAAGCGTTCGTAGGGCGCGAGCGTCCGGCCGTAGCTCTTGATTTCGTCGATCGCTTCCAGGGACATGCCAAAATCCAGGTCGTGAAATGCCCGGTCGCGCTTGACGCGGCGCAACCAGCGGGTCAGGTCGGTGACCTCCTCGATTTCATCCTTCGAGCCGGGATAAAACAACATCCGCCATTCGTCGCGGCGCAAAAAACCATCGGCCGCGCGCTTGTTTTCAAACCACGGGTCGCACAGCAGCATGCAGACGGACCGGCCCGGACGCCCGCCCAGCCGGTAGAAAACCATCGGCGCGTTCGTTTCGCCAAAATGATCAAACGCAATGTCGAGCGCATCCTCGGACGGCGGCGTGAACCGGATTTGAAAACCGAAATGGAAACCGCCCGGTTCGGTGTGCGATTTCTCCACGCAAAGATTTTCCGCAAAGATCCAGGTGAGGTCCGTGGCAAAACCGCGTTCGGCCAGAAGCTGGTTCCAGTCCTTAAGCACCACCCCCAGGGACGGACGTTTGATTTGCGCGTCTGATTTCATGCCGGGATTCTAGCCAGTATTATTCCGAAACCAATCAATAAATAATCTTATGCCCGCCTCGATTTTGACCTGAGGATCATAGCCCAATTGGGCGCGCGCCTTCGTGATGTCGGCAAAGGTGACCGGCACGTCGCCGGGCTGCGGGGGCTGGCGGTCAACGATGGCTGTCTTGCCGAGCGCAGCCTCGATCAATTCCACCAGCCGGCCCAACGTCACGGTCTGCGATTCGCCAAGATTGAAAATCTGGAAGCCGAATTCCTTCTGCGTGGCGGCGAGGATGCCGGCCACCGTGTCGGTGACGTAGGTGTAATCGCGCGCCATGCTGCCATCGCCGAAGACGGGAATGGGTTTGCCGGCCTGGATGAGCGTCGCAAATTTCCGGATGGCCAGATCGGGACGCTGGCGCGGACCATAAACGGTGAACAGGCGCAGCATGGCGACGTCCAGGCCATAAACATGATGGTAAACATGGCCGAGCGACTCGCAGGCCAGCTTGCTCGCGGCGTACGGCGAGATGGCGGAGAAAATCGGGTCGGCCTCGTTGAACGGCACCTTCGAGTTCACCCCGTACACCGATGACGAGGAAGCGATGATGATTTTTTTGACGCGATTTTTTCGGGCCGCTTCGAGCAGGTTAACCGTGCCCTCGACGTTGACCCGCTGGTAGAGCGCCGGTTCGGCGAGGCTCGGACGCACGCCCGCGCGCGCCGCGAGGTGGATGACCTGGTCAAATCGGACGTTGCCGAGCAATTCATCAAGGGCGGCGCGGTCGCACAAATCGCCGTGAATAAATTCGAACGGTCTGGCGAGCGACTGGATGTCACGGAGGTTCCGGCGTTTGAGCTGCGGGTCGTAAAATGGGTTCAGGTCATCGAACGCCCAGACCGCGTGGCCGGCCAGCAGCAAGCGCTCGCAAACATGCGAACCGATGAAGCCGGCGCCGCCGGTGACCAGAAAATTCATGGCCGAACGCTAGCAATCAACGGGTGAAGTGTCGAGCGCAGTGAACCGGAGCCATCGAGAACCGAAAGCCAGACCAAGAATCGCCAAGTCTCAAAAGAAGCAAGTGAGACCGACCATCCCCTTGGCGCAGTTTAAGCCCTGGTTTGGATCGTGGATGCCGGCGCAGGAAATATGCATGTATCCAGCCTCGATGGTAAGCGCGAGGTTATTCCGCACGAACCAATTCACACCGGTATTCACCTGGAGATTAAATTCGAAGATGCCACTCAAGTCTGGCGGCCCGATCCCGGTGGCTGTTACGCCGGCTCCGCCATCCACAAAGGGAACCCAGCGGGTGCCGGTGGCCAGGTTGAAACGCAAATGGGGCGTGAGTCCCACCAGCCAGTAGCTCGAGGGAGAGAACTGTGAGCCGCCGAAAAATTCCCCGCGGAGTTCCCAGTTGCCACGGTACCAATGATCGTCCCCCACCACCTGGCCCAACATATGGCCGTACGACAGGCTGGCCAAAGCCAGATCGTGATCCTGTTGACCGCCGAAGGCCTGGAAGCCAGCCGTCGCGCCTGCCGTCAAACTCAGGGTCTGGACCGAAGACCGAAAACCTTCACCCACTTCCCCCTGCCAGAGGTTTGCCGGTCGGGAAGCGAACATTACAGCCGGCCCGGATTCTGAATTGGTCGGCACCTGGCCGGGCTCAGCCCCCAGCAAGGGTGCAGCAACTGCTGTCCAGACCACAATCAAAATGGCCACTTTGAAATGTCTCATTTATCCACCTCTTTGCGAACGCTCTTTTCCTTTGCTTCTACATCGCGCCAAGCCCGGTGGTTATCCCGCATTTTGGCTCCATCGGCCGGGCATCGCCGCCAACCATCACGCGCAACCCGGTGCGCGCAGCCACTATAGCCCATTCAGCACATCTATCAACTGCCGCAGGCGGCCATAATCGCGGCGATTAAAGCCGAAGGCAATGCGCGCCAGATCCAAGTTGTCCTTGTCCTCGACTTCTTCCGGCGTCGGCGGGATGATTTTGATGGGTTCGCCGGTGATGATGCCGGCGAAATCCTCGTTGATGGCGGCCAGGGCGGAATTCGACGGTGCGTTCTTCAGCCGGAGGACAAACAAATCCTTCACGAACCGGCTCGATTGATAATTCCGGTAAAAGCGCGTAATGATTTTCACCGCCTCGTCGGCGTTGTTGGTGATCTGGTAAAAATCCAGATCGTCGGGTGAAATCAACCCGTCGCGGAGCAGATGTTCGCGGATGTATTTGTCCCAGGCCTTCCAATAGGTGCCGCCGGGGAGTTCGACGAGCACGAGCGGCATGAGCTGGCCCTTGCCGGTCTGCATGAGGGTGAGCGCCTCGTAGCCCTCGTCGAGCGTGCCGAAACCGCCGGGGAACAGCACGATGGCGTCCGAATGACGGATGAAAATCAATTTGCGCGTGAAAAAATATTTGAAGGTGACGAGTTTTTTGTCCTCGGCGATGATGGGATTGGCGGATTGTTCCCAGGGCAGGCGGATGTTCACGCCAAAACTTCTTTCAGGTCCGGCCCCTTCGTGTCCGGCCTGCATGATGCCCGGACCGGCCCCGGTGATGACCATGAAACCGGCCCCGGCAATCTTGCGCCCGAAATCCACGGCCTGTTGATATTCCGGCTGGTCGGGTTGCGTCCGCGCGGAGCCGAAGATGGTGACCTTGCGGAGGCGGGCATAGGGCGCGAAAAGCCGGAAGGCATAGCGCAGCTCGCGCAATGCGGTTTGAATCACCCGCACGTCGCCGGTGTCTTTCACGTCGGACAACAGCTTGAGCGCATTCTCGACGATGTCGGCAACCTCGTTTTCGTTGTGGCCGCCGCCTTTGAACTTGATCAGCTCCTGAATCCGCCGGCTCAACTCCGGGTCGGCGGCGGGTTTCTTGCCATTCCTGCGGTTCATGCGGGCAGCATAAAGGTGCCGGGCTCAAAATCAACCGCCCTCTCGCCGCCGGCGAACCCATTCAAATCTTGAACCACGCTCCCCGGCCAGGTTTTCCGCCGCGCTTCCGCCGGAAACCCATGTCCGGCAGAAGGTTCGGCAGACCCCGCCGGGGTGCCTGCTTTTGCGCATTGACAATGGTGGTGAAAAAACTATTCTGCGCGCCCATTTGCGAGCCCCGTCCGTGAGGGGATTTTCTCGCCCCAGGAAGGAAGTGAGTTGCGTTGACTGAAATAAGATTAAAAAAAGGCGAACCCGTGGAACGCGCATTGCGGCGACTGAAGAAAAAAGTCGACCGCGAAGGAACCCTCAAGGTCGTGCGCAATCACCGGCATTTCGAAAAGCCGAGTGAAAAGCGACGGCGCAAGGAAAAAGCCGCACGCTTTTCCGCGATGCTGACCGCACGTTACGCCGACCTGTAATTTGCGATTTCAAAGCCGGGCGCGTCCGATTACGATGCGCCCGGTTTTTATTTTGACCGCCGCCCATGTATTCGCTGTCCACCTGCTGGAATTCCAAACGCCATACGGATGGCCGCAAGATGTTGCGCGAAATCCGCGACCTCGGCTTTGCTCAGGCCGAACTCAGTCATGGCATCCGGCTCGGGCTCGTGCCCGGGGTGCTGGAGGCAGTGGATGCGGGGGAGATCGAAATTTCCAGCCTCCACAATTTTTGTCCGCTGCCGATGGGCGTGAATCATGCCTCGCCGAACCTCTACGAATTTTCCGACGAACGGCCGCGCGAGCGCGAGCTGGCCGTCAAATACACGCTCAAGACGCTCGATTTCGCCCAGCGCGTCAAGGCTCCGCTGGTCGTGCTCCATCTGGGCCGGATGGAATTGAAGGATTATACCGGCAAATTGAGTGAAATGTTGGAACGGGACGGAAAGCGAACCCCGAGGTACGAAAAGCTCCGCGCCGAAGCCGCCGCCAGCCGCGAAGCTGGCAAAGCGAAGGCGGTCGGGCGCGTTTACGAAACCCTCAACCTCATCCTGCCGGAAGCCGAAAAGCGCGATCTCAAGCTGGGCATCGAAAACCGGCAGGCGCTCGAGGAAATTCCCCTGGAGGCTGACTTCGAGTTTTTCTTCCGCGAGTTCGACAGCCCGAACCTGGTTTACTGGCACGACACCGGCCACGCGCAAATAAAAGAAAACCTCGGGTTCCTTAACCACACCCAGCATCTGGCATCACTCACGGGACGGCTGGCCGGCTTTCACATTCATGACGTGAAATTTCCGACGGCCGACCATGCGCCACCCGGCTCCGGTACGGTTGACTTCGGCGCGTTGAAACCGTTTGTTAAACCCGGCCACACCAAGGTCTTTGAGCTCAGCCCGTCATTGCCGGTGGAGGCCGTCAAACGCGGGGTTGCCCAGGTCAAAGCCATCTGGGGTGATGAATAATTTCCGAGGGTGAGACAGGCTGATGTTGCGCTCCTCCAGTACCTGTGCCCGGCCGGCGATCCGTTCCGTAAAATTATCCCTTTAACTGGCTAGACAGCGTTGCAGCCGGGGAGTAAAATGGTTTTCATCGACTGGAAAAGCGACCCGACAACATGATCGGCATCTTAAACATCATGAACACAATTCAACAAAAACCGCGCTGCCTGCTGGCCATAGCCCTCATGGGTTGGCTGGCAATCGATTCCGCCATCGGTTCAGGTGCTACTGCATCCAATCCGAGCACCCGCCAATCACCCGACTGGCTCCGGAGTGCGGTCGTGTACGAAATTTTTCCACGAAACTTCTCCAAAGAAGGGAATTTCAGCGCGATTACCGCCCGGCTGGATGAATTACAGGATCTGGGCGTGGACGTCCTCTGGCTCATGCCGATCCACCCGACCGGCGAAAAGATGAAGAAAGGCTCCATCGGAAGCCCCTTCGCGGTGCGCGACTTTTACGCGGTCAATCCCGACTATGGCACCACGAACGACTTCAAGCAATTGGTCGAGCAAGCCCACCAGCGGAACATGAAAGTGATCATGGACATTGTCGCCGGTCAAACCTCCTGGGACAGCGTGCTCATGGACCATCCCAAGTTTTACCTGCAGGATACGAATGGAACGATCATCCCGCCCAATCCCGCCTGGGCGGATGTGGCCGGGTTGAATTATGCGAATCCGGATGTGCGCCGCTACATGATTGGCATGATGAAATACTGGTTGCAGGACTTCGGCGTGGACGGGTTCCGTTGCGATGTGGCCCCCACGGTGCCGGTTGATTTTTGGGAAGCGGCCCGGACGGAACTGGAGAAGATCAATCCGCATGTCATCATTCTCGCTGACGCTGGCGCCAAGCCGGCACTGCTGTTTAAAGCCTTCGACGTGGATTCCTCCTGGGGCCTGGTCTACACGCTGAACCTGGTCATGACCAGTGTGGAGCCGGCCTATTACATGAAGGCTTCGTGGGAACACACTTATGAGCAGTTCCCCAAGGGCGCGTTGCATCTGCGCTTCACCGACAACCACGAGCAAACCCGGGCGGTGGCGCGTTACGGCATGGATGGCGCGCTCGCGGCACAGGTGTTGATGTTGACGCTCGACGGCGTGCCGCTCTTTTACAACGGGATGGAGGTGGGTGATGCCACTGAGTCCTCCGACCCGGCCCTGTTTGAAAAAATGCCGGTGTTTTGGTCCCCCAGCGGACGCCCTCCCCTGCGCGACATTTACCGGGATCTGATCAAGCTTCGCAAACAAAACGGGGCGTTCTACAACGGGGACGTTGTCTGGCTTCAGAACACAGCTCCGGGAGAAGTCGTGAGCATTTTGCGACATGACGCGAAGGATGAGTTCCTTGTCTTGATCAACCTTTCCAGCCGCCGTGTGGCCGGTTCCGTTGAATTGCCAAATCCAGAAGGCTTCGAGCCGGTGAAAATCAGCAGCCGGCCCAACCCGGTTGACACCAGCCTGCCTGACTTTGAACTCAGCGGCTACGGGTGGGTCATTTATCATCGGACCGTTTCCAAATAAGCCGGGCAGAAAGCGTCATTTCAGTCCCTTCGACGATCCCCCGGCCCCCGGCCAGGGTGCGGCTTAAAACCGCCGACAAACATTCTGAAGTTTTGTTGGCGGCAACTTGAGGCGCAATTCGACTTCGCGAGCTTCGCGCAGCATTGCCGTGAAGCTTGACAGTGAACCCGGCAAAGCAAAAAATGTGGGTGGTGGTAATGCCAGCTTAGCTCAGCGGTAGAGCAACGGTTTTGTAAACCGTGGGTCGTCAGTTCAATCCTGACAGCTGGCTCCACTTCTAACTGTGGTTGCAGCAAGAAGATATGAAAGTGATGAGTAAAAGTGCCAGCAGAATTGCCAGCAGAATTATACTCTGGCCTATTCTGCAAAACTCACACTGGCTCCCTACCGGAGTCGAAATCAATTGTCTTAAACTCATCGCTGTGAAAAACAGCTATGAAAACGAGATTCCGACTTTACCGTCGCACAAGAAGCGGACGGTATTACATTCACGACGACCAGACCGGCAAGCAGGAAAGTTTGCATACCAGCGACCGGCCAACCGCAGTTCGACTTCTCCACGCTAAAAACGAAGCGGTGCTTCAACCGGCGATAAATCTGCAAATCGCGCAGGTGTATTTGCAGCATGGCGATCCCGCGTTGTCCGGCCGTACGTGGCAGCACGTCATGGAGCAAATCATTTCAACCAAAAAAGGGAGCACGCGCGAGCGTTGGGAATATGCCATCAAGGACAAAACGCTGGATATGATTCGTGACCGGGAATTGATAAAAACCTCGTCCGAGCACTTTATGGAAGTTCTCAATCAAGGCTCGGTATCCACCAATGTCTATTTGCGACGGACACAGAATTATGCCCTCGGGATGCACTGGCTTCCATGGCCGGTGCTGCCAAAACTTCACTGGCCACCCGTGCTACCCAAAGAGAAACGGGCAATCACTTTTGAGGAACATCAAAAAATCATCAATCGCGAACAGAATCCGGCGACGCGCGCGTTTTATGAGGTGCTCTGGTTCCTGGGCGGTTCGCAGACGGACATCGCAATGCTCAACGCCGAAGACATTGATTGGAATGACCGCACCATTGCTTACCGAAGGCACAAAACGATGGCCACTTCACTCATCTCGTTCGGCGAAGAAGTCGCGGCAATTTTGGAGACATTGCCACAATCGGGATATTTGTTTCCTGCTCTTGCCCGAATTCACGAACGCCATCGTGCCAAACTTTTCATCAAACGGCTGGCGACCGTGGGCATCAGCGGCGTATCGCTTCATTCCTATCGCTACGCCTGGGCGGAACGGGCGGCGGCGGCGGGTTATCCGGAGCGGTATGCGATGCAGGCACTCGGCCACACCAGCAAAGCGATTCATCGTGCCTATTCAAAAAAAGCACAGGTAAAACTGCCGCCGCTGGAAGAGTATGAGCGGAAAATTGTGCCGCTGCCCAACGTAACGAAACAGGAACCCGCAGTGGCACAGATCATGAACGTGTAGCTGTGCCGCCGGATGCTGCCGCGTAACAGACTCGCCCGTCCTCACGCCGGTTGGGACTGCCGTGCCCGCTTCCGCGCGTTCTTGTTGCGCCAGTGCCGGTGAATGGCTGCCGCCACTTTATCGAGCCATTCCGGGCTGGCAAATTTCTCGGCGAGCGCATCGCGCGAAAAATGCTTCACGCAATAGCGCCCCGGACGACCAAGTGGCTTAAGCAGGCCCGCCCGCACCAGTGGCGGAATGGTATGCGTGGCAACGCCGAGCACCTCGGCCACTTTCTCCTTGGTCATGACGACGGGATATTTTCCCAGTGCCTGTAGATTTAATGATGATTCTTGGTTCATGCGTTCTCCTTGGTAAAAGTAATGGTGACAGCGGCGATGTGGGTGTTTAACAGCCCGGCGAAACGGCGGGGAGCGGACTTCACAAATTTCAATTCATATTCTTGAAGATCCTGCTCCACCGCGCAGAGGCCGCTACCCAGCACCGCGACTTCAGCCTGGGCAAAGCGGATCAGCATTTTTTCCGGCGGCGCATCCGGCTCCTGATCCAGCGCCGGATTGGAGAATCGCTCAGCCGTCGGAAATTGCGCGTAAGAGGCCAAATAACTTTGCAGATCTTCAGTACACATTTTCAAAACGGCACTTTTGATGTCGCTGCCATCCACAGCTATTGATGTTTGTTTTGTGCCCAAAGCCGGGCAGGTTTTGCGAACGCAAAACCTTAAGCGCAACCCACAGCGGCGGGCGGCGCTGTCAAGCCAGACCGCAGCGGTAGCGAGGAACGGCTTGCACAGCATGAGCCGACTGACCGCTGTTTTTAAGGGCTGGCCCAGATGCTGAAGCAAATAATCAATAAGCTTGCCGAAACCGCCCTTGCGATTGAGGATGAAGTTGAGTCGTTTAATCATATTGTTCTCCAGGTGGCAGGAGTTCAACTTTGGCGATGTGCGGTCCGCGTAATTTCACCGGCGCACTTTCAGTTTTCACCGGCAACGCAGCAACAATCGTGGCCAATGTAGCGGGCAACGCAGTTTTTTCCGTGGCATTTGGCGCAGCTTTTCGTGCCGCAGGATGGCTGGCATCTGACTTCGCACGACGCATCACAAATGATTTGTGCCGCCTTTCCATCAAGATGTGGTGACAGAAATTCATGACACAGGTGTCGGAGGCGGTGATGCCGCTTTGCGTCAACAGTTCGCTGATAGCGCGGTAGGAAACACCGCGTTTGCGCAACGCAGCGATGTCCTCTTTGAGCGCCAGTAATCGCGAAGCGCGTGACTTCGCGGTCCGCGCATACTGTGACGCCGCATGACGGAACCGGTTTAACGCATCAACTGTAATCGCAGGTTTATTCATATCAAGGTGGGCATATCTGCCGCAGAACGGTTGGCGGCCAAGGCAGCGGATGGCGTGGCATTTACATTGGCAATGAAGTTCGCAGCGTACGAAGCACCCGTGTGGGTGAAATTGTTGGCTTTTGACACCGCATAGGCGTCGCAGCGCGGATCGCGCCATTTCCTTCGCTGGCGAAGGGGTTCGGCTTCTTCTGTATTAAACGGATTGAGATACATTTTGCCTCCTTTGTTGCAACAGTTCGTCGCGCCAGTTTTTGAGCTGCTCGGCGACAATTTTAATGCGGCTGGTTTGTTCAATGGCGTTCACTCCGATTCGTCCGGCATAATGTTCGCCCAGGCTCGATTCGGGCATCTGCATGACGGAATGGGTGGCGTGAGTATTGATGCGTTCGCCGAGTTTGTTTAAGACTTCAATGGCGTTCAGTAATTCAGCGGTGGTTGGTGTCAGCATAAGTCAGCAGAAAATGCCGCGCGGACACCGGCCGTTTACCTGGCTGTTTTCCAATGACGCGGACTGGTTCGTTATCATGCCGACCAGTGAAGCAGTTTGCCCAAATCGTTTTGTGTAATCTTTACACAAAATGAAGGCCGGGATTTGGGAGGCTGTTTTCCGTGCTGACGGCCAAGACCCAATACAATTTGACGAACGCCAGGGAATACTTTGAGGAACACCTGTGCGTCGGCGATTACTACGATGAAGGACAGCGCGTGGCCGGCCAGTGGATCGGGGCGGGCGCGGAACAACTTGGCTTGTCCGGCAAAGTTCGCGCGGATGATTTTCTGCGGCTCTGTGAAAACCAACATCCAAAGACAGGTGAGACACTGACGCAACGGTTAAACACGGTGCGGATGAATGATGGCAAGGAGGCAGTAAACCGCCGGGTATTTTATGATTTCACATTCTCGCCACCCAAATCGGTTTCAGTCGCGGCCCTGGCTGGTGCAGATGAACGGATCGTTGCGGCTCACGATCAAGCGGTCTGGTCGGCCATGCGGGAACTTGAAACCTTTGCCGCAACCCGTGTCCGGGCTGGCGGCGGGCATGGCGACCGTTCGACCGGCAATGTTGCGGCGGCGTTGTTCACCCATGACACCTCTCGCGCCCTCGACCCGCATTTGCATACTCATTGTGTCGTTTTTAATGCAACCTTTGACCCGGTAGAGCAACGGTGGAAGGCGCTGCAAAACTACGGGATGTTGCAGGCGCGAAAATTCGCCGAGAACGTCTATTACCATGAGCTTGCCCGTCAGTTGCGGAGTTTTGGTTATCAGATTAGCAACCACCCACGCGGGGATTTCCAGATCGAGGGCGTTTCAGAGGGGATTTGCGAACGTTTTTCCAAACGGGATGCAGAAGTGGATAAGGCACTGGCAAAGTTGCTGGCAGACAAACCCGAACTGGCCGGCGCAAACATCAAGGAGATACGGGCCAAACTGGCGGTTAAAACCCGTGCCAGGAAACAAAAGGATTTGAGCCGGGCTGAATTGCGGACTTTATGGGACGCGCAATTGAGCGAATCCGAGCGCATTTCGTTGCGTCAACTTCCGCACCGTTCCGAAAAAGTCACCATCGCGGACAAACGTGTTGAGCTTGGTGAAGCAGTGCAATGGGCGGAAGAACATTTGTTCGACCGCAATTCGGTCGTGTTGGAATGCCAATTATGGCAGCAGGCATTGGAACGTGCGCGCGCTGAAAACTTCACGGTGGCTGAACTCAAGGAATTCACCCGCCAACGCAATTACATCCACAGTCCTGAACGTCCCAATGAAGTGACGTTGCGCGAAGTGTTGTGGCGCGAGTTGGAAATTGTCCAGAGCGTCAAGGATGGTGTGGGCACTTGCCTTCCCTTCGTCGAGAATCCGCAGCCAGTAAATCCGAAATTGGATGATGAACAACGCCAGGCTCTGGACGCATTGCTGCGTTCAACCAACACCGTGTCACTTTTCCGGGGTGGTGCCGGCACTGGCAAAAGTTTTGTTCTGCGCGAGCTGGTTGAGCAAATCCGGCAATCAGGCCGGCGGGTCATTGTCCTCGCGCCGCAGCGTCAGCAGATCGTGGACATGGAAAACACGGGTTTCCCGTCGCCAACGACGATTGCCAGTTTTCTGCTCAAGGGCGAACTGACCGCTGGCGCGGTCATTATTGTGGATGAGGCCGGCCAAATCGGTGGTCGCCAGATGCACCAGTTGTTGCAACTGGCACGCGAGCGGAACGCGCGGGTGATTCTTTCCGGCGATACACGACAGCATGGGGCGGTTGAGGCTTCGGATGCGCTGCTGGCCATTGAACGGTATTCCGGCATTGCGCCGGTGGAATTGCACACCATTCGACGGCAAGACCCGGCGTTGGCCCGCAACCAAAGTGAACGGGCGCGCATCAAGGAGTATCGCAAAGCCGTCGAAGCGGCGGCAGCGGGCAAGCTGGTCGAATCATTCAAGCGGCTCGACCAGATGGGCGCGATTGTTGCCTGCGGAATGGGTGAGCAGGCTGACAGGCTGGCTGAAGAATATATCCGGCTGGCAGAGCAAAAATCGTCCGCCGTGGTCGTGTCGCAGACTTGGGCGGAAGTCCACCGCGTCAACTCGCGCGTGCGCGATGCGCTAAAATCCAAAGGATTGCTTGGCGCAAATGATGTCACCGTTCAAGTGCTGGAAAAATCTGACCTGACGAATGCCCAGAAGCGCGATCAGCGTTTTTATCCGAAAGACGGTGTGATTGTGTTCAATCAAAAGGTGCGTCAGGCCGCTCCCGGAGCGAGCGGGAAATTATTGGGCATCGTAAAGATTGGCGTGCTGGTCGAGGTGGATGGCAAATGCGTCACCGTCGCCAATAAGCTGCTCGACAAAATCACCGTCTGTCTCCCGCGTGAAATTCCGATTGCGGAGGGCGAGCGGCTGCACCTCAAGGCCAATCGCACCCTGGCTGCCGGTGGGCGGACCTCCAACGGGGAACTGGTCACGGTCAAAACCGTCCGCACCGATGGCGAAATCGAATTGGCCGACGGCCGGATTTTGGGAAAAGATTTCCGGGAGTTCCTACCGGGTTACGCGGTCACGTCCTATGGTTCACAGGGCAAGACCGTGGATCACGTTCTCTTTTCTGACTCCACGATCAAGGCGGCAACGAATGCCCAGCAATGGTATGTGACCATTTCACGCGGTCGGCGCGGCATCCGCATTTTCACGCCGGATAAAATTCAACTGCGTGAGAACCTGGTTCGCTCCGGCCACAGGCCGCTGGCATTGGAACTGGCGCACGGTATTCGTCCGCGCCATGCCAACCGGCTTTGGGATCGGCTGCATGGTTATCTGCTTCGGTTCGGCCAGCGGGCAGCCGACACCTTTTGCCGCCTGAAAATCGCACGTCACCATAAACACCGACAAAAACATGAGCACAAAATCACCCGAATGTTACACCACTGAACCGCAAGCAAGTTGCCTCCGCGTTGAAATGCCGACGGGACGCATCTATCTGCTACCGTTGGATCAATTCGCGTTTGCTGAAATGGACAGTGACGGCAAGGAGCAACTGCTCCACCTGTCGTTCGCAACGCATGAAATCATGGTTCGCGGCCACTCGCTACGGCGGATTGAAACCGCGCTGCACCGGCTGGAATTGTCATTCATCACCACGTTGCCGGCAAAATATCACCCGCTGGTTGCCGATGGCCAGCCCCGGATTCGGGACATTGTGGTCACGGAAATCAAACCCGGTGCTGAACCGAGTCAGCTTAATTGATCCTCAATTCATCAGCTCGTGGCTTCGGCCTGCGGTTCGGTGACGCCAGACATAATTGTGCATCAAAAGCTCCACCCGACATACAACCTCCTTGCCATCGAAGCCAAATCGGAAGACGACCAGCGTGGCGACGCCGAAGATCGTGAAAAGCTGGCATCTTACTTCGGCACCCCCCTTTTATACCCATATTCGGCGCTATTAATCTTCAGTGCGACAAAGGAGCCAACCTGTAGCCACGAGCTGTTCCAGCGATGCGAAGATCCGAGAAAACCGAAGTAATCCAGAAAACGCACCGCACCTCGTTATCGAGCGTATCCGTATCGGTATATGTCCGAATAGCGTTGACCAGCCGTTTTGCCTGACTGTTAAAGTTTTAGCCGGTTTCGGCAATATCAACGATGATGTCGCGAATACCGCTTTGCGGGGGATAGCGTGCATCCGTAATTCTTCGGCGCACATCCACTCTTATTTTTGCTGAACACGATAAAACCGCTGTTTGTCCGTGTTGATGCTGTTGGTTATGGACATGACCGTGTTGGATGCGGTGACGGTGCTACCGATGTTCATCCAGTTTGCTTGGACCAGGTTTGTTTTGTATTGCAATTGATACACACCATTGCTAACGGCACTCCATGTGAACATGAACTGCCCATTTGTCAGTTGTGCAAACAGAAACATAGGTGCTGAAGCGATCATGGTTAACGATACGTCGTCTATGATTACCGTGTTGTCCGCGTAAGGCCCGAAGCCCGAAAGGGACGTGAAGCTAATGATGTAATTACCCGGGGAGGGAATTATGAATTGATATGTTATATTTGTGAATGCTTGGTTGGAAATCGAGGCGTTGGTCACATTTAACGCGCTTAGACCTCCTGCATAAGGCGCAACTTTAACTATGTAGTTCAGATCCCCGCCACTGCCAGCGGAACATGAGACCCGTCCAGCGGCTAAAAAGGAGATGGAGTAAGTGCCTGTGGAGGCAAAATTTACTACCTGAGAGATGCTCCCATTCTGTCCGCCAGCAAGTTGAATGAAGGCATATTGGCCCGCATAAGTTGGATTCGAGACCGAGAACGAGGAACAGGGGGCTCCAAGGTCATTTGCAACGCCAGATGACCCTGCGAACGTCCATGGCTGGCCGGAACCGGTAGGGGGATTGTATCGCAAGAACGTGCCGGATGGCAGTGCCGGCACACTAAAATCGGAGTCGCCAAGAGATGTTGGCTGCGACAAGCTAATGGTCAATGACAACGCCTGCGTCGCCGTCGCGGACAGAGAGTCGATCACGTTGACTGTGAAATTAAACATTCCGTTGGTTGTCGGCATTCCGGAAATCACACCGTTGGTCGCCAGAGTCAGGCCTGGAGGCAATGAACCGGATATTAACGACCAACTATAAGGCAGTTGTCCATTGACGGCAGACAATTGTTGACTGTAAGCAAAACGGTTCGTTCCGTTGGGCAGAGAAGTCGTTGTCACTGCCAGCGTCCCGGGCTGCGACGCCACAACACTGATGTCATCAAGACCGAGATAGTTGGGGTCATCCCGGAATCCGAATTGAAGAACCGTGCCGGCTCCCGTGGCCGTAACCACGAATTGAATGTTTGTCCACCCTATGGCTCCAAGGTTCATTTGATCAAGAAGGGTGGTTCCGTTCCATGAAACCAGAAACTCATTTGGAGTCAGGCCATTAGAACTGTCCAGCCAGAATGAAATCAAATAACTTTTCCCCGCAGCTGTGGCCAGCGTTTGAGAAAGATAGCCGAGCGATCCGCTCGGGCCCAATTGTGCGCCGTAGGTGCCGGAATGGGCATAAACAGACCCGGTATTAACACTTGTGTAAGCAAAGTTCCCACCGGTGGTCCAACCTGAGAAACTTCCGGTTTCAAAGCCCCCGTTTGAAACTATATTACCTGCTGCGCCCACAGTGATTGCCGGGCCGGAACCGGAAACTGTGACACCAAGGCTATTGGTCGCAACGAGACTGGGTTGGAAAGTACTTGCGCTGATGTAAATATGAGACGGGTTTTGGGCGGTGCTGGTTGAGCCGTCGCCAAAGGTCCAATTCCAACGGGTGATGGCATTGCCGCCACTATCAACGCCAGGTGAAGTAAATTGCACAGACAACGGAATGATACCGCTAGTTGGATTAGCAGTGAAAGTTACGGTGGGAAGCGATGGGGTGATTGTCGGCCCTGATCCTGAAACTGCCAATCCCAGGCCATTGGTCGCCACGAGACTGGGTTGGAAAATGCCGGCGCTGATGTAAACATGAGACGGGTTCTGGGCGGTGCTGGTTGAGCCGTCGCCAAAGGTCCAGTTCCAACTGGTAATGATATTGTTCGAGTTATCTATTCCCGGAGATGTAAAATGCACGGTCAATGGGACAATTCCGTTGGTAGGCGTGGCAGTGTATTGAACAAATAGTGAGTTCAACTGAACGGCCGGCATGCCGCCAAAGGGAGAATACCAGCCAATGGTTCCTCCAAAGTAATAGACTGTTCCGGGGTCTCCTGAAAACACAGTTGAGTCAGCGCTGGGGGCATTGCCTTGGAAATAAGCTGCTTCCAATCCTGTGCAGTCTGCGAAGGCGGAGTTACCGATGCTGGTGACGCTGCTGGGAATTGTGATGTTGGTCAGATTGTAACAGCTTTCGAACGCGGAACTACCGATGCTCGTGACGCTGTTGGGGATAGTAACGCTGGTTAGCGCGCATCCCCAGAATACTTCATCCTCGATATTGGTGACGCTGTTTGGGATCGTGACGCTGGTCAGGGGGCACCCATTGAACGCGCCTTCTCCGATACTGGTGACAGTGTTCGGAATCGTTACGCTGGTCAGCTGGCAATCAGAGAACGCCCATTCACCGATGCTCGTGACGCTGTTGGGGATGGTGACGCTGGTCAGGCTGTAGCAGGAATCGAACGCATGGTTTCCAATGCTGGTGACGCTGTCGGGGATCGTGACGTTGGTCACGTTATTGTTGTTTTCAAACGCTGCGCCGATGACGGTGACCGGCAGGCCATTGATCGTGCTGGGAATGTTCACCGTGCTCCCAGAACAGGAATATAAAGTGATGGTAATCGCACCATTGTTGGTGGTGTATGAGAAACAGGTTGAGGGCGTGGGTGTTAAAGTTGCTATTTGTGGGCCATAGCCAATCACGGCGCCGCCCATGCTGTTTGTCGCTGTAAGAGAGGGAAGGAAAATGTTGGCGATGGTGTAAGTGTGCAACGGATTTTGTAGGGTGCTGGTTGACCCGTCGCCAAAATTCCAGTTCCAACTGGTGATGGCATTGCTCAGGCTGTCAACATCATCGGAATTAAATTGAACTGCCAAAGGCGGCAGGCCATTAGCAGGACTGGCGGTAAATTGAATGGTGGGATTGGCCGCACTGATGTTGGTCGCAGTAATTAACGGACCAAAGCCAATCACCGCGACACCACTGCTGTTGGTGGCGACGAAACTGGGGTAAAATGCAGCGGCATTGGTATAGCTGTGTGACGGATTTTGCAAGGTGCTGGTTGAGCCGTCGCCAAAATTCCAATTCCAGCTGGTGATGGCATTGCCCAGGCTGTCAATATTTGTAGAGTTAAATTGGACGGTCAGAGGCGGCGTGCCGCTGACCGGATTGGCGGAAAATTGGACGGTTGGATTGGTCACGGTTACGGCGAGGAAGAAATTCCAGGCCTCCTGCGGTTGTAGGGTGTTTGTTCCTAAAGTGGTCGTTGTTTGATACAATCCAGCTAAAAAGCAATTACCGGCTGAATTAACTGCAGATCTGCACACAGCCGAGGATAGCGGGCTCGCGGGCTGGCCGTTGGCTGAATAGGTCCACTGGAGCGTTCCGGTCGGGTTGTATTTCGAAACAACTGCCACCGGGAAACCGTTGTTTCCGCCTGCGCCGGAACTTAATCCGCCGCCTGCATAAACGTTGCCAGCGCTGTCCAGTGCGTTGTCGAAATAAACATTGTAAACATTAAGGTTCGTGCCTCCAGCCAGGCGTGCCCACTGGATTACACCGGAACTGTTGTATTTAGCCAGACAAGCATTGTAGGTTGCCGTGTTGGTCAGACTGATGCCCCCAAAGTTTATCGGGCTACTGATGAAGTTCGGAACATATATGTTTCCGGCTTGGTCAACCGCCAGGCCTCCATCGCCACCACCCGGGTTGCCTCCAATCGGGTGCTGAACCCAGATTAACAACCCGGAACTGTTAAACTTGGCGAGAAACATATTTTTCGTTGCTCCCAGTGGGCTGACAACTAGGTTACTGGTTCCGATTGTTACATTCTCATCGAACTCACCAGACACATACACGTTCCCGATGGTGTCCACCGTAACTTTGCATGCGTAGGTTTCACCGTAGCCGCCCATTACCTGCGCCCATTTAACCGCGCCGGTGTTGTCATACTTGACGAGAATCATGCTCGCGTCATAGTTCTCGTCGAAGTCGCTTGGGGTAGTCACGTTGGTTGATCCAAACGAAATCGTGTCGCCATTATCGGCGAAGACAAGGGCATAGGAGTTTCCTGCACTGTCAACCGCAAGGCCGTTGCCATTAACGTCATTGCCACCAATTCCCTGCTGAACCCACTGAACCGTGCCTGCGCTGTCGTATTTGGCCAGAAAGAATATTTCAGTCGAGGAAGCGGGCAAGTTGATACCGCCAAAGTCCGCGGGACCATAAACACAGCCAGCAAAGTAAACATTTCCGTTGGTATCCACGCCAATACCACGCCCGTTGTTTAGGTTTCCGGGACTGCCGCCTGCGCGTTGCGCCCATTGCAGCGCACCGGTGGTATTGTATTTGGCCACGAAGATGTCCGTTCCGCCAACACTTTTGTTGGTTAGTGTGACGCCACCAAAACTGTTCGTGCCATCGAACCATCCGGTCACATAACAGTTGCCATTGGTGTCTAAGCACATTCCGAGGTCGGGCTCACCGTTTGGCAGGGTGGTGGAACTGGCAATGCGCTGGGACCATTGGAACTGGGCTTGGGCGGAAGATTCTAGGAATAAGCCGAGCCCGGTGATCAGCGCGGTTAGGAGAAACAGATTCTTAATTTGAATTTTCATAAATCAGCATATTTCTTTCCGTTCTGAATTATTCGGTGTGATTGCAGGCGGCCGTAGCGCTAGAAGCAGCGCCCCTAGCAAGCAGATTTGAATCAAATATCGTTTGGTCTTGGTGGTTGATTTGTCGTTATGCCAATGGACAACGTTGAAAATTCCGCATACCTGACTTGGGCAAAGCAATTCCTGACGAACAAAAGTCGACCCAAATCTATCTGATTGACTGTTACTCTACGCGGACCTTATTTCCTGTAAATAATAAATTTTTCACAATTGCGCAATGGGTTTGTTATGAATCACTTATACACGTTATTTATCAAAAGGAGTGCCAGCAACATTACGTCGCCCGTTATACTGGGTACTGGAACCTTTGCGCTTGCAGGGTGGTAGGCGCTGCTTGGCGCGTCCGGGAACCTTGCTGCGCCAGCAGATCCCGATTCGGGGCAATGTGTGGGAGGAATCCGTGATTTCGTTCGCGGCGACGCGCTGCTCCGGCGGTTTTTCGACGTTTTCCTGTTTGAGGATCTGCCCGCCTCCGACCGCCGGGCGGATGAGGTTTACCTCGACGAAGTTGGCCGGTGTCCGATTTACGTCGGACTGTTCGATCAAGAATACGGCTACGAAGACGCCACGGGCCTGTCGCCCACCGAACGCGAATTTGATCGCGCTACTGCCTTGGGCAAAACGCGTTTCATCTACGTGAAGGGCGCGGACGACCACGGTCGCAACCCCAAGATGCGTGCCCTCATCAATAAAGCTGGCGCGCAATTGATCCGCCGGCGGTTCACCGGAATCGCTGATCTCACCGCCGCGCTCTACGCCAGCTTGGTGGAGCATCTCGAAAACAGTGGCGTCATCCAAAACCGATCCTTCGAGGAACAACCCAGCTCCGATGCAACCCTCGACGACATTGACGCGGAAGCGGTCACCGCCTTTGTGCGCCGCGCCCGCAACGAACGCCAGTTTCCACTGCCGGAAAGCGTGCCTGTGACCGACGTGCTCGCCCATCTGGGCCTGCTTCACGGCCAACAGCCCACCAACGCAGCCCTGTTGCTGTTCGGACGCCAGCCACAACACTTCGTCCCTGCCGCCGAAGTCCGCTGCATGCATTTTCACGGCACCGAAATTCAGCGCCCCGCACCGTCTTATCAGATTTTCAAGGGCCGGCTGTTCGACCAGGTAGATCGAGCTGCTGACTTCGTGCTCAGCGTGCTCAACCGCAGCGTCGGCACGCGTGCCTTGAGCGCCCAGGCTCCTGTCGCATACGAAATCCCGCCCGACGTCATCCGCGAAGCCATTGTCAACGCCGTGGTCCACCGCGACTACACTTCGGGTGCCGCCGTACAGGTGTCGGTTTTCGCCGACCGTGTCGAGGTGTGGAATCCCGGCGTGCTCACACCGCCGCTCACACCGGAGCGCCTCCGGCATCCCCACAGATCCATCACCCGCAACCCGCGGATCGCTGAGGCTCTCTTCCTCACCCGTTACATCGAGAAATTTGGCACCGGCACCTTGATGATGATCCGTGAGACTATCGCACACGCGTTGCCTGAACCTGATTTCGAGCAACGCGGCGGCGAATTTGCCACCGTCGTTTGGCGCGACTGGCTCACGGAACAGACTCTGGCCAGACTGAACCTTAACGAACGCCAACGAGATGCCATTTTCCATGTGAAAACTAATGGGCGTATCACCAACGCTGAATACCGAAAACTGGCCGCAGTCATTTCGAAGACGGCGGCGCGTGACTTGGATGATCTGGTTGAGAAAGGCCTGCTCGAACGCAAAGGCGAACGCCGGGGGGCACACTATGTTCTCAAACGGAAATGAGACAATTATGGGACATTTGGGACATTGGCCTCTCGGAGCATCAGGGAACCGGGCGTGGAGGCCGCTATGTCTTTCGGCACCATCTCTGCCATCGTCGCCGCAAATAGGCAAATACAGCAATGACTCCGGAAGAAAAAGCCCGCGAACAGATTGACGCCATGCTCGTCGCGTCGGGCTGGACCATTCAGGATTACAAGGTGTTGAACCTCTCCGCCGGTATGCGCGTGAATCAGACAGATGCAACGGCGGTTCGCAGGCGCGAAGGTATGCCTTCCGGCTTCGTGAATTGCGCCGCCGATGATACCGCTCCGTTCTGCTTGGCAAGGATGCTACGGGTCGGCTCAAACAAAAACTCGCCGCTTCCGTTCCTCCTGGCCAATGCTCACGTCGCAGGCTGCGGCTGGTTAGGAATTCACGAAGCAGACCTTGAAGCCTTTGGCTTTTCCAAGCCGGCAATGGAATAGACACAATGTGTCCATCATTTCCAGCGCAATGCTTCGTCCAATTTTTCCACGATGGATTTCAGCAGCGCCAGGATGACGGGCTGGGCGGCCATCGTGGGGCGAATTTTTTTGGGCGCGGTGTTGGCGGCTTCCAGAAACCCTCCCAACAGCGCCAGCATCATGCCGGGCTGCGGGCTGCTCTGCAAAAATGATTGCAGCTTTTCCTGGGTTCCAACCATGACACAGGACTCAATCTGGCGCAGGTTTGCCACGAAGGTTTTTTCGAGTTCGGCAAAGTTGATCTCCGGCGCGCGGCAACCGCAGGGCACCAGGGCAAACCAGGTTTGCAGCAGGAATGGAATGGCGAAGCAAAAATCATTTTCCGCCAGATTGTCCAGCGTCAGTTCCTCGGCATCCTGCAAAAGCGTGGCACCGCTGGCGACAAGTTCATTTTCCGCCGCCGCCGCCGTATCGAACAAATCCATCGCCGCTTGCAGCCGGTCAACGGCCTCATTCACTTCCAATGGTGCATCAGGCAGTGATGGTGCCGGTGGACGATTGGAATCCGCACCGGACCCGCCGTCCATGGCGGGCGGCTCTGGCAAATCCGCTTCGTCGCCCGCCAATGGTGCGGGTGGCGGACGCCACGGCGGCGCGTCAAACATGATTTCCGTCAACTCCAGTTCGCGCAGCAGCCAGTTGATGTCATCCGTGCGTCCGGTTTGCAAATTACGCTCGTCATGGCCGCGCACGCGCTGTTTCATCAGTTGAACCAGCTTTGGACGCAAGGCCGGATCACGCGCGGCGGCGCGCGGGGTGCGGTTGTCCAGCGCGGGAATGGATTCGTCCAGAAACGCCCGCTCGGCGGCGCGCATCAGTTCCTGCTCGGCATCTTTCGGCGAGACCCCCGGCGGCAGCGCCGGCACGCGGGAGGATAGCAGGGTGAATTGTTCCGGGTTTTCCAACAGACGCGGCGGGGCCAGCGACTCGTCCACGGCGGGTTCTTGATGGCTCATGCGGGCACCCAAATCGTCCACGCGTTCGGCGGTAAAACGGACGCGCTGGCCGAGTTGCGTTTCAAATTGTTGCCGCAATCGGGACAGTTTTCCCGCGCCAAAAGTTTCCACCCGCCAGAGCAACTGGCCAAGCAACACCCGGCCCAGCACCATTCGTCCGCCCGGCGCGGTCAGGTGTTTGGCCTTAGGCAGCGGGTCAAACCATTCGCGCGCCTCGACAAAACCTTCGTCTTGTTCCCCTTCGGAAAGATCATCCGGCTCCACATCTGCCAGGGCGTCGAGCCGTTTGCGACATTGGGCGAAGGGCGCGCACAGTTTATACACGGCCTTGCCCCATTTGGCGTCCATCCCGGTCAACATTTGCCGACGGCGCAGCCGGGATACCGCGTGCAGCGCGGCTTCAAAGCGCGGGAAATGTTCCGCCAGCCAACGGCGCATTTCGGCTTCCGTCAAAGGGCCGCCCAGATGGCGCACTATTTCGCGGACAATTTCCGGCGGGGAAAACTGCGCCACGTCCGGGATGATTGCGGCGGTGCCGCTCAAACGCCAGTAATGCGGCAACGGGAACACCCAGGTCAGAAGAGTTGAAAACCGCGAGGCCATCCCGGCCAGACTGCGATCCTGCAAAATCATCGGGGTCGGGTTGTCCGCCAACAAATCCACCGCCTCGACCCGCCCGCCAGCAAACACCTTATGGACTTCCAACAAGACGATGCGCATCTGCATTTTGGCCCGCCACAAAACGCGCTCGTCATTCTTGAGTTCGGCCAGGCCGGCTTGTTCCCAGCGCCGGGCAAAAGTGGTTTGGTTCGCGCCCTCGGCAAAAAAAAGATTCCAAACAAAAAAGGTGTGGGTGGCGTGAAGCCCCCGGCGGCGCGCGACGGCCATGTTGTTTTGCATCGCCGCCCGGTCCGGTGCCACCGTGACCAGTCGTTCCAGACTCTTGGTGTCGAGCCGGTCTTCAATTTCAAGCAACTGGGAATAATTCGCCGGCCCGAAAGGATTGTGCGGGCAATCCTCCGGGCAGGCGAGACGGCTCTGGCGCTGCTCGCCGCAGTCTGCCGGAGAAATGTCCCGCCCCAAGGCGGAACAAGGACGCAGTTTTGAAGCTTTGCTCATGTCAAAGTGAGAGTGTAACCGTGGGAAACATTCCGGTTCAAGCCGTCTCCCATTTTTCATTGGTACCCAGGGGTTGACAAGTCTGTCATCTATAGATTACATTCGTCCGGTGATTGAAAGGGAAATCAAGAAGCTTGAGCTTCAGAACAAACTTGTCCCGTTTGACGAGTGGTTCGATTCCCTCCGCGATCGGAAACAACAGGTGGCGGTGGATGCCCGCCTGACACGGGTGCGCGCCGGGAATTTCGGCGATTGCAAATCCGTGGGCGGTGGGGTGTTCGAGTTGCGCATCGCGCTCGGTCCCGGTCTGCGCGTTTATTACGGGTTACAGGGGCAGCAAGTCGTGATTCTGCTGGGCGGCGGCGATAAAAGCACCCAGGCGCGCGACATTCGCCGGGCACAACAACTGTGGCAACAATTTACAAAATATGCGTCTGAAAAATTACAAAGATGATTTGAACAAACGGCTGCGTGATCCCGAATACGCCGCCGAATACCTCGCCCAGGTGCTGGCGGAAAACGACAGCGCAGCTTTCCTGATTGCGCTCAAAGACGTGGTGGACGCGGGTGGCGGCATGGGCAATCTGGCCGGGCGGGTGGGTCTCAAGCGGCCCAGCCTCTACAAGATTCTCTCGAAAAAGGGCAATCCCACACTGGTCACATTGCAGGAAATTTTGAAACCATTGGGATTGCGCGTCTCGGTGGCTTTGGCGGAATCCGCTTAAATTTCCGCTAAAACCTTCAGTGAAAGTTTCAGTAAAACCTTCAGTAAGCGGCTTGGTAATGGTTCGTCCGGGTAGTGCACGAGTAGTGCGAAAACACTTGCATTTATTGGCGAATTTGCGTATATTTTCTTCGTAAAAACGGACGTGAACCGCCCGAAAACCGACCCTCGCCTCTTTTTGTTTTTGACACCTCCACAACAACTGGTTATTCGGCGCAATGGCAACGTGCTTGGGGAGCTCCGGACGTTTGGGCGGACGGGCTCGCCCGTTTCGATGGGAAGCTGCAACCGCAGGCAAGCAAGGCAAAGCTCAACAGGGCCACAAGGATTGCGGTTGCAGCGCCATCCCATCTTCAATTTTCTTTTTGTGTGTTCGTTCCCACCACAAGCGCAGGCGATCCAGATAAAGATAAACGACCGGCGTGGTGAACAGGGTCAGCACCTGGCTCATGATCAATCCGCCAACGATGGTGATGCCCAGCGGACGGCGCAGTTCCGAACCGGTTCCCGTGCTCAAAATCAGCGGCAGCGCGCCGAAGAGCGCCGACATCGTCGTCATCAAGATCGGGCGGAAACGCAGCAGGCACGCCTCAAAAATGGCGTCGCGAGAATTTTTCCCTTCCTCACGCTCCGCCGCGAGCGCAAAGTCCACCATCATGATCGCATTTTTCTTCACGATGCCGATGAGCAGCAGAATTCCAATGATGGCAATGATGCTCAAATCCGTTTTAAAAATCAGCAGCGCTAGCACCGCGCCGACGCCCGCCGACGGAAGCGTGGAAAGAATAGTGATCGGATGGATGTAACTTTCGTAAAGCATCCCCAGTACGATGTAAACCGCAATGAGCGCGGCGAGTATCAGAAACGGCTCGGTTCCCAGCGATTGTTGAAACGCCTGCAAGGTTCCTGAAAAACTGCCGTGGATCGTTTCGGGCATTTTAATTTTTTGCTCCATTTGCTGGATGGTTTTGACGGCGTCGCTCAAGGCGATTCCCGGCGTAAGATTAAACGAGAGCGTGACGGCCGGGAATTGCCCCTGATGATTTACGGCAATGGGCGCGGTCGTCGGCTCATAATGCGCGATGGCGTTGAGCGGAATGACCGAACTGCCGTTGGTCGCGCGCAGATAAATGGCGTTCAATCCTTGCGGGCCTTGCGAAAACTGCGGGGCGGCTTCCATGACGACGTGGTATTGATTCAACGCTGAATACATCGTCGAAACCTGTGCCTGTCCGAACGCATCGTAAAGCGTCTGGTCCATCACCTGTGGCGAAATACCCAGCCGGGCAGCCGTGGCGCGATCATAAACGAGCGACGCCTGCAAGCCATTGTTTTGCTGGTCGGTGTTCACCTCGGTAAAACCGTGCAGGGTTTTCATCTGCTGGAGCAGGATGGGTCCCCATTTCACGAGATCGTCCAGGTTTTCGCTTTGGATGGTGTATTGATATTGCGCGCTGCTCATGCGCCCGCCGATGCGCAGATCCTGTCCGGCCTGCAAAAACAGCGACGCGCCCGGCACGGCACCTAGTTTCGACCGCAGGCGGGCGATGATCTGATCCGCGCTGACTTTGCGATCTTCGAGCGGTTTGAGCGCCATGAAAATAAATCCGCCGTTGGCGGCACCGCCGCCACCGGTGAAACCGATCACGTTTTGGACGGCTGGATCATTGGTGATCGACCGGACAAACCGCACCGCCGCTGATTGCATGGCCGGAAACGAGGCGTCCTGCGAGCCTTGAATACCGCCGGATATCGTGCCGTTGTCCTGCTGCGGGAAAAACCCCTTTGGCACGATGACGAACAGGTAAATGTTCAGGATCATCGTGAGTAAAAGCGTCACCAGGGTAATCGCCGGATGCCGCAGCACGACGGTCAGGCTGCGTTCATACGCGCCGAGCAACATGGTAAAAACCCTTTCACTCGCGCGATAAAGTTTTCCGTGCTCCTCCGGTTTGCGATACCGGAGCAGGCGCGAACACATCATCGGCGTCGTGGTGAGCGAAACGACGAGCGAGACAAGGATGGCCGTGGAGAGCACGACGGCAAATTCGCGAAACAGACGGCCGACGATGCCACCCATGAGCAAAATCGGAATGAAAACCACCACAAGCGAAACGCTGATGGACAGCACGGTGAAACCGACTTCGCGCGCGCCACGCAGTGCCGCGGCCATCGGCGTCATGCCGGCTTCCAGGTGGCGCGACACGTTTTCGATGACCACAATCGCGTCGTCCACCACGAATCCCGTTGAAATCGTCAGCGCCATCAACGAAAGATTGTCCACGCTGTAACCGAACAGATACATCACACCAAACGTGGCGATCAAGGAAACGGGCACAACGACGGCGGGAATCAGTGTCGCGCGCGGGCTGCGCAGAAAAATAAACACCACCAGAATGACGAGCGCGATGGAAATGAGCAGCGTGCGTTCAATTTCGCGGACCGACGCGCGAATGGTTGTCGTGCGGTCAAGCACCACGTCCATGTTGATCCCCGCCGGGATGGACGCCTTGAGCGAAGGCAGCTCGGCCTTGATCCGGTCCACGGTGTCGATGATGTTTGCGCCCGGTTGACGCATGATGATGAGCGGGATGCTCGGCTTGCCGTTGAGAAAACCGGCGGTGCGGATGTTTTCCACGCTGTCCTGTACGCTGGCAACGTCCGAGAGCCGGATGGCCGCGCCGTTGCGATAGGCGACTATCAGCGGCTGGTAGTCGGCGGCCTTGAGCAATTGGTCGTTGGCAAGAATGTCCACCGTGGTGTTGCCGTCGGCGAGCTGGCCTTTGGCGAGATTTGCATTTTGCTGGCCCAACATCGTGCTCACATCGGTGAGGCTCAAGCCGAAGCTGTTCAGCAAGCTCGGGTTGACATCCACACGCACCGCCGGCAGCGCGCCGCCGCCGACGTTGACCTGGCCGACACCATCAATTTGCAGGAGCTTTTGTTGAATGATCGTGGAGGCCGCATCGTAAAGTTTTCCGCGGTCGTAAATGTCCGACGTCAGCGCGAGAATGATGATCGGCGCATCGGCGGGATTGACTTTGCGATAACCCGGATTGCTCGGAAGATTCGCCGGCAAGTTGGCGCGCGCGGCGTTGATGGCAGCCTGGACATCACGCGCGGCGCCGTCAATGTTCCGGTTCAAATCAAATTGCAGTGTGATGGAAGTCGATCCCAGTGTGCTGGACGAAGTCGTTTCGTTCACGCCCGCGATGTGGCCAAGCTGCCGCTCCAGCGGTGCGGCGACGGACGACGCCATGATTTCCGGACTTGCGCCCGGCAGCGACGCGCCAATGCTGATGGTCGGAAAATCAACCTGCGGCAGCGGCGCGACCGGCAGTTGCAGATACGCCACCGCACCCGCGAGTGCAATCGCTGCAGTCAGCAGTGAAGTGCCAACGGAACGACGGATGAATGGCGCGGAAATGTTCATGAAACTGGAGCCGGAACAGTCACCTCGTTTTCAGCGGTTCCATTCGGCCGTGAAAATGTTGCGGCCAGCCGGCCAAACCACAAATAAATCACCGGCGTCGTGTAAAGCGTCAGCACCTGGCTCACAATCAATCCGCCGACAATCGCAATGCCAAGCGGCTTGCGCAATTCCGCGCCGACACCATTTCCCAGCGCCAGCGGCAGGCCGCCAAACAGCGCGGCAAACGTGGTCATCAGGATTGGCCGGAAGCGCAACAGACATGCCTGATAAATCGCTTCGTGCGGCGGTTTCTTTTCCTTGCGTTCCAAATCGAGCGCAAAATCGATCATCATGATCGCGTTTTTCTGCACGATGCCGATCAGCAGGATGATGCCGATCAGCGCGACCACGCCAAGTTCCGTCCCGGTCACCAGCAGCGCAAGAATCGCACCGGCTCCGGCCGACGGCAGCGTCGAAAGAATTGTGACGGGGTGGATGTAACTTTCGTAAAGCACGCCGAGGATGATATACACCGTGATGACCGCCGCGAGAATGAGCCATGGCTCGTTAGCCAGCGAGGCGATGAACGCCTGCGCCGTTCCTTGAAACGAAGCCTGCACGCTCAACGGCATGTTCAATTCATTTTTCGCGGCTTCGATGGCTTTCGTCGCCTCACCGAGCGCCGCGCCAGGTGCAAGATTGAAGGAAATCGTCACCGCCGGAAATTGTCCCTGATGATTGATCGCCAGCGGCGCGACGCCGGATTCAAAATGGGTGAACGCGCTCAGCGGCACCGCCGTGCCGGAGGTCGAAAGCACATAAATATCGTCCAGCTTCGACGGATTGCGCTGAAAATCCGGCAGCGTTTCCAGAATGACGTGATACTGGTTCAACTGCGTGAACAACGTGGAGATTTGCCGCTGGCCGAATGCGTCGTAGAGCGCGTTGTCAATCGCCTGCGGCGTGATACCAAGCCGCGAGGCCGTCACGCGGTCAATCACCAGCGTCGCCTCCAAGCCGTGCGTCTGCTGGTCGGTCGCCACGTCGCGGAGCTGCGGCAGCGTTTGCAATTTTTCCATCAGCTTCGTCGTCCACTGGTTCAATTCATCCGCGTTGGCATCTTCGAGCGTGTATTGGTATTGCGTGCGGCTCACGCGATCTTCGACGGTTAAATCCTGCACTGGCTGCATGTTGAGGGTGATGCCGTCCACCTTCGCCAGTTCGGGTTGCAACCGCCGGATCAAATCGCTTGCGCTGATTTTTCGTTCGGCGAGCGGTTTGAGGTTGATGAGAATTCGTCCGCTGTTGAGTGTGGCGTTGATGCCGTCCACACCGATGAATGACGACAAGCTTTCCACCGCCGGGTCCTTCAAAATCACCTGCGCGAGCGCCTGCTGCCGTTCGGCCATGGCGGTGAAGGAAATGTTTTGCGCGGCGTCGGAAATGCCCTGGATCACGCCGGTGTCCTGCACCGGGAAAAATCCTTTTGGCACGACGACATAAAGCAAAATCGTGAACACCAGCGTACCGACGGCCACAAGCAAGGTCGCCGTCTGGTGTTTCAAAATCGTTTGCAGCGTCCGGCCGTAAAATTTGACCACGCGATCGTAAACCCGCTCGGAGGCTTCAAAAACACGGCCCGGCTTTTTGGCGTCCGCCTTGGCCTTGAGCAGACGCGAGCACATCATTGGCGTGAGTGTCAACGAAACGCAGGCGGAAACGAGAATGGTCACGCTCAAGGTCACGGCAAATTCGCGGAACAACCTTCCGACGACGTCGCCCATGAATAGCAGCGGAATCAGACCGGCGATCAGTGAAATCGTCAGCGAAATGATCGTGAAGCCGATTTGTTCCGCGCCTTTCAGCGCGGCTTGCAACGGTTTTTCGCCTTGTTCGATGTAGCGAAATACATTTTCGATCATCACGATGGCGTCGTCCACGACGAAGCCGGTGGAAATCGTCAACGCCATCAGCGTGAGATTGTTCAGACTGTAACCGAGCAGATACATCACACCCAGGGTGCCGACGAGTGAGAGTGGCACAGCGACGCTGGGAATGATCGTGGCATAAACATTGCGCAGGAACAAAAAGATCGCCAGCACGACCAGCGCGATGGTGAGCATCAGCGAAAATTGCACGTCGCTTACGGAAGCGCGGATCGTCGTCGTGCGGTCGGTGAGAATCGAAACATCCATGGACGCCGGCAGGTTTGCTTTGAGCTGCGGCAAAAGCTGTTTCACGCGGTCCACGACCTGGATGATGTTCGCGCCGGGCTGCCGCTGAATGTTCACGATGACCGCCGGCGTGCTGTTGGCCCACGCGGCAAGCTTGGTGTTTTCCACATCATCAATCACCTTGGCCACGTCGGACAAAACCACCGGCGCGCCGTTGCGATACGCGACGACGAGCGATTGATAATCCTTGCTGCTCAAAAGCTGGTCGTTCGCGTTGATTTCGTAGGCCTGGCGCGTGCCGTCGAAATTACCCTTCGCCAGATTCACACTGGCCGATTGCAGCGTGGCGCGGATGGCGTCAAGGCTGATGCCGTAAGATGAAAGTTCGGTTGGATTGACCTGAATGCGAACGGCCGGTTTTTGTCCGCCGCTGATGGTCACAAGTCCGACACCCGTGACCTGGGAAATTTTTTGCGCGAGCCGGGTGTCGGTGTAATCCTCGACTTGCGACAGCGGAAAACTTTTTGACGATACGGCCAGCGTCATGATCGGCGCGTCGGCCGGGTTGGATTTGCTGTAAATCGGCGGTGACGGCAGGCCGGTGGGCAGATAACTTTGCGCCGCGTTGATGGCTGCCTGCACCTCCTGTTCGGCCACGTCAATGTTCAGGTTGAGCTCAAATTGCAGCGTGATGATCGAGCTGCCGCCGGAGCTGATCGAAGTCATCTGGTTGAGTCCGGGCAACTGGCCGAACTGCCGTTCCAGTGGCGCAGTGATGGCGGACGCGGAAACATCGGGGCTCGCTCCCGGATAAAACGTGACGATTTGAATGGTCGGATAATCCACCTCCGGCAAAGCGGAAACGGCCAGTTGTTTGTAAGCAATAAAACCGGTCAGCAAAACGGCGACCATCAGCAGCGACGTCGCCACCGGCCGCAAAATGAATGGCCGGGAAGGACTCACTGGGAATCTTTCTTACGCCCCCCGCCTTTGCCCGTCCCATCGCCGGCGGGTCGGACGGTCACCTTCGCGCCGTCGGTCAGCTTGTTGAAATTATCCGCAGCGACCACAGTGCCTGGATTAACTCCGTCCACCGCCGAGACATTGCCGTCGGTTGTGCCAACCGTGATGGGTTGCATCGAAACGGTTTGATTCGTGCCGGTTTTATCCGGCTTGATCAGATAAACGAACGCGCTGTCGGCGTTGCGTTGGATCACGGTGTTTGGCAGGAGCGTTGCGTCTTTCAGCGTGTCCACCAGCAGCCGCGCGTTGACGAACTGGCTGGGAAAGAGTGATTCGTCGGCATTGGTGAAAACCGCCTTGAGCTTGACCGTGCCAGTGGTCGGATCAATCTGGTTGTCCAGGGTCAACAAGGTTCCCGTCGCAATTTTTTTTGTTTGCGCGCGGTCGAAGGCATCCACGGTCAGTGTATTTCCCGCCTGCAACTGCTTCTGGATTCGCGGCAGTTCGTCCTCCGCCACGTTGAAAATCACGGTTATAGGCTGCAGCTCCGTGATAACGAGAAGCGGATTTGCGTCGCTCGCATGAACGATGTTGCCTCCGTCAACCAGGCGCAAGCCGACCCGCCCGGAAATCGGCGCAGTGATGTGGCAGTAAGCCAGTTGCACCTGGGCGCTTTCCACGGTAGCCTCATCCGACTTCACGGCGGCTTCCAGTTCCTTTACCTGAGCGGCAACCTGGTCATAGGCGTCCTGCGAATCAATTTTGGCGGCGACCATGGCGGCTTCGCGTTTCAATTCGACCTGCTGAAGATTTAATGACGCCTGGTCCTGATTTTTTTTGCCGGCGGCCTGGTCGAGTGTCGCCTGATACGGCGCGGGATCAATTTCCACCAGCGGGTCGCCGGCGTGAACCAGTTGCCCTTCGGAATAATTCACCTTCACGAGCTGGCCATCCACGCGGCTTTTCACCGACACCGTGTTGAGCGGGGTCACCACGCCCAGCGCGTTGACATAAACACCGATGTCGCTCTGTTGCGCCGTCGCCGTGCTGACCATGATGATTGCCGAACCCGCCCCCCCGCGGCCGCGCGTTGCCTGTGGTTCTGATTGCGATTGTCCCCGGTGTCGCAAAAAGAAAACTCCTCCAGTCACAAGCATGATCACCAACGCAACCACAACCCATGCCCAATGGCGGCGTTTCCTGCCGGACGCAGGCTGCAAAGGCAAGATTGGGGCTTCATCGGAGCGGGCTGGAGGCGTTGTTGAATCAGGCATTTTTAGCTCCCTTCAATTTCTTCTTCGCCTTTCACTAAACCGTTGAAACGCGACGCGTGATGTTAAGTGGCTTTGAAACAACGTCAATGGGATTGATTTTCACGTCACTGCTGACCGGGTTCACTTTTCTGTGCCAGTCCATGAGTTAGTCCTGGGACATGGTTGAGTTTATGTTTTTGTTTGTTCCTTGTCCATCCCCAGCGTAGGGAGGGCGAAGCC
>JBAPQW010000098.1:0-7092 GCA_049280815.1 Verrucomicrobiia bacterium | reverse complement strand
CAGGTTGTTGATGCAGGCATTTTGCTGGGACGTGGCGCGAGCCTTCACGAAGTTGGGAATGGCAATTGCCGCCAAGAGGCCGATAATGGCCACGACAATCATGATTTCCACCAAGGTGAAGCCTGCCCGGCGGAGGGCTATTGTATTTTTCATAAGCAGTTTTCTTTCCGTTATTGCGCGTTGGACGACCAACAGGCGGATTATAATGATTACAATATGCCAAATAATTGGCCTGTTATATCAGCAATATGAATGATTGTTCAGCACACCAGGTGCCAATAACATGGGTTGGACACGATTGGCATTAAACAAGAAAAGCGCCCGAAGCTTGTCGCTTCAGGCCATTGATTCCGGTTGCAAATGGGTTTCCGCAAACTGTGTGGCTGTTGGGTCAAGGGGCTCAACGTGCAGGTCGGAGTATTGCCCGCCGGGCCATCGGCGTAAGCCCCGCGCGCCGGGGAAATCGTAATGCTGCCTTTGGCATTCCGCTTGAGGTAAATCGTCAGGTCGTCGGGGTGGTTGCTTGAGCTTGAAAAGGCCCGGTGCCACTGGCGTCGATTCTTCCGAGACCATGACCGCTTGACCATTTCCGCCATCGCCCCGGCCTGCAGTTCATGGCTGGCGTCATGGTGTTGCGGGTAGGGTAACACCCCATGGCGCCCACCCTGTCTCCGGGTTTACCTTCACGACATGAATAAAAAAACACTCATGCAATTTGGAGGCAACCTATGTCACTGATTTCTGTCGCCCTCACTCTGATCGTCGTCGGCGTGCTGCTCTGGCTGGTCAATGCCTACATCCCGATGGACGGAAAGATCAAAAGTATTCTCAACGGCGTCGTGGTGATTTGTGTCGTCGTGTGGTTGTTGTTTGCCTTTGGCATTCTCAACCATTCCAGCGAAATCAGCGTCCCGCAGATCCGGTAGCCCGCGTAAAAGGCCTTGCGGCCGCACGCGGCATGCCGCCGCTAAACCCATCAATCTTACGCCGCCCATGTGAAGTTATGAGCGCATCCTTTGAATCTGGTGGGGCCAACCCGCAGCCACGCCAATCCGGGACCGGGCGAATTCGCGCCAGTGCCTTCTCCTGGTCCATGACGATGAACCTGCCCACCCTCAATCAAACCCGCTTTCGGAACGTCAGTTGCGAATTGCGCGAACCATGGATGGATTCAAACTATGAAGGCAAAAGTATTCGAAGTTATTCTTCATAAACTGCCCTCCGGCAAGTCGCCGGCGACCGCCTTGGAGGAACAGATCAACAGCTTTCTGGCGCAACACCTGGATATTCGGGTGGCGTCGACGCATATGAACACCATCGTCGCACCCGCCGAACCCAATGCCATGCCGAGATCGGAAGAGTCCTCCATCATCATTATTTGCACCGTTTTTTACACGGAATAGAAACGACGAAATGTACCATCTGAACGTTTCGGGTTTCCTGCTCACCAGATTGGGCCGCCTGGTTCTGGCCGTCACGCTGGGAGCCGGTTTGATGGCCAGTTCACCGGCGCAAACGGCGCCAGCGGTTTCAACCAGCTCTTCGCCGGCTTCCAACTCCTATTCGATCACCGCCGGGACCGTGGTTCTCCCCAAATCCGTTCCGGACCCTCTCGAACCTTTCAATCGCGTCATGTGGGGCTTCAACAAGGCGGTGATGACCGGTGTCATCAAGCCCACCAGCCGGGTTTACCGGTTTGTCGTCGCGAAATCGGTCCGGACCGGAATCGGAAACTTTGGCCACAACCTCACCTACCCGGGACGTTTGATCAACAACCTGCTTCAAGGTAAGTGGAGCGGCGCCCGCGATGAATCCTACCGCTTCCTTTGCAACACCACCGTCGGGGTGGCCGGTTTTTTTGACCCGGCGACCAAATGGAAGATTCCGAAATCGGACGCGGATTTTGGCCAGACTTTCGGCCAATGGGGCTGGAAGCCGCAGTGCTTTATCATGCTCCCGATTTATGGGCCGAGCAACGAACGCGACACCCTCGGTCTCGCCGCGGACACGGCGGCCAATCCGCTGTTCTATATTGCCCCCTACAAATTCAACGTGCACAAGCCGCTCACCTACCTCGGCCCCTACTCCTATGTCGCCTACGCGATCATGTATAACGATCTCGCCGACACCGTGGGCGAGTATGTGCGATTCAGCCAGGCCGAAATGGATCCGTATTCCGAAATCCAGTACGCGTGGACGTTTGCGCGCGAAAACCGGGTGGCGAATTTCCAGGTGAAGGGAAAGCAGGACGAGGCCTCGCTGGAAACCCTCGAATCCGTCTTCTTCACCTTCAAAGACCCGGAATTCCCGAGTCATGGCTGGACGCGGTCGGTGCTGATTCCGGCGACGGGCCGGAAATTGAAGTTTACATTTTGGTTGCAACCGGGAAAGGCGAACGTGGTTTACATCGTTCCCGGGATGGGTTCGCATCGGCTGGCCGAAACCTCCCTGGCGCTGGCTGAGCTGGTTTACAAGAATGGCTTTTCCGCCGTATGCATCAGCAGCCCTTTCAACTATGAATTCATGGAGCACGCCTCCACGGCGGCGCTCCCGGCTTATTTGCCGGTAGATGGTCTCGACTTGCATGTCGCCCTCACCCAAATCGATCACCGCCTGCATCAGCTCTATCCGGATCGGCTGGGCAATCGGGCGTTGATGGGCTATTCCATGGGCGCATTCCAATCCCTCTATGTTGCGGCCACCGGACCCACCAACCAGTATTCCGTCACGAAGATCGGGTCGGTGCTGCGTTTCCTGCAGGGGAAACTGGGCGTCAACGAAGTTACGATTGAACCCATCACGAATCACATGCCTTTGATCGACTTTGACCGTTATGTCGCCATCAATACCCCCGTGCGCATGGCCCAGGGCATTTCCAAGCTGGACGAGTTTTACCTGGCGCCTCTGAGCTGGCCGGTCGCGGAACGGACCGACGACATTGAAAACACCTTTCTCAAGATGGCCGCCTTGAGCAAAAGCACGCTCACGCCGCAAACCTCCCTGCCGTTCAGTGCCGTTGAATCCAAATTCCTCATCGGCCTGACGTTTCGTCTCATTCTGCGCGACATGATTTTCAGCAGTCAGCAGCGAAACAATCAGGGCGTCCTACAGCACCCGATCCGGGATTTCCGGCGCGACCCGGTGTACCAGGAAATCCTCCGGTATTCCTACCAGGATTATTTCGAGAAGTTTGCGATCCCGTATTATCAGACTCCGGGCCATGGCTCGCTGACGGCGGAAAAGATGGAAACCGCCGACGATCTGCGGATGTATGATGCCGGCTTGCGCGCCAACCCCAACATCCGCATCATCGTCAATCAAAACGATTTTCTCCTGACCGATGAGGATCTGGCCTGGCTCCACGCCACGTTTGGCCCGCAACAATTGACCGTCTTCCCGCAAGGCGGTCACCTGGGAAATCTTTCCAACCCGACGGTGCAGAAGTCCATTCTGGCCGCGCTGACGCCAATGAAACCGCCCGACCCAAAACCGGAAATCATCAAACCTTGATCATCCGCTGAAGGCGCAATGGAAATCAGCCCGGGGTTGAGGTGCCAGGCGCAGGTGCCCGGTGCTTTGGCCGGCCCGATTGAGTCCGGATAGGCCTGTCCCGCCATGGCTTCTGAGCGACGGCGGATGTTTAGCCGGAACTTCCGCCTTCGCCTGCCACGGCGAGACGAGCCGTTCCGCGCTACCAAGGCGGCATCACCAACCTGGGCAACGGCCCGGCCCGCCGCGCCCTGGTTGAAGCCGCCTGGCAATACTGCGTCCCGACGCGGATCAGTCCGCATTTAAGCAAGCGCCAGGAAGGTTTGCCCAAAAGGCTATCACCGCCATGGCCCACAAACTCGCCCGCATCATCTGGCATCTCATCAAGTATCGCACCCCTTACGATCCCTCCGTCTGGGCTCAGGCCGAGGAAAAACTTAAGCAGAAAAGACTCAAATACCTCCAACAATCCGCCGCCGCCCTCGGCTACAAACTACTCTGCGCTCCAGCAACTTAGACGCCTAGTTTCTTATGAGGCGTCTTGCTCCGGATGTTTTTGACTACGGCAACAAGACGGCACGATAAAACCGCGCCGCGCTCCCGGCTACGCTTGTGTCAGTCACAATCCATGGATTGCTGGTAAGCGTGTTGGTGGCCAACCGCTGCCAGTTGTTGGTCGGCGGCAAGGTCGAGACATATTCCAAGGCATAGCGCTCTCCAATGTCACCGGTAAGGCTCAAGCAAGGAGCGCCGTTGCTCCAGGTAAGCAGAAGAACCCCGCTGCTGGCTTCTGCCACCAGCCTCGCCATTGCATAATAGCCGCTGGCCTCACTCTTGATGGACGCGAAATGATAACCAGCTGGCGCATGCACTTCCTGTGGCGTGTTGTACGTACTATTAGCGCCCGTCCCCAACTCTCCGGATAGGCCATTTCCCCAAACCCACAACCTGCCATCCGCAGATAGCGCATAGCTGCTCCCGTACCCTGCCGCAACTGCCACGATGTTGCCGGGCAATCCCCCAACCATTACGGGCACGTAACTGCTTGTCCATACGCCGTCCCCAACCTCGCCGTAATAGTTGCGTCCCCAAGCGTACACAACGCCATTGCTGACCGCCAGGGCGTGCTGATATCCTGCCGCAATCGCCGTCACGCCGCTATTCAAGCCGCTCGTCTGCACGATTGAAGATTGCGCGTTATGCGTTGCGCCGTTCCCAAGTTGGCCATAATCGTTCGCTCCGCATCCCCAGACCGCGCCATTCATGATCGCCAGAGTGAAGAAGGATCCTGCCGCGATGGCAGTGACGCCGCCGTTCATCCCCGTGATCAGCACGGGCAGACTTTTGCTGCCCGTATCGCCGTTCTGCCCCAACTCGCCCACGTCATTCCATCCCCACCCATACACCGCGCCGTTCTGGAGTGCCAGGCTATGATAGTCCCCCGCCGCGATTGCCGTGACTCCGCTAAGCCCTATGACCGATGCAGGTGTCGCGTGTGGGTTATAGTCAAATGTACCAATTCCCAGTTCTCCCGCACCGTTATATCCCCACGCATAAACTATCCCGTTTTGAAGCGCCAGACCGTGCCGGAGGCCCCCGGTAACAGCAGTAACGTTGTTGCTTAAGCCGATCACCGGTGCCGGTATGTTGCTCTGCGTCGTAGTGCCAATTCCCAGTTCGCCATCCGTGTTGTAACCCCACGCATACAATGCACCATTTTGAATTGCAAATCCTGATGACGCACCCGCACCCTCTGCCGTTATGGCGCCCAGCCCCAACACAGGACACATTACATTGGTCGGAGTTGTTGTGCCATTGCCAAGCTGACCATACCCGTTATCACCCGTCGCATAAAGAATGTCCGCACGGATAGGCTGGCCCATAAGGCATAACAGGAGGCCACCCAACAAAATCGAAAATCCGCACCCAAGCTGTGCAATCGCTCGGCGCAAAATAGTCACTCGGAATTCCCAATTTGACTTGCTCTTCACGTTGGGAAACGAATTGTATGAATGCGATGGCTTTTTCATAGTATGTTTTTGTTGGTATGGGTTTCTGTTTAATGTGAGGTTTCGGCCTAAACAAATTCCGTAAGGGAAGCTATTTTCCTGTTGACCGTTCGGGCTTAATAGGTGTTAGGCGGCATCATGGTATCTCAACTAACGTAAAATGATGCCCTGTGACCCTCACTGTTATCGAAGTCCCAAATGATGGGAAAATAGGAAACGAAACTGGGGTAGCAACCGGGATGAATAATGGCGTCACAACATACCTTCCTGGTTTCAAATCCACAACAAACAAACCGTCCGCGTCTATTGGCACCAAAATCGGATTCCTGCCGTCAAAAACCCTTATCGTATTCCATGTGTTAGTTGCTTCAACTAGTCCAATAATGCCAGATTGGTAATGCTCCGCTGCTCGTGCGCCCAACGGTAGCAAGCAGACGGCGAGCAATCCAATCCATGTGATGAGTCTCATTTTAATGTTTTTCATTTTGTTCCTTCGGTTTATTTGTTTACTACCCTATGCTCGTAGGGAAATCTTGCCGCCTAACGTCCAGAACTCAGCCACGCGGGACCAAATGACGTGAACCGCGAAGCGGAACTGGAACGGGCATCCCGCGTTGCCTGCGATTTGTTAGGTCTCATCAGTCTTCTATCCATTCGCTCAAATCTAGTATATGCCTACTCTTACTTTAGCCGTTTGCCTATCGCTGGCTAACTCATGAGTGTTCACATTTTCAACCCAGCAAGTCACCTCATCTCCCTTCCGCTCGGCCTTGAGCTCATACTCATGACCGGCTCGGAGCACCGCTTTCAGGTTAAAATCGGCATAATCAAAAAATATCATCCTCCAGATTTGGCTCGCAGAAACAGAGAGGACTCTCACCCCCGGGTCTACCAGCACCGTGTCCGGAAGCGGCGTGTTCAAATAATGGCGGAATAGGGGAATTCCGTCAAACTTAACAAGACAAACATTTAGTCCTCCGTTTTGAAAGGAGTGACGTATAGGGACACCTTTAATAAAACGGTGAATCGTCGCTCCCTCGACCGGGGAAGTCACGGTGGCACGATAGTCTGGAGCTCGGCAGCCAATCACTAAGACTGCCGGAACGAGTAACCATAAAAAAGCCAATCGCTTAAACATAGCTAGAGACCTAACGAAAAAAGCTGAGCCACCGCCGACTCGTGACGTGAACCGCGACAGCGGAACGGACAGCGCCAACGGCTCTGGCGACTTCCATGAGAAGGCAGTCAAGTTATTATTTAGCGGCACTTCAATTTATTTAGTCGGGGGCTGATCTTTTTGCAAGACGAGAAAGGATCACGCTTCCATCCGAACTCACTGTTGCCAGCGGTCCATGATTGGATCCGGGTTCTTCCAAAAAATGTCGGGGGCCCATCTTGTTAACGCGCTCGCCTCGCGGCGGCGCCGTCGCCGGACCGGCCTCCCGACTAAATCAGCGTCCATTTAAAGGTCTTTTTATTAAAAGAGTTTTCGTTTTTGGGTTTAGACCGCCACCATGACCAACGGGGCCGGGGCGGGCACGCGGGGTTCGTAGTCCGTGCCGTGTTTCCACAGGCTCAGCAGCAGCACCGCCAG
>JBAPQW010000097.1:0-56319 GCA_049280815.1 Verrucomicrobiia bacterium | reverse complement strand
AAGAATTGCAATTCGCTTGTCAGTGACAGGGGAACGCCGCGTTTCAATATTGGCGATGATGTCGCGAGTCATGTAGCACCCAAGCAATTGTATTTTGGCGGCGAGCACGTCTTGTGTCCAACCGGCTCGATGCCGAAATTTGATCACGTTTTGTCCAACGATGTTTGCATTTTTGAGCATACCTTTCAAAAAATCAGAGTCGCAAAGAATTTGTTTTTATAAAAGTGGCCAAGTCACCGGCCAAGTCACCGGCCAAGTCGCAACACGCAGTTTCTCAGGTTCTTCGAGCACCGTCCAACACTGGCGAAACCCAACCAACTGCTCTTTTACTAAACGCATTCACTTGTTGCCATCTGGATACATTGTGTAAAATAGCTGCGTGCCAAAGAACCACATAGACAAGCTGCTGAAACTGGCAAAACAGCAAGGGCTGCTGCGCCCGCGAGACCTGAAGGCCGCTGGCGTTCCGCGAGTCTATCTCAAGCAACTTGTCGAGCGGGGCGAACTGCTGAAAACCGGACGGGGACTTTACGTCCACGCCGGCGCATCGCTCACAGAGAACCATTCCCTGGCGGAGGCATCAAAGCTGTCGCCCAGAGGGGTTGTCTGTCTGCTGTCCGCGCTCCGCTTCCACGATCTGACCACCGAGAATCCAGCCGAGGTGTGGATTGCCGTGCCCCGAAAGGCTCGTCCTCCAAAATCCAGCGCACCAGCACTGCGCGTGATGCGGTTTTCCGGCCAGATGATGTCAGCGGGCATCGAGAAGCACGTCATCGAGGGCGTCACGGTCAGAATTTATTCCGTCGCCAAGACCGTAGCCGACTGCTTCCGCTTCCGAAACCGGATCGGCGTCAACATCGCGGTCGAGGCGCTGCGTGATGCGTGGCGGAACAAGAAGGCCACCTCTGACGAACTATGGCATTACGCCAAAGTGTGCCGGGTGCTCAACATCCTGCGGCCCTATTTCGACAGCCTCGCATGAAAAATCTCGCCGCTTCAGTCCACGCCCGCCTGGCACAACGGCGGGCAAAAACGGGAGAAGACTTCAACGTGCTGCTGGTGCGGTTCACCTTGGAGCGATTGCTCTACCGGTTGTCCCGCTCCCAGCATCGGGAACAATTCATTTTGAAGGGAGCGATGCTTTTCGCTTTGTGGGAGCCGACGCTTCACCGGGTTACGCGCGATTTGGATCTCCTGGGCTTCGGGAATCCTTCACCAGAGCGGTTGACTGAAATCTTCCGCGAGCTATGCCGCATTGAGGTTGAAGGCGACGGCGTTGATTTCGATCCGCGCACCGTCGCGTGTGAAGAAATTCGCGCGCAGGATGAATATGCCGGCATCCGGGTAAAGCTGCGAGCCGGCATCGGCAAGGCCATCGTGCCGGTGCAAGTGGACGTTGGTTTTGGCGACGCGCTCATCGTCCCGCCGGAAGAAATTACCTTTCCCGTCATATTGGACATGGCCGCGCCGAAGCTGATGGCGTATTCCCGCGAAACCGTCATTGCCGAGAAATTGGAAGCCATCGTCGAATTGGGGATGTTGAACACGCGCTTCAAAGATTATTTCGACCTCCATTATCTTGCGCACAAATTTTCCTTCGACTGCGGATTGCTTTCAAAAGCCATCGCCGGGACGTTTGAACGCCGGGGCACTTCATTTCCCGACGGCTTGCCCGTCGGTTTGACGCCAACTTTTGGAAATGACGCAGCGAAGATTCGCGGTTGGGAGGCGTTTTGGCGAAAGACCGGGCCAAAGACTAAAGCACCGGCACTCGAAGCCGTCATTCAATTGCTGGTCGAATTCCTTGGACCGCCACTGGTCGCTGCTGCGAATGGACAGACGTTTCGCGCGGCTTGGAAATCGAATCGCTGGAGCAAGTGATTTGGCGACGAATCATTGGTGGATAATCAACTACACAACGGATGATAATCGGCCACAATTTGGACGCACTCCCAACCGGCAGCATGACAGATATGCTATGAAACCGACCTTCTACCGGACAAGTCGCCGGACAAGAGACCGGACAAGTCACAAAATTCCTATCAGGACAGGTTCACGGAGCGGACACCAAAACGGACACCAAACGGATTAAAAACGATACGTTCGGATAAAACCGTTTATGCTTATTGGGTTCAATGCAAAAACCATAGGACCAGGGCCACTATGGGTACAGACGGCAAATGGAGGAGTCTGTATGACCCTCGTGAAATGCCGGAAGTTATAAGTTTTTTCCCCGATCAATCAGTCAGTCCTACAATTTCCTCCAAAGTTCCAGACGCGATCTGAAATATGAGCAACGCACCATAGGATTTATTCAGAGGTGCGCATGGCCGAGACATCGATTGTTGGCACCAAAGGTGCCTACTTGGTTTCCGTGCAGACATTCCATCTGCCGGTTGAGTCCTAAACCAAAAATAATTATGGCAAATATGGCTTTCAGGGACCGGATCGTGCGGGACGCCCTCATTGTCACGACCGCACTTGGCGCGATGTTCGCATTGGGCGGAAGCGCCAGCGCCGCCTTTCTCATCAACTGCAAGGAGTGCCACACGGTGCCGCAAAATGGGATGGTCATCATCAACTTTCAAACCACTACCAACCTCGGGGCGGGCCTGTACAAGGTGTTCCAAGTCAGGATCGTCAGCATCTTCAAGGCTCCCCCACGCACCGTCGCGTCGGCAATGAAGTCCCACGTCCAGACATGATTCCGATGCGTCGCCGTGGTGGGCAATCCAGTCGAAACCCCGCGCCGAATCACTTTCCGCTTCGTCGGCGGCACACGCAGTCCTTCAGCACGGCGCAGGCGTTGGATGTGTCGCTTGCCCACTCGCCAGCCCTCACGGCGCAGCAAGGCCGCGATCCTTCGATACCCGTATCGCGGGTGCTCCGCCGAGAGCTCGAAAAGCCGTCTCCTTAAATGCTCTTCGGCAGGCGTGGGTGGTCGTCCACGATAGCGGAACGTCGAACGCGCCAGCCGCAGAATCCGGCAGGCGGCCCGTTGCGAACAGGCCTCCTGCTTCACCAGTTCCTGCGCCACTGCCCGGCGATGGGCCGGGCTCACAGCTTTTTTTCGCATACGGCCTCCAGCACCCGATTCTTTAGCAACGACTCCGCCAGCATCTTCTTTAACTCGCCGTTCTCCCGTTCCAACTCCTTTAACCGGCGCGCCTCATTGATCTCCATGTGCCCAAACTGCTTTTTCCACCGGTGGAAGGTCACCTCCGACACGTTTTCCTGCCGGCAGATGTCCTGGATGCTTTTTTCACCCCGATCCGCCTCCCGCAGGATGCGAATCTTCTCTTCCGTCGTATACCGTTTGCCTTTCATCGTCTGGTCCTTTCTTACGGCCCAGACTAACACATCAGATGGCCCGAAAAAGTGAAGTCACGGCGAGGGTTTTAATTCTGTCTTGTAATTTGGCAGAGGGAGAACGTGAGAAATATCTTCCGGGCTGGAAGAAAAGATTTGCGACTCATCATAAATATTACGATCAAAATGCAGTTTATATGATAGTCGTAGGCGAATGGGACCGAAGAAAACCGGAAGATGACGAGATTGCACTATACTACATCATTGAATCCTTTGATATTTCCGGGAATGAGATCGGGCCTCCAAAGGATATTATTCTATCCAAAGAACCTTCAACGAAACCTTCAATAACCGAGTGCGCACCTTGTACGTGACGGGTTAAAGCCGGTAGGTAGCGTGTAGTGCCAAAAACCGCTTGAAGCCCTTTAGAATCAATGTTAAAATCCCCTTGTAAATCAGGGTATTGAGGCTGGCAGTCGGTGAAGACATCGTTCGATTCCGACCCTCGCTTCCAAACTATAAAGTGCCAGCAGGAATGCCAGCAAATACCTTTGGTTGAGGATAAATTTAAGTTAAAGAAAATCCAGAGGAGTTATCGTTGACACAAAACGCAACAGCCTTATAGTCAATACATCAGCGATGCCATAGGCAGTTGATTTTGAGGAGCTTTTGGGCTTCGGGGTTGCGCAATCCTGACAGCTGGCTCCACTTCATCCGCCAATAAAAATGCATACCCGAACCACATTTGTGCCTGAACTCACATTGGCATAACCAGCAAAGTTCGTGCCGGATGTCATTGTCCCCGGACTGCCGGCCACCGTTACTGTTCCGGTTTTATTTAGGGTTCCTTTGAACCGCATTGGCCCGTTGTTGCCGGTGCGGCTGGTAAGTTGATTAACGTTGTTATAAGTGGAAGAACTAATCGCCAGCGAGACGCCAGTGCTCCCAATTTGTTCGCTGGTCCGGTTGCCGGCGGCATCACCGTGGAAAGCGAACTTCCGCTTCAAATTCCATTCTTTACCCGGACGACGAATTTCACCCGGGTGCCTTTGCCGGGCGCACTGTCCACCTGGCATTCTCCCCCAATGCCTTCGATTCTTTTGCGCATGTTGGTCAGGCCATTACCACTGGCAATGCGCAGCGGGTCTTTTGGCCTCGTCGCCGTGCCAACACTGCCGGGATCAAAACCAATGCCGTTGTCCTCAATGGAAGCGGAAAAACCGGACTCCGCCAGGGTGAGGGAAACGCGCACCTCGGTGGCGGAAGCGTGTTTGACCACATTGTGCAGGGCTTCCTTGAAAGCCAGGAACAGACTGTGACGCACCTCGGCGGTGAGAGGCCAGGCGGGCAATTGAATGGGCACCACCAGCCGGCAGCGAATGCCCGCCACATTCAAAAAGTCCTGCGCGAACTTGCCCAGATAATTGACCAGGCTGTCCAGTGTGTCGTGATGCGGACTGACGGCCCAGACAATCTCGTCCATGGTCCGCGTCAATTCACGGGCCGCCAGATATACCTTGCCCATGCGAGTCACGACCTGTTGCGCATCCTCCCCCTCGGCGCGGTTTGACTGGCTGAGCATCATGATGCGCGCCAGGTTGGAACCCAGATCGTCGTGAATGTCCTTGGCGATGCGTGACCGCTCGTTTTCCAGGACCCGTTGCCGTTCCAGATTTTGCATTTTTTTGTGCAACCGTCGACGGGTGCTGTAACGCGCAACCCCCCCCACCACGCTGATGCTGGCGAGCACGACTCCGCCGGTAAACCACCACGTTTGCCAAAACCGAGGCAGCACCTTGAAGGCGAGTGTTGGCCCGTTCTCACTCCAAACCCCATCGTTGTTGCAGGCCATGACCCGAAACGTGTAATTCCCAGGCTTCAGGTAGCTGTAGTAAGCCACGCGCCGGTTGCCGACCTCCACCCAATCGGACTCCAATCCGTCGAGACGGTACTTGAATCGCACTTTTTCCGGCGCGACGAAACTGAGGCCGGTATAACGAAATTCGAAGCGATGTCCTCCCGGCGGAATTTGCAGCCAGTTCGTTGATGGCTCGGATATGCCCGAAACGGGCAGCGGCAGCGGCTGGTCATCCACCGTGGCTTCTTCGATCAACACCGGCGGGGGAAAGGGATTGATTCTGACATTGGCCGGGTCAATCGTCGCCAGTCCTTTGATGGTGGGAAACCAGAGGTGTCCATCCGGCGTCTGGCAACCGGCGGACTGAAAACCGCCGGAACATTCCAGGGTGTTCAACCCCTCCGCCTTCCCATAAGTCAGGCAATTCAATGTGGCTATTTTGCCATCAGCACACCGGTTTAAATCCCGCTTGGAAACCCGGAAGATCCCACCGTAAGAACTGATCCAGAAATTCCCCTGCCCATCATCAACGATGTGGCAGATCACGTTGCTCGGCAGCCCTTCGCGCGTGGAAATGGTGGCGAACCGTCCATTTCGCAAACGGCATAACCCGCCGCCAAATGTCCCCACCCAGAGGGTGCCGTCTGGGTCAGCCAGCAACGACCATACAAAATCATTGGCCAATCCGGCCGGCCGGCGAAACTGCGTCAGTTTGCCATCCTGGAGCCGCCCCAAGCCTCCGCCCGACATGCCAAACCAGAGGGTGCCGTTGACATCCTCGGTAATGACCCGCACATCAGGCAATACCAACCCGTCCTTGCGGGTGAACCGGGTGCTCTGTCCATCGGAATATCGGGCCAGTCCGGATTGGGTGCCAACCCAAATGGCCCCCTGCCGATCCTGGTACAGGGCGAAGATTTCCGCCGTCGGATCCTCCAAACCCTTCGGAAACTCGAACCTCCCGTCATGGCGGACAAACAACCCGCCGCCAAAGGTTCCCACCCAGAGTTCCTGCCGGGAATCTTCGAGCACCGACCAGATGAAATAATTCGCCAACCCATTCGTTTCCGTGAATGGTTTCACTTCCCCCTGCTCCAGCCGGTACAATCCCGCGCCCTCCGTCCCCACCCAAAGCCCGCCGGCGCCACTGGGCGAAACCGACAGAATGGCCCGTCCCTGCCAATCATCGGGCGACTTGACCATCTCCACTTTCCGCCGCCGCAAGACATCCAAACCGCCTCCACCCGTTCCCACCCAGAGGTTCCTTTCGCGATCTTCACACAGGTCAAGCACCCAATCATGGGACAACCCATTTTGACGAGTGAAATGCAGGGTGGTCCCGTCGGGCGACACCAAAAACAGCCCCTCCCGCAAGGTTCCCACGGCCAAAACGCCGGACTTCGTTTCCAGCAGTGCTGTGACCAAATCCAAGCCCCAAGGCGCCGGACCCCGATCCACTACCGTTCCCCGGCCAGTCATTTTCTTCACCCGCCCGCCGCCCATGAGCCACAAGCCCCCATCCCGGCTCTCGCATGCCCTTTGCACATCGATCGTGTCCGGAGGCACACTGGGCAACCAAGGCACCAGCCTGCCTTCCCTTAGCGTTCCCAGCAAACGGCCCCGGACCAGCCACAGTTCGCCGTTCTTGCCTTTGGCGAGCGATGGTACATTTTCCAAAGGCCCCAGATTCGGGGCAACCAGTCTTGAGCCCTGCACAGAAAGCAGCGTTCCTTCCCGAGTGAGCATCCAGAGCACCCCATCCATATCTGCTCCGATGGCGATAATCGCCCCGCCTGGCGGGTTGTTTCCCAGATTCACCGCGCTGAATTTGCCAGCCTGCAATTGCGTGAGGTCTCCGGTCTCATGCCCAATCCAAAGCGTGCCGTCCGCGTCTTCAAACAAACTCGTGATCCGGCTGTCCCCGAATTCCGGCGTGTTGCCGGTGTTGAAAATTTTGAACCGCACACCGTCAAAGAAGACCAGCCCGTTATAGGTGCCCAGCCACAGGCAGCCATCGTGGGTATAGACGATGGAAGTGACCGAGTCTTGGGGTAGCCCCTGCTCCGTCTGCCACACGTCGAACGAGTAATCGGACATGGACGAATTGGTGGCGCCCAAAAGATGCCAGCCGCACAGCCATATCCACAAAATCCCGACGCCAATCGAAAGGCTCCCCCGCCGTTGCACACCAGTTGAGAGTTTAAATCGCCGCGGCACGGAATTAATTGTAGGTCTTTCCCCGATCCGGAGCAAGGACGGCGGGCATCACCCCCGCCAGACCGGACCCGAAAAGCTCGCGCGCAGCCCCAGGTGTTCATCGATTAAGTCCCCGGCACCACCATGGCGACGACAGGGACGACCGGTGCAACCCTGCGGCCGGCCATGGGGCCATTGGCGGCGAGCGGAGCACAAAAAACAATTACTCATCATGGCCATTGTGCGCTAAATTGAGCCAGTTGAAGCGGACCGGAAACCGTGTCCACCAAACTGATGACAATTCTTTTAATATGATTAGGTGTAAGAGTAAGGGTGACGTGAGCACCACCGTTTCCATCGTTGAAGATGATGCCCCAGCGCGGGAGGTTCTCGCGGACTGGATCCAGCATGCGCCCGGCTTCCGCTACTTGAGCCAGTTCGGCAGCGGCGAGAGCGCACTGGCGAAGCTGCCCTCGGAAAAACCAAGCGTGGTGTTGATGGACATCAATCTCCCGGGCATGAGCGGCATTGATTGCGTGCGCCAGTTGAAACCCCAGCTGCCGGATACACAATTTGTAATGCTGACCGTTTACGAAGATACCGATCACATCTTCGATGCCCTGGCGGTGGGCGCCAGCGGGTATCTCTTGAAGCAAACCCCCCGCGACGAGCTGCTCACGGCCCTGAAAAACGTCCATGCGGGGGGATCGCCCATGACCAGCAACATCGCCCGCAAAGTGGTGCAGTCCTTTCTGCGCTCCGCGCCCCAGGTGGACGAATCCGTGAATCTTTCCCCGCGCGAGCGGGAAGTGCTGGAATTGCTGGCGTGTGGCTATCTCTACAAGGAAATTGCCGACAACCTCGGCATCACCGTCGCCACCGTGGTCACCTACATCCGCCGCATTTACGAGAAGCTGCACGTCCGCTCCCGCGCCCAGGCCGTGGCCAAGTATGGCCACTTTGCCCCCCGCGACGAACACGGACGCAGTCTGGTTCCCCGGTAAACTCTTTCAGGGGCTCTGGCGGCGTCCGAGCTTGTGGCCTTTCCAGCCGTAGAAGGCCACATAGGCGTAGGCGGACAGGGGAACGATGAAAGCGACCTGGAGATTCCAAACATCCGCGACCCGCCCCAAAATCGCCGGCAGGATGGCCCCACCCACCACGGCCATCACCAGCAGGGACGACACCTGGCTTTTGTAAACGCCCATCTGATCGAGCGCCAGCGAGAAAATGTTCGGCCAGCCGATGGAGGTGAACAGGCCGACGCCGACGATGCACCACATGGCCGGCTTGCCGCCAAACAAAATCGCCGCCGCGAGCAGCATCACGATCGTCCCCGAAAAGATGCACAGCGTGCGGCCGGCGAGGCCTTGGCCGAATTGAAAGAGCAGCCAGCAAAGCACCAGCAGCGGCAGATACCATTTTACAATCCCAAAACCATTGGCGAAACAGTCGCCGATAAAGGAGAAACCCGCATCGGTTTCGATCCCCGGCCGGGCTTTTGCCAGCGTCCACCCGCTGGCCAGGCAAATGATGAGAAAGGCCAGAACCGGAACGCCCGCGAGTAAAAGCTGCTTGTGGATTTTCTTCATTTCACTCAATTCGACCGCCCCCATGAAACGGCCAATCAACATGCCGCCCCAGAAAAGCGAGACGTATTTGCTGGCCTCGAGCGCCGGGAGGGCCGCCACGTTCGGCTGGCCAAGAAAATTGATGATCGCGCTGCCAACCGAGACTTCGCCGCCGACATACATGAAAATCGCCAGCACGCCGAGCAGGACGTGCGGATATTTCAACGCCCCGACCCCCGGCTCGATTTTGCCCTCGCCGACGTGCGGCAAACGCACCAGAAGGAAGAACGCCGCGAGGAGCAAAAACACAATGCAAAATATCAGATAGGGGAATTTGACGGACTCCGCGCCGTGCACGCCGGTTTTTGCAAAGTATTGGAGAATCAAGTATCCGCCAATGAGCGGGCCGGCGGTCGTGCCGACGGAATTGAAGGCCTGCGCCAGGTTCAAACGGCTTGATGCCGTCCGTTCCGGGCCAAGAATCGTCACGTAGGGATTGGCGGCAATTTGCAGCACGGCGAATCCGAGGCCGACGACAAAAAGCGCCACCAGGAAGAAGAGATAAGAATGGACCGTGGCCGCCGGCCAGAAAAGCGCGCTGCCCAGGGCCGAAAGCAAAAGCCCGACGACGACGCCATTTTTATAACCAAGCCGCGCAATCGGATCTCCCGTCGTGGCCGAGATCACGAAATACAAGAGCGACCCGATGAAGTACGCCCCGAAAAAGGCAAACTGCACCAGCATCGCCTCGAGATAATTCAGCGTAAACGCCTCCTTGAACCGGGGAATCAGAATGTCATTGAACACCGTCATGAACCCCCACATGAAAAACAGGACGGTCATGATCGCAAACGGACCGCGATAGGCTGCCCCGCCAGCCGGGGGAACGGCAGGAACTGCTGGTTCAGCGGATGGGCTGGATTGGGGCATGTTATTTGTTTGATTTCAAGCGCGGACCAAGGACTTTGGCGAATACATCAGCCTGGCGCATAAACCCGGATCGCTCGGATGCGAGCCATCGTCGCCAAACCGATGTTTCGCTTCAATATAATAAAAATTTTTGCCGCCGGACTTTTTCATCCGCTCAGCGGCAGCCTTCAATTCCGCCCGGTCCTGGCGTCCGGCGTTCAGGAAAGAATCCTGCAGGAGGCGGCCTTCCACGAGGACGACGGGCGTGGATTGCATCATGGCGAACAATACCGGGAACCGGGTGAACGAAAAGGCTGGCCTGGGGGCTGAAATTTGTGTGGCCTGGCCTTGTGGACCGGAAGTGCAACAATCCATGTTCACGGGCGGAAACCGCTTGTCCCCTATTTTAGGGACTTTGCACTGCCGGAGGCATGGTCCATCTTATTCCATCCATCATTTTACCCCATTTTAATATGAAAACGTTTTCGGGTTCCGCGCGGCTGTTCCGGCACCAACCCATGACCCGTAAAAGTTTGTGCCTGGTAATCGCTCTCGGGACCATCATTTTTGCTGCCGGCTGTGGCAAGAAGGATAACCCAAGCGCCACGGCTTCGCCCACCCCCACCGATGCGTCGCAGCCAACCACACCCCCGGAGACCGCAACGGCAGCCGCACCTAGCAATCCGGTGTATCTCCCACCTCTACCCGCGCCAGGGGGAACGGCAATCACCGACAAAGGAGAGACAGTTTTGCAGCAATTGAATCACGCCGTGATCCAATATAGAATCCGAAACCACCATGTTCCCGGTAGCTTTGAAGAATTTGTCGCCAGCGCGAATATTCAGGCTCCCCCTCCGCCCGCAGGCAAGAAATACGCCATTAATAATCGCGGGCTGATTGTCGTGGTGGACAGCTCAACCCCATAACGTACATTACAATAGTTATAATAAGATGATGGCCTCCATTTTCAATTCCACAAAATTGCCGCCCGGGCGCAAGTCGACCCCTCCGGCCGCCAAACCTGGTTTTACCCTGATCGAACTGCTGGTGGTCATTGCCGTGATTGCCATTCTGGCGGCGCTTTTGCTTCCCGCCCTGGCAAGCGCCAAGAGCCGGGCGCAACGGCTTCAGTGCATGTCTCAGGAAAAGCAGCTCGGCTTGGGCTTTAATTTGTTTGCCAACGATAGCTCGGATATGTTGCCACCGGCAGGTTATGCCTCCTCAGCTGGAGTGCTGAGTTGGGATGATTGGATCTACGCTTATATCGGCGGCAGCATTTCGACAACCTCAACTCAGATGAAAGATGGCGTCTTTATGATTGATCCAACCGACGCCGCCGCGGCCAACGAATCCACAGGCCTCAAGATTCTGACCTGTCCTGCCGACACCTTTCCAAAAGTTGATTGGATGCATGTCAACGGTAATCCGGCTGCCCCGCTTCAGTTCGCCCCGAGGACTTTTGCCATGGTCGCCTGCGGAAACAAGTCCACTCAGGGGGCTGGCGGTCTGAACCAACGTGATCCCGCCAATGGGCTGCCGCCCCTAACCACGCCTGGCTTTCTCGGTGTCGGAATTTATTGGGCAAGTGCCACCGCGTCGTCAGCTGATTGGAACGCGAAGGGTTATCAAAGCACAATTGTTAAGGATCCTTCCGGCACGATCATGTTGTGCGAAGTGGCCAGCAGCATGCAATCCGAGGGAAACATCTGGCCCTGTTGTTGCTCCGGCCCGTGGATCGCGGATGGGCAGCCCAACGGCTGGGGCAACTGCTACCAAATTGACGTAAATGCTCCTTCGGATTCCAGGACGCTGGGGGCGAACGGCTATAGCGAAGGCCAGTTGTTGTACAAGGCTCACAATTCCCGGTTTGACTACGCCTTTCACGATGGTCACGTAGAATCATTAAGATATACCGACACCATCGGAACCGTGGCCGCGGGGGCACAAACAACCATCAGACTTCAGAATCCAAAGGGAATGTGGACGGTGGCGCCGGGGGATTAATCAAACTAATCAAAATGACAACGCCGGGAATGTCCCCCGTTTAGGTGACATGAAACTTCCAACGAATGATGTACTATTCCACCATAACCTTTGTGGCAAAATGCTTTTTATGTGCCGTTGCATCTCAGCAAGACTCCGATTGTCTTTCTTTCGTCCAGCCGGGCGGAGGCTGGCTGGCCGGAAATGAAATTTAAAACCAAACGCGCAACCAACCAAACCAACCCCACCACAAAGAAAGAAACCAAACGGTCAGCCCTTGAGCTGAATATTCCTTAGATAAAAAATCACAACCCAAAAACCTAAACCAAATATGAAATACTCAAAATTGTATGGTTGGATGCCAGCCGCGCTTCTCGGCCTGGCCTTATCCACCTCGGTCGGATTCAGTAATCAGGTGATCACCGTGGACACCTTCGACAATGCCACCACCAGCACCACTCACATGTGGAATTGGTACGGCGGCGCCACCTTCGCCTGGGACAGCACCCAGGACCATACCGGCAACGGCGGCGGGGCGATTTACATCTCGAAGATTGCCGCCAGTTCAACCGACACGATCATGGTGCCCGAAACCTTTGCCCCTGGCAGTGGCATCTGGAATGGGGGCTCCCCGGTTGATCTCACGTTGTACACCAATGTTTCCCTTTGGTTCAAATGGGATACGAACGTCAGCACGATGCCCTTATCCGCCTTCAATTCCGGACCAGGTTTTTCCGGGATGGGCATCAGCCTCCAAACGAGTTCCGGCTGGGATCAATACAGAATTTTCTCGCTGGTTCCGAACACGGCGTCCAATGGTTGGGTGCAGTTGAACTACCAGTTGCTCAATACCATCCCCCAAATCAACCAAGTGGTGGGCCTGGATTACTACGACAACAAGCCCGCTCCATGGAGCGGAGACGTTGCCTTCTGGATTGATGATGTTGAGATTCAGCCATCGTCCGTGACCACCCTTCCCGCTCCCATCGTCTCGCCGCTGGCCAAAACGGACAAAGGTTTGCAAGTGTCCTATAGCACCGAGGGCAGCATCTATGACCGGCAGTCAGCCTATTTTATCACCAACACTGGAACGTCATGGTTCGGAGTTGCCTCTGGTGGCAATCCAGTTGACTATAAATTTACCATCAATAGTTTCCCCACCGCCCCGGCAACGTATGGGGCTGAAGCCTGGTTGTTCCTGAGCCCGAACCCGGCTGCGGTGGACAACGCTCCGGATTGGAATGAAGCCAATATGGTCATTGCGTTCATCCAACTCGGAACCAATGGCGCCACGCTGAATTTCCAATACAAGGTCAACGAGGATCATCAACAGTACATGTATAGCGGCGGTGGGCCCGATACCCGGATAGAAGCTGGTATTACCAACCACTATTATTACTCCGGTGCTGTGGGCAGCCAGCCAGCCGGTCCGATCATTGTTCCCATCGGTCCCAACGAGAACAACGTTACCAACGAAAGCGGTAATTTGGGCAGTGTCACCAATCCGACCGCGCTTGGAACCTGGACCATCCGGTTCACGTCCAACACCAACGTCACGCTGATTGCGCCCGGTGGTAATACCACCAACCTTGTTATTACGCCGTACTACGCCCAGTTCCTTGACCCTGCCTCCCTTGGCATGCGGGTGTATCTGGGTGGTCAGGCAAATAGTGCAGCCGCGGTAAACCAAAAGGTTGTTTATTCGGACTTCAGCATTTCCGGCTCGGCAGCGCCTATCAGCCAAAACTTCCTGGCCCAATCCATCTTGGACACCAACTACTGGTCAACCGCCGCCGCCAGTGGCAGTGCGGGCGTGCTCGTAGTGCCGGCCAGTGCGAAATATTGGGTTACCTGGACGGTTCCCGCCGGCGGCTTCTCCTTGGAGACGGGCAATAGCTTGCTCAATTTGGGGGCTTGGACATCGCCAGCGATATACCCGGTCATCCCATTCTTTGGATTCAATGAACAGCTCGTTGACAGCACTGAGTTACCTGCAGGCGGCACGGCGTTCTTCAACCTGATCAAGCGGGTTTACACCCAGATGCAGGTCCTGCTTCCGGGTGAGACAGCTGCCCCTGGAACACTCACGGGCAAGACCGGAACACCCACTCCCATCAGTCTGGGCACCGGTGGTTCCATAACCGTCACCGTCAATGCGGTTGATGCCAACTGGAATATCGTTCCTGGTGTGTATGACTCGATCCATCTGACCTCCACGGATGGCGCGGCCACCTATCCGCTTAACGCCTCGATGGTGAATTCAACCGTGGTGTTTGGTCCGTTGTTCTTTGGCACGACTGGATCACAGACGATCTATGCTACGGACACCATTCATGGTGTGGGTGCTGGCGGGGCCATTCCTGACAACGCCCCCAGTTCGGCGGTCACGGTTGGCCCTTGATGACGGCGCCAAGTTGACAGATTAATGCACAACGGGCGCCAGAGTGAATTCTGGCGCCCGTTTTTAAATGGTAAACATGGTTGGAAAAGTCCTCTTGACTGAAATGGATCGTTAAAAATGAAAAAGCAGATTGAAAGACGGAAATGTAGTTCCAGGCCGGGCGGGTTCACGCTCATTGAATTGCTGGTCGTTATCGCCATCATCGCCATTTTGGCGGCGTTGCTGCTGCCGGCGCTGACCCAGGCCAAGCAAAGAGCCTTGTCCATCAGTTGCATGAGCAACACCAAGCAGATCATGACCGCCTGGCGCATGTATGCGGATGACAACGGCGACTTGCTGGCGCCCAATGATTACCCCTTTACGACCGCTTACTACGGTGAAAGCCCTGCCACGCAAGCCCAGCAGAAGAACTGGGTGGTTGGCACCATGGAGCAGCCTCCGGATCTTGCGGATATTGGGGCCAGACTCGGCCATAGTGAATTGTTGGATCCGAACTCTGTGCTTTCGCCGTACATTCCCAATGGGGCCATTTATCATTGTCCGGCTGATAACTTCGTTAACGTAAACGTGTCGCCCAATATCCATGTGCGCAGTTATTCCATGAATTCAGCTGTCGGCACGGTTTTTTGGTCCTCCTCCTCCTATAATGGAGGTTCTTCGGCCCCTCCAATCGGAGCGCCGGTTCAAGGCGGATGGTTGAATGGGAGTGCCTATGGTACTCAGACGAGTTGGCGATGCTATGGCAAGACAGGAGATTTCATTTATCCAGGTCCATCGGATACCTTTGTAATCATGGACGAGAATCCGTATTCCATCAACGACGGTTCCTTGGCCATACCAGCCAATGCTTCTGCAGGTTCTACTTATCTAGTGGATTGGCCGGCCGGCCTCCATGGCAAAGCTGCGGGAATTGCCTTTGCCGATGGTCACTCGACCGTTCACAAGTGGCTGGATAACCGCACTTTCACCCCGGGAACAGTCGTTAATCCAGGCTTGGGAGGTACACTTGGAGGCAAGCAGAGTCCTGATGACCAGGATTGCTTTTATCTGGCTGGCATCGCCTCGGCTCACAAGTAGCAGCCGAATGGACCCGGCTCGCTATTCCTGAATTTCTTCATTGATTTGGAGCGCACTGATCCCGCCTAGCGGGACAGTGGCAGTTTTTAGAAAATCTTCACTGCTCGTTCAGAGGCCCACGCGGGGAATTGTCTGCACTGGGCGACATCGAAGACGAATCAGGAAAATCGCTGACAGATTCTTTCTTGCTCCCTGCCGCAGATTACGGGCTGCCGGCAAGGTTCTTGGGCAAATCCTCCCGGTTGATGATCCAGGGATGATTCAGTAATTCCGTCGTGTTGGTGTTCCGGGCCAGGCTCCATTTGGCGTTCCAGCTCATAAAGAATACCGTCCGGGGAAAATTCGCCTGCACTCCCTGAATAAACCGAAGATAATCATAATCGCCCGGGGGATTATCTGGCCCGTACGGCCCAAATTCGGTAAACCCGAAGGGTTTTTTAATCTGCGCCATCTCGGCGTAACCCTTGATGTGGTTGGTGTCGATGAAGTCCGTATAGGCGTCGAGGCCGGCCAGGTCCACATAGCGGTCACCGGGATAGTAGGCGGTGGTTTTTGCCCCATGGTTTGGGGCGTAAACCCAGAGCAGGTTGTCCAGGCCTTTCGTTTTTGTGAAGTAGTCGAACATTTGCTGCCACACTTTGATGAAGGTTGCCGGGTCTTTGCCATCCCACCAAAACCAATCCCCGTTCATCTCGTGAAACGGCCGCCACAGCACCACCACGCCGGACTCCTTGAGTTGCTGCAGCCCTTCCGCCAGTTGGTCGAGTTCGTGCAGCCAACGAATATGCGTCTCGGATTGCGGATCCAGCAACGTGGCCAGATCAACATCCTTGTCGCGCAGTCCGCCGCCATCCACATTCGTCCGGGCGGGATTGTAAAGGTGCGCACTGATGGTGACCAACCCGCCCTGCCGCCAGTATTCGATGGCGGCCTGATTCGGTGCGTCGTGGGTGAGGCCGCCCCGGCCGGCGTAATCAACGCCGAGGATCGCCGGCCAGTGACCGGTCTGCTCGTGAATCTCATTCACCAGACGCAGGTTCGCTCCCTGCCCGAAATTGGAGAACTGGCCGGACAGGACGCATTTGTTGGTCCGCCCCTCAAGGCTCTGCACATACTTTAAAATGGCTTTGGCCCGGGCATTCGACTTCGGATTGGCGGCCGCCTGGGGCGTGGTGCGGCATCCGGCTGCCAAAATCAGGGCGAGCAAAAGGACGAAAATGTTTTTCATGTTATGGTGGCGCAAATGGTGTTGAAAACCGGATTTGGTGGATGGAGCCTATGAAATTACGGTCAACCAAGGCAATCACACATATGCTCAAAACGTGGTGAAAGATTCTCGCTGAACCTCGTAGCCGTCCCACATTGCGGGACCCGTCCGCGCACCTTTGGTCCATCGAAAATCAGCGCCGAACTCACGGCGGCGGCTACGGTTCAAGGGCTTGAGGCCCGTAAAAATCTCGCTTTTGTGCCAACAATGTCCTAGTAAACCATCCATGCAACTTCGCAAATCCGCCGGCCTGATTGTGGCCTGGCTGTTTTTGTCCCTTGCCCGGCTCCCCGGCCAGGATCTGGCCGAGGTGGCAAAAATCTACCGGCCCCGGCTGGAAACCAACCTCACCGCAAACATCGTCGCGTTCTGGTATCCGCAAACCATCGATCGCACCAACGGCGGCTACCTCCTCAACCACGATATCGAGGGCCGGCTGAAAGGTCCCGGAACCAAAATGATCGTGACGCAGGCGCGCATGGTCTGGTTCTACTCCCACCTGGTGCGCACCGGTCACGGTGGTCAGGAATACCTGGACGCAGCGGAGTCCGGTTATCGTTTTCTGAAGGATAAAATGTGGGACCCAAAGAACGGCGGATTCTACTGGGAAGTGGACGTCACGGGCGACAAAAAATTGCGGGTCAACAAGCATCTTTATGGTCAGTCCTTTGCCCTTTACGCGCTCTCCGAATATTATCTGGCCACGGGGAAAAAAGAGGCCTTGGATCTGGCGATCCAGCTCTTCAACGTGATGGAAACCAAAGCGCACGACCCAATTTATGGCGGCTATATCGAGTGGTTCAACGAGGATTGGACCCCGGGCCCGACGGGAGGAATGACTTACATGGGTGAGCCGGATTTCAAGCTGATGAACACGCACCTGCATTTGCTGGAGGCCATGACCACCTTTTACCGGGCCAGCCAGCTGCCCCTGGCGCGGGAGCGATTGCTGGAATTGATCGCCATCCAGAGCAATGCCGTGGTCCGCAAAGGCCTCGGCGCCTGCACGGACAAGTATCAGCGCAACTGGGAACCGGTGCTCACCGGCGATTACGCCCGGGTTTCCTACGGCCACGACCTGGAAAACATCTGGCTGCTGAATGACGCCTGCGACGCCGCGGGGATTTCAAATTATCCGCTGCTTGACCTTTATCGCGCGCTTTTCGATTACGCGCTGAAACATGGCTATGACGAGGATCAGGGCGGGTTCTTCTATTATGGTCCGTTTCATCAACCCGCCCAGAACCGTGAGAAAAGCTGGTGGGTGCAATCCGAGGCCTGTGTGAGTGCGCTTTATATGTATCGCCTGACCCAGGACCCCAAATATCTACGCGTCTTTGAAAAAACCTACGACTGGATTGATCAACATCAGGTGGATTGGAAAAACGGCGAATGGTTTGACACCATCATGCCCGACGGCACTCCCCGCGGCGACAAGGCGCAAATCTGGAAATCCGGTTACCACAACGGTCGGGCCATGATGGAATGCCTCGCCATTCTTAAGGCCCAAAAGTGATGGCAACCCGGACTCATTCACCCACGGATTCGGTGAAAAGGGTAAAGCCCGAAAACCTGACTTGGCAGGGACATTGCGCTGCGATGTCCCCGCGCCGCAGAGGCGCGGAACCAATATTGACGAACGTACGTCGTTGTATAATTCCTTCCGACCGCTCTACGCGGTCGGTGACCGCGCAGCGCGCGATCCCTACCTCATTCCCGAACAGTAAGATCCGATTTACAGATTGATTCGGCATTGGCTGGCGGCAGCAACTATGTTGTCCTGCCGTCATAAGCGGCCAGAACCCGGTCCAGTTCGGCGTTCACGGACTCGTCCACGCGCTGGCGGCTCTTGTCGGCGTCGAACCAGGCCAGCGTTCGACTGATGCCGTCACGGAAAGGGATGACGGCCTGGAACCCCGGTACAAATTCTTTGATTTTGCGGTTATCAAAAACCACGCTCCAGGCCTTGTCGCCCAGCAGAGGGCCGGTCAGCGGAGGTGAAACACGAGCGATAAAATCGGAAGCCATGTGGATCAGGTTGGCCTTCACCCCCAGGGCATCGGCAATGGTTTCATAAATCTGGTTCCAGGTCAGCACCTCGTCCGAGGTGATGTGGAAAGCTTCGCCCAAGGCCTGCGCATTCCCGACCAGACCGAGAAATCCCTTCGCGAAATCCTCCGCATGGGTGACGACCCATAAGGATGAGCCGTCGCCGTGCACAATGATCGGCCGTCCCTTTTTCATACGATCCGCCAGGGTGTAACAACCCCAGCCCCCCAGGGCGATGGGGAAATTCGCGTCGCCATACGTCAATGAAGGACGAACAATGGTGACCGGAAAGCCTTCTTCGCGATAGGCCCGCGTCAGGCGATCCTCGCAGGCGATCTTGTTGCGCGAGTAGTCCCAATAGGGATTGTGCAACGGCGTGGACTCTCGGATGACATGGTGGCCGGGAGGTTTTTGGTAAGCCGAGGCGGAGCTGATGAAAATAAATTGTTTGGTGCGGCCCCGGAAAAGCGCCAGGTCGCGCTCGATGTCCTCCGGCGTATAGGCGACCCAATCCACCACCGCGTCGAACTTCAAATCACCCAGCGCGGCGCGCGCCTGGTCCGGCTGGTGAATGTCAGCGATCAGGCTCCGGGCCCCGGACAAATCTCGTTTCTGCAGCCCGCGATTCAGCAGATGCAGGTCGATACCCTTGGCCAGCGCCAGCCGGCTGACCGAGGTGCTGATAAAACCCGTGCCACCGATAAATAAAACCTTCACGGTCAAACCTCCTTGATCAAATGCGTTTGCGCTCCAAATTTCCGCCGGCAAAAGGTCATGGCGCCGGCCGGGTTGCCGGGGCCAACGGCGGCAGTCCGGACGCCGCGCGAATGGGCGTGATGCCTTTGATGTAGTCCGGATCCTCCAGGCTCAATGAGCGGGGCGCGGCCACCAAGTTTGCCATGGCATGATTTTCGCCGGGGTCTTTGCCAACCATGCCGGCCCAGTTCATCCACCAGGTCCACCGCGGCTGTTCTTCGAGCACGGCGAGCGTTGGCGGCGGCCCGACTTCAGCCAGCGCAATCGGTTTCCCCTTCGCCAGTTTCAACAGGTCGTGATAGTAAACTGGCGAAAAATCGCTGTGATAAACATCCAGCGCCGCGATGTCGAAGCAGTTTCGGCCGGGGAAAAAATCGACGAACTGCCGCTCCGGTGTGGCCGGCCGGTCCAGGCTCCAGACCCAGACCAGATTGTTGAGCTGGTGATGAATCGCCAGGCGGTCGAACAACTGGCGGTATAGCACGGTGGTGCCTCGCACCCCCCGGCGCCCTCCCCACCAGAACCAATCCCCGTTCATCTCATGGTACGGCCGCCAAAGCACCGGGACGTGCGCGTCGCGAAGCTGCTTCAAGAATGCCGCAATGACGTCCACCTGGTCGCACCAGTGCTGGTTTAATTTGGTTCCGGGCGTGATCAGCTCGTTCCACTGCTCGTCGGTGAGCTGGCCCTGCACCGTGGTGAGATTGGTTGTGGCCGGCGTACCCGGCCTGGACCGGAAAGTGACCGGCTCATCCGCCGTGGGCGGCACCGCGTGCCAGCACAGGGCGATGATCGAACCTTTCTCGTACTGCCGCTTGACCTCCGCCATGATGTCCGGCCGGGCGGCCACGGCATCCTTGTCCCCAGGCCGGGCAAAGCCGAAGTCCTGGCCATAAATGGCCGGGGTCTTGCCCCAAGCTGCCGCGGCCTCAAGGGTGGAGATGTCTTTGGTTGCCGGATAATTATGCTGGCCGGTCAATGTATGCTGGCCCGAAATCCCATGCAGGTAGTCCAACAGCGCCACCGCCTCCGGCGAGGCGTGGGGCGTCACTGGCATGAGGGAACTGCACCCACCGCAAAATGCGCCGAGCAACAACAGGAGTGTGGTTGGTCTGTTCATAATCAATGCTTTCCTTCGTCAAGGCAGATGCGCCAACCGTGACGGGGCGGCTGCTCAACGGTTCAGTTCCAGGTTTTTTTTGATCAAACGACACCGCTGGTCAACGCACAGCCTTGACCGCATGGCATCCGGCGGCGTGTGGATGACGTAATCCAGAAGTTTTTCCACCGTCGTGGTCGCCACGTGCGTGCGGGTGTCGGACGAACCGTAGTAAATGAAGACGTCACCATTCCGGCGCGCCACCCAGCCATTGGCAAATACCACGTTGGAAACGTCGCCCACGCGCTCGTCATTTTCCGGGGCCATGAAGTGGCCGCCGGGTGCGCTGATTTGTCTGGCGGGATCCTTGAGATCGCACAGAAAAACATAAAGCACATAGCGCATCCCCGCCGCCGTGTTGCGCACGCCGTGCGCCAGATGCAGCCAGCCCTTTTTCGTTTTGATCGGCGCCGGGCCCAGGCCGTTCTTGCCTTCCTTGATCGTGTGATAAAAGCGAGGGTCAATGATGCTTTCCTTTTTTACCACGGCGTGGGTGATGTCATCCACGAGCCCCCAGCCAATGCCATCGCCGGAACCGGTCGCGGCGAAGTCACTCATCGGACGGGTGTAGAAGGCATACTTGCCATTGACAAATTCGGGATGCAAAACGCAATTGCGCTGGTGCAGCGCGGGCGTTTTCAAATCCGCCAGCCGGTCCCACTGCACCAGATCCTTCGTGCGGGCAATGCCACAACGGGCGATGGCGGCGGAAAGATCGCCCGGTTTGGAGTCATCATGCCGCTCTGCACAGAACAGGCCATAAATCCAGCCATCCTCGTGGCGCACGAGGCGCATGTCGTACAAATTCGTTTCCTGCGCCTCGTAATCCGGCATCCGTACCGGGTAATCCCAGTATCGGAACCCATCGACCCCGTTCTTGCTTTCGGCCACGGCGAAGAAGGATTTCCGGTCCCAGCCCTCGGTGCGGGTCATCAGCACGATATTCCCGTTCCACTCCATGGCGCCGACGTTGAAAACACAGTTGATGCCCAACCGCGTCATGAGATGCGGATTGGTGGCGTGGTTGAAGTCATAACGCCAGAACAAGGGCGTATGCTCGGCGGTCAGGACCGGGAATTCGTACCGGTCGAAAATGCCATTGCCGTTCTTTTGCGGGCGGTTGCGGCGTTGGATCAGTCGTTCATGCTGCCGCTGGAGCTGTTTCAATTTGCTTTGAAAGGTCGTTTTGTTCATTTGGCTTGCGCGGTAATGGTAATAAGATTGGATGTTGGAGGTCCGTTTAATCCATGTTTAATTGATTGTTGTTCGCATCAGGATCGTTGACGTTGGTTGCTCGTGGAAACTATAACCTGGGGCGGCATAAAGCGATGAAAAATCCAAATGTCATCTAAACATGCTACACCAAAAACCTTTTCAAAACTGCCCGCCAACGTCCATGTTTTCCCAACGCACAACCTCGAAAATCCTGATGATCCAGGCCGTGGATTTGACGGAAGTAAGAGTTTAAACCAACCACCATGAGCCACCGACATACTTCCCGCCGGGAATTCATCAAAACCACCGCGCTGGCGCTGCCGCTGATCGCCGCCGGCTGCAGCCGGCTGCCAGCCAAATCCACCGCCAAGCCCGCGAGTGACTTCATCACCGTCTGCAATGGCCGTTTCCAATTGGGCGATCATCCCTATGGTTACATCGGGGCCAATCTGTGGTTTGGCTGCTACCTGTCCGACCCGGCATTGCCCGGGGGCCGCCAGCGCATGGTGCGCGAACTGGATCGCCTGCAACGCATCGGCGTCACCAACATCCGCCTGCTGGCCGGCTCGGAAACATCTCCTCTGGCCGGCGCCATTTCACGCGGGATCACACGCGCTCCCCGCGACTGGGATGCGGATCTGCTCGCCGGGTTGGATTTCTGCCTTGCCGAAATGGCCAAACGCAACATGCACGGGATACTCTTCGTATCGAATTACTGGCAGTGGTCCGGCGGCTTCGCCCAATACGTCCGCTGGATCACTGGCGACACGATTCCTGACCCGGACAAGCCGGTCATCGCCAAGGGCGATTGGAGCGGTTTCATGAAATTTTCGGCGCGGCTTTATGTCACCCCCGCTGCGAACCAGCTTTACCTGGATTACATCTCGCAGCTCATCCAACGCCGCAACACTGTGAACGGCCGGGTCTATCGGGAGGATCCGGCGATCATGACCTGGGAGCTCGCCAATGAACCGCGGCCCGGCACGGATGCCGCCGTCAGCGGGGTGCCGGAATTTTGCCAATGGGTGGACGCCACGGCGCGATCCATTCATGCGCAGGATCCGAATCATCTCGTTTGCACCGGCTCGGAAGGAATTCATGGCTGTCTGGACCAGCCCGAGGTTTTTGTGAAGGCGCACGCCACGCCGGCGATTGATTACGTGACCGTCCATATGTGGCTGAAGAATTGGGGCTGGCTCAAAGAGCCTCAGTTGGGGGCAGAATATGAAAGCGCCGCGGCCAAGGCCCGGGAGCATGTGGAACAACACAACGTCCTGGCCACCGACACCCTGCACAAGCCGCTCGTCCTGGAGGAATTTGGCCTTCCGCGCGATCATGAGTTGTATGCGCCCGGCACACCCACGACGGCGCGCGACGATTATTACCGCCGCATGTTCGAACAGGTGGCGGAGTCCTGCCAGGCGGGCCGGGCATTGCAAGGCGCAAACTTCTGGGCGTGGGCCGGCGAAGGCCGGGCGGGTGGGACCATGAGTTCAGCCAGCGGACTGATGGGCGACCCTTTCTCCGAACCACAGGGGTTGAACTCCGTTTTCGACACGGATCAAAGCACGCTCGCGGTGATCGCGCAAGCCAACACGATATTGGCCGGGATCGCCAGGTAAACTGCAACTGCCACATTTAACCGAACGCCTATTTGCGCATGGGGTTGCCGGCATCCGTTTGGGAGCCATCCAGGAGGTGATTGTCGGCCAGCCAGTCCGCCAGGCGTTGCGGCCAGTTGTGGATGCTCGCCAGCTTCGAGCGGTTCCCCATGTTGAACGCGTGGCCGCCCCGGGCAAAAAGGTGGACCTCGGCCGGGACTCCGGCAACACGATACTTCTGTGCCAGATCGACGATGGTGTGCGCCGGCCCCAAGTCATCGTCGGCCGCGAGGAAAAATGCCGGCGGCGTGTTCGTGGGAACCACATCCGGAACGTCAAGCGGCCCTGGATAAATGACAATTTGAAAATCCGGACGGCAACTCATCCGGTCAATCGCGTCTGCCGCGGCCGAATCACCGCCGGTGGGGTGGTACACGACCATCGAGACAACCTCACCGCCCGCGGAAAACCCCATGATGCCGATGCGGTTCGGGTCCAGGTTCCATTCCGCCGCCCGGCTCCGAATCAGCCGCATCGCGCGTTCGCCATCCTCGCGCGGATGAATTTCCAGCGAGTAAGGCGAATTCGTTTCCCGCGCCAGCCGGTATTTCAAAACGAACGCCGCCACGCCGAGACTGTTCAAGTAACGGGCCGGCTCGACCCCTTCCGCGTTGAAAACGAGTTCACGATGACCACCGCCGGGACAGATCAGCACGGCGGTCCCGTTGGCTTTTGCCTTGGGCGGCAGAAAGACGGTGACGGAGGGATTGTGGATGTTGCGGACCCAGTAATCCCTGGCCAGTTCGGGTTCATTGCGCCGGGCTTCGAAGCCGGGCGCGCCGTCCGGCCAGAGGGGAATGACCGGGGCGGCTTCCTGGGCCATCACCGCCAGCGGGATTGCCAAAATGAACGCGCCGGTCGCCAGCGTTTTGCGCATAGCTCGGTTCCCAAAACGACCTTACATTTTGTTGAGTCGGAGCATCAACACATCATGTCCCGGCACCGCTGCGGTCAGAGGTTCGGCGGTCGTTCCGATGTCCTTTTTCGTCCACAAATTGCGAACGCCATAGGTGGTCGTGTCAAAGCGGGTTTCTCTTTTGGAGAGATCATCCGTCACTGTCTCGTTTTTCCAGTTGAAGGTGACGGGTTGCGAATTGGTGCCGCGATTCAGAAAACACATGGCCCAGGCATCGTTGCTCAAGGGTTTGAACCAGACTTCCACGCCGTCCTTGGCGGAATATTTGAACCCTTCAATGCCCAGCGCATCCTGGTTCACGCCAATGACTTCCTTGTTGGTGAGAATTTCCCGGGTTTCCTTGGACATGTGCCGCAAATCGTTTCCTGAAATCAGCGGCGCGGCCAGCATGCACCACATCGAGAAATGCGCGCGATCTTCATTAACCGCCATGCCGTTTCCGACTTCCAACATGTCGGGATCATTCCAGTGCCCGGGTCCGGCGTATTGCCGCAAGCCCTCCTGCTTGTCAATGATTTGCAGGACGCCCCACTGAAACCAGGTCTTGTGGTCTATTTTGCAGTCGAAGCAATTGTAGATGTCGCCGGTGGTTCGCCACGAATGGCCGACGTCCCTGGCCCAGAGCCACGGCTGGTTGTCGCCCCATTCGCACAGGCTGAAGAGCACCGGCCGGCCGGCCGCATAGAGGGCATCGCGCATGGTCGTGTAAGCCCCCTCGGCCTTCAGGCCCTCGGCATTGCACCAGTCGTACTTCAGGTAATCCATCCCCCACGCCGCATAGGTCTGCGCGTCCTGAAATTCGTGACCCCGGCTGGCGGGCAGGCCGCCGCAGGTTTTATAGCCAACATCCGAATAGATGCCGAGTTTCAATCCCCTGGCGTGGACGTAGTCGGCCAGGGCTTTCATGCCGGACGGAAACTTCTTCGGATTCGCTTGGATGAACCCTTGGGCATCGCGCCCGCCCTGCCAGCAATCGTCAATGTTGATATATTGGAATCCCGCGTCTTTCATGCCCGAGCCGGCCATCGCGTCGGCGGTTTCACGGATCAGTTCCTCGTTCACCTTGTCGGCAAATTTATTCCAGCTGTTCCAGCCCATCTGCGGCGTCAAGGCCAGTTGGTTGAACTTCTGGCCGGGCCCGCTGGGCGCGACGACGGCAACGGGTTTCTGGGTGGCGCAAGCCGATAGAAAAATCAGCGGGATTAGGAACAGTATGCGTTTCATGGTTGTGATGTGAGGGAAGGTTTCGATCATTTATAAGGCATTCAATATCCGGCGCAAAATAAAAAGTCAGGGCTGTGGTTGCGACAAGGCTTTTTTGAAATAAATCCCCGCCCGTGTTGGCGTAAAATTCCAGTCCTTGATCAGGCACGGCCCCCAATGCGGATCAAAACACCACACCGTGTAGGAGATGCCGTGCCGGGCACAATAGGCCGTGATCGCATCGCCGTAGCTCTCATCGCCGGTGATGGGATTGTAGCCACCGGGCGCGCCGGGCTCCAGAAATCCGATTTCGGTCAGAATCAGGGGATATTTTTCGGCGACGAATCCCCAGTCGTGCGTCCAGTTGGATTCCCAGGGTTGTTTGGCCTTCATCGGATAGGGATGGGCGACATAGCCGATGCCTTCGGCGTTGATAGGCGCGTTGGCCACCGGGGTCAGGTCGTAGCCAAAATTAAACCCGGCAACGAGGGGAACCGCCGTGCCCCCGTTGGCGCGAATGGTTTTGATGATTTCCTCGAGCAGTCCCTTCCATCGCGGCCAATTGCAATCTCCCATGTTGCCCCCGAGGGCGGGTTCGTTGAACAGCTCAAAAAATGCGACGGTGTTGTTTCCCCGATAATGTTTAGCCATCGTGCGCCAGAAGTCGAACGTTTCCTCCTTGGTCGTGTCGTACGCCGTTGGGGGATAAAGCTCCGAGGAAGCCGGGAAAAACTTTTCCCCCGGCAGGTTGCCGATGCTGTGCCAGTCAATGATGACATACAATCCCTCTGCCCTGGCCCAGGCAACACCCTGGTCGAGCAATTTAAGATAATTCTTTTTCCCGTGAATGTGCCACGCCGCCGGATGCACGGGAATTCTCACCACGTTGGCGCCCCACGCCTTCGCCATTTCAAAGTAATGTTGGTTCCACTGTCCGTTCCGCTCCAGCTTGTCGGGGTCGCTGGCATCCAATCCCCGGAAGACAATGGATTTGCCGTCGGCCGTGACAAAGTGATTGCCTTGCACGCTGACCCGGCTGGGTTGCGCCAGCGCTCCCGTGGCAAACAACCCGGCACACAACCAACCGATGACCGCTTTGTTCATAACCTTCCTTTAGGGCTGCTCCCGGGCGGCGGCGATGGCGTGCAACCGGCGGAGCGTTTCCAGGCACGCACGCGACCCATGATACGGGCCTTTCCACTCGCTGACTTTTGGCAGGGTCGGATCCACGCGGCCTTCCGGCGTAATGCGCCAGAACCATTCGCCGTGAACGCGGTCCACCAGGTGCCCCTCAATAAAATCCCAGGCGCGCCGGGCAGCGGTGAAGAATTTCACGTCGCCTGAGACTTGAAAAGCGTTGAGAAAACCAATCACGGCTTCGGCTTGCGGCCAGCATTCCTTGCCTCCATCAATGATCTTGCCCGCCTTGCCTTCGTAGCGGAGAGCGCCATCGGCATCAATCCCCTCCTTGAGCACGACCTCGGCCATGCGCACGGCGAGGGTCTCGACCTGTTTCAGCAGCGCGGCATCGCCCAGCACCTCCGCCGCTTCACATACCAGCCAGGTCGCTTCGATGTCGTGGCCGAACGTGTAGGTATCGGAGCGCACGTGCCATTGCTCGTCGAAAAAGTGATGGAGATGCAGGGTGCGGGGATCGAGGATGCGTTGCTCAAAGAGGGTGATCAATTCGCGGAGCCGCTGGTCAACCCGGGGGTCAGGCCATATGCGATACAAATTGGTGTAGGCTTCCAGAACATGCAGCTGATTGTTCATGGACTTCTTCTCGTTCATGTCCTTGTCGCTCAGCCGTGCATTGGCCTCAGCCTCCGACCAATCGCGCCGGCGCACTTCCAGATATCCGCCGCAGGTTAAATCGTGCGCGTGCCTCTCGATCAACTCAAAAACTTCCCGGGCACGAACCAGCGTGGCCGGCGCGGCAAAGGCCTGGTAATATTCAGCCAGGGCGTAGATGTAAAATGCCTGGCCATAGATTTTTTTGGAATCGTCCAGCACCCGCCCGGCATCGTCCAGCCGCCAGAACGCGCCACCCTGCTGTGCATCCCCAAAACGGTTCATGACAAAATCCAGCGCGCGGCCGGCCATTTGTTGGAATTGCTTTTCGGGCCGGGCCCGGTGGACGGCGGAAAACGCCCACAAAATGCGGCAGTTGACAATCAGCCCCTTGGGTTGCGTGCGGTCAGGCTTGAGATCATTGGACAGCCAGGCCATCCAGCCGCCTTGCTCAGGGTCCAGGGCCGGGCCGGACCAGAACGGCATAAGATGGCCGAACAATTGGTCGTTGACGCGCTGCGAAAAATCCTTCAATTCATTTGCATTCATGTCAAATTCCGGGGCGCCGGCTATTTCGCCTTCAAAGCATGAACAATTTCCACCCGCCCGATCTCGGTTTCGCCGGTCAGCTCAATTTTCAGGAACCTTTCGTCTCCGCCGATGTTTTCAGCGCGGTAGCGGGCGGGCTTCCAATAATTGTAGTCGCCGGCGCCCTCGAAATTCATTTCCTTGGTCGCAGTGACCTCGCGGTAGGTCTTGCCGTCAGCCGAGACGGCGAATTTGGGATCCGCGATGTCCTGGGGGAAAAATATGAACGCACGAAAACCTTCAATGGATGTCGGCAACTGGTAAATCAGCGCATCGCCGGCACTCCCGTCAGCACGGTGCGCGTCTTCCTTCGCCTTCCGGGAGTCGCCTAAATTGATCTTCAGATTGCCCTGGCGGGCATAAACCTTTGAAAAATCAGCGAGTTCATCCACCAGCGTCGCCTGTGTGACTTGGACCGGACCAACCACATTGGAAGGTTTCGAGACGCCGGTTTCGTTGTCCGCGAGGATCCGATAATACCAATCGCCAGCCGGCGCGGATGCATCGTTAAACAGGGGGTGATATTGCACAAAACTCTCATCGATTCCCTTGCCCGCCGTCTGCCAGGGACCGCCGGCCCCCGAGGCGCGCTCAACGGTATAACTGGCAGCGCCCACGGACCCTCGCCACGTGATCGCCGCCGCGTCGGTGAACGGCAACAAAGTCGGCGGCGCGGGGACCGGAATCGGCGGCGGGGTCAGGCCGCGGATGGCGAAGGCGTAGCGGCGAACGATCGCCATGAGATTGGTTTCGTCATACGCTGCCCCGCTGGCCGAGCCCGGCCAGTGGAAGGCCTTGTACAAATTGGCGCCGTCCGGCTCGCTGTGCCAGTAGAAGCCGCCTTCACTGTCCCGAAACCGCAGGCTCCAGAGCAAACCGCCCGCCGCGCCGCTGTCGCAAATCGCTTTCATCGCGTCCTCCATTTTGTCGGTGCCCACGAAACCGAATTCACCCACGATGTAGGGTTTTTTTCCTTTGGCGGCGGCGGCGTTTTCCTGGATGAGTTGGGCAAAGGATTTTTGCGCGCGGCCGCTGGGATAATGATGGGTCGTGACGATGTCCACTTCCGGCATCGCGAGCACTTCGGGCCGCAACCTGGAGTCGAAGCCGTCCATCACCAGATGATTGTGATCGAGGCTTTTGATGTAGGCGGCGATTTCACGTGTCCAGGACACCGGGCACTTGACTTCGTTTCCCGTCTCCCAGCAAAGAATGGCCTTGTCGTCGCCATACCGCACCCCGGTCAAGGTGTTCGTACGGGTGATTACAAACCGGATGGTCTCCTCGAAATCAGCGATGAGCTGCGGATCGGTCCAAAAGTCATCCTTGGTCTTGCCGCGAAAGCCCGCGTATTCGCCGCGGCCACCCATCCAAATCCAGTTGTTGACCAGCGGAATGATCAGCCGGACGCCCTGCTCGTTTGCCACCTGCAGGACCAGGTCCAGCGAACGGAAGGCTTCCTCGTTGAATTTGCCCGGCCCCAGCACATGGCTGGCTGATGCCGGCGGATCATTTCCCCGCACCACGGAAATCGAATAAGTCCGGGCGACCGTACCGCCCATCTGGCGCACCGTGCTCAACGCATCCATGATTTCAAACCGGTCCGGCAGGCACCACGCGTTCGTGGCGGTCAAATCAAACTTGTCCTCGATCAGGTGAAGGTTCGGCACATTCCAGGAAATGAACCGGAACGGTTTGTCGCCCGCCATCAGTTGATCGCCGCGGACCGTGATAAATTCAGACAGCGTCGATTCTGCCCGGGCCGGACCGGCGGCCAGAAATGCCAGGAGTGCCGCCAAAGACAGGAGGGGGATTTTCATGCAACGCTTCCGGTTAAGATGTATGCCGCTGGTAATCCATTGCGCGGGCGATTTTGGAGACAATAATACCATCAGGCTTCTGGTGTGAATGCATTGTTTGAGGATGCCAAGCAGCCCCCTGTTTATCGAGCGGCATTTTAGTCATCTATTTGGGTGACAGGTGCGTGGTGTCGCACCGCAGCGGCACCACCTCAACATTTATGACCGCGTTTTACTTCAGCATGGACTCGAGCGTACCAGCCATGGCGTCAGACCATATTTGATAGCCCTTCTCGTTTGGATGGAGCAAATCCGGCATGATTTCCCGCGGCAGGGTGCCATCCGGCTCGAGGAATTTCGAACCGATGTCCATGAACTTCACCCGCTTCCCGTCGTCGAGTTTCGCGAGCTGGTCATTGACCGCTTTGACCTGGCCACGGACCGGGTCATTTTTCTCCCCGCGGGGAAATATGCCGAACAGCAAAATTTTACTTTCCGGCAGCCGGGCGCGCAGTTCCGTGACGATGGCGGAGACCCCCTCCACAATTTCTGGCGTCGTGTTGCGGGGTTGGCCGTTGTCTTCGTTGCCGGCATTGTTTGTCCCGATAAGAAGCACCACCACCCTCGGTTTGAGGCCTGCCAGTTCACCGTGCTCAATCCGCCAGAGCACATTCTGGGTGCGGTCGTAGCCGATGCCAAAATCGGCGGCGTGAAGCGGCCCGTAACACCTGTTCCAGACATTCAATCCGCCCTTCGCCCAGAGCCAGCCAGCCGTGATGGAATCACCCAGGAACAAGAGGTCAACCTCGCCTTGCTTCGCCCGGGCCACCAAGGCCTCGTGACTCGACATCCAATTGGTGGGAAAGGTCCGGGGCACCGGAATGATGGCGGTGTTTTGGGCCGAAGCCGTGACCGCCAGGAACAGGGATAAAGCGAACGCGAAATTGAAGCAGCGTTTTTTCATGCGTCGAGCATATCTGGTAGAACCTTCAAAAGCAATCAACCCGGCGACAACCCGTTGGAGGACGACCCTGGTCTGGCCGGCGCGCGGGGATACCGCCGCGCGGGCTTAAAAACCGTCGAGAACCGTCGCCAATGCCTGGCCGGGAAAATTCCTTCCCGGGATATGGTATTCAAACCAGTCAAAATCCGCCGGGCGGGTGCTCTTTTGGCCGTTGCCAGTGGCATACAGGCCAATGTACACGCCGGTGAATCCGCCGACCTTTTCCGAGGACAAATCACGCGTCAACGCCGCGCCCAGCTTTTTCGCCGGCCCTTTCCCCGGCTGGCAGAAAAATTCGTACGCCAGCGGCGTAGCGGCCACGGATAAAATGATTTCTCCCGCACCGACCTCTTCATATTGAACCGGATCCATGACCTTGCCATCCAAGGTCTTTCGAAAGAAGACCTGTCGTTGGCCGTCTTTCAGGGTGATGCCGATTTCGCAATGATTTTTTTCGTTGCCACGCAGGACGAGCCCCGCCTCCTCGTTTTCATGCTGCGGATTGAATGAGACCAGCGTTGATGCGCGACAGGCCAGATCCGCCTGGCGGCGTCCAACAAAAGCCGGTGAATCCTGGTCATTCATGGTCACTGCCGAACCATTGAGGCGCAACCAGCCCGGGTGTTCGGTGAGCGAATAATCGCCGGCGTACGGGTTCCGAAGGTAATTCCATTGGAGCCCTAAATCGGGCTGGTCGAATTCATCCCGGACCGGCTCCGGTTTCCATGGGTGTTGAGGCAGGTGCGGCGCCGGCAGGGTCAATTCCAGCGTGCCGTTTCCGTTCACCACCGGCCAGCCGTCGGCTGACCAGGTGACCGGGGCCAGATACGTCTCCCGCCCCAGATGATGAAAACTGCCGCCCTGAGGGCGAATACCCAGACAGACCATCCACCAACCATCAGGTGTTTCCACCAAGTCGGCGTGGCCAAGCGCTTGAATGGGACTGTCCGGCCGGTCGCGATGGGTCAGAATGGGATTCTTGGGATTGGGTAAAAACGGTCCCCACGGGGAATCGCTGCGGGCGATGGTGACCATGTGACCGTAGCTGGTCCCACCCTCGGCGGCCATGATGTAATACTTCCCGTTGACCTTATAAAGGTGGGGGCCCTCCGGCCAGACACCGCCGGTACCGCGCCACACCGGCTTGAAATCCCCATCGAGTTTGCCGGTTTCCAGATTGATTTTAGCCTGGCCGATATAGCCATCGCCCAAGCCTTCGTGCCGATCATAATAAATGGTCCCGTCGGCATCAAAAAAAAGCGAGGGATCAATTCCGGCACGGTCGATCCAAACCGGCTCCGACCAAGGACCGGCGGGATTGGTGGCGGTCACAAAAAAATTTCCGCCGGTGTCCACGAGCGTTGTGATCATGTAAAATGTGCCGTTGTGATAACGCAGCGTCGGCGCATAAATGCCACCGGAGGCCCGCGCGTGGCGCAGGTTCAACTGGCTCTTCCGGGTCAGGCAGTATCCGATCTGCTGCCAGTGCACCAGATCCAGGCTGTGAAAAATTGGGACCCCTGGGAAAAACTCAAAAGAGCTGTTGACCAGGTAATAATCATCACCCACCCGGCAAATGCTCGGATCGGGATGAAAGCCGGCAATGATGGGATTTTGAAAGGTCTGGGCGGGTTCGGCAGCATGACCCGCCGGCAGAAATCCAAGCCAGGCGATCAACCCCGCGATGGTCGCCGCGGTGATCCAGCCCGCCGGTCGTGGGCGCTCGGTTTGGCAATTCACAGGTTGAATCAAATCAGGCGGGCCCCCGGCATCCGGCGCAGCCAAATGGTGCCGTTCAAATAAATTCGTTGATGAGATTTTCAAGGAATTCCTGGCGGCCGCTGACATTCGGCGCCGCATCGCCTTGCTTGAGCATGTAGGTTTCCAGCCCGGCCAGATCGGCCTTGCCCGATTCGATCTTGGCGCCGATGCCGGAATCCCACGAGGCGTAGCGTTGGGACACAAATTCCGCGAGCCGGCCGTCCTTGCGAATGGCGGCGGCGATCTTCAAGCCGCGCGCGAAGGCATCCATTCCGCCGATGTGCGCATGAAACAAATCCACCGGCTCGAAACTCTCGCGCCGGACCTTGGCGTCAAAATTCAAGCCGCCGGTGGTGAACCCGCCGTATTTGAGAACGGTGAGCATGATCTGCGTCGTGAGATAAATGTTCGTGGGAAACTGGTCGGTGTCCCAGCCGATCAGTTCGTCGCCGGTATTGGCATCCACCGAACCCAGCGCTCCCGCCGAACCCGCCACTTCCAGTTCATGCTGCATGGAGTGTCCGGCCAGCGTGGCATGGTTGGTCTCGAGGTTGAGTTTCAAATCGCCGAGCAGATCGTATTCGCGCAGGAAATTCAGGCACGCGGCGGCATCGGAATCGTATTGATGCTTGGTCGGTTCCTTCGGCTTGGGTTCGATGTAAAACTGGCCCTTGAAGCCGATTTTCTTTTTATAATCCACGGCCAGGTGCAGGAATTTGGCGAGGTGCTCCAATTCGCGTTTCATGTTGGTGTTCCACAAGGTGGAATACCCCTCGCGCCCGCCCCAGAAAACGTAGCCGGCGCCGCCCAGTTCCTGGGTGACTTCCAGCGCCTTCTTAACCTGCGCGCCGGCGAAGGCGAACACATCGGCATTGCAGCTGGTGGAGGCGCCATGAACAAAGCGCGGATTGGAAAACAGATTGGCCGTGCCCCAGAGCAATTTGATGCCGGTGCGCTTCTGTTCCTCCTTGAGCACCTTGACGACGGCATCAAGATTTTTGTTGGTCTCGCCCAGCGTCCTGCCTTCCGGCGCGATGTCGCGATCGTGAAAAGCGTAGAAGGGCGCGCCGAGTTTTTCGATGAACTCGAACGCCACCCGCGCGCGGTTTTGCGCGTTGGCCACCGAGTTCGAGCCATCGTCCCACGGACGGATGGCCGTGCCGACACCAAAAGGGTCGGAACCCACGCCGCGAAAGGTGTGCCAGTAAACAACCGAGAAGCGCAGATGGTCGCGCAGCGTTTTGCCATCGACAAGTTCGGCGGGGTTGTAATGTTTGAAGGCCAGCGGATTTTTGGATTTTGGCCCTTCGTATTTGATTTTTGAGATGTTTTTAAATGCAGTTTCCATGATAAAATCAGTCCGGATTTAATTTAAGTTAATGCTATCAGGTCAAGCTCAGCCCTGGCAATTCAAAATACCCGCATCCCGGAGTTGAACCCTTCAACATCGTTCTGGTGCCATATCCGATTGAGGTTTTCCGCAAAACGCCAGTTCTTCGTCACCGCCCAAGGCCGGTTAAGTTATACGATCCCTGGATTTTGGGAATGGATGAAATTACGTTTCGCATGGACAATTCTCCAGTCCGGCGGCGAACCATGTTCACTCCAACTCGAGTCACGGCCCGAGTTGGACCCGGTAAAAGCGGACAGGATTAGCTCCGGGATCGTTGGTATCGACGAGCGTGACCGGGATGACCGGCGAATTGCTGGTGAACAATGCCTGCCAGTCCACGAGATTGGTCGAGACCCATAAGGTGTAATCCGGCCCCAGCGCACCCGTCGCCACCAGGCTCACCTGCCCGCCCGTTGGATTGATCGAACTCACCGTCGGCGGCGCCAGCGGATTGACGATGACGTTGAAATTGTTGGTCGCACTCAGGTTCCCGCTGTCCACCACCTGCACCGTGACCAGGTTGGTCGTGTCAGCCTGACTCACCAGCGGACGCCACGTGAAGAGGGCATTGCTGTTGTTCAGGGATGCAAGCGTCGCGTTGGTGGGTGCGGCGAGCAGGCTGAAAACCAGCGATTGCGGCGGCTGATCCGTATCCGTCGCCGTGTTGGTGATCATCAAAGTAATGCCGGCGTTGATGGTCTGATCGGCGATGGGCGCCAGCGTGGGCGGCGTATTGGTTGGCGGCTGGCCCACGAAGGTCAGCACGCTTAATGCCGGCAGCGCGTAAGTAAAAGATGAGCCGGCGACGCTGACTGCCGACTGGCTGACCAGCGAAAGATTGCTGGAAGTAATCCAGGGGGTTACGGAGCTGATCACAGGGAAACTGGTCAAATTAAAAACCTGCGTCACGGTGGTGTAGGTGGAATTGATGGCAACGATCGCGAAGCTGCTGGAGTTCGTGTCCTTGTAGGCGCTGATGGAAGTGAAAGCGTTGTTGGATACACCGATCCGGTAATAGCCCGGGCGGACAAACCGGCTGTAATTGCCCATCACAAAGATCCTCTTTGCGGGCGTGGTCCAGCTGTTGCCGACCAGCGAGCCGGTGCCACTCCCCTCCAGCCACCAATAATGATAGGCGTTTGCCTGCGCCACGGTCATGAAGGAATGGATTTCCTGTGCCAGCGACACTCCGTTGTTGATGCTGTCGTCGGAGCCAAAATAATGTTCCGTTTCCCACAGCGGCTTCGGGCAAGGGTTGCCAAATTGAGTGACCGGCGCGGCGGAACTGCCATAGTTATGCGCGGCCAACACCCCGACCAGATTGGAGGTGGCGGTGTCGTTCATTGTATTGGTGGCCAGATTCCATTGCCAGTGCTCATCCTCGGGAAGCACGATCTTGATCGAAGCTGCACTATTGTTCGACAGCGCGGTGGCCAGGTAGGGAACAAAGTCGTGAATTTGTTGCGACGTCCACAGGCAGGATTCGTAGCTGACGGAGACATCCGGCTCGTTCTGCACCGAGACAGCATAAAGGTTGATGCCATAGGTGTTTTTCATGCTGACGACGTAATTGGCCAGTTGCGCTGCATAGCCTTGATAGTTGGCCGCGCTGGAAACGAAATTCCCCCCGTTCACCGTGCCGCTGTCCTTGTAGGCAATGGGCGGACTCCATGGCGTGCTCCAGACTCGCGCGCCGCGCGCCTGAGCCATTTGCATGATGCTGGATTCAACCGTGGTGCCATTGGGGGCAATGCGGCTGCGACAGAACGAGAGGCCGCAACCGTTATTGGTCGAGAAAAACAAGTCGGCTTCCGCCGAGCTCCAGGTGCTGCCATCCCAGGCCGAGGAAGCCCCAAAGCCGTCGATCCGCTGATGCACCTCATTCCACTTCACAACGCAGTTGGTGGTGACCGGATTCGCCCCGACAAACTTGATGTTATCCACCCAGAGGGTCGATGCGCCGCTCAGCGCCGGACTGTTATTAGGTCCATAAATGTGTATCAGCACGTCATTGATGTTCTGTAGATTGGGATCGGTTGTCGCATTCAGTTTGAGGCTGACATGCACCCAATTGGTGTTGCTGGACGGAACGTCAATGCTGCCGAAATAATCCTGGCCGCTCCCGACCGCGATGCCGAACTCCAGGTGGCCGAAGGTATTGTTCGCAGTGGCAGAACCTTTGGCAAAGCGGACATCGCATTGGAAATTCGTGAACTGCAATCCATTCAGCGCCGGCACGATGCCATTAAAACCATCGTAAACCTCGAACTGGTCCCCAAAATTGGCCGTGATTTTCATGGAGCCGGAAGCGGGATTGTTGCTGGCATCGCTGGTGGAATCCCAAGCCAGGGATTGAAATGCGCCGCCGAACCAATTGCCCCAGACGTTACCAATCTGGCCGCCAGAGTAACTATATCCGCCGGTGCCCGACGGGTCGAACTGGTCGACCACATAAACCGTCTGGGCCCGGACCGGCTCTCCAAATCCCATGACCGCCAGCAAAACCAGAATAATTCCGGCGAAGCGTAACCTTTTCGCGCGGAAGTCATCATTCATCGCTTCAATATGGTTGAGGTTCAATTGGTTGGCAAATTTGACAGGTTCTTTTATGCAAAAAAACGGCGCCGTTGGTCGGCGCCGTTTATATTATTATTCTTGCGCTTAAGCATTCCGACGACGCAGCCAGCACAGGCCGGCCATTCCCACACCAACCAAGGCAACGGTTGAAGGCTCAGGGACCATCGTAACCTGGACGTTGTCCATCGTCATTTGCTCTCCCGTGACAGGTCCGCCACCGGCCAATTCCCAACCATTCATTTGCCATTGGAACTGATAGGTCTGGTCCAAGGGATCAAAACCGGTACCGGCCATCAAAGTGCCCAGATTCAGGCTAAAGTGTTGGAAGCCTGAACCGACAGCGACTGCGCTGGTATCAATGTTCACCTGCCCGCCATTGGGGCCGGCCCCACTAAACCACTGTCCTTCCCAACCTTGAAGGGTCAGTTGAAGATGGTTAAGTGCCACCCCGCTGGCCACGGCCATATCGAATGAAAGCGTATAGTCATTCAGATTCGCGCTGGTGTTTCCGGAAGGATTGCCGCCGGAATAACCAAGATTGCATGGCATATAGCCGCTGAAGGCGGAATTGAAATTTGCCTGCCAGGTCAGTCCTTGACTGCCACCCACCCCCGTTCCTGCGGCGACCGTCAGGGAATAAGCGGACAATGTTCCAGTCGAAGCCCAACCGGCGAGTTCATCTGTACCGGCGGCCGTGCCCTCGAAGTTGTCCGAGAAGACGACTTGTGCCTGAGCCGCGGTTGCGAAACCGCCGAGCAGCACCATCGTGGCAATGGTTAAATTATTTCTGAATGGTTTTCTCATGGTTTATTTGGGGTTGTTTGTCTGATTTTTACAGTGTGATGAAAAAAGGCGCTGGTGATACTGCCCACCAGCGCCTTGAGATTAATGATCCTTCATGCTTTCGAATCAAAACGGCGGCGGCGGATTCGAGAGCCGGAAGAATGCGTTGGGCGAAAGCGGTTGCCCGAATTGGGCATTACCGTCCACGGTCGGCAAGCAATCCGAGGGAATCAAGTCCCATACCAGTTTGCCTTGTGCCTCCGGGGCGGGCAGGTCAAAGTAACCATTGTAATATTGCGGCAACACCCACGGGCCGGAGGCTCCGGAGGTTATGTTGGTGGATACGCCAAGTCCGGATCTGAAACCGGTGTCGGGAAGGGTCCAATACACCCACAGAGGAGTGCTCTTGGTAACGAGTACCAAAGTGTTGGTATTATCGCTATTGAGCAAAGTCCAATTGGGATCAATGCTGGTGGCGGTGGTGAAGTCGTCAACAATGGAGCCTCCCGCAACGCCGGTAACCGAGATATGAGTGTAATCACTGGGCAACCCCTCGGCCGCGCTTACCCCATTCGGTTGATTGCCAATGACCAGCACACAGGGATTTTGCCAGTCAGTCGTAAGATTCGGATCGTTAATCGTAAAGGGCACATTGTTGGTGCCCGGGGCGCTCAAGGTGCCGCCGGTCGGACTGGTAAACGTCAGCGTCCAGGTTCCAGCAGGCGAGGTGGAACTTGCGATGCTCAGCTCGGTATGGCCCGGATTGTTGTTTGGCGCATTGGTTTTCCAGGAGACGTTGGCCGTGTAACCACCTGCACCGTCGCTCAAAATCTGCAGCCAGAGGCAGTTGGTATTTCCATAGTCAGCGCCCGCATTGCCTGTGTAGGCAGGACCAGGAATGAGTTCCAAGTGGGCTTGCAGTTGATTCACACTGGGAAAATCTGAAAGCGTGAACGAATAAGTCACCGGATAAGTGGTTCCGGCTCCGATCCAGGACTCGCTGGCATTAACAGTCGTCAATTGCGACCGGGCGTAAATACTGGCGGAACCAATGAAAGCCCGCAATGCCGGCTGTGATTTCACCGCCGAAACAACCGGCGGCGGATGCACAATGCCGCCAATCGGTCCGAGGAACTGGATGTTATCCACCCAGAATATTTGTTGTCCGGTCATGTTAGTGTTGGCGCTAACTGGTTCGCCGCCAGCCAAGCTGAGTGGATCACCGCCGACGTTCAAACCATTAATTACATTCCCACCGCCGCCCGCATCAATGCCAATCAAAACATCGGACATGCTGGTCAAGGCCGGCCAGAAGGCGAAGGTGTTCGACTGATTGATGGGGATGCTGATATGGGTCCAACCGGTGTTCGGCTGCCCCAGCCCGTTGGTGGCGGAGATGGAGAAATAATAAAACCAATCCTGATTCCAATTATCCCAGGTACCGGCCCGCATGGCGCCAAAGTCAACTGTGCCGTCATCATTGGTCCGGGTGACGGAACTGGGATCAAACCTGATGTCAAACGAGAGGTTTGTGTACAAGTTATACATGTCCGCGGTGAAGGTAAAAAAACCATCGAACAGCACGTATTGAGAATAATTGGAACCCGAATGAGGATATAATTGGGTGGTAACCTTAAAGGAACCGGAACTGGGGTTGTTGCTGGAATCCACCGTGGAATCCCATACTCCGGATATGAAGGCACTGCCGAACCAGTTGCCCCAGCCGTTGTTGGCGCCGTTAAATCCGGCATTGTTCGTCACTTCGGCAGCGGTGTTGAACGCATTGACAAAAAAGTTGGTGGTTTGGGCCTGGCTGGAGACATTAAACACGGCGAGCGCCAGCAGCGCCGCCGATATTTTTTTCATTATTTTCATGGGATTGGGTTGTTTGGTTCTTTGGGTTCTGTTGGCGTATTAAGGGTTAATCTACACGTTCAAATTGTTTTAAGGAATGGACTAAACTATGAATCACATGGAGAATTCTATACTTCAATAATCGGTGGTGTTGGCTGCCTTGTATTGCCATTGAATGTTCTGGCGGTTGTGGAGCTCAACATGGCCATCAGCGAAGCCAAGATTGATGGACGACAATCCCCCGTTGAAAAAATGCGCCGTGGTGGATAGGATATTATTGATGTTGGTGGGATCCGATGAACCCTGCGGCACCACGCAATAATCGCTGATGATGGGTTGGGTTGGGGCGTTCAGGTCTGAAGTCTTGACGGGCCAGCCCGGATCCTTCATACCGTTGGGAGTGGTTATTCCCTTGCTGCCGTCGCCGGCCGCGGGATACAAGTTAGGAGGATTGCCTGCGCCCGCATTGTTGCGCGGCACCCACCAGTCGTGGTTGATCAGCACCCAGGAAAAACCGGAGTGCAGGGTGAGATACAGCTGAAGATCGGTCGTATTGCCTATATGCCGATGCCGGTTGCCGAAAAACCATCCGTCCGCGGCGGAGCTGGTGGCCGAGTAGTCGCCATTGTCAAACTCTTGCGGTCGGACCGGGCAAAACCACATCGGGACCGTTAATCCGTAGTTGGCCAGCGTTGATACCATGACCGGGTTCACGTCCCATGCATTCCCACCGGAACCCGGAACATCAAAGGTGGGCAGTTTGCCCTGGGTCTCATCTCCGGCATACACACTGGCCATCGTATTCCACTGCCGGTAGTTGGAGGTGCAATTGAGGACCTTGGCGCGGAACTTCGCCTTGGCCAGGGCCGGCAGCAGCAACGCGGCCAGGATGGCGATGATGGCAATGACCACCAACAGTTCAATCAACGTAAAGGCGCCGGCGGAAGGTTTCTTGCTTTTTGATTTGTAAGACATAAAGATTAACAGGAGGTTGAACTGAGGTTTGAATTCGAGCCCGCATTTTCACCAGATCCATAACGCGAGGCAACCACGGGGTGGATGTCCACACGGCTTTTAACCCCAGCTGGGTTTGGTTCCGGATAGGAGGCGCTTGGTTTTGGGCCCGCACCTGATCCAAACGCGGAGGCCGGCTGCGGATTAATCCCACAACTCCGGACCGCTTCCCGGACCCCATTTTTCAACAACCGATATTCGCTGGGCGCCACGTGATGGACGGATTTAAATACGCGGGAGAAATAGAATGGATCCTCATAACCCAGCGTGGCGGCGACTTCCTTGACGCTCAGCATCGTTTCATCCAGCAGATGGCAGGCGTGCTGCATGCGCAGCCGGATAAAATAGTCAATGGGGGCGCAGCCGATCTGGCGTTTGAAGAGCACGAAGAAATGAGACGGGGAAATATTGGCCCGGGAGGCGAGCGTGGCCACCTGAAGCGACTTGTCCAGATGCCGCAGCATGTAGGTGATGCTTTGTTCGATCTTCCGAACCGCCTCCGATTCGCCAGACCCCGGCTGATAACCGGAAAAATTCCGGGCGGCGGCTTTGGAGGGTTCAATTTCGCTGCTTTTCATGGGTGCTCCTGATAAAATTAGTTCGATGCACGAACAATATAAACAATCACGACGGTTGTGGTTTGGTTAATCTGTTTCATGCGATGAGCGGTGCGCCGAAGTGATTTTGGAGGACGAGCGCAATGGTGCCTTGCAACCGGGGTTGCGCGTCAGGGTCCGTGGGCAAAATCCGGGTGACCGCATGGGTGAAAGACCGGCGCTTGACGGCTTCGGCTACCACGGGTCCGACCTTGTCCCAAGCCCGCGTCACTTCACCGATCACCACCAGTGCATCCGGAGCCAGGCCGGTAACCAGCATGGCAATCCCGGCCCCCAGATGATGAGCCATTTGATTCAAAGCCTTGCAGGCCCGGGCATCATTCTGTTCCACCAGCCGCAAAATGTCGCCAAACGGCAATTTGGCCATGTCACTCTTGGACCCCACTTCGCCCTTGCGGACGGAAGCCGATTCCGCGTAATAGCGCACGGCGGCGGAATTGGACGCCAGCACCTCCCAGCATCCGGTGTTGCCGCAACGGCACTTGGGACCGCCCGGCATTTGGGACACATGGCCAAACTCTCCCGCCACGCCCGTGGAACCCCGCACCAGCTGGCCGTTCATGATCATGCCCACACCAATGTCATCCGACACCGTCACAGCCACCAGATTGCGCACGCCATCCAGATGCCGTCCGGACCACAATTCGGCCAGCGCACAGGCATTGGCCGCATTCTCCAGCTCCACCGGCAGTCCGATGGCCTGCTCGAGTTGCGACTTCAAATCCAGCTCGCGCCATCCCAGCGTGGGCGCAAAAATCAATTGTTGCGACGAAGCGTCAATGCGACCGGGCAGACTGACGCCAATGCCTTCGTAGGAGTTGCGGGGATGGGCCCGGATTAAATCCTTGATGCGGCGGCTTAACCGGGCGATGAATTCCACCGGATCCTTTTCCGTGGACATGGACTCCTGGGCCAAAAACTGGCTGTCCATGCTGGACACCGCCAAAGTGGTCGTGGCGGGTTGAATATCCACCCCCACCACTCCGCAGCGCTCGGTGTTAAGATGCAGAAAGGTGGGCTTGCGTCCGCGTGGCAAATCTCCGACCGCCCCCTCCTTCAACCAGCGTTCCGCAATCAGCCGTTCAGCGATCGCCGAAACCGTGCTGCGCTGCAATCCCGAGTAACGCATCAAATCCGCCCGGGAGACGGGCTGGTGTTTGCGCACCAGATTCAGCATGATGCGACTGTTGATGTCGCGGACCGTTTCACTGGTCGCCACCTGAAAGTTGTTCAGATCAATTTTTCGCACAAAATGCCTCTAGGACATTGCTCTGCAGGATTAGTTCGTATGTCGAACTTTATCCGTTAATAGGGAGGTGTCAAGGATAAAGTTCGAGGCACGAACAAATTCGTTTAATACCCACAGGTCAACAGGATAAGGGAAATGCCTGATGCAAGTGGGGGAGTATTTTTACAATGGGAACTTCGACGAATGTGCCTTCTGAATCCGATGATTACTTCACCGACCGCAGACAACCCACGCCCGTAAAAATGCGGGCCGCAGGCGACCAAGGAAAGGTCGCCACCAGCCGAATGACGTTCCGCCGGTCGGCAAGTGACGCCCGCCCACTAACGCGAATCATCCGATGATTTCGAAGCCAAGTTCACAACCTCCTCCGCAGTTGACGCAGGCCAATCCGTGTTCAAACGGAAATGCAGGTGCGAGGACGAAGGCCATTTTTTCCAAAACCCGCCACCCTGAAGCTGGAAAATGCGGGCTGGAGAATTATCCATGGGAATCATAAGATTGTCCATTCCGCGACAAATGAGTATGCGGTCTAGTAAGCGCGCTTTGAAGACAACACGCATGGAAGGCAGGGATCATTCCCCAATCATTGGCGACCGGTTGTTCACACCGGCGCTGGCCAGGAAGACCGGCGGCGTGTGTTTGATGCTGTTGGTCGGTTGCGCTCTTTTCGCCGGGCCACCACAACTCCCGGCGAACCCACCCCAGTCGCCATCCGCTGCGGGCGCCTTCAGCACCGGGCAATACCGCGATCTTTTCGTTGAAGGCGGACACCCGGCGGAGGCCGTAACCAATAAAATCCTCTCTGCCTTTCAACAATTATTCCACGGAGATCCGGCCCACCAGGCGGTGTATTATGAAGCCGGTGCCAACTCGAATGGGCCGCTCGCATATGTCACGGACATCAAACACCATGACGTCCGGACCGAAGGCCTCTCTTACGGCATGATGATCGCGGTGCAATTGAACCGGAAGGCCGAGTTCGATGCGCTTTGGAACTGGTCAAAAACCTACCTGTACCATGACTCGCCCGCGCACCCGTCGTATGGCTTTTTTTCGTGGCAGGCGCGGACCAACGGCACGGTCATGAGTGAATTCGTGGCGCCGGATGGCGAATCCTATTATGTCATGGCACTATACTTCGCCGCGAACCGCTGGGGCCAAGGCCCGGGAATTTACAATTACCAGGCCGAGGCCGACCAGTTGCTGATCAACCTGCGGCATCGCGGGCTGATCACCGGCCAGCTATACTCGTCTCAACACGGAACCAACAGCGTCATCACCGTGACCGCCGGACCGCTGTTCAATCCCCGATATAAAATGGTTCTCTTCTCGCCGAGTTCCGAGCGGCCGCAGTTCACCGATCCCTCCTATCATCTGCCGGCATTTTATGAATTGTGGGCGCGCTGGGGTCCGGTGGCCGACCGGGATTTCTGGCTGGAGGCCGCCACGGCCAGCCGCGATTTCTTTTCGCGCACTGCCCATCCGGTCACGGGGCTGACTCCGGATTATGCAAATTTTGACGGCACGGCGGTCAGCAACGTGTGGAACCGGGGCGCGGTCAATTTCCGCTTCGATGCGTTTCGCACGGCCGGGAACTGGTCCATGGATTGGTCGTGGTGGGGGAAGGATGACCGGGAACAGGGATTAAGCGACCGGTTGCAGGCGTTTTTTGCGGCGCAGGGGATGACGAATTACGGATGCCAGTTCACCTTGGATGGCAAGCAACTGGATGACCGGCATGCGCAGGGATTGGTGGCGGTGAACGCAACAGCCAGTCTGGCGGCAACGAATCCGCGTTCTAAGGAATTCGTCGAGGCATTGTGGAACACGCCGGTCCCGGATGGCATCGAGCGCTATTACGAAGGTTTGCTATATATGATGGCCCTGCTTCATTGCAGCGGCGAGTTCTGCATCTGGCCTCCGCAATGATACTTCACCACCCGCCGGTTGTCCTTTTCATGGCCGGCTTGCGTTCCAGAAGTTGCGTGAACCTACGGCGTGACCGCCGACTGCCCTGATTCTGTCGGCGTCAAGTTGACAGAATTGAGGTTGATGGCTTTCCAGGTCGCTTTGTCTTTCGCCCGGACTTTTACCACCAGATCACCGGGCTGTTTGATTTGGATCTGGCCCAGGTTCACCGTCTGGAACTTATCCCAGCCACCGGTCGCGGGTGCCTGGGCGCTGATGGTGTCTCCGCCCATTTCAATGACAAACCTGGAGTCCGTATTGAGCGTGGCAATCGTGGCGCTGACGTTGAACGTGCCGGCCTTGGGAATTTGTGCCGTCCAGGATACCCACTCATCGCCTTTATCCCAATACCCGATGTCCGGCAGGTCGCCCTGGGTTTCCAACTGGATCTGGCTGCCATGAAGCGACGCGTTGGTGGCGGACAGGAACACTTCACCCTTCGCATCGGGATGAATCACCGGGACCATCACCGGCGGCGTCACTGGCTTCAAGTTGCTGCCCATAATTTTCAATGAGCAGGTCAGGTCGCTCAGTTTTTGTGCGGGCAATTCCACCGTCAAACCCTCGGCGGTCTGCGAGAACTTCAATTTGCCCTTGTAGCCGAGCAGCTCGACGCGCTTGATTTTGTTGACGCCGGCATCCTCCGTCCTGGCCAGCGACTTGATGAACACTTTGCCGTCCTCGGGCCAGCCCAGCGCGATGGCATAGAGCGTTTTGCCTTTCGTGGTGAAGCGGATGTCCTGGGCCGAATAGGTGAAATTTTCCTTGAAGGCACCGCCCTTGACCTGCAACGGACCCTCGCCATATACGAGCCACGGGCGCGTGCCGTAAATCGCCTCGCCGTTGACGGCCGTCCAATCGGCCAGCTGGTGCAGCATCGTTTCAACTTCCGGGTCCAGCGAACCGTCCGGCCGCAGAACAACGTTGAGCAGGAGATTTCCATTCTTGCTGACGATGTCCACGAGCATGTGAACCGTCCAGCTCAGCGGCTGATATTTCCAGTGGCGGTTGTAAAACCAGTCGCCGATCGAGGTGTCCGTCTGCCACGGATGCGGATTGATGCCGCCGTTGACACCGCGCTCAAAGTCCTGCACCCAGCGTCCTTCGGAAGGCTGTTTGCAAGTATACACGGCGGTGAGTTTGCCGTGATTTTGCCGAAGACTGTCGTTGTATAAATCAGCGATCAGGCTCAAACCCACTTCGTTGCCAAACGGGACGGGGCCGTCGCTGTAAAGCAGATCGGGGTGATAATTGTCGACGAGTTCCTTGATTTCATTGAACCACTGCTGCTGCCAGCGGGGGTTTTTGCTGTACCATCCGGCGTCGCCGGGCTCGGCGGGGAAATGGTAGAGATCCCAGTAATTTGAATTGGCCCCATCATACGGCACCCCCGCGAATGGGCCGGTATGGTCGGATTTGTGGCTGTCCTGAAACCAGGTGAAACTCGCCCCGAGATGTTCGGAAACGCCGAAGGGCAGGCCTTGTTTCTTCGCGGCCTTCTGCCAGGCGCCCACCACGTCGCGGTGCGGCCCGTAGTTCACGGCATTCCATTGATGCAGCGGCGAATTCCAAAGGAAAAAATCATCATGATGCGTGCCCATGCTGACGAAGTATCTCGCCCCGGCCTTTTTGTAGAGCGCCATCAATTTCTCCGGCTCCCACTGCTCGGCTTTCCAGAGCGGAATGATGTCCTTCCAGCCATTCGTGGACGGATGGCCATAGCGCGCCAGGTGATCTTTGTAGTCGGGCGAACCCTGCTGATACATTTTGCGCGCATACCAGTCGCCTTCCATGGGCACGGCCTGAGGTCCCCAGTGCGCCCAGATGCCGAACTTCGCATCGCGAAACCATTCGGGACACGCATAATTGGTCAACGATGCCATCGAGCCTGAAAATTTTCCGGGCGTGATGGTCAAATCAGCCGCCGACGATTGAACTTGAGCGAGACCCAGCAAGGTCGCCAGGCGGGCGCAGAGGAGCAAATGCTTGTTTGTTGCTTTTTTCATGTGAAACGGGGTTACAGTGGGCAAATCAGCCCTTCAAATCAAGCGGTTATGCGGAGGAAGTTTGGTGGCGTCGCTACCGGACTTTGCTTGTCACCCCCCGCGCGCCGGGGGTGAATCCGCAGGCAATAACGGCGAGAAAACGTTCCAAACTCATCCCAATCAACGGGTGATCTTCAATGCGAAAGCGATCTCGCCCGGCTTCTGATCCGGCAACGTCAGGTGCAAGCCGTTTTCGTCGCGGCCGAATTTTAATTGGCCGCGGACGCCCAGCATCCGGACCCTGCCAATCGTGCCGGGCCACGACGCGGAGTTTTCCGCCAGCGATTGGATGGTGACTTTGCCGTCCGCCGGATACGCGAGAACGATGGCATAAAGGGTCTTCCCATCTTTTGACTGGGTGAAACGGATGTCTTCCGGCGTGAATGGCTTTGCGTGGATATCGCTCTGGCCGTCAAACTGGCCTTTCTCAAAGGATCGGGTGGATGGGCCTTCGCCAAAAATCTTCCATGGGCGCGTCGCGTAAATGGCCTCGCCGTTGACTTTGAGCCAGGCCCCGATGTCGCTGACGATTTTTATTTCGTCACTGTCAATCGTGCCGTCGCCGCGCACCGGCACGCTCAACATCAGATTGCCGTTCTTGCTGACGATGTCCGCGAGCATCGGGATGACGGTGGCGGCGGATTTGTATTGGTGCCGGTCGAAAATCTCACGCCGGTAATGCCAGTCACCAAGGCAGGTGTCCGTCTGCCAGGGTTCGGCCAAAATGCCGGTCGCCTTGCCACGCTCGATGTCATACACCAGCGCCTTGCGCTGCTGTGGATTGAGATGTTTGGCGTTCATCACGGCCTCGTTTCGGCCGTGCCACTGGATGCTGGAATTGTAAAAATGCGCGGCCAGGTCGAGGCCCATTTCATCCGTCACGCCGTGCAACGGCAGCACGCTGTCGTCGAAATAAATCAAGTCCGGCCGGTAGTCGTCCCACAGTTGTTTGGTGCGTAAAAAAAACTTCTGCACGTAAGCCGCATCGGGAGGGCTGCAACCCTTGGCGGCATCCCATTCCCACCATTCCCAATCTTTTTGCATGCCGGGCTTGTGGGTTTGCGCGTAAAGATCCTGCGGATCGAGACCGTCCCACCAGAGCCCCCGGCCGTCCGCCTTGGTGAGATGGCCGTCGTAAGGCACCCCGGCCAGCGGACCGTCCTGGTCCGCGCCTTGCGCCGGCTCATACCACGACCAGGCGTGCGAAGCGTGCACACTCACACCAAAACGCAGTCCATTTTTTCGCGCCGCCTGCGCCCAGAGCCCGATGATGTCCTTTTTGGGGCCGAGGTTGACGCTGTTCCACGGCTGATACCGGGAATCAAACAGGTCAAAGTTGTCGTGATGGTTGGCCATGGCCAGAAAATATTTCGCCCCGGATTTTTTATAGAAGGCGAGCAGCTCGTCCGGATGGAAATTCTCGCCTTTCCATTGAGGGATGATGTCCTTGAATCCGAACTGCGATGGCGGCCCGTAATGTTCGACGTGGAATTTATTCTGGGCGCTGCCTTGCATATATATATTGCGCGCATACCAGTCGCCGTCCTCCGGCTGGCATTGCGGCCCCCACACCGCCCAGATGCCGAACTTCGCGTCGCGAAACCAAACCGGGCATTGATAGTGCGCCGCCAGCGATTCCCACGTCGGCCGAAATAGGCCGGGCATGATCGGCAGTTCAGCGGCCTGAACTCGAACCGCCCCAAACCATGCCAGCAGCGTGACCAGAAACTTGCAGTCAATTTTCATTCCCACAATGATCAATCAAGGCTGTCCCGTGAGCCTGCCAGATCGGAGTGTGGCCGGCACGTTGATTTTTCAAGCGACGCAAAACCGGGTGTCCGCATTATTTTGACAGGTGGCGTTTCCCGGCTTCAATCTGGTTGAAGTATGCCTGCGCCTGCCGGTTGCCCGGATCCAGCCGCATTGTCTCCTGCAGTTCCTGCAATGCCTCGTCGAGCTGTCCCTCCCGGGCAAGCATCACGCCATAATTAAAATGCGCTCGGGGATTACCAGGCTGCAACCGGACGGCTTCGGCAAACTCGTGGCTGGCCTCGGCGATTTGATTGCCGGCCACCAATTCGGCCCCGAGCGCGAAATGCGCCTCCAGAAATTCGGGCTGCAAGCGGACGGCCTGGCGATAGAGCGGGATGGCCTCGGCATGTCGGTCCAATTTCGACAACGCATTGCCCGTCGCGGCGCAATACATGGCGTTCTGCGGATCCAATTGCCGGGCGTGATCATATTCCCGCAAGGCCGGTTCAAATTGTTTCAGGCCGAGCTGGACATTACCCAGTTCATACCAGACTTCGGCCTGGCCTGGACGCAGGGCCAGGGCCTGGGAAAGAGCGGATTGCGCCTCGGCCCATTGACCCTGCAACGCGAGCAGACGACCGGCTTGATAAAACGCAAAGGCATCATGCGGCATCAACTCACAAACCTGTTGCCATTGCGCCGCGGCCGGATTCACCGCGCGGGTGGATTCCAGGAACTCGGCAAAGTTTTCGTGCAGGAAATGATCGTTGGGTGCGCGTTCAAGGGCGGCCCGATAAATTTCCCCGGCGGTGTCCGCCGCGGCGGGAGTCATCCGTTGCCGCAATTCTTGCACCTCACCCTGAAGCGCTTCCAGACGTCGGGCATTGTTTAACTGGCGGCTTAATGGCGGGTGGCGGAGCCGGTTCATGACGTCGGCCAGCACCACGTCCCGGTTCCAGTCCGTCAACCCCAGCCACTGCTCACACGCATCCTGTGAGGCCCAGCCGGCTGCGGTGGCGGTGCGCGCAATTTTCAAAGGCAACCGTTGCTGCACCTGCTCCGCCCACGCCCGACCCAGACGATAATTGCCATCGAAGTTAAAATGAACGTGTTCGTAAAAGGTTTCCTGGCCGCAGACGCCCGCGGCGAGATTCGTTGCCAGCACGGTCGCCGCATCGAACAAAACCAATTTGTTGCCGGCCGCTGGCCGGCCGGCCCGGGCGATGATGCCGTTGATGCGCGAGTCTGCCCGGAACGGCAGCGCATCGTCATCACAGGCCTGCTGCAAATGTTCACGGGCGGCGGCAGCGTTCGTCAATGACAACAGACTTTCACCCCAACGAAATTGCAGTTCAGCGACCGCCGCATCCAGCCGGGCGGCCCGGGCGAATTTTTGCGCCGCTTCGGCAAAATGACCCTGCGCTTCAGCTGCACAGGCTTCGCCATAGAATCCATCGAACTGGGCGCGGTCCGCCGCCGGCAGGTTGCTGTTCACCATCGAAGCAAACGGCGGACAGTCCTTGAGGTTCACCGCCACCGTATTGAGCAAAATCGTGGCGCCGGAATCCAGGCCGGCTTTCACGATATCCCGGAGGTTTTCTTGGAAATTCTGATAAACCCTTTCCTTGCGCGGATCGTCCACTCCCAGCTGGTTGCCCACAAACATTTCCATGCCACCCCACGCCGGCGTATCGGAATTTCCGCCCTTGAATCGGCGCCCGAGCGCGGCCAGCAACTGGCCCAGGCGCGTGCTTTGAATCGCGAGGTTCAGACGGATCTGCAGGAGCGGCGGGGCCTTCGCGCCGAACACCGTCGCCGCGCCAAACGGACCGACCATTTCGTTGTTGCCCATGTAAATGATCCACATATCGCCCTGTTGCCGGGCGCAATCGCGGGCAATCGGCAGCACCACATGCGAATTGATGGCCGTGATGCCCAGATTGATGACCTCAAAACGGGTTTGGGGATAACGCGCGGACAGCAGGGCCTCAAGATAGCGCGACGCGGCAAACGGCGGCTCCGGTTCCCCCCGCGCAGCGGACTCGCCCAAAACAAAAATGCGACAGGTATCGGCGGCCTTTTTCGCCGCCATCATGAACGGGCTGGGCCGGCGGGCCAGTTGCGGCGGGAAAAATCTCAGGCTGAAGTTTTCGTTGTTGACCAAATAATCCTTTCCGTCAACGCGGATGGTTTCAAAGAAATCCGGGCGATAACCGTAGCCGGCCAGCCGCAAAGTGGTCTCGATACCAACGATGAACAGCAGCGGCAAGACCACCGATGCCGCGAGGCGAAACCACAATTTGCGGGCCGGACTCAGCCCGGCGGAAGGCGGCTGCGGCGGTCCATCCATTTTGGAAAGCCGTGAAGATTTTGATTTTTTAGATCGCTGCTTCATATTTTCCCGTCAAAACAGACGATCCCATGAACTGCCGGATTTCCCCGGCGCCAGCCGCAGCCCCCGGTGCCGCGGGCCAAAGACCGCTCCGTCCGGCCCGTCGGGGAATATCCAGGTTGTTTCCCGGGGGAGGCGAAGCGCGCCGCTTGCACTGCACAAATCTTTTCACGCTCGCGCCGCGATGCAGCGACCGCCTTGGGGTCATTGGCCGAAAGGCCGGGATCGTGTCGCGGCGCAGGCATGGCTTACAAAAACACGCCGGGCGCCCCGGTCATTCCGAAGCAGGCCATGAACATCGGGAGGACCCCCGGCGACACCACCCTGAGGGGAATAAGCCGCTTCGTCTGCTCCCGGTGGCAGAAGCCTGACAATTCTTTCCATGGCAACCACATGTGCTTTTGAGGCTAGGACTTCAAACCATTCGTAGCAATGGTAAATCCCGCTGGCGCCTTCGGGTTGGTCTTGGATTCAACTTTTACCCGGGGAAAAATTCCCATCCGAATCGTAGTATCGTCTATTCCTGTCTGAAATTGGGATTGAAATACTATCGGGCATTGCTGACTGTAACCAAAGTTTATCCGGCCAATGTTTGAAAACCGAGACATGAACAAAAAGCCCTCCAAAAACATCCCGCTGTATAAAAGCCCGACGCAGCCGCCCGCGCGGCGCGTCAAAGATCTGCTCGCGCGCATGACGCTGGCGGAAAAAGCCGCGCAGATGATGTGTGTGTGGCAGAAAAAATCCGAAACGCTCGTTGATGCCGATGGAAACTTTGCCCTGAAAAAGGCCATGGCCGCCTTTAAAAAAGGCCACGGGCTCGGTCAGGTCGGCCGCCCCAGCGACGCGGGCAAAGGGAAAAATGCACGCGAAATGGCCGAGCTGACCAACGCCATTCAGAAATTCTTCATCGAAAACAGCCGGCTGGGTATTCCGGTGATGTTTCACGAGGAATGCCTGCACGGCCAGGCGGCAGTCGGCGGCACGAGCTTTCCGCAACCGATTGGCCTGGGCGCAACGTTCAATCCCGGACTCGTTGAATCGCTCTATGCCATGACCGCTGAAGAGGCGCGTGTTCGCGGCACGCACCAGGCGCTCACCCCGGTCGTGGACGTGGCGCGGGATCCGCGCTGGGGCCGCGTTGAGGAAACCTTCGGTGAAGATCCGCATCTGGTCACCCAACTCGGCATGGCCTCCGTTCGCGGCTTCCAGGGCGATGCGTCGTTCAAGGATAAAAGGCGCGTCATCGCCACCCTGAAACATTTTGCCGCGCATGGCCAGCCGGAATCCGGCATCAATTGCGCACCGACCAACGTTTCCCTGCGCCTGCTGCGCGAAACGTTTTTGCTGCCGTTCAAGGACGCGATCCAAAAGTCCGGCGCCATCAGCGTGATGGCGTCCTACAATGAAATCGACGGCGTGCCGTCGCATGCGAGCGAATGGCTGCTGCGCGATGTGCTCCGCAAGGAATGGGGGTTCAGAGGTTTCGTCGTTTCGGATTATTACGCCATCTGGGAACTGGGCCACCGTCCGGACACGCACGGGCACTTTGTGGCCGGGGACAAAAAGGAATCCTGCGCGCTGGCGGTGCGCGCCGGGGTGAACATCGAGTTCCCGGAACCGGATTGCTATCTGCACCTCGTTGAACTCGTCCACCAAGGGGTGCTGAAGGAGGCCCAACTCGACGACCTCGTGGCGCCGATGCTGTTTTGGAAGTTCAAGCTGGGATTGTTCGATGATCCTTATGTGAATCCCGACGAAGCCGGGCGGATTGTGGGCTGCGAAAAGAACCGCAAGCTGGCATTGCAAGCCGCGCGGGAAACGATCACGTTGCTCAAGAATGCGAACAATCTGGTGCCGCTCAACCCGAGCAAAATCAAATCCATCGCCGTCATCGGACCTAACGCAGACCGCGAATTGCTGGGCGGTTACAGCGGCCGCCCCAAATTTTACATCTCGCTGTTGGAAGGCATCCGTTCGAAGGTGGGGGACCGGGTGCAGGTGCCTTATTGCGAAGGCTGTAAAATCACCGTGGGAGGGTCGTGGAACCAGGATTTGGTGACGCCCAGCCACCCGGAGGAGGATCGCAAGCAAATCCAGGAAGCCGTCAAGGTTGCGCAGCAGGCGGATGTGGTGGTACTGGCCATCGGTGGCAATGAACAGACGTCGCGGGAAGCCTGGTCGCTGAAACACATGGGCGATCGCACCCGGCTGGATCTGATCGGGCGGCAGCAGGAATTGGTCACGGCCATGCTTTCCACGGGAAAACCCGTCATCGTGTTTCTTTTCAATGGCAGCCCGCTCTCGACCCAGTATCTCCACGAGAACGTCCCCGTCATTTTCGAATGCTGGTATCTGGGCCAGGAAACCGGCCACGCGGTCGCCGACGTGTTGTTCGGCGATTTCAATCCCGGCGGCAAACTGCCGATGACCGTTCCCCGCTCCGTGGGCCATTTGCCCGCGTTTTACAATTACAAGCCGTCCGCGCGCCGCGGTTATTTGTTTGACGATGTTTCGCCGCTCTATCCCTTCGGTTTTGGGCTGAGCTACACGACTTTTGCCTTTAAAAAACCGCGCCTGGTGAAGCATAAAATTCAGCGGGATGAATCCACACAACTTTTGGTGGAGGTCAAAAATACCGGCAAACGTGCCGGCGCCGAGGTCGTGCAAATGTATGTTCGCGATTGCGTCAGTTCCGTGACCCGGCCGGTCAAGGAATTGAAGGGCTTCCAAAAAATCTCCTTGCGACCGGGCGAGACCCGGACTGTGGCGCTCGACATCACCCCGGAGTTGCTGGCCTTTTACGATATCCACATGAAATACGTTGTGGAACCGGGCGAATTCGAAGTCATGGTCGGCAATTCCTCGCGCGACACCGATTTGCAGAAGGTGATTTTGACGGTGGAGTAACGAGCGCCAAGCAAACGCCTCAATATGTCAAACCTACCCCAGAAACTTTCCTTCCTGGAAAAGGCGGGCTACAGCGGAGGCGATGCCGCCGCGAACTTCGTCTTCATGTCGATGATCCTCTTCCAGGCAAACTTCTACACGGATGTATTCGGCCTCTCCACGGGCGTTGCGGGAGCCATCGTCCTCGTGGCGCGCTTATGGGATGCGTTCTTCGATCCGATCATGGGTGTCATGGCCGATCGCACCCAAACCCGATGGGGCAGGTTTCGTCCCTGGGTGCTTTGGACTTCAATTCCTTGGGCGGTCGTCATGGTTCTGGCTTACACGACGCCTCACTTTGGAAAGCCAGCCATGATCGCCTACGCGTTCGTGACCAACATCCTGTTGATGACGCTCTATTCCGCCAACAACATGCCCTACTCGGCCCTGGGCGCGGTCATGACCGGCGATGTCAATGAGCGCGCCAAGCTCAATTCATTCCGTTTTATAGCCGTCAACGCCGCCCAATTCATCGTGGGCGGTTTCACCGTGACCCTGGTCGCCAAATTCGCCGGCCCCGAACACAACAAGCAACACGGCTGGCAAATGACGATGGGAATCTGGGCCGCGCTTTGCCTTGTCCTGTTCTTCATCACTTTCGTTACCACCAGGGAGCGCATCCAGCCGGAGCCGGGGCAGAAAACTCCTCCGAAACAGGACTTCGCTGACTTGATCAGGAACAATCCTTGGAAGGTTATGTTTCTCATGACGCTGGTGCATTTCTGCATTCTCTCCTTCCGAGGCGGCGCGCTTTACAATTATTACCACCAATATGCTGACCGGGGCGCGCTCTTCGACTGGCTGCAGTCGTTGGGCCTGACAGCACCGGCGCTGGCTCCAGGCGCACCCGCTTCCGGCGGCATCTTGGAAACCCTGGGCTGCATCGTTCATGGTGACAAGTCCGATCTGGCCAACTCCAATGTTGCCGATGTCGCCTATAGCATCATCAATATGCTCGGCACGGCCATTACCATCACCGTCATCCTTCTCTCGCCTTCCCTGGCCAAAAAATTTGGCAAGAAGGCCGTTGCGGTGGCTGGCTTCGGGCTCGCTGCCATCGGTTCCATGGCGTTCTCGCTGCTCAAACCAACCAACGTGACCGGAATGATCGGCATCACCGTGCTCATCGCCATCGCTTACGCGCCGACTATTCCGCTGATCTGGGCCATCTACGCCGACGTCGCTGATTATTCCGAATGGAAAACCGGCCGCCGCGCCACCGGCATGATCTTCGCGACGATTGGCTTTGGGCTCAAAGCCGGCCTGGCGCTTGGCTCCGCGTCCTTCCTCTGGCTCATGGGTATGTATGGTTACGAAGCTAACCAGGCCCAGACACTGCGGACGCTTGAAGGCATCCGCCTCTGCTCCGGTCTCTACGTCGGCCTCATGTTCGCCACCTGCACCATTCTGTTGATCGTCTACCAGCTCAACAAGAAACTTACGATCCAGATCGCCGATGAACTGGCGGAACGTCGCAAAAAATTCGCCACTGCTTGAATCGGTTTATGAAAATCATGGCTTCAGTTGGAATCATGGGGGTTTTTCTGGCCACCCCTGGCTTCGCACAAACCACCCTCAAAGAGACCTTTAAAAATGACTTCCTTATCGGCGCGGCCCTTAACGAAGCGGAGTTTACCGGCCAGAACACCAATGCCGTCACCCTCATCAAGGCTCAGTTCGATACGATCAGTCCGGAAAATGTTTTGAAATGGGAGTCCATCCATCCCCAGCCGGATCGGTACAATTTTACGGCGGCGGACCAATACGTCAAGTTCGGGCAAATGAATGGAATGTTCACCGTGGGTCACAATTTGATCTGGCATGAACAGACGCCCAAATGGGTCTTCCAGGACGACCAGGGCAACCCGGTCGACCGCGACACATTGCTGGTCCGGATGCATGATCACATTTCCACCGTGGTCGGACGTTACAAGGGAAAAATCGGCGGTTGGGACGTGGTGAACGAAGCGTTAAACGAGGATGGCACGCTCCGCCCATCACCGTGGAAGAAAATCATCGGCGAGGATTACCTGTTCAAGGCGTATCAGTTTGCGCACGAGGCCGACCCGCAGGCCGAATTGTATTACAACGACTATTCGCTGGAGAACGTGCCCAAACGAAACGGCGCAATTGCGTTGATCAAAAGACTTCAAGCCCAGGGTGTGCACATCGCTGGCGTCGGTTTGCAAGGCCATTACAAAATGGACTGGCCAGGACCGGCGACGGTGGACGAAACCATCGAAGCCTTTTCCCAGCTCGGGGTGAAGGTGATGATCACCGAGCTGGACCTGGACATGCTTCCACCGGCGACGGGGTCCCAAGCCGCGGAGGTTTCGATGAATTTCGCGTTGCAGGCGAGATTGAATCCTTACACGAACGGCCTGCCGGATTCCGTACAGCACCAACTCGCAAAACGGTACGCCGATTTGTTCGCGGTGTTTGTCAAACACCACGACGTGGTCAGTCGCGTGACTTTTTGGGGAGTGACTGACGGGGATTCCTGGCTCAACAGCTGGCCGGTCAAAGGTCGCACTGCGTACCCGCTTCTCTTTGACCGCGAAGCAAAACCCAAACCGGCATTTAATGCCGTCATCCGAGCATCCGGGTTGCGTCAGGTCCATTAAAAAACCGTGCGAGCCTCAACTCCCTGCTGATGCTGAAAACTCAACCGTCCACCTCAAGAACCAATGCCGTCGGGTGGCAATCTACGGCGCACAGACATCCAAAAATGAATTGAGTGCACAGGCACCACCGGGCGAAATCGGCGCGATTTCAGGGCCAATACGTCGTGTTCCCGGCTGTCATAAAACCAAACCGAGCGTCCCACAATGAGACATCATCAATAACCACAATGGCTGTCTTCCCTCCATGATGGCCGGAATTATCTGTTTTTGAATCATTTATTGCTGGGAAGCGCGCCCGATTGGCCGGCACCAGGCAATGTTTTCAAAGTCTGATTTTCCACGTTGCCATTGGCATCGCGAATGCTAATTTGAGAAATGTATTGCGGTTGCAGCAGGCAATCAGTGAACTAAAGTGTAATCATTGTAACCCGCCTGTTGTTTTGTTCACGCCGCAAAAGTACAAAAAGAATAGCAAATATGAAAAATAAAATAGCCCTCCGCAAGGCAGGCTTCACCTTGGTGGAAATCATGATTGTCGTGGCCATTATCGGCCTCTTGGCGGCAATTGCCATTCCCAACTTCGTGAAGGCTCGCGCCACGTCCCAGCAAAATGCCTGCATCAACAACCTG
>JBAPQW010000096.1:0-1501 GCA_049280815.1 Verrucomicrobiia bacterium | reverse complement strand
GAACACCGGCAGGAAGGAGACGGTGATGACCAGCAATGAATAAAAGAGCGCCGGCCCGACTTCGATGGCGGCGTCGCGGATGATTTCCCAATGCGGTTTTTTGCCCTGGTCGCGCTCCAGATGTTTGTGGGCGTTTTCGATCATGATGATGACCGCGTCCACCATCGCGCCGATGGCAATGGCAATGCCGCCCAGCGACATGATGTTCGAGCTGATGCCCTGCTCGAACATGACCAGGAATGAAATCAGCACCGCGACCGGCAAAATGATGATTGCCACCATCGCGCTTCGCAGGTGAAGCAGAAACGCCAGGCACACGAGCGCCACGACAATGCTTTCCTCGATGAGCTTTTCCTCCAGGGTGGCGACCGCGCGATCGATCAACGCGGTGCGGTCGTAGGTTACCGTGACCTTCACGTCCGGCGGCAGGGCTTTCATTGCCTCACCCAGGCGCTGTTTTGCGTCCTGAATCACCTGGTACGCGTTTGCGCCGTAGCGCACGACCACAATGCCGCCGACGGTTTCGCCGTCTCCGTTCAAGTCCGCGATGCCCCGGCGCATGTCGGGGCCGAACTGGATGTTCGCCACGTCCCGGAGCAGGATCGGCACGCCATTTTCACCGACCCCGACGGCGACTTTTTTCAGGTCGTCGAGGTTTTCGATGTAGCCCCTGACGCGCAGGATGAATTCGCGCTCGGAAAGTTCGAGCGAACGCCCGCCCACTTCGCCGTTGCTGCGTTCGATGGCCCGGCTCACTTCGCTCAGCGAAAGGTTGTAGGCGCGGAGTTTTGTTGGGTCCACTGTCACCTGGTACTGCTTCACGAAACCGCCGATGGAGGCGACTTCGGAAACCCCCGGCACGGCGGTGAGTTGATATTTCAAATACCAATCCTGAATCGAACGCAGGTCGGCCAGATTGCGATTGGTCGAGTTGAGGGAGTACATGAACGCCCAGCCGACGCCGGTGGCATCGGGACCGAGTGACGGGGTGACCCCTTTGGGTAGCTGTCCGCTGATGCTGCTCAGGTATTCCAGCACCCGGCTGCGCGCCCAGTAAGGATCGGTGCCGTCGTCGAAAATGACATAGACGAACGAGTAGCCATAAAATGAATAACCGCGCACCACTTTTGCCCGCGGCACGGAAAGCATCTTGGTCGTGATGGGGTAGGTGACCTGGTCCTCGACGATGTTCGGTGCCTGGCCCTCCCACGGCGTGTAAATGATGACCTGCGTGTCTGAAAGATCGGGAATGGCGTCGAGCGGGATGTTGCGTACGGCGTAAATACCGCCCAGCACCAGCGCCGCCGTCGCCAGCACGACGATGAACTTGTTCCGGAGCGAAAAATCGATGATGCGTTGGAGCATGGGAATTTCTCGTTATTTCGCTGTGTCCGCCACCGGCACCAGCGTCATGCCGCACTTCGGACATTGGCCCGGTTTGTCGGAAATCACGTCGGGATGCATCGGACAGGTGTAGAGCTGTTTTGCCGCCGGCTTTACC
>JBAPQW010000095.1:0-62250 GCA_049280815.1 Verrucomicrobiia bacterium | reverse complement strand
GACAAGCTGTCCGCGCTCCGCAAAACATGCGACTCAAACCAAGACCACAACGACGCCTCATAAACCGCCAACGATTCGGCGTTGTGAAAATGTCGGCCGGGCTTTTGTCCCGTGGTGCCGCTGGAATGAAAAACCGCGGTGCGTTCTTCCGGTACGAGACTGGTCAAATCCAGTTCCTTGAACGCAACAGCGGGCACGGACGGAATTTGCGTCCAATGTTCGACAACGTCGGGCGTGAGCTTCCGCGCTTCACCGATTTTCCGGAAGGCGATGTTATGTTGGAATTGTAGCCCGAAGAGTTCGAGAGCGAGGGCGTTAAAATCTCGGAGGGGCGAGTTCCATGAGTCCCCATCTTGGCGTTGGTGCTCGGAGTTAGGGTCTCGTGGAACTCGCCCCTCCGAAAGAAGGGTCTCGCGCAAGCGCGCGGCAAAAATTGAAAGTTCGTGGTTCATGCGGTTTTTGGTTGTCGGCTGGTTTTCCGCCACAGCCGGAGGGCATTATATCTCGAAATTAGCTTCCGGCAAGCGCGATTGCCGCGTGATTTGCGGCGCAGCATTGCCAAGGCCCCGTTTGTCCGCCACATTATTGGTTCGACAATGAACAAACGGTTTTTCATCACCACCGCCATTGATTACGTCAACGGCCAGCCGCATCTCGGCCATGCCTACGAGAAAATCGTCACCGACGTCATCGCGCGGTCGCGCCGCAGCCTCGGACAGGAAGTTTTTTTTCTGACCGGCCTGGACGAACACGGCCAGAAGGTTCAGCAGGCGGCCGTGGCCGAGGGCAAAACGCCGCAGGCCTACTGCGACCAGCTCGCGGCGGACTGGCAGGCTTTTGCCAGCAAACTGGAGCTGACCAACGACGATTTCGTCCGCACCACCGATCCGCGACACAAGGCAATCGTCCAGGCCAGCCTGACCAAGGTGTTCAATGCCGGCCAGATTTACAAACAAACCTACTCGGGCTTTTATTCAACCAAGGAAGAAACCTTTCTGACCGACAAGGACCGGCGTCCGGACGGAACCTTTGACCCGGCCTATGGCGAAGTCATCGAGTTGAAAGAAGACAATTATTTCTTCAAGCTGGGCGAACAGCAGGCATGGCTGATTGATTACCTCGAAAAGAACCCGTTGTTCGTCCAACCTGATTCCCGACGCAACGAAGTGCTGGGTTTTCTGAAACACAGCAAGCTGGAAGACCTGTGCATCTCCCGGCCGGCAGCGCGATTGAGTTGGGGCATTCCCCTGCCCTTCGACAAGGATTATGTCACCTACGTCTGGTTCGACGCCCTGGTGAATTACATCAGCATCCCTGCCGCCCACGGCGATGAAGCCGTGTTGTCCGCACTGAAAAATTCCCAGCCCTCAACCCCGATAAATCGCGAGCAGGCCCTCAACTCGCAACTGAGCTTGTGGCCCGCCGACATCCATGTCATCGGCAAGGACATTGTGAAATTTCACGCGGTGTACTGGCCGATCATGCTCAAGGCCATGGGCCTGCCGCTGCCGAAACAAATTCTCGTCCACGGCTGGTGGCAGAAGGACGGCGCCAAAATCAGCAAAAGCACCGGCAACGTGGTTGACCCGGTGGCGGTCATTGATGAATGGGGCCTGGACGCGTTTCGTTTTTACGTGTTGCGCGAACTCGACATCGGCCCGGACGGCAACTGGACCGACGCCGGATTCAAGTCGCGTTATCAGTCTGAACTGGCGAACGGTCTGGGCAATCTCATCAACCGCTCGCTTTCGATGCTCAAGCGTTACCGCAACGGCGTGGTGCCGGCCAGACACGACGAACTTGCTGACGACGCAACCAAGGCCGCGGACGAAACCCGCGCGTTGCTCAAACAAAACCAGCTCCAGGCCGCATTGCACAGCATCTGGGGACTGGTCACGCGCGCCAATCAATACGTGGATCAGACCAAACCTTTCAGCCTGGCCAAGGATCCGGCACAGGCCAAACGGCTCGACGAAGTGCTCTACAACCTGACCGAGACCTGCCGGGTGCTGGCGGTTTTGCTCTGGCCGTTCCTGCCCGGGACGGCGGTAAAAATTTATGCGCAACTCGGGTTGGCCGGCACGCCGGATAAGCTGGAAGCCGTGACGTGGGGCGGTTTGTCCGCCGGCCACACCATCGGCGAAGCCGCCCCCCTGTTTCCGCGGAAGGATGCCTGACTGGCAGCCAGGCCAAAGCCCGAAACCAAGACGCGGACAAGCTGTCCGCGCTCCACTTTGGCGCCGAAAGACGTCCTTTGCATATGGCATATGTTCTGCTAAATTGCGCCTTATGAAAATAAACCCTGCCATCAAATTTTCATCACCCGTCATTTTGCCCCTCGTCATTGTCTTGCTCGCCGGCTGTGCGACCACTGTCCCCATTGACTGGAACAGCCGCGTGGGTCATTACACGTATGATCAGGCGGTGGCCGAACTTGGCGCGCCGAGCCGGCAGGCCAAACTCGGCGACGGCGAACTCGTGTCCAAATGGTCCGCCCAACCCAACGTTGGCGCCGGCGCCGGCGTGAACAGCGGCATGTCCTATTATGGCAGCTCCGGCTTCGTCGGAGCCCAGCCCATCGGACCCGGAGCTAACGACCGGATGCTGCAATTGACGTTCGGCACCAACGGCGTGCTGACATCCTGGTCGAAGAATTATTAAACAATAGTGAGGGAAAACGTTGGTAGGGCGCGCCAGTCCGCTGCGCGCCGTTTCTTTAAAATCGTGCCGGCGCGCACGGAGTGACGCGCCCTACCTTCGCGGTTTTCAATTCAACGCCACGCCGCGGCGGATGTAGGTGGGAATGTCGAGATCTTCGCCCTTGTGAATCGTCGGCTCACTTTTGTCGAAACGTCCCTTGGAAATGATCGCCAGCGGCAACTGGGCCTGGCGCATCTTCGGATTTGATTTTCGCGTGCGGCCACCGGGGTTCCGGGCCAGATTCTGTTCGCGCTGCTCCGGAGTCAGGGGCGCGGACGGCGGACCGCAACGCGATCCCGGCCGCGACACGACGCCACGCGCCGTCACCTGCTCGCTTGAATCTCCCGAGGCCGCAAGCGGAGGCAATTCCATGGGCACCGGGCCCTGCCTGGCGGCGATGACGGTCACCGACAATCGGCCTTTAAGCGTTTCATCCACGGCCGCACCCATGATGATTTGGGCGCGCTCACATTGACGGTTGATTTGTTCCATCACGCGATTCACCTCGGCCATGGTCAATTCCCGCCCGCCCATCAAGCTGACCAGCACTGCGTCGGACTCGGCCAGCGCCCGGCCTTCATCGAGCAACGGATGGGCAATCAACTTTTCAACCACCTCGCGCGCCCGCGCCGGACCAGTGGCTTCCACCGAGGCAAACACGCTCTCCGAATGACGGTCGCGCAGCAGGGCGCACAGGTCGTCAAAGTGAATCCGGATCAAGCCCGGCCGCGTGAGCAGGCGCCAGACGCCGCGGACGCTTTCCACCAGCAGACTGTCGGTGATGCGGAACGTGTCGAGCACGCTGGTATTTTCATCAATCAACTTGAACGTCTTCTGGCACGGGAGGCAGATGACGCCATCGGCAAAGAATTTGAGCTGGTCGAGCCCCGCCTGCGCCTGTTGCTGGCGGCGGTTGCCCTCGCACGCAAACGGCAGGGTCACGAACGCCAGCACCAGCGCACCGGTCTCCTTGGCGGCACGGGCCAGCACGGGGCTGATGCCGCTGCCGGCGCCGCCGCCCAGACCGGCCACCACAAACACAACCTCCGCGCCTTCGCACGCGGTCTTGAGCGTGACAAATTGTTCCTCGGCAATCGCCCGGCCGCGTTCCGGATCGCCGCCGGTGCCCAGGCCGCGCAGCAACTTGGTCTCCAGTTGAATTTTGACCGGGGCGGACGACGACGCGAGCGAGGCGGCGTCGGTGTTGACCGCCACAAAACCCGCACTGGCAAAATCCCTGCCATCCAGGGTATCAAGCATGGCGACACCGGCGCTGCCGACACCGAACATTTTCACCGCCGGGGTTCGGGCTGGTTCGAGGCCCGGCGTGGGGGACTGGTTTTTTGTTTTCATGATGACCTGGGTTAGGACCGGCGCAGGAAACTGCTGAGGGCGCCCTTGAGGCCCCGGACCAGCGATGGTTTGCCCTCGCGTTTACGGGTTTTAAAGGAACCAAATTTGACGAGGCCGATGGCGGTGACAAACTCCGGCTGGTCGAGCGCGGATTTCAGACCGCTGACGGAATTGGTCTGACCGAGCGACACCGGCAGCTGCAGGATCTGTTCGGCGAGCGGTGCGATTTGCGGAACGCGGGCGCAACCGCCGCACAGAAACACACCCCCGCGCAGATAATCGAAAAACCCGGACGCTTCCAGATCCTGCGAGACCAATTGGAAGATCTCCTCCAGCCGCAGCGACATGATGCGGCGCAGATGTTCGACGTTGACGGTTTTGAGCGGCAGGCCGAGTTCGTTCGTGATGGTGACCGACTGACCGCGGCATTCCCCGTCCACCTGCGCCGAGCCAAACTCAAGCTTGAGTTTTTCCGCACGGCTCAACGGCACTTTCAGGCCATACGCCAGATCATTGGAAATGTGGTCGCCGCCCACCGCCAGGACGCCCGTGTGTTTGATGACGCCGTTGGCGTAAACCACGTAATCGGTCGTACCCCCACCGATGTCGATGACCAGCGCGCCGAGTTCCTTTTGTTCGTTGGACAGCAGGGCGAGCGATGAGGCGAGACCGTTGGAAACAATTTCGTCCACTTCCAACTGCAATCCTTTGACGAGGCGGATGGCGTTTTGCAGGCGGTTGGTGTGACCGTGGACCACGTGGACGTCCACTTCCAGCCGCGAACCGAGCATCCCGACGGGATTGGTGACGCCGTCCTGGCCGTCCACAAAAAAGTGCTGGCGGATGGCATGGACCACGCTGTTTTCCGTGGGCAAATTGATTGCCTTCGCATTCTTAACCACGTCCAAAACATCGTCTTCGGAAATTTCGCGGTCGGCGGACACCACCGGATGCACGCCGCGATTATTGAAACCGCGGATGTGCGCGCCGGTGACGCCGAGATAGACGTTCCGGATTTCCACGTCCGCCATCTGCTCCGCCTCGACGATGGCATTGCGAACGTCCTCTTCGGCCTGGGTGGGATCCACGATTTCGCCCTTGCGCACGCCGCGCGAGCGCGCCTGGCCGAGGCCGATGATGTTCAGGCCGGTGCCGGCGGGGTCGGCATTCCGCTCCCCGACCACGGCGCAGACCTTGGACGTGCCGATTTCCAGACCGACAACGATGGACGAATCATCAAACATTTTTCCTCCGGGTATGGGCGGGGTTGACGGGTTTGGGGATTGCGGACGGCACCGCGACAGCTTCCATCCAACGGACGGGAACATTGTTTGAAACCGCCAGGTTGAGCGACCCGACCGTTTTGTTCATGCGCTGTCCCAAATCGTAAATTTCACGCCAGCGCCGCAATTGTTGCTCCAAATGGTCCAAAGCGAAAGTAATTTCGCCGCCCGGCCCCGTCGTCACCACGACCACACCCGGCAACGACACATCGATGCGCCGAAGGTCCACCAGCCCGGCCATGGGCGAATGGTCAAAGGCGCCGACCAGTTCCAGCGCCGCCTGGACCTGGGGCGATTCAACGCGATGACCCGGCTGCAACTGATACACATTGAGCCCCGAGATCACCGGCAACTGGCTGTTCACTTGCGCCAGTGGAATCACGCATAATCGCGGGTCCAGCGGCTGCATCACATAACCGTCCGCATCGAGCTGGAACACCTCCACGGTGATGCCGCCGGACGCGCCGGCCCGCGGAATGTTCACCTGCGCCACCGGGTCGCGCTCCGTCACGCTGATTTTCAACGTGCGCGGCAGGACGCGCTCGATGGTGGCGGAACCGATGGTGGAAACGAGCTCCAGATTCCGCTTTACCGCCGACAAATCGAGCGCAATCAAGTTGTCCCCAAGCTTCACGCCCGACCAACGGCGCAGTTGGTCCGTCGCGATCATGCCGTCGGTCTTCACCTCGACGCGCTGGATGGCAAACTCGGAGTTTTCGTAAACAAATTTGTCCAGCGCCCACTCGCCCGTGCGCCAGAGCAGATACAGACCAAAGACCGTTCCGAACAGGATGCCCATCGTCAGCGCCGCCAGCCGCGTGCGCGTCGCGCGCACCTGGTCGGAGCGGAGTTTCACGTTCAGCACGTGCACCCGGTGCAGCCGCCGGTTTTTTCGTTCGCGTTTAAACCACATTGGTCAATTAAAAATTCAAAAGGAAAAATTAAAATGGCCGGACCGGTTCACCCAACGCGCCCCGGCGCTTTGACATTTTGAATTTTTAATTTTCAATTTTGCCTTGTCAAAGCCAGTTCCACCATCCGCTGGCAGAGCTGCGCGTAATCCAATCCCGCCGCCGCCGCCGCTTTGGGCAGCAAACTCGTCTCCGTCATGCCCGGCAGCGTATTGACTTCCAGCACCACCGGTCCGCCGCTGGCACCCACCATCACGTCCACGCGCGCATAATCGCGGCCCCCAATGGCCCGGAACGCGCCCAAGGCCGCCGCCTGGATCCGTTTTGTCATCGCGGCATCAAAATCCGCCGGGCAGAAATATTCCGTGCGGCCGGCCGTGTATTTGTTCTGGTAGTCATAACCGCCGGATTTAGGCCGGACCTCGACCACCGGCAGCGCTTGCGCGCCCAAAATGCCGACCGTGGTCTCGCGGCCAAGGATTTTTTCCTCGACCAAAACCTCCGAATCAAATTTCAAGGCTTCCGCCAGCGCTATTGGCCAGTCTTCGAGCCGCTCGACGAATTGCAGGCCGACGCTCGAGCCCTGCCGCACCGGTTTCACCACCAGCGGCGGCGGCCAGTCTGTCGGCCACGGGGTTTTCCCTGAATCCACCACCAGGTGTCTGGCCGTGGGCACCCCGGCTTGAAGGCAGCGTTGTTTCGTCATGACCTTGTCGAACGCAATGCGGCTCGATTCGGCATCGCAACCGGTATAGAGCGCGCCCAGTTCGTCCAACCGCCGCTGCACCGTGCCGTCCTCGCCATAGGTTCCGTGCAACGCAAGAAAAACCGCGTCCGTCCCCGCCGGCAAAGCCCACGCGTCGTCACGGGGATCCAGTTCATGGACCGTGTGGCCGAGCGACCGCAACGCCCTTGCCACCGCCGCGCCGGAGCGCAGCGACACCTCGCGCTCCGCGCTCGGGCCGCCCAGCATCACGGTAAGGTTCAATTTCCGGCTCACTTTTTCCTCGCAAATTTTTCCAGCGACACGGCAGTTTTCGGAAACGCACGCAAAAGCTGCTTGTCCGTCGTCACCAGCGGCACTTTCAAATCCTGGGCCAGCGCCACGTATTCACAATCATAGGCGCTGCAGTCCGAGGCCAGCACCAGCTGGAGAATCCGCCCGGTTGGCACGGTGAATTCATGCGCGCCCAGATCCTTCTGCACATTCAAATAAGCGGCATTGGCCTCCGCCTCGGTCAAAAGCCATTTCCGCAAATATCCCGCCAGCACGTTCCTGAATTCCGCCCGCCACAAAACCGGAGCCGCCCAAACGGCATCCTGCGCTTTGGCCGCCTCCGCCCATTCCGTGAATGCGCCCGGCAACCAGAAATAAACCAGCACGCCGTTGTCCGCGACAATCACGCCCGGCCCTTTTCCTTGAACCGCTTCAAGTCCGCCGCCGTCACCCGGAACTTCAGGGAGTTGCGAAACTCCCGCGCCCGCTGGATGACCGCGCTGGAATCAGCCGGCGTGCTGCGGACGCTGGATTCCAGCACGGCAATCGCCTCGGTGTTCAAGCTGCGCCCGTGCGTCGCCGCGCGCCGTTTCAATTCGCGGTGCGCTTCCTTCGATATGCCCTTGATGGTGATCGTTATCATGCCGCAACCATAACGCAACCATTTTGGATGTCAACAAAACCCCGCTCAATCCTCGCCGATGATTTCCACTTCCGGCTCCAGCTCGATGCCGCGCGCCTCCCGGGCCCGCGCCTGGAGGAGGGCAATCAATGCCAAAATGTCCCGCGCCGTCGCCTCGCCGTCGTTCACGATGAAATTTCCGTGCGCGGCGGAAACCACCGCGCCGCCGACGCGCGTGCCCTTCAGACCCAGCTCATCAATCAACTTGCCGGCCGGAATGGCCGCCGGATTTTTAAACAGGCAACCGGCGCTCGGCGCGGCGGGCTGCGAAGCCCAGCGTTTCTCGCTGAACGCCTGCATGCGCTTCTCGATTTCCTCGCGCGGCGCCGGCCGGCATTTGAACACCGCGGCCAGCGCAATGTGCGTTTTCAAGGTCTCGCAACGGCGATAGCCCACCGACATCTCCCCCGGCGTCCAGCGGCGCACCGTGCCGTCAAAATTCATCAGGCGCACGGACTCGACGGCGTCAAAGGTGGCGCCGCCCATCGCGCCGGCGTTCATGCGCAACGCGCCGCCGACGCTGCCGGGGATGCCTTCGAGGAATTCCACGCCGCTTAATCCGTTCCGCTTCGCCTCGACCGCAACATTCTTCAATTTTGCGCCGGCGCCGCAATGCAGGCGCTCGCCGGCAATCTCAATGCGCCGGAAGTGCGCCTGCGCCAGGCAGAGGATGACGCCGCGAAAGCCGCCGTCGCGCACGAGCAGATTCGATCCCCGGCCAATCACGAAAAACGGCAGGCTGCGCCGGAGGCAATATTCCACCACGCCCGCCAGATCGGCTTCCGACGCCGGTTCAATATACACGTCCGCCCGGCCGCCGACGCGCAACGTCGTATGCTTCGACAGCGGTTCGTCGCGACAAATGACCGTCGCCAGCGAAATGGATCCGGCGAGTTCACCGGCAATCTGGGTTCCGGACAACATCGGCGGTTTCAAAATGGGATTGATCAGTCTCATACGGCCGTTGAGGACGCAAGTTTCGTGGACGGGTCGATGCCGCCGCCGGAACCGGATGCCGGGCGCACGCGTCCGGCCGTCGCCTCCGGGCAGGGGGCGATGGCCGCCAGCATGATCTCGGCGATTTGTTCCGCCGCCCGGGGCGCGTGCCACTGGGCCAGCGCGGTTTGAATTTTCGCCCGGGCCGCCGGAGCTTCCAGCAATTCGCAAAGCAAGGCGGCCACCTTGTCCGGCGCCGCGTTCTTTTGCTCGAGCATCCGCGCCGCCCCGGTGGATTCAAACGCCTGCGCGTTAAAAAACTGGTGGTTATCCGCCGCGGTGGGATACGGCACGAGCAGCGACGGCAGGCGCACCGCGGCAATTTCAGCCAGCGACGAGGCGCCCGCCCGGCTCACGGCAATGGTGGCGGCACCCAGCGCCATGTCCATTTCCTTGAGGAACGGCTTTACCACAGCCTTGAAACCGCGCGCGGCATAGGCTTGCCGCACCTTCTCCACGTCCCCGGAACCGGTGAGGTGCAGCCATTGCCAGGTCGCCGTGCGGTTGCCCAGCAACGGCAACGCGGACAAAATCAGGTCGTTGATGCCGGTGGCGCCCTGGCTGCCGCCCATGACCAGAATGGTTGGACGATCGGATTCCAGCCGGAACGCGGCCCGGCACGGCGCCGTCTCGCCCGGTTGAAACTCCGGACGGACGGGGGTGCCGGTCGCGGTGACTTTGCGGGCGCGCAGGCGGGCGGCGGCGGCGGGAAAACCGATGAACGCCTCATCCACCAGCCGCGCCAGGAAACGGTTGGCCCGGCCGGGAATGGTGTTGGATTCGTGCAAAAACGTCCGGGCGCCAAACGCCTTCGCGGCCAGGATCGGCGGGGCGCTGGTGAATCCACCCATGGCGAGCACGGCCTGGGGCGGACGCGATTTGAAGATCGCTTTCGACAGGCGCCACGATTGCCAGAAACTGCGCGCAAACGAAAAGTAGTTGTGATGCTGCAGCGCGACGGCTGGCAGGGTGATGATTTCCATGTCGCGCACGGATTTCACGGCTTCCTGGTCCACGTCCTTGGGCGAAACGAGCAGGGCCACGGCACAGCCGCGTTTCTGGAGTTGTTCCGCCACCGCCAGTCCCGGAAACAGATGCCCACCCGTGCCGCCGCAGGCAATGGCGACGAAGGGCGTGTTGGCTCCGGAAACGGTCATGTGGCTTTGGCGGCGAATGGATTATCATCAATGCCTGCCGCCGCCGCCGGACGTCCTTCCCGCACGGGCGCATGGCGGGCCACGCTGAACAACAGACCGACACACGTCAGCATGGCCAGCAGATTCGAGCCGCCATAACTGATGAAAGGCAGCGGCAGGCCCTTGTTGGGCAGCGCGCTGGTGACGACGCCAATGTTGATGGCCGCCTGGAGGCTGATCAGGAACGTGACTCCGATGGCCAGCAAACTGCCATAGGTCTCGCGGGCGCGGAGCGCGATGTAAACGCCGCAAATGGCGATGATGACAAACGCCAGAATGACCAGCAGGGTGGCGACCAGACCGAGTTCCTCGCCGATGATGGAAAATATAAAATCGGTATGATCTTCCGGGACGAAACCAAGTTTCTGGCGACCGTTGCCGAGGCCCAGCCCGGCCCAGCCGCCGGAGCCCAGCGCAATCATGGCCTGGTACGCCTGATAGCCGACACCGTCCTTGTGTTCTTCCAAGTCCCACCAGCTAAAAATACGCTTCAGCCGCATCGGGTCATGCAAAAGGGAAACCGCCAGGGCGGCGGCGCCGAGCAAAACCGGGGGCACAATATATTTCCAACGGACACCGGCCACGAGCAACATCGCGCCGCTGACCGTGGCGAGCAGGATGGTCGTGCCGCGATCCGGCTCGATAAAAACCAGCCCGAGCACCAGCGCGATGAGGGCGCCGGGAAAAACAATGCCGCGTTTCCAGGTCTGCATCTGCCGCTGGTAACGGTCGCCATACCAGGCGAGCAGGATGATGAGCGCGATTTTTCCCAGTTCCGAAGGTTGGAAGCGCACGCCATGGAAATCGAACCAGCGCCGCGCGCCATTGATCTTCCGGCCGATGTGTGGAACCAGCACCAGGACGAGCAACAGGACGGCGAGGATAAACACCGGCCAGGCAAATTTCCTGAGCCATTGATAATCGAGGGCGGTCGCCATCGCGCAGAGGATGAAGCCAAACGCGCACCAGATGAGTTGCATCATCAGATAGTGCGCGCCGACCTGCGTCACACTCGAGCTGTAAAGCATCACCAGCCCCAGCGCCAGCAGGGCGGCAACGCAAAACCCCAACGTTGTGACGGCGACTTTCATTTCAATGCTTCAAAATCCCGCCCTGCGGGTCCAGCCGCTATCACCGGCGTTTATTGACCCGAAGGCGTGCCGACCGGAGCCGCTGCCGGGGCCGGTACGGAAGCCGGAGCGGGAGCTGGTGCCGCCATCGGAGCCGGAGCTGCCGCCTCGGCTTTTGCCGGAATGGTCAACTTTTGCCCGACTTTGATATGGTCGGTGGTCAGATTGCTTGCGGCTTTGATGGCCTTGATGGTAGCGCCGTGCGCCTTCGCAATCTTGGTCAGCGTATCACCGGATTTCACGACATAGGTCTCACTGCCACCCATGCCCATGTCGGTCGCGGCGGCAGCGCCGGTCGCTGACGGGGCCGTGCCGCCGGCGGGAATGGTTAGCTTCTGGCCAGCCTTCAACTTGGTCGGTTCCACGCCGGGATTCGCCGCCTCCAGCGCCTTGAGGCTCACGCCGTTCCGTTTCGCAATTTTTCCGAGCGTGTCGCCGTGAACGACGACGTATTCCGTTCCGGGGGTTTCCACCACGGGCGGCGCCACCGCGACCGGCGGGGCGACCACCGGCGGATTGGAGGCCACCATGGACGGAGCATTCGTATCGACGGCGGCGACCGTATTGGTGTCCACCGGCGGGGTGTTCTCTTCACTGACTTGTTCGCGCTTGCAACCCTGGATGAGCATGGCCGTCAGGCCGGCGACTCCGATCACGAGCACGCAGAGCACGCCGAGCTTCATGCGTGAGCGGCGTTTGCTTTGCTGTTCCAACAGGGAGCCCTGGGGTACGAATGGGTTCGGATTATTCATTGATTTGGCGCCGATGGCGTCCTTTCTTCGAGGTGGGTTGATTTTTTTCGCAGTGAAATTTTCCCTCGGCAAATTTCACGGCGGGTTAAACTTGTTCTGTTCATCGGTGTCGGGCGGAAATCACCGCAAAAATTAAATCCGGCCGGTAAAACCAACACCCCGCCGGCCACGGCCGGCCTGGCTGCTGCCGCCAAAGTTATTAACAGCCGGAGGCCGTCAACGCAAGGGGCAAAGCGCAAATTATTCAATGACGGTGATGTTTTCATCTCAGTTTCAAGGTGGCCAGGGCCACGACTGCGAACAGCACGCACAAAATGTAAAAGCGCATCACCACCTGCGACTCGTACCAGCCCTGCTTCTCGAAATGATGGTGCAGCGGCGCCATCAAAAATATCCGCCGGCCCGTGCCGTAATATTTCCGGGTGAAACGAAACCAGCTGGTTTGCAGAATCACCGAACCGGCCTCCAGCACGAACACGCCGCCGGCGATCATCAGCACAAACGGCTGATGAATCAGCACCGCGATGATGCCAAACGCGCCCCCCAGGGCGAGCGACCCGGTGTCGCCCATGAACACCTGCGCTGGATGGCAGTTGAACCACAAAAATCCCAGCCCGGCGCCGATCAGCGCCGCGCAGAAAACCGTCAATTCCCCCGCCCCAGGCACATAGGGAATCTGCAAATAGCCGGCCGCGCGGACATTGCCCGCCACGTAGGTAAACACCAGAAACACGAAACCAACAATCAGCGTGCAGCCGATCGCCAGCCCGTCGAGACCGTCGGTGAGATTCACCGCATTCGAGCTGCCGACGATCGACAGCACCACGATCAACAGACCGATCCACCCCGCGTTCACCGCCACCGGATGTTTGCAAAAGGGCACCATGATTTCCGAGACCAGCTTCCCCGTCGAGGGCGTCAGCCACAAATAGACGCCGATGAAGGTGGCCAGCGCGAATTGCGTCACCAGCTTGACGCGCGGCGGCGTGCCGCCGCCGGCCTGCTGGATGATTTTTGCGTAGTCGTCGTAAAATCCCAGGCCCGACAGGACCAGCACCGAAAGCAGTGTCAACAGGACCAGTTTGCTGTCCAATTGCGTCCACAACACGGTGGAAAAAAACAGCACGGCCACGATCATGATGCCGCCCATCGTGGGCGTTCCCTTTTTGCTCAGCACCCGCGCCGCCAGGCCGCCGGCTTCCTCCGCCTTGTCCGCATAATCCTGGCCGAATTTCAAGCCCTTCAGCCAGTGAATGATCTTCGGGCCCAGCCACCAGCTCAACATCAGCGCCGTGACCGCCGCACCCGCGCTCCGCACCGTGATGTAGCGGAACAGCCGCATGGCCGAGAGGTAATCCGCATACTGCGTTCCCTTCGACCAATCGAGCAACTGCTGGCTCAAATAATAAATCATTGTTTTGGTTCACGACATTTCCGACCTGATCATTCCGGCGATGCGTTCCAGGCGCACCGCCCGCGAGGCCTTCAACAAAACCACGTCACCGGCCTTCAAAAAATCCTTCACCGCCTTCACCGCGGCGTCCACCTCCGCAAATTCGATCACCCGGGCCAATCCGGCGTCGCGGGCCGCGCGCGCCATTATTGGCGCCATTTTGCCAACGGCGAACAGCTGCCCGATGCCGAGTTCCGCCGCGCGGCGGCCGACTTCCGCATGGGCCGCCTCGCTATGCGCGCCCAGCTCGTTCATGTCGCCAAGCACCGCCACGCGCCGGCCCTGCAGCGGCAGGCCGCAGAGTGTTTCCAGCGCCGCGAGCGTCGAGTCCGCATTCGCATTGTACGCATCATCGAGCACGCGCACGCCGCCGGCTTCCCAGAATTGCAGCCGCATCTTCACCGGCTGGCATTCGGCCAGGCCCTCCCGCGCCGCGTCACCGCCCAAACCCAGTTCCTCACTGACCGCAACCGCAAACAAGGCGTTGGTGACCTGATGCCGCCCCAGCAAATTAATCCGATACTCGCCGCCGTATTCCGGATCCGGTGCTTCCACGCGAAAGGTCACGCCGTTCTTGTCCAGCCGGATTCCCTTCGCGCGCCAGTCGTTTTTTTCACCCAGTCCGACCCGCACGACCGCGGCGCGGGTCCGGCGCACCACCTGCTCCGACCATTCGCAATCGCCATTAACCAGGAGGCGTCCGTCCGCCGGCAACAGTTCCGCCAGCCAGCCTTCTTCCTGCGCCACGCCCGCCAGGTCCCCAAAAAATTCCAGATGTTCCCGGCCGATGTTGGTCAGCACGCCGTATTTCGGCCGGATCATTTTCACGAGCGGCGCGAGTTCGCCCGGATGATTCGTGCCCGCCTCCAGCACGGCGGCCTGGTGCGACTTTTCCAAACGCAACAGCGTCAGCGGCACGCCGATGTCGTTGTTGAAGCTCGCCTCGCTCCAGACCGTGGCCAGCTTTTGCCGCAATACCGACGCAATCAATTCCTTCGTGGTCGTCTTGCCATTGGAACCGCCGACCGCGATGACCGGCAAATCAAAGCCCTGCCGGTACGCCGCCGCGAATTGCCCCAGCGCCATGCGCACGTCAGCCACGACGAGCACCGCGCATTCCGGCAAAGGCGCGGGAACTTTTGTTCGTTCCACCACGACGGCGGCGACGCCCTGGGCCGCAACCTCGGTCAGAAAGGCATGGCCGTCGAACCGCTCGCCTTGGATGGCAAAAAACACGTCGCCCGGCTTTGCTGACCGCGAATCGGTGCAGACATGGGCCACCGGTGTTTCCCCGGCCCCACGGCGGATTTCCGCCGCGCAGGCTTCGGCCACAAATTTCAAAGATCTCGTTTCCACTGCAAAGGGTTCACGGATTCTGCGCACTCACTGGCACCCGCGAGGCGCCCGCGGCCACGAGCGGAGGCGACGCAGCCGGCAGCTCCAGATTTTTGTCCGCTGGAATATTCAGATAACTGGCGCAGCGTTCGGCAATGTCCTTGAACACCGGTCCGCAAACCTGGCCGCCGTAATAACCCTCCTTCGGCTCGTCCATGACAATCGAAATGCAAAGCTGAGGATCGTCCGCCGGGAAAAATCCGATGAAGGAGGAGATATATTTATGTTCGGCGTAGGCGCCGTTCTCGACCTTTTGCGCCGTGCCGGTCTTGCCCGCCACGGTGTAATCCTTCATCGCCGCACCGGCCGCCGTTCCTTCCGGCGTCACCACGGTTTTGAGCGCCTCGACCATTAATTTGTCCGTGGCTTCATTGACCACCTGGCGGACCCGCTGGGGCGCGTATTGCTGCACCACGTTCCCATCGCGGTCTTCGAGCCGGCTCACCAGCATCGGCCGCATCAGCCAGCCGTCGTTGGCAATCGCACTCATGGCCATCAACATTTGCAGCCGCGTCACGGCGATGCCCTGGCCCATCGGAATCTGGGCGATGGACACCTTGCTCCAATTTTTCACCGGATACAACAGTCCCCGGACTTCGCCCGGCAACGCAATGCCCGTGCGCTGGCCAAAACCAAAATCATGCGCGTAATCGTAAAGCCGGTCCTCGCCCAGGCGGATGCCGATTTTGGCCGCGCCGATGTTCGACGATTTGGTGATGATGCTTTCGGTCGTCAGCAGGCCATAGGGTTCGTGATCGTGCAGGACCCGGCCAGCAAAGGCAAAGTGCCCCTGCTCGCAATCGAAGGCGTCGTTAAACCGGACGGCGCCGTCGTTCAGCGCGCCGGAAACGACGACAATTTTGAATGTGGAGCCGGGCTCCACGACGTCGCTGACGACGCGATTGCGCCGCGCGTCCGCAGGCGAAGCGCCGGGATTGTTCGGATCGTAATTGGGCAGCGTGGCCATCGCCAGAATCTCGCCCGTGGCCGGACGCATGACGATGGCGGTGATGCTGGCGGGCGTGTGTTTCTGGAGCGCGTCCGCCAGCGAGGTTTCCACGATGTGCTGGATGGCGGTGTCGAGGGTGAGGACGACGTTCAAACCGTCGCACGCCTGCACGTCTTGCTCCCGCAACGAAACCAGCTCGCGCTTCTGCCGGTCCGTTTGCGTCACGCGCCAGCCGGCCACTCCGCTCAACGCGGAATTCATGACCAATTCGACGCCATCCCGCCCGACCGTCTGCGAGACATGGTTGCTGTTGTTTTCCGTGCCGGTGAAGCCGACCACATGGGCCGCGAGCGAACCGCCCGGATACACGCGCAATTGATCGTCCGCCGGGTCGGTGAAAACCGCGCTCGCGCGCAAATCACGGAAGAAGGCGCGGTCCGTTTTGGACAATTTCTTCTCGTCCACACCGAAGGAAAGATTGGTCATCGTCACCTGGATTTTCTGCCACGTTTCGTCCGCCACCTTGTGTTGGAGCACAACATAGCGGTTGGTAACCGTCTCCCCCTTTTGATTCTTTCCGAGGTGCGGGAGCAGGCGCTGATACAGTTCGTTTTCGTTCAACTGCAGCAACGGCGCGAGCGCGCGGGCCACGACGGCCTGCTGGTTGCCGACCAGGACCGGGTCGGCGCAGACGGTTTTCACAAAAATGCTGGTCGCGAGGAGGTTGCCGTGGGCGTCGAGAATGTTGCCGCGGCGCGGCGCCTGCCAGAATTCACGCTGGGTGTTGGACTGCGCCTTGGCGGCCAGCTCGTCATGCCGCAGCACCTGCAAATCCACCAGCCGGTAGCCGAGCCCGGCAAAGGCCAGGCCGAGCAGGCCGAGCAACATCAGCACCCGTTTCAATTGCAGCCGCTTGGTCATCGTAAAAACGGCCAGCCGCCCGCGGCGGTCGGTTCCTCACCCGACAGCGTCACGAGCGGCGGCCAAAATTTCATGTTATGGGGTCATCGCGCCGGCGGGTCGCTCCGCCAACTGGCGCATTCCATTTCTGTTTTCCGACGGCACCGACACCGGCTCCGCCAGCCGCAGCACCTGCGTCGGTTGGGCCGGCACCAGGCCAAGATTCAATTCCCGCGCCCGGCGATCCAGCATCGGCGGCGAGCGCAGGATGGAAAGCTGGTCCCCCAGTTTCTGGTCGTCGTTGAGCAGCCGTTTCAGGCGGATCTCGCGCTGCCGGATCTGCTGGCCGAGCTGGTAAATCTGGTTTTTTTGCCAGACGAAACCCACCGCCGACCCGGCGAACAACAGGCACAGGCACAGCGCTTTGAGCGCCGGTCCAAACCGGATGGCCGCCGACTGGTTTTTTCGATTTTTTGCCATTTAAATTTTCTCCAGCACCCGCAATTGCGCGCTGCGGCTGCGCGGGTTTTCGTGCAACTCAGCGGCGCCGGGCTTGATGGCCTTGCGGACGAGCCATTTCAGTTCGGGCGTGCGCGGCTCGCGCAACTCCGGCACGTCCACTTCCCCGGCGAACCCATAATCCCGCGTCCGCACCCGTCCGAAATCCTTCACCACCCGGTCCTCGAGCGAATGAAACGTGATGACCGCCAGCCGGCCGCCGGGTTTCAAAATTTTCACCGCCGCGTCCAGCCCGCGGCGCAACGAACCCAGTTCATCGTTCACCGCGATCCGCAACGCCTGAAATACTTTCGTCGCCGGATGCGCTTTTTTTCCACGGCGCGGGCTGAGTCGCTCGATCAATTCCGCCAGTTGCCGCGTGCCGGCAAACTTTTGCCGCTCGCGATCCTGCACCACCGCCCGGGCGAACCGCCGCGATTCGCGCTCATCGCCAAATTCCCAAAAAATCCCCGCCAATTCCTCGGCGCCGGCGCCGTTCACCAGCTCCGCCGCCGTCAACGACTGCGTCGTGTCCATCCGCATGTCCAGCGGGCCGTCGTGCTGAAAGCTGAACCCGCGTTCGGGCGAGTCGAGTTGCGGCGAACTCACGCCCAGGTCCAGCAGCACCCCGTCGCAACCCGCGGCCGGGATCCACCCGGCCAGCTCCGCAAAATTCCCGCGGCGGACTTCAAACCGGCCGGGAAACTGTTCCGCGAGCCGCTGTTTGGCCGCTTCAATCGCGGCGCCATCGCGATCGCACCCAAACAGCCATCCAGTCGGTGAACTCGCGGCCAAGATGCTCGCTGCGTGTCCAGCCCCACCGAGCGTCCCGTCGGCGTAACACCCGCCCGGTTTCGGCCTTAGCGCGTTCAGCACCTCCGCCGCCATCACTGCTTTGTGAACGAAATCGGGCACTGCGCATGCGTTTGGCGTTGGTTTAATCCGTCGTGACGTGAAACATCCGTTCCGCCAGAAATTCCCAGGGCCGGGTCGGCGGCGGCAGTTCCGGAATGGCCGCGGCATCCGCCGTGCGCGATTTCATCGGCACCACTTCCACGTCGGCGTCACTGAGGTCGTTATGCACGACCTTCACCCCTTCCAGGGAAAGTTCAGATTGCACCGGCTGCGGCGCATGGGCCGCCGGGTGCGCCTCGCGCCAGATGGAAATGGGATTCAATTTGCTCGCCCAGGAGGAGGCGCGGGCCGGGCCGGGCGGCCAGGGCGGCAGCTTTTGCGTTTTGGCCGGCACCGGCGGAGCGATTTTTCTGACCGGCGTGTTGACGGTTTCCGATCCGGTCTCCCCGGCTTCCGTCCCGGCAGAGGGCTGGAAAGGATTAGGCGTCGGGCCAAACTTTGGCAGATAAACGTGTTTGTTGGCGCGATAGGAAATTTCCCTGCCACCGTTGATGATGCTTTTTCCGGCCACCAATAATTTTCCCAGGTTCATAATTACTCCATTACTCCATGAGTTTGAAGGCTTCGTGCGCCAACACGGCGTCGGAAGCCTTGACTTTTTCGTAACTCTGCGGATTCCAGATCTCAAAACGATCCAGCAATCCAACCAGCACCGCTTCATGCTTGATGCCCGCAGCCCGCGCCATTTCGTCCGGCAAACAAATCCGTCCCGCCTTGTCCACACCCACCTGTACGGATTCGCTGCCAATGAACCGCTTCAATACCACCTTGTTCGGATCGCCATTGGTCATCGCCTCGATGGACTTCACGAGTTTCGCCATTTCGCCCGGGGGCAACACCCGCAGACACGGACCCTCTTTCGGCTTGGGCCAGAGCATCAATGTCAATTCGGTGCCCGGCTGTTCGGGCCGCCACTTGGCAGGGACTTGGACGCGCCGTTTCTCATCCACTCCATGCCGATAGAGTGAATTGTAATAAGTCGGCTCTTTATTCACCGGGTTGCTCATTTATGGGGGAAACTGACCTTGTGCCACTTAATTCCCCACGACGCTCCACTTATATCCACTTTGCCCCACTCCATGTCAACAAAAAATTGTCACAAATTTGGCGGTTTATTCCGGAGTTATTCACAACCAAAAGTCGGGCTTAAAAGGCGGGATAGAAAACTTATGCTGCAACAGCTTGAAATTGCGTCCTGAACCCTGAAACTAGCCGCGTGCGGACCGCTGATTTCCATTTTGATCTGCCGCCGGAGCTGATAGCGCAACACCCCGCGCCGCGCCGCGATGAGTCGCGTCTGCTCGTGCTGCACCGGACGGATGGAACCCTGGAACACCGGCAATTCGGGGATTTGCCGGAATTTCTCCGCGCCGGGGACGTGCTGGTGCTCAATAATTCCCGCGTGATTCCCGCCCGCTGGCACGGAGCCAATGCGCGGACCGGCGGACAATTTGAAATATTGTTGCTCGAGGAAAACGCACGCAACGACTGGTGGGCCATGCTGCGGCCGGCCAAACGCGCGCGCCCCGGGACGCAAATCGTTTTTCAGACCCCCGATGGAACGGCCACCCCCATCCGCGCCACGGTGGTCGGGACGAACGACGCCGGCCATCGGCGCTTGAATTTTTCCGGGTCGCCCGACATCCGCGGCGAGCTTGACCGGCTGGGCGAAGTTCCCCTGCCCCCTTACATTCTGCGCGCCGGCTGCTCGTTGGAGGATCGGGAACGTTACCAGACAGTTTACGCCCAGGCCGCCGGTTCCGTGGCTGCGCCGACAGCGGGCCTGCATTTTACCCCGGAAATGCTGGCGCAAATCCGGGCCCGCGGGGTGAATGTCTGCTTTGTCACGCTGCACATCGGCCCTGGCACATTTCAGCCGGTGAAAACCGAAACGCTGGCCGCCCACCAGATGCATGAGGAACGCTTTGAGCTGGATGAATCAACGGCGCGCCTCGTGAACGAAGCCAAGACCGCCGGGCGCCGGGTCATTGCCGTGGGCACCACGGCCGTGCGCGTGCTCGAAAGCGTGGCCGGACAGAACAGCGGAAAACTCGTCAAAACATCAGGAAAAACAGGTATTTTCATCCATCCGCCCTATTCATTTCAAATTGTGGACGCCTTGTTGACCAACTTTCATCTGCCCGCCTCCACCCTGTTGATGCTGGTCAGCGCATTTGCCGCGCCGGGTGAAACGCGGGGGCGCGAAATGGCGTTGTCGGCCTATGCTGAAGCCATCCGCAATCGTTACCGCTTCTTCAGTTACGGTGATGCGATGCTGTTATTATGAATCCAAAGTCCAGAATCCGGAGACCAAAACCGCAATTGCCATACGTTTTGGTAAACATGGCGATGACGGCGGACGGCAAGATTGCCACGGCGAATCGTGCGGTGACGTCGTTCGGCAGTGCGCGCGACCACGAGCACTTGCTGGAGTTGCGCGCCTCGGTGGATGCGGTGATGGCCGGGGCGCGCACCGTGGATTCGGCAGCGATCACCCTGGGACCGGGCCCGGCGCGGTTCCGGCGCCAGCGGTTGAAAAACAAGCTGGCGGAGTACAATTTGCGCGTCCTCGTCAGCGGTAGTGGCTCGGTCAATCCCGGCGCGGAAGTTTTCAAACATCGTTTCTCGCCCCTCCTCATCCTGACCACCCAGCGGGCATCCAAGGCGAAGCTGTTCCGGCTGCAAGCCGTGGCCGACGAGGTCAGGATCTGCGGCCGGAGCGACATCAATTTTCGCGCCGCATTGCGCTGGTTGCGCCGGAAATGGGGCGTCAAGCGCCTGCTTTGCGAAGGCGGCGGCGAGTTGAATGAAGCCTTGTTCCGGGCCGGGTTGGTGGATGAAGTGTATCTGACGATTTGCCCGAAAATTTTTGGCGGGCGCGAGGCCCCCACCATCGCCGATGGGAAAGGGTTCCGGCGGTTGGCGGCAGCGGTGCCGTTTCAAATCAAATCATTCAAGCGCGTTGGAAACGAGGTTTTTGCCACGTTCCGACGGGCACCGCACAGCAAGTAAAGCCGAAGTTATTCACAAGGCAGCCCAACGAGTCTTCACCGGTTCGACAGCGGGCCGGAAACTCGATTTGGGGGGATTAAGGCCGGATTCAACGATAAAGAACCAGAGCGGGCTTTCGCCCGCCCTGGTGGTGAATCAAACTTGTGGCATCAAACTTACGGACTGGTAACCCGGTAGAACTGTGCCGGCTTGTTGGTCGCTTGCGGATCAGCGAACTGGTAGAGGCTGTAGGCGCCATTGGGCACTTCGGTCGGTTGTCCCACCGGGATCCAAACCACCGGCGGCGCAAGATTGGTCGCGGCATACACCGTGAAGCCCGCACCCGAAATGTTGGTGAAACTGAAGCCAAGGCCGCTGCCACCGCCACCGCCACTGAAGGTAATCCCATCCAGTTCCGGTCTGGTTGTGGCCACAGGGCTGACGCTGGCGGAAAAGGCGAGATTGTCAATGGCCACGCCTTGGGCGCCACCAGCCGGATTTTGGGATTCCCATACCAGCCACAACGTCGAGTTGGGGATCCAGCCCGGGATGGCCAAGTTATTGGTCGCCAGGCTGACCTGGTTGCCGGGTTGAGTGCCGTCGTTGATGGTGGTGAGATCACTGGTCGGGAAGGCAATATTGAGGTCGCTGATCCAGGTAATCGGCAGGGAGGATGGATCAAAGGTCGAGTTGATCCCTGACGGGTCAATCGCATAACCGAAGTCAATGACCTGCTGGGCGGGGTTGTTGCGCCACAATTCGCCGATGAAGCTCAAATTGACATAATTGAGCGTCTGGCCCGTCTTGTTAACCAAGCCCACGCCGAAGGCCACAGAGCCGGATTTGGTCGTGGCAATCATGCCCAAGGCGCGGTTGGTGATGCCGGTGAGGGGAGCGCCGTCACCGCGATAATTCTGGCCGTTGTCGATGATGCCGCCCGCGCTCTGGTCGCCAAAGGTGGCACCAAACTTCAAGCTGATGCTGGACCAGCCATACCAGCCCTGCATGGTATTGGTCAGGCCCAACCCACCCACAAAGCCCACCGGAAGCACCGGATAGGTAAAGTCGAACGGATTGTTCAACGAGTAGGTAACACTTGATCCAATCACGGCCGGGTCGCTTGTATTATTGCCCACTTGCGAAAGCGGAATGGTTAGGATGGCATTGGGATTAGCGGCGTCGGCGCTGGTGCCACCGTCGATCGGCAACGAATTGAAATTTTGCGTGTACAGTGCCGCATTGTTGGAATAGTAAACAAATGAATGCGGTGGCTGCACCAGCAAGGTCACGGCGACCGGCGCGCTGGTAACGGAGCCGCCGGAATTTGAAACCACGACCACATAATTGGTGGCGTCCCGGGCAATCGCCCCGGTGATGTTCAACGATGTTGACAGGGTGCCTGCATCGCTCGTGCCGGAATATTCCCCGCCATCGGTGAGCTTGTTGGAGCCACCCTTGCCGGTGGTGTACCACTGATACGAGAGCGAGGCGCCGTTCACCGTGCCGTCATAGGCCGATACTCCCAGACTGAGATTCTGTCCCAAAAACGCGGTGGTTGGTGCCGGCGGCACCACGATGGCGGGCGGGGCGTAAGTCAGGGTCAGGCTGGCAACCGCATTGCTGGCCGGGCCGACGACGTTGCCGACCAGCGCGGAGTAAACGCCCGCTTCACCGGATTGGGCATTGTTGATGGTCAGGGCGGCGGTGGTCGTGCCAACATAACTGCCACCGTCTCCAATACCCCCATCAGCGATCTGATTGCCATTAAAATACCACTGGTAAGTCTTGGGGTCCGTTCCGGAGGCGCCCGCATTGATGCTCACCGTGTTTCCGATGTAACTCGCGATTGGTTGTAGCGCGCCAAGGCTGGGAATAACCGGCAGCGAGGTCACCGTCAAGGTCGCCACCGAGCTGGTGACCGCTCCGTAAACATTGGTGACGACGCACTGATAGGTATAACCGTTGTCCGCCAGCGGCACCGCGTTCAAGGTCTGGTTTGAACTGGTTGCGCTGGGCAGGTTGGTGCCATTCTGCAGCCATTGGTAACCCAGGCTGTACGGAGAAGAAGCAGCCACGGAAAATTCCACCGTGTCGCCCGCGGCTGCCGACCAACTCGCCGGGTTCGTGACGATGACGGGGCGAACGTCCGGCGTGAAGGTGACCGATTTATAAACCAGGTTGGTGATCTGGATTCCGTTGGCGTCCAGGCCCGGCCGCGCCACGGTGGTCAGAATGTTCATGTTGGTGGTCACCATGATGTTCGCACCGCCGGCCACGGTGTTGGTGTCGTTGATCCGGATGACGCGATTGCCATAATACGGGTCGCCGCCGTCCACTCCGCAGTCGGCGGTGGTGGCATAAATCACGGGGTTGTTCCCGCTCCAATCCACCGTCACGCTGAAGCAACCAATGGGGAGGTTGGTGTTGGCCGGATTGGCCAGGATGCCACTGGTCTGGTTCGTGTATCCGGGAATCTCGAGATTGTAGGCGAGGTTCCAGCCCAGGCCGCTCTTCACATATTTTTGAATGCCGCCCGGTTCAACGATCTTCCCCTTGCTGATGCTGCCCACATCGGCAACATACGCCACGGTTCCCAGCGGATTGATGTCAAACCCGATGCAGTTGGTGAACGGCGCCTGGGCCGGAATGTAAAGTTGCAGGAAGGTCAAAAAGTTCGGGTACGGAACCGGGTTGAAGCTGTTATCCACAAACGTATAAATGCCCGCCGGATAAAGTCCATTCTGCACATCCCCGGCCTTGACCGAGGTGACCACGACGTTGTTGATCACCTTGACGCAGGAAGTCAGGTCAATGTTCTGAAACTGCGAGGGAGGGGTTGACGGTGTGTTGGCGTCATAATACAGACTGCCGTAACCATTGCCGCAGCCCCAAAATTGACCGGCGCCATCCGTGGCGACCCCGCGCGGATTGGTTTTGCCGGTGGCAATGCCATACCAGCCGCTACCACTATACACCCGGGTGTAATTGGTGAAGGCATCCAACGTGGCGATGCCGCGGTTGTAACTCAGATTGGACGGCGCCGTCTGACCGCCGGTCGTGATGGACAAAATGTCGCCGGCGTAACCGGTAAAGGCCAGCCGGCTCTTGTCGCCAGCCAGCGTCAGAACGCCTTCTGTGCCGGCATTGCCGTTCACAAACAATCCTCCCGAAGCATCATTCGTCGGAATGGCCACCTGAATCGTGGGATTGGTCTGATTGCTGCCGTTGGGATCGAACTGGTCAATAAAATACTGGGTCTGCCGGCTCCCGGAAATGTCCGACGCATCATAATGGGTGATGCCGGTTACGGCTCCCAACGGCACACAGCGGCCGATGCCACCATCGCCTTCCTGCAGCACCGCCAGCTGGCCGGGGGTAAATATCAGACTGGTGTTTTGCGCCTGGACCGCCAGGGCCACCAGAGCCATCAATCCTGACGTGACAATGAGTTTTTTCATTTTAGTTTTTTTATTTTGTTTTGCTGAATTTCGTTAATGAGCCCATCCATCCTCCAAAAACAGTGCCGCCATTATCCAAGTCCACGTGACGACCTCACGACCACTGGGCAACAATGCGGTGACTTCCACTTATCCGAATTATTTTGTCGCCTGATTGTCACTTCCGTTCCATGCGCCCGTAACCTGGCCGGGGCAGCATGTCCCCGTCGGGTTGAGTTTTGATTATTAAGGAACGGATTTGAGCACACGCCGCAGGCGGTCAATTTATCGCGAGGAATGAAAAAAATGAGATTTAAACCAGATCGTGGATTCACCCTGATCGAACTCCTGGTGGTGATTGCCATCATTGGCATACTGGCGTCCATCCTCCTGCCCGCCCTGGCCATGGCCAAAGCCAAGGCCCAGCAAATCGCCTGCGTCAGCAATTTGAAGCAATGGGGTCTGGCGCAAAACATGTATGTGGATGACAACAACCAAACCCTGCCAGACACCAAAATTGCCAATGGCACGAAACCCAATCCCGTGGGCTACACGGAAGACATGCCGAAATGGGGTGATTTGGTTGATTTCAACCATTTCGGCCAGGGCAACAACGCCTGGTTTAACGGCCTGCCCGCCTACGTCAGCGCGCCGCCGCTCTGGCAATTCGCCACTTCGAGTTCCGAGGCGATCAATGTCGCCAACTACAACGCCGGCAGAAACATTTTCCATTGCCCCGCCGCCCTGGCCCAACCGTTGGATGCCTTCTATCAAAACAACTCGGACGCCATCTGCTTTCAATACGGCATGAATTCCAAAGGACAGGAAATCAATGGCAATGGAATCACGGGATCAACCAACTATCCGGTCAAGATTACCCGGGCAAAAAATTCCGCGGCGTTCGTGATGTTTTCGGACAATCGCGTTTTAAGAACCGACGCCCCGTCGTGGGATGTTTCCGTCGTTAATCTCCCTCCGGATCAAAATCCAACGCTCGGCAGCCCGCAGTGTTACACCAGCCGTTTTTCGATGCGGCATAACAATGGCGGCAACATTGCCTTTGCGGATGGCCACGCCGAACATTTCAAATACAACTATGTGTGCATCAATGGCCTGCCTTACAACCAGTCCGGCAAACCCTGCGACCCAGGCAGGTCGGACATCAACTGGACCCAGGACGGCAGCATAGCTTATTAACAAGAACCGAAAATACCGAAGCCGGCTGGCCGGTGAAACCAAGATTCCTGTTCCATGAAAAACTCGTCGCGGTATTTTCTCCCGCTGTTGCTTGGCCTGGGCTTTTTCTCCATGGCCAATGCCGCCGGGACGGCGGAAAGTCTGTCCTACCTTCGCGAAGGCAAACCCGATGCCGTGTCGCTCCTCGCCCCGCCGCCGTTGCCGGACTCGCCGGAACAGGCCGCCGACTTGGCGGAAGTTCGGGCCGTCTGCCACGCCGCGCCCAGCAACGAGGTCGCCATTGCCTTTTCGGAAAAGAAGTTTTCGGCCTTCACTTTCGCCCCGGCCATTGGCGCGTTTTTTCAATCGAACAGCCTGCCAAAGACCGCGGCGTTTTTTGAGCGCGTGCAAAAAGACGCCGCCGCCGTAACCGATCAGGCCAAGGAATTCTATAAGCGCCCCCGCCCCTTCGTCATCGATCCCAGCCTCGCCTCCGGCCAACTCGAAAAAAGCTTCAGCTATCCGAGCGGACATTCAACTGAATCCATGGTTCTGGCGCTGGTGCTGGCTGATTTGTTTCCCAACCTGCACGACGCCATTCTTGCCGAGGCCCGCGCCATCGGCTGGCATCGCGTGGAAATCGCCCGGCATTACCCGATAGACATCTACGCCGGACAGGTCCTGGCACAGGCCATCGTCCGTCAGATGAAGAAAAGCGAGGAGTTCCAGAAAGACTTTGCCGAAGCCAGGACTGAAGTTGCCGCCGCGCAAGCCGCCGCCAAAAATTAACAGGTGCTCCCTCCCTCTGTCCGCCGCCATTCGCAGGCCAACCGCCTGCCCCTGCCTTATTTTTCCGTCGCGATCAGGTTTCCATCAGGCGCGCGAACCGCCACGGCAAGTCGCTGTGCAAAAATAGTTTGCAAATTCACGTCGCCCGCGTAAATTAAATCAGGTTAGCTTATATTACAAGCAACACTAACGCAATATATCTAAAATTCTGATTGTAATCCACCCATGAAAACAAACAAGTGCATCCTCGTCATTGCCACGGTTTTATACACCTCCCTCGCCATCGGCCGCGCGCAATATTTCAATCCCGGCGATTTGGTTGTCTTGCGGGAAGGCACCGGCAGCGGGGCGCTCTCCAGCGCCGGCACCGCGGTCTTCCTGGATCAATTCACGACCAGCGGCAGCTTGGTGGGCAGCCTGACGATTCCCGCCAGCGGTCTTTCCGCCCTGGTCAACAGCGGCACCGCGGCCTCCGAAGGGCAGTTGAGCCTTTCGGCCGGAAATCAATATCTGGTTTTCGCCGGATATAACACCAGCGCCGGCACCGCCGGGGTTGCCGGTTCAACCACCATTCCCCGCGGCATCGCCACCGTGGATGCCAACGGGAATTATTCGCTCGCCGCCACGACGACCACCTACTACAACGGCAACAACATCCGCGGCGGAACCAGCGATGGTCACGGCAATTTTTGGGGTGCGGGTGCCTCCGCCACCGGCGGCACGGCCTATTTGGGAACCGGAACGCCCGCCCAGATCTCGGCTTCCAACAGCCTTTCCGTCCAGAACTTCGGCGGTAATCTTTTTTACAGCACCGCCAAGGGCACGACGGGTATTTATGAAATCTCCGGCATGCCCACCAGCGGCACAGCCACCCCGACACTCGTGCTGGCCAATGCAAATCCCTCCGACTTCACCTTCAATGCCAACATGACCATTGCCTATGTCGCCAACACCGCCGGCGGCATCCAACGCTATGACTTTAACGGGTCCAGCTGGGGCTTGTCTTACACGCTGGACAGCGGCGCCGGGATGAATGGACTGGCCGTGGATTTTAGCGGCACGGCTCCGGTAATTTATGCCACAACCGAGGATGGAAAGAATCTCATTGAATTAACCGACACCGGCTCCGGTTCCGCCGCGACTATTCTTTACACCGCGGCCGCCAACACCGCATTCCGCGGTTTGGACTTCTCTCCAATCGTCGTTCCCGAACCGGCCACGCTCGCGCTCGCCGGCCTGGGCCTGGCTGCCCTGTGGGGATTCCGCCGCAACCGGAAATCCTGAAAGCCAATTTTGAAACGCCCCGCGCGCCGGACAAAATCCGGCGCGTGTTTTATTTTCCCCCGGCGACGGACTTCGTCTCCACCCAGCGGGCAAACAGCCACAGCAAGTCGCTCAGCCGGTTGAGATAAATAATAATTTCCAGATTTTTCAACTCGCCGGCCTCCGTCAAGCCGCAGAGACACCGTTCCGCCCGCCGGCAGACCGTCCGCGCCAGGTCCAGCGCCGACGCATCCAAAGTCCCGCCCGGCGTCGCCCAGCCCTTGAAGCTCACCTGCTGCGCCTCGATTTCGCAGATCAGCGAGTCAAGCTTCGCCGTCATTTCCGGCGTGACGGTTGAATAACCATCCTTCACGTAACGCGGCAAATGCTCCGTCGCCACCCCCACCTCGCCCATCAGCACAATCAAGTCGTTTTGGATTGCCAGCAGGTTGCCGCGCACAAAATCATTTTTACCCACGGCGCGCGCCACCCCCAGCGCGGCGTTCAACTCGTCCACCGCCCCGCAGGCCTCGACGCGCGGATGGGTTTTCGGCACCCGCCGGCCATACATCAGCCCCGTCGTGCCGCCGTCACCGGTCCTGGTCGCAATGCTCATGCAATTGGTTGTTCGCGGAAGTTTACTGCGTATGCCGGTTGGTTGGAATTTTATTCGCACCCGTCCCCGCGGCTGGCGGATTTTTACCCGCGGGCCGATTGAGGGATGGCGGAGGAGGCGGGGAAACCAATCTTTGATAAGCGAGAATGCCCTTCACAATCGATTGCGCCATCTGGCTGCGGCCTACCGCGCTGTAAATCCGTTTGCTCTCCGCCGGATGCGTCATGTAACCGCCTTCGATCAAAATTGCCGGCATCGTGGCGTCACGCAACACGGCGAACCGCGCCCGCCGCACGCCCCGGTCCGGCACGCCCAGGTTTTGCACCAGTGATTTCTGAACCTGATACGCCAGCAGCAAACTTTTTTGCTCGACGCGATTGGCCACCGTCACACCGAAACCGGCGCCCTCGCCCTGCGCGTCGGTCGAACTGGCGCCGACCGGCGTGATGCAATACGTCTGCGGCCCCTGGACCTCGTTCTTCCCGGTTGGCGTTGCATTGAAATGCAGGCTCACGAATAAATCCGCGCCGCGCCGGTTCGCCAGGGCTGGACGATCGGGCAATTCCACATAGGTGTCCCGGTTGCGCGTCAGGATGACATTGAACCCGGCCTTCAGGAGCTGGGCGCGCATTTCCAGCGCCAGCGCCAGCGTGTAAGTCTTCTCACTGCGCCAGAACGTGTGGTTGCCCGTATCCCGGCCGCCGTGGCCGGGGTCGAGGCAGATCGTCGTGACGCGTCGGGCATCGGTGAACCGGGGCGGGTACAACAACGGTCGGACGGCCGTATTGAGGTCCATTTGAGCAATGAGCAGCACGCCATGATCCGCAGCCACCGGGAAGGACAGCGCCACCTCGGTTCCGTTGACCTCGACCAGGCGCGAATCCTTGTCAAACACCAGCCGGGCCGTGCGGTTGGTGGCCACGACTTCGTCGCCGCGCTTGAGCCAGGCACATTTCAAGCCGTTCGCCCGCGCCCAATCCGCCACCGACACATAATTCTGGCCGATGATGTAGGCCGCGTGCGCCGGTGTCCGGCCAAACACCAATCCGAGCACCAGCAACTGCGCGAACATTTTCAGCCAGGCACACGGTTTGATCATTGGCCGGCCAACTTGCCCTCCCCCCGGCGGCGATTCAAGGGAAATGGCACCGCGGATGGCGCTGTTTCTTTAATTCAGCAGTTGGACCCGGTAAAAGCGCGCGTTGGCATTGGTTGCGGGACTGACCGGCAGGGTCGTGGTCGCGCTCACGTTGGTGAAGGTCGTGAGCGATTGCCAGGCCGGCGGCAGGACGTCGGTGCCATCGATTTCATAACCGCGCGCTTCCGGACCGGTGAACGACAGAAACGGCCGGTCGGTTATATACAAAGCCAGATTGATCTGGTCGGCGGGCGGATTGAACGAACCCGATTCGAGGACCTCGCCGTTCAAGCCCGTGACGAAAAACGAGCTGTCGCCGGCCACGACGTTGTACACCGGCTGCAGGCTGGCGACCGTGATGGAATTTCGCAGGTTCCAGTTCACCGCGTTGGTGGAAACCACGTGAAAGAAGGAACTGCCGACGGCGACGTACCAGCCATTTCCATAAGCAATCCCGCGCAACGAAACCGGCGTGTTCAAAGAAAGATTGGTCCACGTCACGGCATCTGCCGAAGTGACCAGCGCCCCGCGGTCGCCCGCGGCAACATAGACGCCGTTCCCATAGGTGATGGCGCGCAGGTTGTTCGTGGCGGCGGACGTTTGCGCTGTCCAGGTCAGACCATCGGGCGAAGTAATCGTCGTGGCAATTTTGGAACTGTTCGTCTGGCCGACGGCGACAAACTGGCCTTGCGCATAGGTGATGGCGTAGAGGGGACCGTAGCTCGCGGGTTGGCCCGACCCCGTCCAATTCAGACCGTCGGTCGAACTGAGGATGGTATCGGCATTTGTGCCGCCGACGGCCACAAATTTTCCGCTGCCGTAAGCCACCCCCCAAAGCATGTTCGTGGTGGGTGAAACCACGGCACTCCAGTTCGTCGCATCCGCCGAGGTGACAATCGTGCCGTTGGTGCCCACGGCAACGAAGCGGCCATTTCCACCAGTGACGGCCACCAGGGAATTGGTGGTGCCGGGGTCGTGTTCAGCCCAGTTCCGGCCGTCGGCAGATGTGGCGACGGTGCTGGACGAATAGGGGTCGCCGCCGCCGGGCACGAGGTTGCCGCCGGCGGCGACGAAGAGACCGCCCGAATGCGTGATACCCACGAGGGAATTTTGCGGGCCGGTGGTGCGATTGACCCAGTTGGTGCCGTCAGTGGAGGTGACTATCCTTCCGAACACGCCGGAGACCACGTAAAGGCTGCCATCCCATACCATTTTGACGCCGGTAAAAAGTGCCGGCACCGCCTGCTCCGTCCAATTCGTGCCGTCAGATGAAAAAAGGATACGGCCCACCTCATCCAGGACCGCAAACTGGCCGGAGGCAAACACCGCATCGGTGAACAAATGATTGGTGAACGCATTCGGCGCCGACCATGTGGCGCCGTCGGTGGAGGTGCGAAACTCACTCCAGAACCCATTGGTGGTGGAAACCTGGTTCAAACCCACATAGACGCCATTGCCATAGACGACCTTTTGAATGCCATTGGTGTTGAGTGCGACCGGCCCGGTCCAGCTGATGGCATCGGTCGAGGTGTAAAGGTAGTATTGCGGATTGACGGTGTTACCGGAGCCGGAAATGAAGAACCGGCCGTTCGCGAAGGAGATGCGGCTAAAATCAGTTGAAACGGTGCCCACGGCCTGGTTGAGCCAGAAAGAACCGTCGGGCGAGTGCGAAACCGTGTTCCCGGCACCCACGCCCACAAACAAGCCATTGCCAAAGGCAACGTCGCCAAGGTTGTTCAGAACGGTCGCGGCCGTGGACCAGCTGTGACCATCGGTGGAAATAAACACGCCTTTCGCGGAGGCAAGCACAAAGCGGTTGGTGCCAAAAGCGCAGGCGAAGAAACCGCTGTTGGTGCCAATGCTGGCCAGGTCCCAAGTGATCCCGTCCGGCGACGTGGCGAGCAGGCCGCTAACTGTGGCAGGTATGATCCAGAGCCCGTTGCCGTGGGCGACGGAGACCACCTGCGGATCGAATGGCTGCGGATTCCGCCAGTGCCAGTGATCCAGTTGGTCGGCCGGCAGCCGGGCGGCAAATCCAAGCAACAGGGCGAGAAAAAACGGGCCCGGAAACGTCCGCATCCGCCGCGTCCCCGGCCGCATCCGACTTCTGATTACGAATCTGATTCTGTTCATAAGCGGGTATTCATTGATTAAAACAGCATTTTCCGGAGACTGCAATTTCAATTCGTGGGAAAAGCTGGCGGAAGCGAAGGACTTGCCTGCGGCTTTGGCATGGCGTAGCGGTTAAAACCTCCCGCCGCGTGAGGCTGAATGCCCCAAAAGGGGTCGCGACCATGGGCCGCGGGTTTTCATGATTTTACAATCCTTTGCCCAACCCCCACCCCGCGTCGCCCGGCGCCTGCCCGGCTACGGGCTCAACACCCGGTAGAATCGCGCCGGGAACAGGCTGGCGTTGGCGTCCGTGAAAGTGAGCGTGCTGCTCGGCGGATTGGTGGCAATGGTCACCCAGGACGTGGGATCCGCCAGATTGGTGGTCGCCTGAACCAGGGTGGTCCGGGCCGCGCCGGCCTCCACCGTGAATTGAAAACCTCCGCTCACCGGTGGCGTGGCAACGGCAATGGTAGCCAGCACCGCCGGGGTCGGCACGGGATTGACCGCATAAATGCCGGAAGCGAAGCCGGAGACATTGCCCGCCGCATCGTAAGCACGCATGGTCCATTCCTCATAGGTTCCAGGCGTGAGGCCGGTGATCGTGGCCGCCATGCCGGTGAAGTTCGTCCCATATTCAATGGTTGGAAACAAACCGCCAATCCAACCCAAAATCTCATAACGAACAATCGGCACTGGTCCGGGTGAAGGATCCCACGCGAGACTGATACTGGTGGAAGTGACCCCGGTGGCCCGCAAATTGGCCGGGGGCTGCGGCCCTAACGTCGTGACACTTATGCCAGCGTAACCCGACGTACCGCCGGGACCCGTGGCGTTGACGGCATAGCCATAGGAAACATTCGGCGTTAAACCGGATATGGTAAAGTTAGTCGATGTGGTGGAACCAATCAACTGGTAGTTGATACCGCCCCCGCTGCCCTTGGGACTGTGATAGGGATGCGGGATGAAAACGCTGTAAGTTACGGAACCAGCCACCGGGTCTTCGGGAGCCCAAGCCAAAGTCACCGAGGTCTCGGTGGCGCTGAGGAGATATAAATTAGTCGGGGTCGCTGGTCGCGGGTTGGGGACGGTGATGTTGAAAGTCCAGTTGGTGACACCGGCGTAATTGGTAGCCGCAATGGTCACCGGAATGGCCCCGATCTGACTCAGGCCCTGCGGCGTCCAGGTGATTTGGCCGCTGAAATAATCCACCGTCATGTTGGTCGGGCCGCTGGCTAGCGCGTAAACCGGCTGCGGATTGCCGGTGGCGGCGATGGTCGAAGTGTAAGCACCCTGGTAGGTGGCGTTCGTGCCGGGAAATTGGGTTAATATCGGCAGGCTGTCGGGCGTGTTCAATTGCTGGCTGCGCCAGACGTCGCCCACATCGAAGCCGTTGGTGTCCATGCCGCCCATCACAATTAGCCGGCCCAGGCTGTCCACCCCCATGGCGGCGGCGCTCAAGCCCTCGGGCAGTGGTGTTGAAACGATCCAGGCATTGGCCGTGGGATCGTAAACCTGAACCACACTGGTCGTCATCCCGCCGGAAGTGCCGCCGGCCACATAGATTTTGCCGTCAGCCCCCAACGCCGCCGCGCTGCCCGCCACCGCCACGGGCATCGGCGCCATCGTGGTCCAGGTGTTGGCGCTGATCGAGTAACGGAACACCGTGGCAGTTTCGATCCCCAACGTGGGATCGGCGAGTCCGCCAAAGGTGTAAATGTAGTTTCCGCCGTTGAACACCGCCGGAAAATCATATAGCGCCTTCGGGAGACCGGCGATGGCGGCCCAGGTGCCTGAGTCCTGATTGTAAACCTCGGCGGATGAAAGCGGCTGGCCGCTGTCGTCCAGGCCGCCAATGGCGTAAGCGTTGCCGCTGCCGTCCGGAGCGTAACCGAGATAGGAACGCGGTACGCTCATGGGTGCCAACGCGGATGAACCATCGCTGGGACTGTAATTTATCACGGTGTTCACGGAACTGGTTCCATCGTTGCCGCCATAGACCATGATCGAGCCGCCGCTGGCCACGGCTCCAGGGGCAAGGTTGACACCGAAGAACGGCTGCCCCAACGGCGTCCAATAACTGTTGGTGGCAAGCAGACCTTCGGGATAAGCGGTATCGCCAGCGATCACGACGTTGCCCAAACTAGAAATCCCTACCGTGGCGGCATCACTGCCCGGATAATCCAGGGCCGGCCCGGGAAACCAGGTGAGTGGTGCAGCGGACAAACATGCACTGACAAACAACGGTGTAGTTCCGGCAAGGCGGAGAAGGAATTTCTGAAGCTGATTCGTTTTCATAACACATTATCCTTTCTATCCTTATCCCGGGCGTGATATGCCGATTTTGTTATTTGCTTGGCAATCTATGGCTAGACTTATTCCATTTTATTTCGGTGTCAAGAATAAATCATGAAACGCAGTAGTCCATATTATGGACATGCATTTAGCATTCTGGATTTCTCGCCGCGTCGTAACCGCTTGTCGCTCCAAAACTTGGAAACTGCGGAGAGCGGAATCACCTTGTCGCGCCGTGGTGTAGCAAAAACAACCCGCCTTAAAAAAATCGATATGGGATTTCTTGTTGGGGCGAAACGAAGATTGGAAGAGGCCTGCACGCGACACCGACCTCGTCGCGTGCCCGCGTAAATGGATAAACGGAGTTTATCGGGGTTCGATGTTTCCACCGCGTGAAGCACGGGCTGCCACCCGGCCTGCCACGTGAGGCCGAAGGCCGTTTACGCGTTCCTGGCTTGTCACCCCGGCGGGTACGGCTTATTGTTCACTCAATTGCAACCCACATGATCACGCGCCGTTCAGCCCTGACCAGACTTGCCGGTGGCGCGGCCCTGGCCGCCACCGCCGCCCTCCAGGAAAGGCTCGCCGCCGCCGGGACCGCGGCCGGCCCCGGGCTCAAAGGCCGCATCCATCATTCCGTCTGCAAATGGTGTTACGACAAAATCCCGCTCCAAACCTTGTGCCAGGCCGGACAGGCGATGGGGTTGCAATCTGTCGAGCTGCTTACCGTGGAGGATTTTCCCACATTGAAAAAATACGGCCTTGTTTGCGCCATGGTCACCGGCGTTCCCGGCGGCATTCCTAACGGCCTGAACCGCCTCGAAAATCACGACCCGCTGGCCGCCTGGTTTGCCGCCACCCTGCCCCAGGTCGCCGCCGCCGGTTATCCCAACATGATCTGCTTCTCCGGCAACCGCAACGGCATGAGCGATGAACAGGGATTGGCGAATTGCACCGCCGGCCTCAAACGCCTCGTCGGCCTCGCCGAAAAATACCAGGTCACCCTCTGCCTGGAACTGCTGAACAGCAAGGTGAACCACCCGGATTACATGGGCGACCATACCGCCTGGGGATTTGAACTGTGCCGGCGGGTCGGTTCGGAACGCTTCAAAATCCTCTACGACATCTACCACATGCAAATCATGGAGGGCGACGTCATCCGGACGATCCAGGACAATCACCAATACATCGGGCATTACCACACCGGCGGCGTGCCCGGACGCCACGAAATTGACGAGACGCAGGAACTGTATTATCCGGCCATCATGCAGGCCATCGTCGCCACCGGGTTCAAGGGTTACGTGGCCCAGGAATTCATCCCCCAGCGTCCCGACGCCCTGGCCTCCCTGAAACAAGGCGTCCACATCTGCGACGTGTGACGGCTGAAGCAAAGGCCGAAGGATTAACCGCAGAGAACGCAGAGAACACAAAGAATTCTCGCTTTTTCCCTCTCTGCGCTCTTTGCGTTCTTTGCGGTTAAATATCTCTCAACTGCTTCCCATCACCTTAATTGGCCGGCACACAGGCAAAAAGGGTGGATTGACCGGGTTTTGAAATCGTGAGCAAATTGAGAGTGATTTGAAGCCGTTCACGACAGCCACGACCAGAACGCCCGGGCCTCCTTCGTCCTGTGCCATCCGCGCCTGTCCAACTGCGGCCTGACGCGTGACGGAGTTTTACGCGGACTGGACGTGGAAACCATGGACACGACATTCAAAACGCTCCCAGCAAGCACAACATCCACTTCGTGAAATGCGAAGACTGTCACCCGTCCGGCGTCCCCCCGGAAGCCGCGTGAGGCCAAAGGACTTTTACGCGGCCCTTAACCATAAACTCTCAACATAATGTATTTGCCTTAGCATCCAAGCGTCCTACGATGCCAGTCAACCCGCATGACCAGCGGAAACAATCAGAAGCTTCACGCTATGAGAACTATCAAAACCTATATCCTCGTTGTAATCGCTTTCGGCACTGCCTTCGGTTTGCAAATGCCGGCAAAGGCTCAATTGTGGACATGGACGCAATCCACCAATGCGCCGGCCTTGGCGTGGTGGGCCGTGGCGTCCTCTGCCGATGGAACCAGACTGGCTGCAGTGGTCCGTAATGGCGGCATCTACACTTCGACGAACTCAGGGTTTACCTGGATCTCAAATAGCGCGCCGGTCAGGAATTGGTGGGCGGTCGCCTCATCGGCGGACGGCACGAAGTTGGCAGCAGTCATCAATACGCTTAGCAGCGTTGGCAATGGAGGGGTTTATACCAACAATGGACTGACCTGGAACATCACCAGCGCTCCCGCGTACATCCAAAGTTGGCAATCAATCGCCTCGTCAAGCAATGGAATGAATTTGGTCGCCAGCAGCAGTGTGGCGCCAAACACAGGTCGAATCTATACGTCAACCGATGCGGGAAACACCTGGAATTTGACTCCCCCGATATTTCTTCAATGGAACGGCGTTGCCTGTTCGGCCGATGGGACGAAACTGGTTGCGACCCCATATACCAATTCGATTTATACCTCTCCGGATGCGGGTGCGACCTGGACGACCAATGCCCTGCCCATATCTCCCTCCGCCTACTCTGGCTACTCCTGGTCCGTCGCTTCTTCCGCCGATGGAACAAAGCTGGTAACCGGCGGTATAAGTCCGTCAGTCAGGTCGATCTTCACCTCCTCAGACTCGGGAACAACCTGGGTGTCAAATAATGCCCCCAACGGCGCTTGGTATTCCGTGGCGGCTTCCGCGGACGGAACCATCCTGGCCGCGGCCAGCCCCACCATCATTTGCACTTCAACCAATTTTGGCCAAAACTGGGTTTCCAACAATGTGCCGTCTCACACCTGGGTATCGGTCGCCATGTCGGCGGATGCCAGCAAAATGGTGGCGTTGGGCTACGACGGGTTTATTTACACCGCTCAACTAACGCCTCCATCATTAAACGCCAGCCTCTCTGGCACCAACCTGACCATTGCCTGGCCCGGCTACGCGACCAATTATCAACTACAACAAAATCCCACCTTGTCCGGCAATCTTTGGACCGCCGCGACGTATCCTATAACCCCCAGCAATGGGCAAAATGAGATTGTCGTTCCCGCGACCAATCGCCAGACCTTTTTCCGATTGCAGAGCAAATAATATGGTCGCAGTCATGTCATGCGCCGGCGCGGTGTTGATTTCCATCGCGAATGGACACAGCGTAAAACCATGGACACGACGTTCAAGACGCTCACCAGCAAGCACAACATCCACTTTGTGAAATGCGAAGATTGTCACCCGTCCGGAGTCCCGCCGCGCCGGTCCACTTCAAAGTTGAGCGTTGAGCGTTGAATGTTGAATGTTGAATGTTCCCCACCGCGTGAGGCCAAAGGCCTGTTACGCAGCCCTCAACCATCAACAATCAACCTCAACCAACCTGAACCGCCAAATACGCGAAAACTTCCGTTTCAATCGTAAATCGGCAATCGTATATCGTAAATCCTGTCACCCGCCCGGCCGGCATCGGCCTCTGGGTCCTGCGCCAAAAATCCTCCGCAGGGGAAAAACCATCTCGCCATTGACGAGCGCGATTCACCGGCGCAAACTCGTTCTCAATAGCCGTGGAATAATGTTTGCACGACAAATGGACAAATCCATTCCAATGTTGAACGTAGAGGTCGATACGCTTTTTTTGGTTGTCCCCCAAATTAAGCCATCGTGCGGTCCGTTGTTTTTTACCCGGTCCTTGGAAAAAGCAGTCGGCAATGTGACCGCCAACGGCAGTTTTGGTTTGGTGGACACGGGAGAAAAAAAGCTCTTAGTTACGTGCTGGCATGTTTTGGATGAATATCGGAACCAGTTGAGGGACGAGTCAGATTTAATGATTTGTGCCTGTCTCGCCCAGAGCAAAAACCCTGTTGTACTCGATCTCAAAAATCTGATTGATGAAGACAGGCGTTTTGACCTAGCCACGTTTGACATGGAACCGATGCTGTCAGTATGCGAAGGGCGTGTGTTTTTCCCGCTCAGTTGCGAAAATATCCATCTTGTCAAAAAGGGTAATCGGCTAGCATTTGTGGGTTACCCGGCAATGCACCGGAGTGAAACAGATGACGGCATTTACTTTGGAACAGCTCCCCATGTAGTCATTGCCCAAGATGTTTCGGATTATTCCCTGATTGCTGAGACGTCTCGAGTAATGAATGTGGAACGGAAACTACTATCCGAACAACATGAAAATCCATATGGAGGCGTCAGCGGAAGCCCCTGTTTTTTGGTGCAGAAAAATTTATTGGTGCATCTTGTCGCGTTTGTCACTGAACACCACAAGAGTCTGCAGATACTAAAATTCACTTCTGCGAATCGTTTGAATCCTGACGGCACAATCAAAAGATATAAATGACGAACATGCTTAATCAATTATTGGCTATGGTCGAAAAGATCCCGGCCACATTCTGGGGAGTGGTAATTGGATCATTTTTTTCACTTGGTGGCATTGTGATCGTTAACCGGGCAAATGCTCAACGACTACGGGAACAGTTTGAACATGATCGGCAAATGCAAAATCGCGACCGAGAATTATCCTTAAGAAAGGATATTTATCTGTCGGCCGCTGAAGCGGTCTCGACTGGAATAAACACCATTGGCCGTTTTGCCGACCTTGAAATCCCCGACAACAAGTTGACCGAAGCCTATATCGATAAGTCCCCAGCGATTGCAAAAGTGCATTTAATAGCTAAAGAGCGAACTGCTGAGGCTGTGACGAACCTCGTTGGCGAGTTGAGCGCGGCCTATCTACGTCTAGCTGCTAAACGATATCCAGTAATCGCTCAAAAGAGTCAGATATCATTTTTACAACAACAGATAGATAGTTTTTCCCGGGAGCGAGATCGAATGCTTGAGCTCATGAAGCAACACAATTTTGAAGGCTCGACGGATCAACATCGCTGGAAGTTTCTCGAAGACACTTTTGGTTTTGAACAGAGCCGTATTAATGAAGCCACTCAACAACAAGCCGCACTGTTGGCCGATTTTGCTGCCAAACAAATCCAGTTGATGAAAGAATGTATTGCAGAAGTAAACAGAGTGAGCCGCCTCACTGCCCCTGTTATTGCCTCTGCGCGAGCCGAGCTTGAGATGCCCATCGATGAACGGGGCTTTGCTCAACTCATAGAGCAGAGCATAAAAAAGCAGGAAGTGAACCTGGCAGCCTTTGTAAAAAGTATTCAATCCCCTCCAACGAATCAACCAGCCACAGCAGCCCCTGAAAAACCCGTGGCTAAATCAGTTCCCCGGCCCCCCGGCGCCTGAAGCAGTCAGTCCCGCATTTTGAACCATCCTCGCCCTTGCCGGTCACAGCCCGTCGCGGAAATCCTGTTTATGGAGCAGCTTGGCGAGATTGGCGAGGGTGTGCAGATACTTTTGGATTTGGCCCTGCGGCACGAGGAATAGCATCACCAATTTGACCGGTTTGCCGTCCAACGCGTCGAATTGAACTCCTTTGCGCGAACGTCCAATCACCCCGACCACTTCACCCACCAAATCGGTGGACGCGTGCGGTATGCCGATGCCCATCCCGATACCGGTGGTCATTGAGGTTTCGCGCTTCCGGACACTCTCTGCGATGGCGTCCCTGTGCTCTGCCTTGATCTTATGATGGACCACGAGCTGGTCAATCAACTCGTCAATGGCCTCCCAGCGGTTTTCTGCCTGCAGGTCAATGACAATTCGGTTTCGGACCCAAAAAGTCGTTTAAATCCATGATCTTGTCGGTTCGCGAATCCCCGGATTCTTCCGCGTGCGGCCAGTATTGCCAATTCGCAGATTTGAACCAGCCTGAATCGTCCAGACTCGCCGCGGTTTGCTGCAGCAGTTCAAGGGGACGACCATGCCGGAGGTTTTGCGACCACGCTTCCAAAGACCACGAGTCCCAACCCAGTCCACACTGACAGGACGACATAAATTGCGGAAAAATATGGCAACATCAGTTCCATGGTCTGCCGGTCCACAGACGGATTTAGCGCAGCGACCATAACCGGGCCAACGCAAATAAAAACCGCCGTCAAACCGAGCATCCAGCTTCGCGCGCTTCGTCCGGTCCGGTGCAGCAGGCAAAATGGCAGCGCGATGAACACAAGGTAAAACCAGCCAAACTCTCTGCCAGTTTGTTTCGTCAACATCCAAAGCTGTACGATGAATCGACCCACTTCGTGCACAGGATTGAGTTGTTCATATTGCCCACGGGTAATGTTATGGAAAAAGCCTTCCACGGTGCGGGGATAGGCCCAATTAATCGGTGGATTTGTCATCGAAGCAATTGGCATGTAGAAATACGATGCGAGACCCAGCAAAAGAAAAACTCCGCAAAAAGTCGCCGTCAGCTGCTCCGAACCGATGCGTCGCGTGATTATGATTGCGACCACGGCGGCAACGGCGACGGGCAGAAATGCGATCCACAATGGCACGTTCCGGCTGATGTACGAATCGAACCACGGATACCGGCCATAATTATCCGCCAGCCAGCCGATGACTACCAGAATGCCCATGACCAGGAATAAATCCCGCCCGAGTTTTTTGTCGCGCAACATCACCCATAACAGCAGAGCCGGCGTCACCGCGATCAATTCCTGATTGCTGGTGAGCAGCAGGCCAAAAACAAAAAACGCTCCGTAAAGAAATCGCCTTCTTTCCGGCACGCCCGTCCAGCGCATCAATAAACAAAGCATCAGTGCGAAGAGCAAAATGCTCAACGCCCAATAGTCCACCACCACTGCCTCCTGCCAGATTGTTCCGCTTAATCCGAGCGCCATTCCCGCGACATAGCCGCAGGTGACACGAAGAAGGTTTTGATCCGCCGGCTTCCGGCTCACGAACGTCGGAGTATTTTCAAGGAGCATTTTCCCTCCGCGAGACACCATCAAGGCAACCATTCCGCACGCCAACGCCGCTGCGACTGTTGAGCCAATGGTCACGCGCCAGGCGATATTTGAAAAGGGAATCAGTTTGATGAAAAGCCATGAATAAATTGTCCAGACAGGAAGGCCTGGGCAATCCGGTACCCCTGCATACGCAGCACCGGTGGAAAAAAGTCCGGAATTTTCAAGGGTTACGTCTGGGGCCATGGTAAACAAATAAACCAACCAGACCACAACCGTCGTAATCCAAAAGCTCAACCAGTCGGTTCGGTGAAAGAACGGATCATTTGAAAATGAATCCGCGTTCTCACTGCTGAATGGCGCAGTCGGGTTGGTAGGTTCCTCTGACTGCTGTGCACAATCAGTCTCGGTCATCGCCATAAGAGTACTCAATCAATAGACACCGGGGAGGCCAAATCTGTATATTTTCCGGCAAAGTTTATTTTCGTGAAGGGGCCAGTCCCGTATTTTGAACAATCGCCGCAAGCACGATGCGGTTGTGTCTCCGTGCCCAGACGACCGGTTTTGACGCGGATTCCACTTGTCCGCGACCGGATTCCAATCAACTCAGGCCGCAGTCCGATCATTTCCCCGTGCGTTCCAGTTGCCCCAGACCGGATTCCACTTGTCCGCGACTGGATTCCAATGGTTTTCAATTCAAAGCAAGACATCCGAAAACAAAAGCAGGACATCTCACGACGGAAATTATTGGTCCCGGAACCGGTTCCAAATCGCTCAGTAAACGGATCCTCAATATTGACACTTTTCTCCCCTGTGGAAGCTGACGAACGGAATCATTTACCTCGTTCGTCCACAATCCGAGCAGAAATCCATATCCGAACTGGAGGACTGAACGCGTAAAAGGCCTTCGGCCTCACGCGGTGGGTCGCGTAAAGCTGCGCCACGCGGTGGGCCGCAGAAAACGAAGGCTCCTGCCTTCATCGATTTCGGCGCGGCAAGGAAGGCCAAAGGAATCCGAATGCAGAGGAGATCCTTTGCGCTGGCTTGGCTTTACGCGGCGTGGCCTGTTTTTCCTTCCAACTTCCAATATGGACAAGCCTGGTGGCGACAGGCATCATCAAAATTAATCAATTCCAACTCATGAATGAACAAAACTCAGGAGCCGCACCGGTTGAATCAACTCCATCACCCATGCCTCACAAAGACCGCTCGGTCGGCCTGATCATCTTTGGCATTCTGACGATTTTGCTGGGTGGTCTGGCCGGGCTGATGATCCTCCTGATGCTGGCCGGGCAGGCGATGTCGGCCAGAACCACAGGGGCGTCGCCTCCGTTCTCGACCCTCCTGCCCGTCATATCCATTTATGGCACTTTAGCGGTGGCGTTGGTGTGGCTGGGCATTGGTTCCATCATGGCTCGACGCTGGGCAAGGGCGTTGTTGCTCATCTTTTCCTGGACCTGGCTCGGCATGGGACTCTTGGTCGTGGTTATCATGGCGTTCTTCATGCCCAAAATACTGTCGGGCGCAGCCAGCGGACCCGGCCACCCCGGCGTGGATTCGTCAATGATCGTCGGGATCATGGTCGGCATGTTCCTGGTATACGGCGTCCTGTTCGTCATTTTGCCGGCGGTTTGGACATTTTTCTATAGCAGTCGACATGTCAAGGTCACGTGCGAAACGCGCGATACCGCAAGGCGCTGGACCGATGCCTGTCCGTTGCCGGTGCTGGGTCTTTGTTTGTGGTTGTTGTTTTCCGTGCCGATAATGCTGGTCATGCCGTTGGCGGGTCATGCCGTGATGCCGTTTTTTGGCATGTTTCTGACGGGCCTGCCGGGCACGTTGTTTTGTCTGGCCGTTGCCGCGCTCTGGGGCTACGCCGCCTGGCGGTTGTATAAACTGGATGTGCGGGGATGGTGGCTGATCTTGATTGCCCTGTGCGTGTTTATGGTGTCCACCCTCGTGACGTTTGCGCAGCATGACATGTTGGAAATGTATCGTCTGATGGGTTATCCCGAGGCGCAAATCACACAGATACAAAACACCGGCTTGCTGGTGGGGAACCACATGTGCTGGCTGATGTCGTTTTCCTTGCTGCCATTCCTGGGCTACCTCTTTTTCGTAAAAAAATTCTTCCCCACGATGGCAAAGGCTCAAGGCTAAGAATTAGTGGAATCCCGTTTTGCGTTTTATCGTAAACTTCAGCCTTCCGCCTTCAGCGGTCAGCCCCAAAAAAAAAGCAAGCCCCGCCCGGGAAGGTTGATCCGCCGGCCGAGACTGGAATAGTGAAGCCGTGTGCAGATTACCGGCAGTCTAACTTACGTGCGCTGAAATAAACCTCCATGAAAGTAGTGGATGCAACTGACGTGCCAAACGCGGTTTCTGGGCTTCGCTCCTCGAATTGCTGCCATTTTTGATCCCTTCAATTCTTTCGCAGTGCTGTTTATTGCCCCATGCGGGCAAAAACCTTCATCGACCATTCCCATCTCCGGTCGTCTATTTCCCGGCGTTGCGCGATAACAATTCACGGATTAGTGTTCGCCCCATGAGGTTCGTTCCAACGGCATGGCTCGCCGTGCTTCTGGCCGGCGGCCCGGATTTTGCGCTGCGCGCACAAACCAATCTGCTGTTGAATCCCGGTCTCGAAACGCCGTTCATCAGCCCGGCCGGCCCCAACGTCTCCGGCGTCCTCGCCACGAACTGGACCGCATTGGCCGTCCAGGGGGCGCAACTTGCCGGTTCGCAGGAATCGGCGAACGTCCACGGCGGCTCCAGCTGCCAGAAAATCGTCGTCAGTGGCCTGAATGGGACCAACGTGGCCTTGTTTTACCAGCCGTTCACGTTCCAGCCCGGCAGCGTCTATAATGGCAGCGTCTGGCTGCGCGCCGCCGCCAGTTCCCCGCTGCAGTTCGAGTTGCGCGGCTCGAACGTCACCCATCACTTCCTGCAAGCGGGCGCGAGCCACGTCCTGACGGTGGACACAAACTGGCAGCAGGTCGTCATCAACGGCGGCTGGCAGAATGGCAGCTCCGGACAGTTCGCCGTCAACTTCATGACCAACGGCACGTTCTGGATTGACGACGCCGGTTTGAGCGACGTGACTTCAAATTATCTGCACGCGCCGCTGATGAACACCACCTCCGCCGTGCCCGCCACGCTCTTTGGCATGCATATCAACATGTTCACCGCAGCCAACAACTGGCCGCCGGTGCAGCAGGCGGTGGTGCGGTTCTGGGACATCGGCATCCATTGGAACCAGATGGAAACCAACACCAACACCTTCGTCTGGACCAAATTCGATGCCAGCACCAATGTCGTCTGGACCAACAACCCGGCGACACAAATCATTTACACGCTCGGCCAGACGCCGGCCTGGGCGGCGCTCACCACCAACACCCCCACGGCCAAAAATGGACCGGGTGCCTCGTCCGAACCGCGCGACATGAACGACTGGAGCAATTATGTCCAGACCGTGGCGCTGCGCTACAAGGGTTTCATCCGGTTTTACGAGGTCTGGAACGAGACCGATTCCCAATCGTATTACACCGGTGCGATTTCCAACATGGTGACCATGGCGCAAATCGCGCGCACCGTCCTGACGAACATTGACCCGGCGATTAAAATTCTCGGCCCGAACATCACCCTCGGCGGTCTGGGCTGGCTGGAACAATTCATCCAGGCGGGCGGACCGCTGCCGGACATCGTAACGTTCCATGATTACACCGAGTCGCGCCCCGAAAGCAGCCTCGGCGAAGTCGTCGGCCTGCGCGACATGCTGGCCCGTTATCCGCAGTGGAGCGCACTGCCCATCTGGTGCACTGAAGGCGCAGCGCTGACCAATGACAATCCGGAGGCCAACGCCGGCATCGTGTCGCGGGCCTGGCTGTTCTGGTGGACGCAAAATGTGCAGAACTGGTGCTGGTACACCTGGGACAAGGGCGCCTCGGCCGGCTATGTTCCCTTGAGCATCAATCCGCCCAGCGAGGTGCCCGATGCCGGCGGCGTGGCGTACAGCAACACCGTCAACTGGCTCGTCGGCGCGCAGATGACGGACCTGACGATTGACACCAACGGCACCTGGATCGCCACATTGCAACGGCTCGGATTCACCAACGCGCACGTCCTCTGGAACCCCGACGTAACGACGAATTGCGCGATTCCCGCCAACTGGGATGTTTTTCAGATGCGCGATCTCTCGAACAATGTCACCAGCCTGACCGGCGTCTCCACGGTCAGTGTCAACTTTGCCCCGGTGATACTCGACAGCGTACCGTCACTGGCCATCAGCAACGCCGGCGGCGCCAACGTCATGCTGATGTGGCCCGCGCCAGCCACCGGCTTCAATCTTTACAACACCACGAACCTGGCGCTGGCCAGCTGGCTGAAAATCACCAATGCCCCGGCCAATTCCTGCGGCAACTTGCAGGTCACGCTCGCGCTCACCAACGCCAGCAGCTTTTTCCGGTTAAGCTCGCCATAGCGCTTTTCATATCGTGTAGGCGACGGGGTAACGAGTCGACCAACGCGTCACTCGCCACCCGTCACCGCCTCGTTCTGAGCCTTGCTTCGTGGACGGGGGCTGGATATAAGACGGTTCGATTTCATGATGACAAAGATGGCGTCGCTGTTCGAGATGCATGTGGCGAGGGTGAAACGTCATCCTGTGGCCAGCGGCTTCGTTTTCATTTACGGACTGATCATCATGCTGGAGGGCTTCTGGCTCGGGGAATTTGCGCGTCGGGCAGCTTATCTGGCGGCGCTGGTCGCGGGCACCTTGATTCTCGATCGTTTCCATCCGTGCGGGCCTGGCGGTGAGCCGCCCCTGCCCGTTCGCCGGCCCAAGCTCGAGCTGTCGGTCGCCGGCGCGTTGCTGCTGGTGAGCGTGGTCTGGCTTGGCGCACATTTCCAGGGCCATTTCATCCCCGCCAACCGGGTCCTGAAATTGTTGTGGGCGGCGCTGGCGTTGTTGTCGGTATTAAACATTGGACTGGCATTGTTTGAATTGCTGGTGGTGCGCTACCGCCTGAATGACCTCGGCATCCGCTTTCGCGGACTCGCTCCCGTCCCGCTGGTGATCCTTTGCTTTGGCGCCACGGCCCTGGCTTCCAACTCGGGAGTAACGTGGCACGAGGTGGTGCGCGAGGCGAACGGCCGGGTGTGGCTGGTTCCCCTGGTCAGTTTCTTCGCCGCGGCGTTGCCGGAGGAATTCTTCCGGATGATCTGGCAGACGCGCCTGGGAGCGGTGTTGAAGAATCCAGCCACCGGATGGTTGATCGCATCGGTGATTTGGTCGTTCCTTCACGTGCCCAATTTCAGTGCGGATGCCTCCAGTTGCCTTCAAGCGCTTCGGAGCGCGTTCGACCTGGTGCCGCTGGGATTGTTTTGGGGGTACGCCACGCACCGAAGTCAAAGCCTCCTGCCGGCCATATGCCTGCACGGCACGAACTTCTGGGGGCTGCAAAATTTTTGATGTCGGGTCGGCGCCTTGCGTCGCCCCACGCCCGTCTAATCAACCGCATCAGGATTTCAACAACCCTTGCACCCGGATGCGATCTTGGTACGCTCGGAGCGCATGAAATCTTACCTCCGAAGATTTTGCCCGGGTCTCGTCCTGCCCGTCCTTCTGCTCTGCTGCCCTGCGTGCAAACGGCATCCCGCCCGGCCAGCCACCGCCGAGACATTCTTCAACAACGGTGTGAATGAATTGCAGTCCGGCGACTGCGCAAAGGCCATCGCCGACTTCAGCCAGGCCGTGACGATGAAGACCAATTATCCCGATGCCTACCTCTACCGCGGCGAGGCCAAAAGCCGTCTCAAGGACTATGCCGGGACCGCGGCCGACGACACCAAGGCCATCGAGCTCAGTCCCGGTTACGCGTATGCTTATTTCACCCGCGGCAACGCCCGGACGGCACTCAAGGATTATGCCGAAGCCATTGCGGACGACACCAAGGCCATCGAGTTAAATCCCCAATACAAAATGGCCTATTACATGCGCGGCAACGCCCGCGCGGCGCTCAAGGATTACGCCGGGGCCGTCGCCGACGACAGCAAAGCCATCGCCCTGGACCCCCAAAATGCTGAATCCTACCTGAGTCGCGGCAACGCCTGGACGGCGCTCAAGGATTATCCGAACGCAATCCTGGATTACAACAGGGTCATCGAACTGAACCCGAAAAATGCCGCGGGGTACTTCCAGCGCGGCAACGTCGAGGCCGCGCGCATCGATTACACCAGGGCCATCGCCGACTTCGACAGCGCCATAGGATTCAATCCCCAATTTACGGACGCTTACGCCGCCCGCGGCAACGTCCAATACAACGTCAGAAAATACACCGAAGCCATCAATGATTTTGATCAGGCCCTGGCGCTCGATCCTCAATTCGTCTATGCATACTGGGGCCGCGGCAACGCCCGGGCGGCGCTCAAGAATTATGCCGGGGCCATCGACGACGACACCCAGGCCATCGCCCTCTTTCCCAATTACGCGGATGCCTTCGGCGCCCGCGGCAGCGCCAGGTTTTACCTGAATGATTATCCCGCGGCCATCGCGGATTGCACCAAGGCCATCAGCCTAAACCCCAATTATGCCATGGCTTATTTCACCCGCGGCAGTGCCAGGTATTTTCTCAAGGACTTCGATGGCGTCGTGGCCGATTGCACCCGGGCCCTCGACCTCCGTCTGCAGAGCGCCGACGCCCATTGCTATCGCGGGCTGGCCGAGAAGCAGCTTAAAAATTACGAGGCGGCCCTCGCCGACTTCAACGCCGCCGTCGAGCTGGACGCCGGCAATGTTCCCGGGCGTGTCAACCGGGGTTGGGTGAAACTCACCTTCTGCGACTATGACGGCGCCGTGGCGGATGGCGACCAGGCCATCGAATTGAACACGAATGACGCCGCCGGTTACATCCTGCGCGGCGAGGCCCGCCGCCGACTGAAAGAATTCGACGACGCCGTGGCCGACTTTACCCAGGTCATCGGCAATGACCCCAAGAATGCCCTGGCCTGGTCGTATCGCGGCCTCGCCAGGGAAAACCCCCGGGAGATTGACGCCGCCTTTTCCGATTGTTCCAGGGCCGTCGAGCTGGATCCCCAAAGCGCTCCGGCCCACGAAAATCTCGGTTATCTCCAGAACAATCTGTCGCAATTCCAGCCGGCCCTGGAAAACCTCCGCTCCTCAGTGCAACTGGATCCCCGGCTGGAATATCCCCGCTTCCGGATCTGGATCATCCGCGCCCGGCTCGGCGAACCGGACGCCGCCACCAGGGAATTGACGGACCACGTGAAATCCCTGACGGGCGCAGCCGCCGTGGATTGGACCGCCACCATCGGACAGTTCCTCACCGGCGCCATCACCGAGGGAAATTTCGTGAATCTCGCCAAGTTTTCCGCGCGCAATCCGAAGCAGCAGACCGCCCGGATTTGCCAGGCCAATTATTACGCGGGCATGAAACATCTGATTGCCGGCGACAAGGAAGGCGCCACCGCGCTGTTCAAGAAATCCCTCGACACGGGTGAAAAGGGATACGCGGAATACGTCAGCGCCGCGGCGGAGCTGGCCACCCTCAAAAAATAGCCCCGGCCAGGAAAGTCACCACCGCTCCGGCCAACCAACAACCCTCAACTCCTGGTTAGTTTTTCGACGCCAACGGGGCGGATTTCATTTTGGCCTCCGCCTGTTCCAGCCCATCGGCCAGGGCGTATGCCCGCTTCTTAAAGTCCGGCTCGTATTCGACGCTGGCCAGGACTTCGGTGGCATCGGGATTCAGAAAAATGACTTTCGGCGGCGTATAATGCGGGTCGGGCGTGTGCAATGCCTTGTCCACCAGCGGCAATACCTTGTGGTTCTCTTCAAACGCATCTTCAAAAACCAAAATCGTCCGGGTGCGCAAGGCATAGAACGCATGAAACGTCGCGCCGCGGCCGTCCGCCCGCGCGATGGTTCCCGTTTCGCCCAGGACTTTTGATGTCGAGGCAATCCAGGCAATGGGTTTGTGGGCGGCCGCGGCCTCCTGTTTTGCACTCTCCAAATCCGCCGTGCGATAAGCGGAAATCGTCGCGTTGCCGATGTGCAGGACGACTTCATCCGCCGCGCGAACCGGGCGGAAAGCCAGAGCCGTTAATAGCGCCAGGGCGATATAGACTTTCCTGTTCATACGTGGAAATTTGAATCACCCGCCAATTTTGTCAAAGCCAAACGCGAATCGGTAGGGACGCCGCGCTGCGGCGTCACCGCCCGCGTGAAGCGGATGGAACTCGAGTTTTCGGGATTTCTCCGCATTTTCCGTAGCGCGCTGTCCCTACTTATAAATGGTGGGGTGGATTGAGGCGCCACGGATGTCGCGGCCATTAAGATTAGCTTGTATTTAGGAATGAATTTACTGTATGAGTTGAATTGCAATGAGACTTCCGCAAGTTGTAGGGATTGCCTGTCTGCTGGGTGCCGCAATAATGCCCGTGGCCGTACAAGCCCAATTCACCTTCATTACCAATGGCGACAACACGATTACCATCACAGGCTACACAGGTTCTGGAGGTGGCGTGACCATTCCAGACACGATCAATGGCCTCTGGGTCACCACCATTGCTGATGGGGCGTTTGATTATAGCGTCACTCAGACGAATATCACGATTCCTGACACGGTAACCAACATCGGAATTTTTGCATTTGCCAACTGCGTTAGCCTGACGGCCATCACGGTGGATGCGGGCAACTCATTTTTCAGCAGCGTCGCCGGGGTCTTGTTCAATCAGACACAAACTTTGCTCATTCAATTTCCGAAAAGCAAAACTGGCGGTTATGCTATACCCAATACCGTGACTAAGATTGGGGATTATGCGTTCTACAACAAATACGTCCTCAACAGTGTCACAATTCCCAACAGCGTAACGAGTATCGGGGAAAATGCTTTTGGCAACTCCCTCCTGACCGCTATAGTGATTCCGGATAGCGTGACCAACATCGGAGGCGGTGCATTCGGCGAGTGCATCTGGCTGACCAATGTCATGATTGGCAGCAGCGTTGCAACGATTGGGGAGACTGCATTCGTTGACTGCCACAGCTTGACCAACATCGAAATTCCAAACAGCGTGACCCGCATTGAAAACGATGCGTTCGAAAATTGCAGCAGACTGACGAGCATCATAATTCCTGACAGCGTGACCAACATCGGAATTGCGGTGCTCTGGGGCTGTGCCAGCCTGACCAGCGCAAAACTACCCAATAGCCTCAACAACTTCGGGAATTTTGCATTCTATGACTGCTATAGTCTGACCAACATCATGCTCCCGGATAACGCCACCAATATCGGGGATTACGCCTTCAATGACTGCCAAAGCTTGGTAAATTTAATAATTCCTGACAGCGTCACCAGCATCGGATACGAATCATTCTACGGCTGCAGCAGCCTTACCAACATCACTATTCCCAATAGTGTGTCGAGCATTGGAGACTCTGCGTTTGCGGGGTGCACCAGCCTGGTTGGTATATTTTTCAGGGGCAACGCTCCTGACAGTGTCGGTTCGTTCGTCTTCGACGTTGGCACCAATTTAACTGCTTATTACCTGCCGGGAACTACGGGTTGGGACGACTTTACCCTGCTCACCGGTGTTCCGACCGCGCTATGGTTGCCCGCAATGCTGACCACCGACGGCAGCTTCGGCGTGGAGACAAATCAATTCGGCTTCAACATCAGCTGGGCCGGCGGGCAGACGGTGGTGGTGGAAGCCTGCACGAATCTGGCCAATCCCGTTTGGCAGCCGGTGCAAACGAATACGCTTACGACCGGTTCGGCCTTCTTCAGCGATCCGCAATGGACGAATTATCCCGGCCGTTTTTACCGCCTCCGCTCGCCGTAAGGTTAGGGAAGAAGGCTGAAGGCTAAAGGCTGAAAATGCGCCGGATTGACCGTTGGCGCCTTAAAACCATTCGTTATTCGATGTTGGATGTTAAATGTTCGATGTTCCCCGTCTTGATCCAACGCGTCACTTGCCACTTGTCACCCGTCACACCCCAGCGCAAACTCGCAGGCATGATGCCACCCCGGTTCAATCTCTTTACAATTTTGACGCGACAAGCCGCCTGCCGCCTGTCGCCCGGTACCGCCATTGCCTCCCGACAACGGCAGGCAACGGTTCCACTGATCAATGCAATCTGGTTGATCGCCTTCGTTGTTTGTTTTTTTGTGAGCGCGGCCATGGCCGCCACCAATATGAACCCGGTTGCGGTCACCGGCTTCAATCGCGACCTGGTGATTGAAAATACCGCCGCCGGCCCGCCGTTCAGCAGTTACGCCGTCGAATTCAACCCGGGCGAAGGCACGGCGTTTTATCAAAGCGGCTTGAAGGGGAAATCCTACGGCCTGCCCGCCACCGGCACATTCACCAGTGCGTTCGGCGATGGCACGGTTTTTTCCTTTCAGCCCTACAACGGGAACAACGCCCTCGTGCTGAGCAGCGCGACCGGCCTGACTTCCGGCAACCTGACCCTGCTGGCCCCGAACACGTTCAGCCGCATCGCCATCCTTGCCAACTCCGGTGCGGCCTCCCCGACCAGCGCCGGCACGCTGACCCTCCATTTCAGCGACGGCAGCACGCTGGTGACCAACTATAATGCGCAAGACTGGTTTTTTAACCCGGGCTTTGCGCTGCAGGGGGTGGACCGCATCAACCTCAGCAGCGGTGCGACCGACGGCGGTCCCAACGGCGATCCGCGTTTTTATCAGACCACCATTGATCTGGCCGCCGCGCTTGGAGCGAACAACAAGCCGCTGGCGAGTCTCACTTTTGGCAAGGCTTCCTCGGCGAACGCCACCGCCATTTACGCCGTCAGCGGATTGCCCACCTCGGCGATAACGCTGCCCGCAGTGGCGAATGTGCCCGCGATCAACCTCCAGGCGAAGGCGGCCACGCTCGGCGGCCAGGTTACGGGTACCGGCGGCGAAGCTCCGGCGGTCACGATTTATTACGGAACATCGGATGGCGGCACCAACGCCTCGCTTTGGGCGCAAAATATCGCCCTCGGCTTGCAGGGCGGAGGTTTTGCCCAGACCGTTTCAGGACTGGCTCCGAATGTGGTTTATTATTACACCAGCCGGGCGATCAACAGCGCGGGCACCAATTGGGCCATGCCGTCGGCCACCTTTCAGACTTTGCCGCTGGCCGCCCCCGTGTTGACGAACCTGCCGGCCGGCAATGTGCAAGCCACCTTCGCGACGCTCAATGGCCAGATTCTTGCGACGGGCGGTGAGACACCCACGGTGACGCTGTTCTACGGCCCGACCGATGGCGGGACCGCTCCCGGCGCCTGGACAAACAGTGTTGTCTTGGGGCAGCAGACCGGTGGGTTCGCGCAGACGGTCACCGGGCTTTCGCCCAACACGCTCTATTACTTTGCCGCCGAGGCGACGAATTCCGCCGGCCCGGCCTGGGCGGTGCCGTCGCAATCTTTCACCACCCAGGCGACGAACACGCCGTCGGCGTTCGTCGCGGTGCTCACCCAGCACAATGACAGCGGCCGCACCGGAATGAACTTGAACGAATCCTTCCTCACCGTCACCAATGTCAACACCAACCACTTCGGCCTGGTGTTCAGCCGCAATGTCGATGACCAGATTTACGCCCAGCCGCTGGTGATGACCAACGTGAGTATCCTGGGCCGCGGCACCCACAACCTCGTCATCGTCGCGACCGTCAACGACAGCGTTTATGCCTTTGACGCCGACAATCCCTCGGTGGTGGCGCCTTATTGGACCACCAGTTTCATCAATCCTCCCAACATCGTTGCCCCGGCGAACTCGGACTTCAGCGCCATTGGCGCCTGCGGCGGAGCTTACCAGGATTTTAGCGGAAAAACCGGCATCGTCGGCACGCCGGTGATCGATCCGGTGGCGGGCACGATTTATCTGGTGGCGCGCACGAAGGAATACGGCACCACTTTTGTTCAGCGGCTGCACGCGCTCGACGTGTCCACCGGCACCGAACGCTCCAACAGCCCGGTCATCATCACCGCGACCTATCCGGGAACCGGGGACGGCAATGTTGGCGGCGTCATCACTTTTGACCCAATCCGGCAAAATCAGCGGCCGGGTCTGGCGCTGGTCAACGGCACGGTTTATATCAGCTGGTCCTCGCATTGCGACGACAGCCCGTATCACGGCTGGGTCATTGGTTACGACCAGACCACCTTGCAACAAGTCGCGGTTTACAACGACACTCCCAATGGCTATCAGGGCGGCATTTGGATGAGCGGACAGGCTCCGGCCTTCGACGCGAGCGGCAACCTTTATCTGGTCACGGGCAACGGCTCCGTGGACACCTCGGGCGGAGCCAATCGTGGCGAAAGTTTCCTCAAACTCGCCCGCAGCGGCACCAACCTGAACGTCGCTAGCTGGTTCACGCCTTACGACTGGCAGTATTTGGAAAATCACGACCTTGACCTCGGCTCGGGCGGACTGCTGCTGATCCCCGGCACCACGCTGGCTTTCTCCGGCGGCAAGGAGGGCATGGTCTATCTGGTGAACCGCGACAACATGGGCGGCCTGACCAGTTCCACCACCACCAACGACAACGTCGTGCAAAGCTTTCCCGTCACCACCGATGAACTCCACGGCGGCGCCGTCTGGTGGGATGGTCCGGGCGTCTCCTACGGCTATGTCTGGCCGTCGTCGGTCTATTTGCAACAATACACTTTCAACCGTGGCATCGGCAAATTCACGCTGCCCGCCTTCGCGCAAAGCCCCGCGCCGGCTCCCGGCGGACAGCCCGGCGGCATCCTGGCGCTTTCGGCGAACGGCACCAATGCCGGCACCGGCATCATCTGGGCGGTGCATCAGGTGGGCGGCGACGCCAACCAGCAGGTGCTGCCCGGCATCCTGCATGCCTACAACGCGCAGAATGTCGGCATTGAGCTGTGGAACTCGGAACAGCTCAGTTGGCGGGACACCGTGGGCAAATTCGCCAAATTTGTTCCGCCCACCGTGGCGAACGGGAAGGTTTACCTGGCCACCTTTGCCAACCGGCTGAACGTCTATGGTCTCCAGCCGCCGCCGCCGGTGGACATCACCCTGTCCGGCGGCAACACCACCATTTTCTGGCCGACGAACACGCCGGCCAGCTACACCCTGCAAAGCACCACCAACCTGGTGATTGGAAACTGGATTGACGTCACCAACAGCGTCGCCGTATCAAACGGCGTCAATCAGGTGACGTTGCCGGCGACCAATCCGGCCATGTACTATCGCTTAAAACTGTGATGCCTGGCGGCGATTCCGGTCAGTTTTGGTGGGGCAAGGCTCCTGACGAGCCGTTTTGACTCTCGACCATCAACAATCAACCCTCAACCAACCTGAACCGCAAAGGACGCAGAGAGCACAAAGGTGGGGCGAGTGTCCTCGCGAGCCGGCTCCTCAGTAGCCTCGCCCCACTGAAAACTTCCGTTTCAATCGTAAATCGGGGTGAGAACTTCAGCCTTTAGCCTTTTTTCAGCCTCTGGATCCTGCGCCAAAAATCCGCCGAAGTGGAGAAACCGGATCCGGTGTCAGGTGACAACCGTTGAAAGTCTTTTGTAACGCAGGAAATTGGTCGCCGATTTGGCGGCGGTGCAATCACCGGCTGCATCCACGTAGATGCCCTCGATCCTGGAAGAGCCATCTTCCTCTTGAAACAGAGCCCAGCAGTTCAGAGGCATGGACAATTCCGCGTCGTCATCCATCTTAAACACGGCAAACCAATCATCGGCGGGAATGATTTGAACAATTTTTTCGCTCATATTTTATGTGTGATCACAGAAATATATGGCTTCCCTGGTGCGATTCCGTGCATCGCCAACACCATAGTGCGGCTTCTGTGACTGTCAAATGCGATGTGCCAATGAGATACCTCGGACCGCGCCTGTGCCAGACGCAGCGTGGTTGTGATGGCGGCTGCGGACATTGCGGTCATTAAAAGGTAGGGCGGTGCTGCTGCGCCGCCTTGATAACTGGGCTGCGCGGCAACGCAGCCCTACCAAGAAACGTAGCAGCCTGCAATCGGGAAGCAAAACGGTCACGCGGCTTTGCTTTTGAAACTCGCGCGGTCGTCCGCTTCCAGCCAGTCGAACGTGCTGGTCTTCTCCGGGTCCAGTCCGAGCTTCTTGCATTCCTCGGTGAAGTAAGCGCGTTTTTCAGGATTCTTCATCATGCTGCCGGCCTCCACTTCATCCGACCAGGCTTTGATTTCGGCCGGCGTTTTCTTTGTGCCATTGGCCAGCAGCCAGGTGCCGATGTCTTGATAATTTTTCGCGGCTTGAACGGCGGTTTTGAATTGCGCGCCGGTGATGCCCTTGAAACTGAAGAGCACGTTGTCCAGCGGACAATCGTAATGATATTCGCCCAGCTTTCCGGTGAGGCTGGCGCGGCATTTATCCGTGGTGCGGTCGGCGATGGCGAATCCGCCGGTGCGTTCCCGCGGGCTGTGCGGAGCTTGTTTGGTCAGGTCGCGGTCAATGATGGGTGTGTTCATATTTTTCATTTTTGGGTGTGATCGTCTCGAAACGTTAATTCTTCATGGCGGAGACGCGTTGCTTAAGCAGGATTGCCTGGCCGCCTCTTTTATTGATTGGTGCTGGCTGGCGCGTTCGTATCCATAACCGGCAAACTATTGGTCGCCGGCGCATTGGTGGATACATCCGTTGCGCTGACCGCGCTGCTCACGCTTGAATTGGTGGATTGCGTGTCGGTTGAACTGCTTGGGGTGTTTTGATTGCAGCCCACCAGCACGAATGCGGCCAGGACTGGAATCACCAACAATGGAATGATTGATTTCATATGTTCGTTGAAGCTATGGCATGACCCCGTTCATCGCCATGGGGTGTAACCCTACCGGATTACGGTGATTCCGGCTCCGGTCATCTTGGCCAGCACAACAGGCTGGGACATCGCGCTGCGATGTCCCCGGCAGTAAAGCCGCCGGAAGGGTTGCGCCCACCTGGGGCGCAGCGCGTCGTCCCTGCCAACTGCAGCAGACATCACGGCAGTGGTTTGGATGGCGGCGGCGGTCGAGCCGTAAACCGGCTGATAAGGTGAACACCCCATTTCGCGAAGTCATTGCCAGGCCTACAGTTCAGCTGTGTAAACTGTCTTGATCCCGAAAATTTTTATGAAAAACGCTCATGGGTTGGTTTGTAGTTTGATCGTGATGGCCTTGGCAATAGGTGCCGAAGGGCAACCGGCGGCCACAAGTGATCACGCCGGCAGTTTGCGCGAACCACCGACGGGTGATTACCTGGTACTGTCAAATGCCGCCGGCATGGTGCGGGTCCTGGATTCCAAGGGCCTGGTTTTGGAAAAAAATCAGGTCTATCTGCCGCGAATCCAGCTGGCGGACTTGTCGCCGGCTGAACTCCAGGCCTTGCTGGAAACCAGGACGGCCTATGCCGGCTTGACTACCTTCGGGTCGGCTCCGGGGACAAATGTGCAGGGCGCGGCCATGGAACGTCAGCTTCAACGAATCTGGCATGACGGGCGTTCCCTGGCGGAAAAAATGCAGACGCGCCTGGAAATTCTGGCGGACCTGCGCGAATACAATTACAACCTGGCCTTCCTGCCGGGGAGCATGGCCGTCGCCAGCCAATATAATGCTCAAGCCGCCGTCGCCAACGACCGGTTGACGACCCGGGGCGCAACGGTGGTCGCGGCCGCCGCGCAGGTGGAAGCCACCGAACTTAATCGGGCTGACGGACCGGCCAGCGAGTTGGCGGAGCAGCAGGCCCAGGAGAATTATCGGGAATTGGTGGTGCGGGTGGAAAAGGCCAACGACCGGGCAAATATCGCAAACGCCCAGGCCGCCAACGCCAATAAGCAGGTCATGGATTATCAGGCCAATTGCGTCGCGATTTCGACCCGTCTGGCCGGCCTCGGCATCCATGTCCCCGGCGCCCCCACATTTTACCCGGTCCCGCCGCTGACGCTGCAGGCCGAAGTGGACGCGGAACGGAAGGCCAATTGAATCGCGGCGACCAAATGGTTTCCGGGCACAAAAACGGTTGCGCCGCGCCATGGGTTCAACGAAGTGGAGCGGGTCAAATAGGCGGTGGAACGGGATTTGGGCGTGGCAGTCTTGCCGGAACCGGTCTGGGACTAGCCGACGACGTCCTTGCCCTGCATCAGGACCGGGATGGGCGCGGCCTGTTCAAAGCCCAGTTTATCAATAGCTTTGAGCAATTCGGGCGAAAGGCCCAGCTCGGAAAATAATTTCGGTGTCATTCAACAAAGTCCTATCAACCACGCCAACCCTGGCAGAATGGCCGGCCCAACGAGAGCTAAATCTGGCGGCGTTCATGTTGAAGTTTGGAGTTCCGCCTTCAGACGGTTCAGAGGCCGCGTAAACGCAGAACTCCGAACAAACCGAAATCAACCGGATTTTAGTAGAGCCCCACGGCTCGTCCATAGCCTCGCCCCACCAAATTTTCCCCTGGACAGACTTTTGGATTGCATTTCATTTTGCGATGTGTAGGATCTCCGTCTGCGGGGGCAGATAACAATCAGCAATCAGGCAGGTCAAACTTGAATCCCAGTTCCTTCATGAACAATCACATTAAAAAACTGTTCGCCTGCCTCGGCACGGCTTCAATGCGAAGCCGGGTTCTGCCCGCGTTGCTCGTCGTTCTGGGCTTCCTCTTGACCGGTCCAGTGACGGCTCAGACCTTCAAGACCCTGCACGCTTTTACATTCAGCGACGGAGCCACTCCTTATGCCGAACTGGTTTTATCGGGCAACACCCTTTATGGGACGGCGAGCGCCGGCGGCAATTCGGGCAGCTATAATGGCAATGGCACATTGTTCGCCGTCAACACCGACGGCTCAGGCTTTACGAACGAGTATATTTTTACGGCATATCCCACCGGTTTTAATTATACCAACATCGACGGTAGTGTGCCGTTTGCCGGATTGATTTTATCAAGCAACACCCTATATGGAGCGGCCTATGACGGCGGTGCTTTTGGCGGCGGCACGGTGTTTGCCGTCAACACCAATGGCTCGAGTTTTACAAACCTGTATTCCTTTACCGGCGGAAATGACGGAGGCGGTCCGGATGCCGCATTGGTTTTATCCAGCAACATCCTTTACGGGACGACAGCCTATGGCGGTGGCGCGAATAATGGGACGGTGTTCGCCATCAACATCAATGGCACCGGATTTACGAACCTGTTCAACTTCACCAACGCCATCAGCGGTTCCGATCCGGCCGGCGTTTTGATTCTGTCAGGCCGGACATTGTACGGGACGACATCCGGCGGCAATGGCGGCTTTGGCACGGTGTTCGCCATCAACACCGATGGTTCGAGTTTTACGAACCTGCATGTTTTCACGGCCAACTCCGGTTTCCCTTCCTACACCAACAGCGACGGGAGCAATCCGAACGCCGGATTGGTTTTATCCAGCAGGACCCTGTATGGAGCGGCGGGTCAAGGCGGCAGGTTTGGCTCCGGCACATTGTTCGCCGTCAATACCAACGGCTCAGGCTTTACGAACCTTTATTCGTTCACGGCAACCTCTGGTTCTCCCCTGACCAATCGCGATGGGGCCAATCCGCGGGGCAGCTTGGTTGTATCCGGCGGCACGCTGTATGGGACGGCGTATAATGGCGGTTTGTTTGGCTCCGGCACGCTGTTCGCCGTCAGCACCAATGGCACGGGCTTTACGAACTTTTACACGTTCACCGCAAACAGCACTGCTCCTTATACCAACAGCGACGGATCTCATCCGAATGCCGCATTACTTCTGTCGGGCAACACCCTGTATGGAACGGCGTATAGCGGCGGAAATCCGAGCGTTAATGTGGAATATGGCACGGTGTTCAGTTTCACATTCGCGTCCATCAGCCCGCCACTGCTCGCCATCAATCCCTCCGGAACCAATGTGATTCTGACATGGACGACCAATGCGACGGGTTTCACTTTGGAATCCACCACAAATCTGATTGCCCCGGCGGTTTGGATCACCAATGCGACGGCGCCGGCCATCGTCAACACGAACAACGCCGTGACCAATGGCATCACCGGCACACAGAAATTTTACCGGTTAAGCCAGTAATCAAAACAATCCGGCAGCCAGTTTTCCAAGGGAGGGCGGTTCTGTCCCCAGCCCGCCGCCATCCGCGCCTCTCAACCTGCCTCTATCCACACAACTGCCCCTCGCCTCTCGCCCCCGGCCAACTCTCCGCCTGTCAACCGGCAGTCCTTAAACGGATCGGAGGAAGCCGAACGTTTTCTCAAAGCCGATCTGCCCGCCGGTTTCGCCGGGCGGCTCGCAGCCAAGGCACATCATCTTTACCCGCGCCACCGACATTTCAAAAAGATGCTGAACCGCCCCGGCAATTTTGGCCGTCACAATCTCTACGTCTATATGGGCCACTGGATAGCCGGTTGGCTGAAGCGCGAACGCAATCCGCTCCACAAAAAACTGCCATATTCCTTCGGCATGGGCCGGCGATGGCCGGATTAAGCTGGGAAAACAAATGCTGAATTCTGAAGGCAATAGCGTCACCGGTCCATCGCGGAAATCCTGTTTATGGAGCAGCTTGGCGAGATGGGCCAACGGGGGCAGATGTTTTTGGAATTGGCCCCGCGGCACGACGAAGAGCATCCCTGCACCATTACTGGAATTGGCTTATCAGTTCTTTCGTTTGTGCAGGATCGTGTTGCATGCGGATGCGCCAGACCAGTTCCTCGGGGTTGACCAAGCGGATGCCGGCCGGCAAACATTCCGCGCACCAGGTTGACCGGGGAGTAGCCGCTGACACCGCCTTCGCCCGCCGCATTTTGCTGCGGCATGTTCTCCGCGTCTTCGCCGGTTCCGGACGCGGGTTTGAAATAGGACCAGACATGAGCGATCACCCAATCATAACGCGGGCGCTGCCCGGGACCCGTATGTTCAACCGTTTGCCGGATTTCGCGGGCGACCTTGGCCGGTGTGCCGGCGCGCGCGCGGTGGTTCAAATGCTCCCAAATGGAATAGCGGGCGGTGATCACCGGGATTTCGTTGCCGTTGCGGTCTTTCACCCAGAAGGTTTGGCCGGCACCCGCTTCGTAGGCCGAGTATTGGAAAACGAGAATCGCGAGCAGCCCATCGCGGAAATCCTGTTTATGGAGCAGCCTGGCGAGATTGGCCAGCGGGGCGTCAGGATTTACGATTGCCGATTTACAATTGAAACGGAAGTTTTCGCGCATTTCGCGGTATGGAATCCGTGTTCATTCGTGTCCATCCGTGGTTAAATCCTAAAGGCTGAAGGTTGCACCGGCACTGAAAATTACTTTAGCGTTTACCGCCCCTTCACGGCTGTCAATAGACGCCGACTACTGTCGGCGACGACGGAACACGGGGACCAGAGCAAGCCCGAGCAAACCGAGGGCGGCGGTGGAAGGCTCGGGCACCGGACCGATGTTCAACCAGGCCGCATCACCAATGTTCAGAGTGGGAACGCCACCACTCCAACTACCGCCGCCAAGATAGGTACTGGTGCCGGTGAGGGTTATGACCTGTTCGCCGGCCGCGGGCAGGCGACCCAGGATATTGAGAAAAATATCTGTACCTGTGTCAACGATGGCCGTTTTGTCGCCAAACAGAAAGATGCCGTTGGCCCCGGCGTAAACGGGTGGAGGAGTCAGGGTTCCCGTAAAGACACTCCCATCATGGTCGAGCACCGTGCCGACAAAGGTGTTGGTGAAGGTGGCGGTGGTATCCAAGAGGTAGCCGATCCCCGCTTGCAGCGTCAGGTCGACCGACCAGGCACCGCTGGAGAAGGTGGAACCTATGCTAAAAGTGTCAGTGGACGGATTCCACAAGGAGATGGTCGTGCCGTCGGTTGGAGTGTAACCCGGACCGGACGCCGTGAACACGGTGTTGAGGTCATTGGGACTGTTGTCGAGTTGAGAGGTAAAGAGAGTGTTCCCGGCAGCAACAGTGTAGTTATAGTATCCGACGACATTGGCTTGCGCGAGGTGGGTGAAAAGGATGATAAACACAAATGCCAAAAAGCGAATGATCGTTTTCATAAGGGTCTCCTGAATTGTTTGCCTTCTGACCGACTGATTAGAGCGACTCTGCCAGCAGATGAGCCTGTATGTCAAGAAGCAAGCGGTTCTTTGATCAAAAATCCGAGTTGGACGGCCCAGAGGTCGTCCCTGCCTGACGCATGATTGATCCAGGACAAATCGCGGCAAGTATTGTTGGCGCGGTGGACTGGCCGCGGCTCGCGTCTCCGCTCTTGCCGGGCTGTTGCCGGGGCGGGCAGTTTTGGTTCGTCGGGCCGCAACCTTTATGAAACTGGAAAACCCAGTTGAACAAAAAAGACACGAAGGAACAAAGCTGGGAGAAAAAAAATTTACGCAGCCCTCAACTCTCAACCTCTGGTCGCGCCAAAGTGGCCGGCCTTAAATTAATTCTTTGTCATAATTCAATTGGCCATTGCTTAATGACGCGGGAGGTGAATTAAATGGGGCGAATTCAACAATTCATTTATGAATCATTTTTTGCGCCTTCTGTCCGTGGCGGGAATCGGCCTGCTGGCCGGCAACGTCCCCGCCCAAACCGGCACCCCTTACAAGGTGCTCGACACCACCCAGCTCATGGGCAACGGCGGCATTGATTATGTCTACGCCGACAACGACGCCCGACGGGTTTATGTGCCGCGCGGCGGAAATACCTTCGTGTTCGACCTGGACAGCCACAAATACATCGGCGCCATCACCAACGTCGGCGGTCACGGCGTGGCCATCGACACCCAAACGCATCACGGCTTCAGCAGCGCCGGCAAGGTTGCCATGTTTGACACCGAAACGATGCAGAAGATCAAGGACATTGACGTTTCGGGCCGGCCCGACGGCATCCTGCTGGAGCCGTTCACGGGCAAGGTTTTTATTTTCAGCCATCAGGCGCCGAGCATCACGATGATTGATCCCAAGGACGGCACGGTGACCGGGACGATTGATGTCGGCGGCGCGATGGAACAGGCCCAAAGCGACGGCCAGGGGAAATTGTATGTGGATGCCGAGGACGAGAAGAAAATCGCCGTAGTGGATTTGAAGACCATGAAGGTCATTGCCAAGTATGACCTTGGCGCCGGCGCCGGCGAACCGGGCGGCCTCGGTCTGGACGTGAAGAACCACCTTCTGTTTGCCATGTGCGCGAACCCCAACGTCTGCGTCGTGGCAAATGCCGATGACGGCAAAGTCCTGGCCACCCTGCCTCTCGATGGCGGCACGGACGGCGGCGGATTCAATCCCGCCACGATGGAGGCGTGGAGCTCACAGCGTAACGGCACGCTGACGATCATCAAGGAAAGCAGCCCCACGAGTTTTGCGGTGGAACAAACCGTGCAAACCAAGCCGGGCTGCAAAACCTCGTCGCTCGACACCAGGAACAACCGGATTGTTTTGATCTGCACCGAGCTTTTGCCGCAAGCGGCCTCGGCCTCGGACGCCCCGGCACCAGGGGCGGCCC
>JBAPQW010000094.1:0-79902 GCA_049280815.1 Verrucomicrobiia bacterium | reverse complement strand
GAAGCTATGGAAAATCATTCAGGAAATGCAGCGAGTCTCCCGCCGCATCATCTTCGCTTCCACGCCCGATACTCGCCGCCGTAAGCGCTTGTCCATGAAACTTTTAGGCCTTAACTAAGCGCCATTCGGGACTGACCCCTTTATGATTACCTTTACGTTTTTTTGGGGTGGATTGTCATTCGTACCACACTGGCACGGTAGGACCCCGCCTGAAACCTCTCTGTCTTGACGCATCCGGACGAAATTCATATCACTGCGGCGTGCGCAAAACCCGGTGGGCGGTTGGCATTCAATCGAAGAATGTGCCTCTGGACCTGGAGCTTTCCACGGCTATCTGCCGATGTCTGCAACAGCTTGGCCACTCATGCTGCGTGGTGCAGGACGGCGATCCGGCAGGGTTTGCGGCAGATGTCCTGCTGGTGCTGACCAATCTCGGCAACCATCCGGTGTATTGCCGAAGGCTGAAAAGCTCCGGCGCCAAACGGCCGATGACCATTTTGTGGCAGTTGGACCCGCTGCCGCCGGAGAATCTGCCGCCGGAAGCGGAGGCGGCCGGTCTCAAGGCCTCCCGCTGGAGGGACCGTTTCTGGCTGCACCAGTCCGCCGCCGCCATGCCGCGTTGGAAGAAATTATGCACGATGTTGCGCCTGCGCGAATGGGCCGAGAAACAATGTTCCGCCCCCGGCTTCCGCAAAGCCAGCCGGCTTATCCAACAGAACGGTGGTGGCGAAATCGACTGGCGGCAAGTCCGTGGGGTAATGGTGAACTGGCGGAGGATTCTGGACGGCCATACTGAAGGATGGCTGGATCATTTTGTGGTCAGCACCAACCAGCGCCGCCGTTTTCTTGCGAGCCGGGGGATTACTGCACATTTCATCCCGGTTGGCGCGTATGATGAAATGGGCCGCGATTTGGGCCTGCGCCGTGACATCCCGGTTGGTTTTCTGGGCGCCATAAAGCATGGCCGGCGGGCAGCCATATTGGAACGATTGAGCGGGCGCCTTGAGGAGAAGGGCATTGCACTGGACCGGGTGGTGCAGGGCTGCCATGGCGAAAAACGCTGTGAGTGGCTGAACCGGACCCGCATCCTGGTAAGCCTGCACCATTATTCATGGAACCCCGCGTGGATTCGTTTTCTGCTGGCGGCAAGGTGCGGGACACTGGTGGTGAGTGAACCGATGAATGACGAACACCCCATGAAGGCCGGCGTCCATTATATCGCCGCCACAGTGGATGAGATGCCGGAGGTCATCGGCAAACTGCTGGACAATCCCGGGAAAATTCGTCAGGTTACGTCCGCCGCTGCTGACTTGTGCCATCACGACTTGACACTCCTGCACGCAGTGGAAAAGTTGAGCGAACTGAACAGAGCGATCCCATGAACCCGCAACCGTTGTTGATTCTCGGCACCACCCAGTATGCCCTGGTGTTTGCGGACGCCTTCTCCGATCTCCCGCGATTTAAGGTGACGGGATTTGTGGAAAACCTGGACCGCCAGCGGTGCGCTGAAAAACACGGCGGACTGCCGGTTCATTGGGTGGACGACCTTGCACCGCTGCGCGACACGCACGCCGTCATCTGCTGTCTTTCCACCACTCATCGCGACCGTTATGTCCAGCAGGTAAAGCAACTGGGCTTTTCGTTCGCCACCCTGGTTCACCCGACGGCCACGGTCTCGAAAAAATCCACGCTGGCGGAGGGAACCAGCCTGAACATAGGCGGCATCGTTGCAGGATTTACGCGCATCGGGCGATATGTGCAGATCAATCGCGGTGTGACCATCGGTCACCACACGACCATTGAGGATTATGTGACCGTTCAACCCGGCGTTAACATTGCCGGCAACTGTCACATCGGACCTCAAACCTACATCGGCATCGGCGCCACAGTTGTGGATGGCATTAAAATCGGCGCGCACAGCGTCATCGGCGCTGGAGCGGTCGTCACCAAGGATGTGCCGGACCATGTGCTCGTGGTCGGTGTGCCAGCCAGGGTGGTGAAGGAAGGGATTGAAGGGAAGTGACCGGTTGATCGACAATCACACAAATTATGCCATCCTCCATGGAAGCTCTGATCATCAATGCAGCCATCACCGGCATGGTGCCCATGCCGGCGGACAATCCCTCAGTTCCAGTGACCGTCAGGCAAATTGTCGCAGAAGCGCGCCGTTGCGCCGACGCTGGAGCGTCGATCCTTCACGTGCATGCGCGGGGTGAGGACGGCACACCCACGTGGCGCCCGGAAATCTACCAGGAAATCATCGAGGGCATCCGCTCGAACTCTCCGGGGTTGTTGATTTCCGGAACGACGAGCGGCCGCCTCTGGTCGGGCTTTGAAAAACGCTCTGCCATGCTGGACTGCCAGCCCGATCTGGCTTCGCTCACGCCCGGTTCCTTGAATTTTCCAGCAGCTGCGTCGATGAACCCGCCTCAAATCGTCTGCCAGCTTGCCACCGCCATGAAGGAACGCGGCGTGGTTCCTGAACTGGAGTTTTTTGAAATCGGCATGATTGATTATGCGCGGGATTACATGATTCCCAGGGGGTTTCTCCAGGCTCCGTTTTACGCGAACCTGTTGCTGGGATCGTTGGGCACGTTGGCCGCCTCCGCCCGCAACCTGGTCCACATGGTGGACGCGCTGCCAACGGGCACGGTCTGGTCGGCTGCCGGGATCGGACGTTTTCAGCTTCCCATCAACAGTCTGGGCATCGCCATGGGCGGCCATGTGCGCGTCGGCCTGGAAGACAATCTTTGGATGGACATGGAAAAAACCGACCCGGCCTCCAACGTACGGCTCATCGAACGGGTCGTCCGGGTGGCAGAGGCCATGGGGCGCTCCATCGCCACCCCGGCCGATACGCGCCACATCCTGGGCATGAGGAAAAATGGCCGCATTCAGGCTGAAGACAAATCAATCCGTCCGAACCAAAAAACGGAACCGCCTGGGAGGCACAAAAGATTCAACCGCGCCGTTAAATTAACGCAGGAAGGGCCTTCGACAAATATCTTCGAGTGAATCAAGGAAAAAAGTGAAACTCAGAGAGCAAATTGATTCCATATACAAACGGAAAAAAATGAGTTCCGCTGGCAAGCAGAGAGTTGCAGCGGCTCAAAGGCTTAGATGGACCAAGTTTCGGGCAACAAGGAATAAATAATTGGAATTGTGTCCGTCAACGCCTACCCCATTCAAGGGTTGAAATGTGGTTGAACTTATATCAAGACCATGACCCCCTGACTGCTTCGCAAACTCACTGGAGCGTTTTCAAAAAATGTGCAGCCGACGACGACAGCCGGCGCCAATCGAATAATGCAGGATGAATATGGCGCGAACTGACGTTCGCGGCTACGAGATTAATTAAATTGCTCAAATGCCACCCGCGCTTTGAAATTGCATTCTTCGGCCCTCCTCGCAGCGCGTGGGTCTGAGCTTCCAGGTCCAGCTTCTGGCGCCGGTTTATGAAATCCTGGCGGGCTAATGTTACAAAATAATCCAACCAAAGAATTAATTTGACGAACCCGCAAAAACATGAAAGGTTTCATAACAGCTCGCCGGTTTGGGAGTTGGCTTCAAAGAAATCATGATGGAGAACGGAATGGAGTTCGTCCGCAAACATGTGATCTTGTTGGCGCTGGTGCTTGCCGCCGGCGGGAGTTCGCCCGCTGGCGCCATTCCGCTGGCACCCACGGGTTATACGGCCACGCCGGGGGAAGGCATCGCCCAAGGAGGATTATACAATTACTTTGACGAAACCGGCAGCCAACTGATTGACGGCATTTACGGGGCCAATGACTGGTCGGCCGACCTGGGCAACGGGCCCGCCTATGAATGGGTCGCCTGGAAAGTTGCCGACCCGGTGATCACCTTCCAGTTTTCCGGGCCGGTGATCGTCAACCAGGTGGGGATAGATTTTAACCGGTCCGACCCCGACGGGATTGTTCTTCCCAACATGGTGACCGTTGGCGGCACGGACTTCACGGTGGCCCCAGACGCCATCCCCAACGCCAGCCGCGGAACGGTGGACTTCGACGGCACCTGGAGCGGGACGACCCTGACGATTGATATGACGCATGGCGCTCCGAATCAGTGGATCTTCGTTGATGAAATCACTTTCAATGGGATTGTGGTGCCTGAACCGCCGGTTTTTATGTTGCTGGCCGGCGGACTTGGATGCCTGGCTCTGCGCTTGAGACGCACCTTGAAGCCGGCGTGAGGTTGGAGACGGTGAGTTATCTTCGTGGTTTTATTTCATCCAGCAGATTCGCGCGTGATGGCACCGGTTCAGGTCAAACCAGAGGGATTGTGCCGGAAGGCACGAACGCAAACAATCGTTCCGCGCCTGATACGGCGCGGGGTCATCGCAGCGGAGATTGGCTCAAAACTGTAGCAGCGGACGTGAGTCCGCTCTAATCCCGGACGAAATTCCAGGAATAATGAGCCGACTCACGTCGGCTGCCACCTAAAAATGGAGTTAGGAGACAGTCTCAGCGCGATGACCCTACCGACTGCGGAGTTCGGGTTTAAATGACCGGCGGACAGGCGGTGCATGCACCCAGCGGTCATATAGCAGTTCACCTTGAGATTGACACACCGGTGGTGGTAGGGGCGGCCAGTCCTCTGGCCGCCGCGCTTTTGGCAATGAGCGCGGTCTGATTCGCTGTTCCGGCGCGCACGGAGTGACGCGCCCTACCTTCACCCGCTGCCGTTTTTCCCGGCGGCATACCAAACTGTGCCAATGTTGACTGAAACTGCTATAGGTTGGAAAGTATCCGATCGAGCTGTTGCGCGTGCACGTCCAAGGCGCCATCGGTCCAGAGGACAAAGTCGGATCGGGCGATTTTTTGTTCCACCGGCCATTGGGCGGCGATGCGCTGCTCGATTTGTTCCGGCGTCCATCCCCGGGCGAGCAACCGTTCGCGCTGGGTGGCGGCGGCACAGGCGGCGCAGATGATCTTGTGGCAATGCGATTCGGCCTGGGTTTCAAACAGCAACGGAATGACGACCACGGCGAGCGGGTGGCATTCCGCGCGCCAGGCCTCGATTTGGGCGAGCCAGCGTTCGCGGATGCGCGGGTGCAGGATGGCTTCCAGTTTTTTGCGGGCAACGGCATCCGCAAAAACGACGCGGGCGAGATCATCCCGGCGCAGGCGACCGTCCGGGGCCATGACCTCGCCGCCAAATCCGGCCTGAATTTCCGCGAGCGCGGGCTGGCCGGGTTGAACGAGTTGCCGGGCGATTTCGTCGGTGTCCACCACCGGCACGCGGCGGGCGCGAAGGAATTCAGCCGCGGTGGATTTGCCCATGCCCACCCCGCCAGTCAGACCGCAAACATTCATCAGGTCTCGCAGCGGAAGGTTGCGCTACGGCCCCGACACGGCGCGGTAGAAGCGATAGGGGTAATTCGTCGCGCCGGGATCGGTGAACGTGAAGGGCGGGGTGCTGGTGTAAACCGGAATCCAGTTGATGAGGTTGGTGGAGGCCTGGATGATGGTGGAAGCCGGCGGATTGGTCGGGCTGGTAATCGTGAGCTGGAAGGAGCCATTGGAGACCACGATGGTGCCAAATTGCGGCGGCTGAATCAGCGGCGGAACGGGGCTGGCGGTGACCAAGGTGATCGACCAGCCGTTGGAAATGACGCCGGCATTGATGGCCTGGTGGTCAATCACGAACAATGACCAGCCGCCGTTCGGATTGCCCGGGTAGAGACTGGACAAGTTGGTGGCGTAAGGTGCGGACGGCGCGGGCGCCGGGAAAACGGCGACTGGGAAGTAGGCCGTGGGCTTGTAGGTGCCGGAAACAATCTGGGCGGCCTGGGGCAGATAAGCGGACGCCGCGTCGTCAAAACCAAGCGTCACGCCATAAGCGGCATTGCCGGCACCAGCATTGGCCATGAGCAAGGCAGTCCGCTGGGACGGGGATTCGAGCAGGGCATCAATGTCCGCCGGCCAGGTGTGAGTGAGATTGGCGAAGGTAACGGTGGCTTTGACCAGGGAACCGCCGACGCCGCTGACGTTGATGGTGGACGGATACGGGGACGCGCTCGAGTTATCGTTGATGATAATGAGACCGGAGTTGGAGAACGTGTTGGTCAAAGTGCCCACGAGGTAGTTGAAGACGCCGAGGCCAAGATTGTTGGTGCCGTTCTGGAGCTGGAACGTGGCGGAAATGGTCTGGCCATTGGTGCCATTGGCGGTAAAGGAGAACTGGCGCGCAACCGACAGTCCGCCCACGGACAACGGCCCGTAACTCTGGGGGCCGCTGGGCGCGGTGATACCGTTGGTGGCCAGCAGCGTGGCCACGAGGTTGGAGACGTAGTTGCCGGCGCTGTTGGTGAAGGCAAAGGACAGCGTGACATTTTCGCCCGGGTCGATGATGCCATTGGGAGGCGTGAATCCTTCCTGCACCAGCGCGGAACCCGCCGGGATGACCAGGCTGCCGCCGGAGGTGATGGAGCCGCCCATGGACCCGCCATAAAGCCGAACCAGGTGTTCGTACGGCTGGTCGTTAAATTGGGTGAAGGCGCCGCCCAGGACAATCATGCCATCCCACGGTTGAAGCACCACCGCATCCACATCGCTGTTTGCACCGTCACCAAAATTGATGGTGCCATCCACCGCCCCGGAAGGCAACAAACGGGCGATACGGTTATAAGTCAGGCCGTTGACCTGGCTGAAGAGGCCGACAAGCACGATGCGGTTGTCGGGCTGCAAGGCGATGCCGGTCACCGTGTTATTAACCCCCGAGCCGACGGCGGCCGAAAAGCCGCCATCCAGCGATCCATCCGCATTCAATCGGGCGATGCGATTCAAGGGCACTCCGTTGAAGTTGATGAAGCCGCCACCGACGAGCACGCGACCGTCCAATTGGATGGCGATCGCGCTGATCGCGCCGTTGGCCGCCGACCCCGGATTAAAGGTCGTGTCCACGGAGCCGTCCGCATTCAAACGCGCCAGGTAATTCAGATTGGTTCCATTGTAGTGCGTAAAGGCGCCGCCGATGAGCACCTTGCCCGCGTAGATGGAATTCGTCGGATAGACTGCCACGGCATAAACCGCGCCGTCCGGGCCGAGGCCGGTGGCAAAGGTATTATCCAGGGTGCCGTTGTCATTGAGGCGGGCGAGGTCCGGGCGGGCGACGTTATTGATGCTGCCAAACGCGCCGCCGACATAAATTTTGCGCACCCCGCCAATAAAGGTTTCCGCGAGGGCATCCACCGGGCCATTCGCGCCGGAGCCAGGGTTGAAACTCGTGTCGAGGGAACCGTCGGTCATCAACCGGGCCACGTAATTGAGAAAGACTCCGTTCACGGAGGTGAAGGAGCCGCCGATCAGAATGCGACCGTTGGTTTGATTGACGAGGGCATCGACCGGGCCATTCACGCCGGACAGGCCGCTTTGGAAGGCCGTGTCGAGGGAGCCATCGGCATTCAAACGGGTGATATAATTTTCCGGCACGCTGTTGACCTGCGTGAAGCTGCCGCCCACCAGGAGCTGGCCATTGGACTGGAGCGCGAGGGCGAGGACAGTGCCGTTCACACTCGAAATGGAATTCGTTCCCGTGCCCGGCGAACCCGGCGGCCGGCTGAAGGTTTGCGCGTCCAAAATCGACACGGTGGCAGCCGTGGGCGCAGCCAGCGCGGCATTGACCGGACTCGACAGGGTCACATTGAAATAGAAATTGGTGTTGTCCCGCACCCCGTCGTTAATAATCGGCACAATGAAGCTGGCGGCGATCTGGTTGGCCGCAAACGAGAGCACCCCGCTCGTGCCGACATAATTGATCCCGTTCACCGCATGCGGACCGTCGCCGGTGGCATAGTGGACGGAGACCGAACCCGCGGCCCCGATGGTGCGGACAACGGTGATGGTGGCGTAACCGCCATTTTCATTGACGAGGTAGTTGGTCGCGCTGAGCTGCAACGTGCCGTAACTGTTGTCATTGCTGATGGTCAGGGTGGCATTGGTGATCAATCCCAGGATCGACGGATCGCTGACGCCATTGTTGAGCGGGTTGCGCAGGGACACGGCAAATTGTTTGCTGGCGCCGACCGTCAGGGTGTTGATGAGCGGGAGGGTGACGAGGCGGGACGAAACGTCACCGCTGATCCAACTGAGGGTGTTCGTCGCGCCAACGTAATCCACGCCATTGAGCGCCGTGCCGTTGGTGGTGGCGTATTGGACAGAGAGGGCGCCCAGGTTGCCCGAAGTGCGATTGACCACAAAGGTTATGGCCCCGGCGGTTTCATTGCCGGTATAGTTGGTGGCGCTGAAGCTCACGTAGCCCTTGTAATTGGGGTTGATGAGGCGGACCATGGCGTTGGATATCCCGTATGTTGCGCCACCACCCACCGGGCCGTTGAGGCTGGAGAGCTGCAGGAAGAAATCCTTCTCCACAAAGTTGGTGTAAATGAAGCCGTTGTTCTTGACCGTAACCGTGAACCCGTTGCTCAGCACACCGTTATTAAAGCTCAGGCTTACCGGAGGGCTGATGGCGGTGTAATCCGCGGGCGTCTGGGCCGTCCCATTGCTGGTGGAATATTTGAGCGAAACCGTGCCGTAAGTGCCATTGCTCCGGAGCACGCTGATGGCGGCGGTGGTGTTGGTGGCGATGAAACTGGCGGCGGAAAAGCCAAACTGGCCGGATTGTTGATTGTCGTCAATCAGCGTGAATGGCGCCGAGGAGTTTCCGAGCGCAACGCCCAGCGGAATGTTTTGGCCGCCGAGATAAAATCGATCCGCCCGGTCGGGGTTGGCCAGTTGGAACTGGGCATTGAGATTGCCCCGGACCGTGGGATCGGGATGAACCGTAACCTGAACGGCCGTGAGGTTGGCAAAGGCATTGATCCCGCCCCACCAAGGGCGCCCGTAGATGTCTTCCATGACCCCATTCGTCCCAAAAAGGCCATCACTGTGCATCCGCGTATTGAGCACCGTGTTTTCCCAGGTGATCCAATACAGGGGACTGCTGGCGTTATAGACGTAATCCACGCCGCTCTGGGCCAGTCCCGGTTGGATGGCAAAGTTGACCCCCACGGGTCCAAGTCCGCCGTTGGCCCGGGTCAGTTCCACATTTCGGAATGACTGGCTCTCATTGGCGGAATAAGAGTTATAAAGCAAGCCCACATTTCCCGGGGCATAGGCATTCACCGGGGACACCAGCGATGCAGCGCCATTGATGCTGCCGCCAATCAAACGGGCGACGTTGCTGCGGCTGCGAACGCCATCGCGCGTCTTGGGTTCAAGATTTGCGTTGTTCTCCGACACCCACAGGTTGGGATCGCCAAAACTTTGTGCGATGCCCCGTTCGGCGTCCAGGTTGTTGCGGACGTTTTTATCCGCCTGGCCGCCGCCCACCGCATCGAACGAGCCGGCAATCATCACGTTGCCGTCGTTTTGAAGGCCGGTGGCATAAACCGTCCCGGGCGAGTCGCTGAAATAAATTTGCGGCAGGCCGGCGAACTGATTGAAGGCGGTGTCGAGGAACGTGGTGTCCACGGTGCCATCGGTGTACAGCCGGGTAAACCCAAGGCGATGCGTGCCGTTGAACGCCGTGAAACTGCCGCCGACATAAATGATATTGTTGGTGCTGGCGATCGAGTTGGTTACCAGCGTGCCGTTATTATTGGTGACGCTGACGCCGGTGATGATATTGGTGCCGTAGAGAATGCAGTTCACCGTGTTGTTGGCGCCCGTGCCGGTGGAGAAGCCGGCGGTGTCGAGGCTGCCATCGGCGTTGAGCCGGGCAATGCCATTGAGCGGAGTGCCATTGATGTTGGCGAAAGCGCCGCCCAGGAGCACCTGGCCGTTCGGCTGCCAGCACACGGCAAACACCGAATTGTCCGGGCCGGTGCCGGGATTGAACGACGTGTTCAACGAACCGTCGCCGTTCAACAGCGCGATATTGTTGTAACCCTGCCCGCTCACGGCAAAGCTTCCGCCGGCAAAAATCTGCGTGCCGCCAAAGGGCTGCAGCGCCAGCGCATAAACCGAACCATTGATGGTGGTGCCGGGATCGAACGTGGCGTCGAGGGAACCGTCCGTATTGAGGCGCGCGAGATGATTGCGCGGGGTGCCGTTGACATGGGTGAAATCACCGCCGATCAGCACCTGCCCGTTCGGCTGCACCACGACCGCCCAAACCGTGCCGTCCGCGCCGGCAAGCCCGTTCTGAAAAGCGGGGTCGAGGGAACCGTTGGCATTGACCCGGGCGATGCCGTTGCGGCCCGCGCCATTGAAGGACGAAAAGCCACCGCCGATGACGAACTGATTGTTGGCGGTCACGGCGACCGCATTGATAAAATTGTTGGCGCCGGAGGAGGGCGCGAAAGACGCGTCAAGCGAACCGTTTGTCGTGAGGAGCGCAATGCAATTTCGACCGAAGCCGTTGTAGGAGAAAAAGTCGCCGACAATGACGGTTTCATTGTTGGTCAGAACGGCAAGATCATACACTTCCCCGTCCGTGCCGGGGTTGGGATTGTTCTGCGGGGAGGTGACGGGAATTTTTTTGGCGGGCAGGGCCATATCGAGGTTATAGTCCGCATTGTACAGTTCATCCACCGAACCCGGCGCCGGACTTTGGTCATCCGCCAGAATCGTGACGGTGGTCTCCGTGACCATGCCAACCTGATCCGCAACATTCGGGTCCACGGAATCGGGAATGTAAAGCTGCAGGGACAGGTCCATGTTGAATTCCGTCAGGCCGTTGTCATAAACGATAAAATGAATCGCCTTGGGCCGGAAATCATTGGCCCCCCAGTTCAGCGTGCCAAACCAGACAGGAGCGGTACTGCCGCTGGAACTGGTAAAGTCCGGGTTGTCCGGTGGAGACATGCCCACGATCAGCCCGTTGGCGTTGGGAGGATCCGGCATGGCATAGTCCGAACCGGGCTGGAGCGGGAACAACTGGTTCTGTTGGTCATAACCCGCCTGAAGCTCCAAAAAATAATTATTCATGCGCCAATTGACGGTGGCGCCGCCGGTATTGGTGCCGGTGCGATTGACGTAAACGGTCACCGGCGTGCCGCCCCAGTAATTGGTGACATCCCGGCCCACCCGGTAATGGGCCTTCTGGAAGTTCAAGACCGCATTGGTGGGAATGGCGGAATAAAAGGTGTTCGTGCTGACGAAGGCATTCGTGCCGACGAAGTTGGTCACGAGAACGGTGCTCACGGACTCTCCCCGGGGATCAATGTCCACGTCCAGAATCCGCACCCGGGCCTGACCGAAATTGGGATCCACCCGCGGCGGCGACACATCCGACGATTCGTACGGATCCAGCTGCGCGTTGGTCAGAACGAGGGTGAAGTCCCGGTTCGGCTGGGCCACCCCGCCGTCTGACCCAATCGGAATGAGAATGGTCTTGCTCATCTCGAAATCGTCAAAAATGAGGGTGCCGCTGACCGGTAAATAATCCACCCCCGGCGTCGCCGGCAGATCGCCGGACTGCGCATTGGTGGAACCAGGAACCGTATAGTAATCCACCCAGACGCGACCCGAAGAACCGGCCACCCGGGTGACGGTCACCAGCACGCCCGGGTTGTTGTATTGGTAATAAGTGTGGACCACGGTCTGGGCGTCAATGTTGCCAAATTCCCCGACCGGCGTCTGGCCTTCCGTTTCCGCACACTGGTAAAGCAGCATGGGCATTCCGTTCGGACTTGTGTTTCCGGTCAGGTCCACATTCTCGGTGGCGAAACGGAAAACGCCCGACGAATGAAAAGCCCAAGTGAGGGACACCTGGCCAAATGGGATGCTATTGAGGCTCTGGAAAGGGTTGCCGTATAAGAATCCAATCTTCGTATCCACCGCGAAATAATAGGTCGTACCGGCGGTGGCATTGAAGCGCAACCCGCTGGGGCCGCTCAAAGGTTGATAGAAATAGGTAAGACCCGTGGTGAGGGCCACCGGATTGGACATTGATAGAAAATTAGGGAAATTGGTCTGGTAAATGTTTTGGCCGGTATAATTGTACTGCTGGTAAGGGGTCTTGTTATAAATATCATCATTGGCCGCCACCTGAGTCAGCGTGCTCACGCTCGAACCGGTGTAAACCCCCAGGACCGTATCCAGTGGAGCACCCAAATGAAGGTCGATACTGCCGATGGTATCCAGCTCCACTTCGCCATCGGCCGGGGCGGTCCACTGATACCAAAGAGGGTGATTCGGCGGGAATCCGGCGATACTGGGGGCGCCCGCGTCCGGAGTGACCAAGGTGTTGGTATTCACCACGGAACCCCAATCCCCGGTCAGGACCTGGGCGGAGGCAAAGCTCGTCTGTGATCTGCCAATGCTGGCCGCCAAACCCATCAAGACCACGAGGGCCAGCTTCACCAAGCCGGTATGGCTCAGGAGATTTTGCAATCTCAGGCTTGTGAACGTTTTCATAATCTATTTTGCCATATTGTTCCCCGCCGCCGCCCCTGGCGAAGGCGGCGCACGATTATCCCATCAAAGTCAAGGGCCGTAAAGCTGGGTGGAATTCTGATTGATCCACACCTGGTAAAACCGCGGAACCGATGACGCCACCGGGTTGGGGTCCACGGTGCTCGCCGACGATCCCGCCGAGATGAAATTGGTCAGATTGATCCAGACCGCCGGCGTCAGATTGGTCGCGTAGGCGACGTAATTCGTGGCGCCCGTAACGGACTGCCAGGAAAGCAGGGCCAGCAGCGGCGGCGCGTTGGTCAACGTCAGCCTGAAGTTCACCTGACTGGACACAAAAAACGGCGTGGGATCGTAGGCGTTGACAATGCCATTCCCATTGGAATCAATGTCCTGGCTTTGCGCCAGCGCGGCGTTAAAGGTATGGGTCGAGCCGTCGGGATAAACGATATTGGTGGAGCTGAACAGGCCGGCGTAAGCCGCCACCCAGCGCAGGTGGTTGTTGTTGAGATGATTCAACTTCTCGGCCACGGACGCGCCGTTGACGATCGCCTGGGCGTAATAAATCACCAGATTCGTGTTGATATTGAGGGCGTTGACCTGGGTGCCGTTGAAATTGGTGGCATTATCGAGGAGGACGAGTTTATCCACGTACAGCGCGCTGTTGGTGCCGGGGATGCCGTTGAATTTGAAGACGCTGCTGGTTCCCAATGCGTCCAATGACAGCACCCCGATGGCTTCATTGTTCGTATAACCCGCCGTGGAAACACCATAGTCCTGCCCCGCCCAGGTGTTGTTGACCTGTTTGTTCGGTCCCGGCGCCGAGCAGGCGATGGTCGTGCCCAGCAAATCACCGGACAGCGGCTTGAGGGGCATGTTCAATCCGACCAGCCCGGCGCTGCCCACCGACCAGGGGTTTGGATTTACCGCCCCGCCGTCCGTCAGCAGATTGGTGACCTGCAACATCAGGGATCGTCCGGCGCTCAAGAGCAGGTTGCTGGTCACCAGACTGCCGCTGGTGATGGCCACGTCGCCGCCGGCGATAACGGAACCGCCCAGGGCCGCAGTCATGGAATGCAGGTTGAACGAACCAATGCCGTTGCTGATCGTTCCACCGCTCACAAAATTATCCGCGTAAATGATCGAGCCCTGGTCCGAGAGCAGGCTGTTGTTGATGAAGGCGCCGTAATACCCCGACGTCACCATCACCACATTCGTCGAGCCAATCACGGCATCCGCTCCGCCGGAAAGCGTGGCGCTGCCATTCCACGTCAGGTTTGTGGACGTGGTGGCGGTCACGATCGAATTCCCCGCCGAACCCGCCGACCGGGCGGTGACCGCAAAGGCATGGTTCGTCATCAGAGCTGCCGCGACCAGGGGATTGACCGGCGTGTTGGTGCTGTAGGTCGTGCCCGAGCCGGTCTGATGATTGACCGCCGCGATCAGATTGCTCATCGTGCCGTCGAACTTCGACGCGATCAGGATCTGATTGGGCACCGTGTTGGTCAGCTTGCCGGCAAAAACATACTGGTTGGTGCCCATGGTGACCGTGCTGTTTGGCGTCACATTGGTTCCCGTCAGTTCGGACAGCATTCCAGTCGCGGCCAGCGCCGGCGCGCTGGCGATGCGGTTGGTGACGTACGTGGGGATGCCATTGCCAAAGTTGGCGGAATTCCCGATCCGGATGGCGCCGTTGTTGGTCAGCCAGAGCAGATTCGGCAGTGAGTTGAGCCAGAAAATGTTGTTGTTCAGAAGGTTCAACTCGCCATCCGGCGAAGTCGAGCCGTTGCCCACGCCGTTGGTGGTCAATGTCAGGTTTTGCGCGTCAATCAGCAGCGTGCTCATGACGTTAAATACATCGCTGATCACCACGCTGTTGGTGCCGTGCAGGGTCAAATGCTGCACCTGGGACAGCGTCGCGGGCGACAACTTGCTGTCGACGAGCAAAACGCGGAAATCATTGGTGATGCCATTGGTCGTCACAAAAATCCAGCGTGTACTCCAGGCCTGAATCGTGCCGCTCCAGTTGGGGATCGCCGACTGCAGCACGTTGCTGGCGATCAAAAATCCATTGGTCGCCCCGAGGCTGATGTCGGAATAGGGGGCAACGATGTCCGCGCCGGCGCTGCCGTCGAACTGGTTGGTGGCGGTCAACGACAAATAATTCGGCCCGCTGATCTGGGCCAGCGTCAAATCCAGTTCGCCGCTGGCGTTGATTTGAATGCGGCCGGGCAGATTCGTAAGCGCACCGCTGGGATTGGAGAGGCTGGGATTGGTGGCTGTGGTCGAAGAAATAAGCTGGGCATCGACATAAGAATAGGAATTGGTCACCGTCACCCCGGGCGGCTGGAAGATGCCGGCGGGATAACCGCTGGCATTGGTGGGGCCGATCACGAACGGCGTGCCGCTCTGCGTAAACACGAAATTATCCGGCACGCCGTTGATCACCGGCACATTGGTGGCCGAGCCGGCAACATAATCGTCGTTGAGATAAAGATAATTGGTCAACGTCTGGCCGGTCGATGAGTTGATATACGGGCCATCCCATTCAACGGTGGCAAAGCCCGAGCCAAGGTTGGTGGTGGCGGCAAAATAAACCTTGTGGGTGAGGTTGACGCTTTGATCGCTGAAGAAAACCGCCCGCACGATGACATTGCTGGTTCCGCCGCCGTCAACCTGAAAATAGGGGGTGGAATTGGTCAACTGCAGGTAGTTCACCAAGTTGGGAGAGAATTGCGTGGAATATAGGGACGACAGAGCGCTGGTTGGGGTTAATTTAGTGTCCGGCACCCACTCGGCATTCGTGTCGGTTCCGGTGCCCCAATCAACCCCCACCGCGTTGGCCAGGTTGCCGAAAATATTCAAGCCTTCCATGGTGATCGTGGTGCGGCTCAAATCCACGATGCCGCCGGTGAGCTGCAAGAAACCGTTCGGGCCAATGTCAAACTCGCCGGGGTTGGCGATATTGGTCGCGGATACAATCAACTCTCCCGCGCCCAAAAAGAAGATCAGATTTGTGTCCGTGATGACGCCGCAACTGACGGTCCCGCCATTGTAAAAGCTCCCGGCCATCTGATGCGAAACCACATTGGTGGTCTGGGTGTCGAATTGAAAACCGGTGTTGACCGTCATGGTCCCGTTGTTGATGTAGTTGACCACGTTCCAGGGTTCGTAAAACGCGGTATTGACCGTCAAGGTGTTGAAAACGACCGAGAAGATGCTTTCGTTGTCGAAATTGGTCGCGTCAATCGTCGGCGGCGGATTGCCCGGAACGGTATAGTTGAGCACGGAATTGTTGTAATACAACGGGTCGGTCGCCCAAGCCGCGCGCGCCAGCGCCAGCATCAGCAGCCCGCAAAGCCATGGCCATTTAATCCGGCAGCCGGAACGATCCGCCGGGAGAGAATTGTACGTCATACCACTGCTCATGGGGATTGGATGATGATGGGATAAGTCCACTGCACGGAACGACCGAGAGCGTCGGTAAATACCAGGGTGATATCATACGTGCCGGGCTGCGCCCCCGTCGGCGTGCCGGAAATGGTTCCGTTGGCGGCCAGCACCAACCCCGGGGGCAATCCCAAAGCCGACCAGTTGAACGACGAATAATTAAAGGCGCCACCCGACGCGATAAACATCACCGTCGGATAAGGCACCCCGTTGGTCCCGTTCGGCAGGCTGGTCAACGCGGTGTTGGCAAGCACATTGGTCAGGGTGATCTGGATCAGCATCATATTCTCCAGATTCTGAATGCTCGTGCCGTTGGGATAGACGACCGGATCGTTGGTTGAACTGTCGAATGAACCCCAGGCCAGCAAGGGGATCTGGTTGAGCTGGCTCAAGAACCCATTGGTACCCAAGTTAGCGGATGCCAGGCCTACCTGCCCAAAAATGTCCCCGACCTTATCAAAGGAAATGACGATGTTCGTCCCCCCAAAAGGGTTGATGGTTCCCGGCCCTGCAAGATTAGGCAAAATATTATTCTGATCCCAGTTGGGGAAGCTGCGTTCAAATAAGGCCGCCCCAATTTCAGCAACCGGCGGATTCGGCGAAGCCAGATCAAGCGCGGAAAAAAGGATATCGGGGGTGGTCACCACGCGCTGGAAGGTCTGTCGTTGCGGCTGGCTGTTGGTGACCGTAATCATGAAATAGACGTTGGTCACGGGCTGGAAGTACTGGCCGATGAGTGAATCAAACGAGGCGTTGACAAACTGGATTTTCTCAATGCCCTGATACACCCCCGTGGCGTTGCTCACCAAGGTGCAGGGATTCACAATAAAAATATGATTGGTGGCATAGGTCACCAGGCTTTGGGAATAGAAAAAGCCCTGCGGATTGATGGTCGCGACGAGGAGGTTCGTGGTGGAAGTCACCTCCTGAATGGGAAACCCCGGCGGCTGGGGCGAGAACAGGTTGAACCCGCAACTGCCCGGCGGAATCAGGAAATAATCCCCCGACGGCATATTGGGAAAGGTTATGGATGTGAAATTGGTTTTGGTCACCAATGGACTGCCGACCGGCGCGCCATTCTGGGTGCCGGTGGTTACCGTCATCAGCGTGGCGGTGGTGTTGGTGCGGTAGCTGTTGGCAAACCAGTTGGTGGTGAGGACCAGGTTGGCAAAAGAATACGAATAATTGGTCACCGGGGTATAGGTGTAACCATTGGTATAGATCACCAAAGACGGTGGCGAACCCACCGGCGAGCCGGGAAAATTGGTAAAATAAGCGACCACGATCGGGTTGGAAGCGACCGTGAAATAGTTTGAATAACCCGCCACGATCACGCCGGGAAACAAGGTCGCCAAGGCGGCCGGACTATTGGTTTGGGCCGTCGTCAGCAGTGTCCCCAGGTCAGCCGTGTAGAGCGTTTGCTGGGCGTTGTTCGAAAAGTTGGTGAACTCCAACAAGCTGCCCGATGCGGCATTTTCCCAATTGACATTATTCGTTGTGAGCAAATACCTCAAGCCCGCCACATCGTCGCGGGTCAACCCGGTATAAAAACCTCCAAAGTTCAAACCGTCAAGAAGGCCCGCCACCGCCGTAAAAGTGGGGGCGAATGGATCTTGAGCGAGCGGAACGGTGACCGCAAGGGGATTGGGGCCAGTACAGGTCTCTACGATTGCGTAAGTGTAAAGCGTACCGTTGACGTAGGGCGAGTATTGAATCTGGTTGAGCGGCGAAGCGGTGATGTCAAAATTCCTCTGGACCACGAGATACTCCTCATTCAACGGACAGGTGCCCCCGGCTGGAAGGTGGCGGTCATGCAACGTCCAAGCATATCGCTCCGGTTCCGCCAGAGCCAATTGTTCCAGCATCTCAGCCAATGCCACGGATTTCAAATCCAACAAGCGCAAGTCCTGCGCCGTGTAGTTGATGCTTTGCGAATTCAGCGGAAATTCAGAAAGGGAAGCGCTGTAACCGTCCAACCCGATTTTGGCCCCCGCCGGATTATTGGTGAAGACGCTGTTCAAGATCGTCAGCGCGCTGTCCACGGCCGCCACGCCGTTCGAGCCGAAGTAATCCAGAAAATTGGCGTCGTAAGCATAAAACATGACCGCCGTATTGCGGCGGTATTCCTCGCCAATGTTTTTGGGCGCGCCAACGTCACCGGGCAGCCCGTAACCAATGATCGGTATTTGCCAGGCATCGCCGTCCGGGCCGCCATTGCCAATCGGCCCCAACAAGGAAAACGCCCATGAGGCCTGCCAAGCCAACAGCAGCCCGCTGATGCACAAAAATCGTTTTATTACTTGCTGCATAGAAATTTCATCAACGCACGAGCATCACGCGATAATAACCCGCCGTCCCACCGCCCACCCGGATCGAATTGGTGGTGCCCGGCGCGAACCAGGGCGCCCCCACGTTGCTCCAGGACAGGAAGTCCGTGGTGACCTGCACCTGATAAGTGAATCCCGGCTGCGTGTTCCAGCCCAGGAACAGGCCCTGCGACGTCTGGGTGAGCGTGGTCTTGAGCCAGGTGCTGGAATCCAGCGGATTGCCGCCGCTCAGGAACACCTGATACAACGTCGGGCCGCCGGGAACCAATGGCGCATTCGCCGCAGGCCAGGACGATTGGGGGCCATAATACAGGGTCATCCATTCGACCGGAATGGCGTTGGGCGGAGTTCCCCAATAGTAACCCAGCCAGGTCTTGCCGCTGGCCGAGGGTGAAAGCGGGGAGTGCCGTCCATCCGTGGTCACATAGTCCACGGCAAAGGAATGGGTGCTGCTGGCGGTCAAACCATCCGCCGCCGTCATTGTCCAGCCATTGCTCGTCGTCAGCGCGTTTGGCGAGATGGCCCCGTCCACATAAACCTCGTAGTTGGAAACGGAAATGCCCAGCAGCACCGGCCACGACACCTGCAACTGCGGCTGATACAACCCGTTGCTCAGGGTGAACGGGGCATAGACATACAACGCGCTGATCGGCTGCAAAATGGACCCCACATTGATATAACGCTGGGCATAGAGGTCGAAATTATTCGGACCGATGTCATAACCCGTCCAAACCGCCAGGAATTGTGCGACCCCGTCCGAGGCGACCGCCGGCTGCATCTGCTGGCCAAGAGTGGTGGTGTTCACGCGAAATTCACCGTTCACCATCGATCCGTCCTCATGCACGAACTGCCCAAACACACCCTCGCGCGAACCGTCCTGCCCCAGACTCGTCCAGACCACGAGATAATCCCCGCCCAGGACACAGAGGCGCGGCGCATATTGATCGCCGTATATGTGCGAATTCACCCGCACGGTCGTGCCGCCGACACCGGCGCTGGAAAATGGCCGCGCGTAAATGTCCCAACTGTTGTTCGCATCAGCCATATCCCGCGCCCCCCACGCGACCATGAAACTGCCGTCCGAGGCGACGGCGACGCTGGGGTTCGCGCAGGGGTTCAAATCCGTGTTGACCAGAAATTCATTGCTTTGGGCCACGGCGTTGCTGGTGTAAAACCGCGCATAGATGTCAACGCTGGGCGATCCGACCTGGGTGACGAGGGTTCCATTGGTGTTGTTAAAGCCGGCGTAATTGAATCCCTGGCGCTCCTGCTCGGACACCCAGGCCACCACGAAGCCGCCGTTTTTCAAAGCCGCCACCGCCGGGGTGCGCTGGTTGTAGGCCGTGAACTGATTGACCAGGAAGTTGGTGCCGACCTTCTGGCCGTTGGGTGAAAGAATCTGGGCATAGACGTCCTGCAGGCTGTTGGAGCCGGCCTGGTCAAAACTCGCCCACACCACCACGACGTTGCTGTTATTAAGCACGGCGAGGGCGGGATTGATCTGGAAATTGTTCGTGAACGTGCTCACCACCAGGTCGGTGGTGGTCAAAAACGTGTTGGTCGGGGTGAGGAAACGTGCAAAAATGTGCTGGTAGCCATGCAGGCCGCCCTGCCAGGCGAACACCGCGCCGCCGTTATTAAGCATGGCCACCCGCGGGTTTTCCTGATCGTTCGTGCCCTGGGCATTCACCCGGAACGTGCTCAACGTGCCGGACAACGTGCCATCCAGCCGCCGCGCACTCACCCCCCAGCCGCTGCCGTCGGTGATGTTGTCCTGCCAGACCACGAAGCCGCCGCTGGTCGTCACGGCCGCGTCCGGAAAAACCTGGTCGCCCGGCAACGAACCGATGACCAAATATTCCGTGCCATTGGGCGAGTAATAATTTGTCTGACCCGGAATGGAGGCGGGAATTCCGAGGAGCATACCCCAGCAAAGGCAAATAGCCGCCCGGCGGGCGGGCAATGACAGCGACATAAAAGGTTTGGCACACCCTAGGCGCGCCGGCACAATTTGTCCAGAAATTCTTCCGCCCAAACAGGCACGCTGACGTTTAAAAACCAGCGTCAGGGCGCGTTTGACCGCAGACAAACTTTTAATCCCGAATTTCAAATTCATTTTTCTAAATCAAAACCGCCTGCTGCTCGTGCGACGCTGCTTCCAGCTCGGCGAGCATTCCCTTGAAACCCCAGCGCTGATACAACCCGCGCAGCCGGGCGGCATCCGCGGGCTTCCCCGCCAGCGCCGCCGGCGAAAACTCGCACGGCAAATCGTCCTGCAGCCGCACCAATTCGCGGTTGCGCCGCACGGCAGCCTCCGCCGCGCGCAACGCGGTGCGCAACCGCTCCGACTTCACCTCGTCCAGCCGCTCATACAGCACGGCGACCGAGCCAAATTGATTCAGCAAAAGAGCGGCGGTTTTCGGGCCGACCCCGGTCACGCCCGGGATGTTGTCCACCGTGTCGCCCGTCAAACTCAGCCAGTCCACAATTTGCGACGGCCCGACCCCGGCCTTGGCGCGCACCTGCCCGTCCGTCCAAACCGTCTCGCTTTTGTCGTTCGGGTTTAACAACCCGACCCGCGCCGACACCAACTGCATAAAATCCTTGTCGGAACTGGCAATGACCGCAGTCATGCCGGCATCCGCCGCCCGCCGCGCCAGGCAGGCGATGTAATCATCCGCCTCCACGCCCGCGCGGCAAAACGAGGCCATCCCCGCCGCTTCCAGGTAGCTGACGATTTCGTCGAGCTGCAACTTCAAATCACCGGGCATTTCCGGGCGTTGCGCCTTGTATTCCGGCAGCCGGGCGACGCGTTCGGCGCTCAGGCCGCCATCCCACACCACCATCAAATGCGACGGCTCAACGGCCGCCCGCAGTTTCGACAGCATTTTGACGAAGCCATACACGGCATTCGTCGGCCGGCCGTCGGGCGAACGCAAATCGCGTATCGCGTGAAACGCCCGATACGCGTAAGCATGACCATCAATAATCAGCAGCCGATCCACAAAGTTACCGGGTGCGAACGCCCTGATCCCGGCAGATTAAAAGGTTCGCAGTCTTCACGTTTTCCAACCGGGAATTTTAATCGCGCGCCAGATGCAACCGGCTTTTTATCTCGCCGCCGGGGCCGGTCCCGCCGTTCCGGGTTTTATGGTCACACCCGGTTCCTGCGGCGGTATGCTGCTTTGTGCAAACGGCAGCTCATCGTCGGAATGCATGCGGTTGCCAGCGGGATCCACCATGGTGGCCGTCACAAAAATCATCAGGTTCTTCTTTTGAGAGACCTTGGACTGGCTGGTGAAGAGGGTACCCACCAACGGCAAATCGCCCAGCAACGGCACCTTGTCCTTGTTGTTCACGATTTGCGAGGAAATCAGCCCGCCCAGAACCACCGTCTGGTTATCCCAAATGTTGACAGTGGTGATGACCTGGCGCACGGTAAAGTTCGGCAGAATGGTGGGAACCTCCACAACGTTGGCCACGTTGACCCCGGGAATCGAGGGCGGTTGTGAGTAGCCGGCGAATTCGGTCAGGGAAGGGATCAAGGTGAGGTTGATGGTGTAACCATCGGACAAAACGTAAGGGATCACGTCGAGCACGGGACCGACCTCCACCGCTTGTTGATTGGGCGTGATGGCCGAAGGTTGCACCGGATTGTTAATCACCTGCGCTGGCAAGGCCAGGGCGAATCCCCATACTGCCACCATCGCACCCAAGGTCAAAACCCGGGGCAGAACTTGTAACTGTTGACGCGTTTTCATGGTTAAACCTGGGGGATGAGAGTGTTATTGGGTGGTCGTGGTCGTGGTGGTGCCACCGCCGCCCGACTGGAAGCTGAAGCTGGTGATGATGGTCAGGATGTCCGTCGCCCGCATCTGGGTTTGACGGCCGCTGATGGTGGTCACTTCCGGTTCGGCCAGATTCTCAGTCCCGGTGCGCTGCTCCAAGGCATGGATGACGACCTGGAAATTGGGGTCGGTCAGAATCCCGGTAACGGTGGCCACCGCGGGAGCGGTGTTGCGCAGACCGGTCGTCAGACTTTGGGCCGTGCCGGCAACGGTCGTGTTATTAAACGGGTTGCCCGGAAAAGTGCCCGAAGGATTCGCCGCTGAAACCGGCACATTGACTGATCCCGCGTTGCCGCCGGTGCCCACGACATTTCCATTGCCCATGTTGACATTCCCCAAATACCAGTCAAAACCCAGCGCGGTATTGTCGTCCTGCTCCACCTCAACGAACCGGGCCTTGATGTGCACTTGCGGCGGCATTTCGTTCAACACCTGAATGGCCTTTTCGATGATGTCCAAATCCTGGGAGGTCGCGTGGACGAACAGCACCCCGAGCCGGTCATTGAAGAAGACGTTTTTCGGCGGGTTCAAATTAACCCCCAATGCCGTGAAGAAACCCCTGGCCGCAATACTGACGGCGACCGTTACATTGGTTGTGCTCACATAAGACAATCCGCCGTTTCCCGCGCCGCCGCCACCGCCGCCACCACCGCCACCACCGCCACCACCGCCGCCGCTACTGCCGCTGCCGCCGGACTGACGAGCTGAACTGGCTCCAGGGAAGGCATTGACAATCGCGACCGCAGCGGCTGTGTTTTGGCTTCCGCTGCTGCCGCCACCGCCGCCGCCACCGCCGCCACCGCTGCTGCCGCCGCCGGAACTGGAGGAGCCAAAGCTTTCCGCTCCCACGCTTTCCAAGCCCTGCATGAAGGTGTTCGGATCGATCTTGAAAGTGCGCGTCTCCAATTGTGCCTGATCCGCCCCCCGGCTGGAGAAGACGATGCCGTAATCCTGAATGGAATATTTGATCGGATGATCCGCCACCAACACAATCGCATCCAGCACATCCGCCAGCCGCACATCATTCAGCGTCAGTTTAACATTGATGGAATTGGCATCCACTGATTCGCCTGCGGAAGCGGTGGCGGCGGGGCCGCCGGCAGCGTTGAAGTCGGGATTCGCCGGCAGGGGCAATCCCGTGGCCGGGTTTACGGCTGTGGCTTCGCCACCGAGGCCCGTCGCGGGCGCGGAAGCCGCCGGGGCGTTTGGATTAAAGAGAAAATTAATACCCTTTTTATCCGGGTCACGCAGCTTGGTCTGATCGCTCAGATTGCGAAGCACTTCGCCCAGGGGCAATCCTTCAGGCCAGGAAACCGTGTCGAGCCGGATGCGGTCGAGTTTGCTGTAAATGGCCTCGCGCCCGACGCCGGTATGAACCAGATTGGTCAAGGCATAAGGATTGGGCACCGGGAGCAGCAACCCGCGGTTGACCGGCCGCTCGTAAGCTTTTTCGACCTGCACAATGCGCTCTTGATTGTCAATCGTGTGGATTTTTGACTCCCGCTCGTAACGGGCCTGTTTGACCAGATTCAGGTAGTAGAAGCCACCTTCGTTGTCCGGATCGAGCCTCAGAGCCTGGGTCAATTTGACTTCGGCCTCATCGAACTTGCCCATCTCATAAAGCAGCTTGCCATCCCGAACCAGCGTGTTTGCCTCCGTCTTGTCCTTGGTGATATCCGGGACCTGCTGCAGGGTCGCCTCGTCGGGCATTTTGCCGCGCATGGACGCCAGCAACTGGTCGTTCTGCTTTTTGAAGGCCAGGGCTTCGGGATTGTGCGGATCCACCACCAATACGCGGTTGACCTCGGTTGCTGCTTCGCGCAAACCGGCCGGATCGCCGTCACTTTGCGCCTGCCGGGCAATCGCCATCCGGGTTGAAACCAGGCCGGAAACGGCCAGCGCCGACTCATTGGGAATGCTGCTGGGGCCGATTTGTTCAACCAGCGCATAGGCGTCCTCGTACAGCTTGGCGGCGCCGGCCAGATCGCCGTGCAACTGGTCGTTTTTGGCATCCAGAAGTTTTTGGCGCAGAATGATGGTGTTGGCCTGGCGCAACACGGCCTCATTGACCGCCACGTCGGTGTCACTGGTTTGCGCCGGGAGCGGGGCGGCGGCCAGCAAAAAAGCAAAACCAAGCGAGAGAGAGACTGCTTTTGTCATGGTACGTTTCAGGTTCGTCGCAAATACAAACAAACAACCGCATCGATTCCGATGTTGTTGCGACCAAGATGTCAGAGTTAGAATTTCAAGGACTGTAAGTCAATGTCGTTTTTTTCTGGTTTGATCGCGCCAACAATATCACCGAGTCCCGGTCGATGGCAACGATAATGTAATCGTCGCCGTTAAACTTTAAATCGGCGCCCAGGCGCTGGGACTGCCATTTTTTTACCTCCGGATCATATTTCAAATCCGCGGCGTAACCATCCACCCGGTGAAACGGTTTGTCCCTGGATAAAGTCACTTGTTCGCCGGTGTCCGCCAGTTGCAAGGTCAATTCCACTTGGGCCGGATTGTCCGGCGAACTTTTTACGTCCCGGATGGTGAAAACGTCGATCTTTTCCCCGACGGACGCGTAATGTTGCCGCTTGACGCGCTGCCCGGGCTGGGGCGCCGCCTGGTGTTCCACGCTCATCACGTAACGCGCCGCCACTTCATTGCTGTCAATCGCATTGGTCTCAACCGAATCCAGCGTGATGACCAGATAGAGCGGTGTGATTTTGGCGACGACCGCGGCATCGGGACCGATGAGCCCGGTCTTGGCCGGAATCAGGGATCCATCCGGCCTTTTTTGCCACTGCAGCGGGTTAAAGAGTTTGTTGGTGGCCGAAAAATCCAGGTTGTACGGCGCCTGCAACCGCGCAAAGGCATTGGTCTGCCGTGTCAAATCCAAGGCCGGCAGCGGCGCCACTTTGGGACTCAACACCACACTGGTCATATCCCGGACCCTTTGCTGGTCGTTGGCAATCATAAACGGCAGGAAGACGAGCGCCCCGACCAACCCCAGCAGCACCACGGTGAGCAGGATTTTTTCGTAATGTTTTTTGACAAAATCCATGCGTTTACCTTTTTGGCAGCAGCTTCACAATCTCAACCACCAGCGTGACCCGCAATAGTTGTTCGTCCAATACCGTCGGCAATCCGCCCCGACCCGGCGTCCCCGCCACCGTCGGCGGGAAGCCGCCCACCGGGGGCATCCCCGGTTGCTGGCGCATCGGCGCGAACGGCGAGCCCGGCATGCCGGGGGCATCCGGCGAAGCCGTCGCATAGGCGCCCGCCGGCTGAACATTGATGCTCTTGACAATGAAGCCGTGGGGCGACGAGGCAAAGCCGGCGAGCACCTCACCGACCTCCGGCGTGAACGAACGGAAGGTGATCAGGTAAGGGGTCAATACCGCCAGGTTGTTGGTCGCGGAAGAACCTTCGAAATAATCCGCCTGCGGGCCGGCTGAATCATCCTCGGAAACGCGGACGCGCTGAATCCCGTCCAAGGAATTGACCCGCGCCGCAAAAAGAACTTCCGCAATGGCCCTGACCTCCCCCAGTTGCTGCGCCAGCGATCCCAGGCTGCTGGGGGAAAATTTCACCAGCACGCGTTGCGCCTCAAAGGCAAAGCTGTAGCGGGGAGGCAGGGTCACGCTGGCGGCATCCGCCTCGTGTTGCATCTGGTCAATGGACCGGCGGAGCGCCGCCGCGAACGCCTCGCTCGAAACGGCATTGGTCCCCGTGTTGGGAATCGGGGCAATCGGCTGAAAATAATTCCCCGCCTGTTGAATCCACTCCCGCAACTGCACTTCCTGAGCCTTGGCCGCCTCGATGTTGTTGACCTTGTCGTTGCCGGGAGACGGCTTCTTGCCGGTCAAACTCTTCAACGTGTCGTAAATCTCGTTTAATTTGGCAAACGACGCCGTGTTGTGGCTCCAGCCGCTGTAATTGTAAAAACCAGCCGCGCCCAGCAATCCAATGGCCAGAATGCCGATGATCACAAAAACCAGATTTCGTTTGATCCAGGCCATATTACAAGTTGAGCGGAGTTTGCAACCCCACGGTGATGCCAAACGTAAACGTGCCGCTGGTGTCATCAGGGGTGATGTCGCCCCGGAGTTGCGTCGTTTTGGGATCAAAAAGCGGATCCTCCTGGAACGCTTTGAGCACCGTGTAGGCAATGTCGGTGTTGGCCGCGGAATCCACACTGGACAAATTCACGGCCCGGCAAACCAGGGTGATGGTGCTGCCGGGATTGGCGAGACCGGCAGAATTGGCCGAAGCATCGGGATTGTCGGGCGTGGCTACCGGGGCCGGCGCCATATCACTGCCAATCCGCCCGCGCATGGGATTGACACCGGGACCGGTGGCCACGCTGGCTGGCACCACGCCCATCGTCAACTGTTCAATCCAGACGCCCGCTTCGACGCCGGGTTTCTGCGCGGACAGTTTTTTCTTGATATCTTCCTCGGAGCGGATGAGCACGCGCCGCATTTCCGCCAGCAGGTCGCCCCAATAATAACGCTGCTCAAGCCAGGCCGTGATTTGGTCCGCTTCCTTCTGCGTCGCCTGCATTTTTTTATAGGCCCGATCAAACTGGTCCGCCTTGCCCTGCAGTTGGGCCACCCGCGGCTCCAGATTGCTGATTTCATTTTCCTTGGATTGCGCCAGTTGTTGAAAAAGAAATCCGACGGCGAACGCCACACAGACCAGGGCGACGACCGTGAAAGCGAAATACGGCTTCTTTTCATTGAACGTCCGCCAGCGCAAGGTGCTGGTGGGCATCAAGTTCATTTCCACCGGACAGTTCGCCAGGTTCCGCAGCCCCAGGCCCACGACTTCACCCAGCGAATGCGCCACGCGCGCCAGATCCTCCAGATTGACCGCCGGGTCAATCTGCACGTTGCGGAACGGATTGAAGTATTCGACGGGGACATTCAGTTTTTCCGCAAAAAATTGCGCCGTGTAGGGCATGATGGACGCGCCGCCGGACAAAAACAGCCGTTGCGGCGCCGACCCGCCCTGCTGGCCGCTGTAAAACTGCTTGGTCTGGTTGACCTGGATGTGCAGCTTGGTCATGAACTGCCGGGCAATCTTGGAGATTTGAGCCTGGTTCGGATTTTCCGGCTCCTCGTAGGCGCCACCGAGGCTGACGAAGCCTTCGGCAATCTTGATCTGCTCGGCGATTTCAAATTTTAATTTCGCCTCGCTCGCGAAATCCTGGGTGATGGTATTGGCGCCCAAACCGATGCTGCGGGAAAAGACCTTGCCGTTTTCGAAGAAGAGCAGGTTGCTCGTCTTGGCGCCAATGTCCAGCAGCATCGTGCAATCCTCCAAATCGCCATAGTTGTAACGAAAGGCGTTGCACAAGGCCGCGGGCGACACATCGCACAATTGCAGCCGCAGCTTGGCCTCGGCAGTCATGCGAAACAGGCCCTCGACCACCTCGGACTTGATGGCCACGAGCAGCACCTCCAGCTCGCCCCCGGCGCTGGAACCCAGAATCTGGTAATCCCAGACCACCTCCGCGAGCGGGAACGGCACATTTTGCTGGGCCTCGTACTGGATGATCTGCGTCACCTTGCCCGCATCCACCGGCGGCAGCTTGACGAATTTGGAAAAGACCTGGAAGCCCGGCGCGCAGACGTTGATGTTCCGCGCCTTGGTGCCCATTTCCGCCAGCACCTCGCGCAGGGCCTTGAGCACGGTCGCTTCGCGGGAGGATTCCTGGGCGCCCTCCAGGCCGAGCGGTTTGATGGAAAAATTCTTGAGACGCAAACCGCCGGCTTCGTTGATTTCAAACTCCGCCAGCTTGAGGCTGCCCGCCCCAAAATCCACGGCCAGGAATAATTTTGTGTTCAGCATTTCCGTTCGCGTCGTTCGTGGCCGTCAACGTCACCGGTCTTTTTGTTTCGGATGAGGGCCAGCCCGTGCTGATTACGGCAAATTGTCCAAACGGTCAAACAGAAACCTTAAAAAAATGGATGGCTTTTTCCGCCCGCTAATGAAACATTGCACCCGGCGCCCGGCTTTGGCTTCATTTGCCTGACCGGAACGGCGGCCAGCCGTCAGGTCCGCCATGAATCGCTGTCGCATGCAAATAATTTATTCAGGCTCCGTGCAGGGGGTCGGTTTTCGCTACACCGCGAAAACCTTGGCCGCCGGATTTGATGTCCGCGGCATCGTCCGCAATCTGCCGGACGGGCGCGTGGAGCTGGTTGCCGAGGGAGCCCGCGGGGAATTGGAGGCCTTTCGTGACGCCATCCGGGGCGCAGGTCTTGCTGGCTTTATCCGCAATGAACAGGTAGATTGGGCCGACACAAAAAATGAATTTCACGGTTTTGAAATCGTCCGCTAAACGAAATGAGATACGCCATCATCGCTGACATCCACGGCAACTTGGAAGCGTTCCAAACCGTTTTGGCTGACATCAAAACCCAAAACGCCACCCACATCGTCTGCCTCGGCGACGTCGTCGGCTACAACGCCAACCCCAAGGAATGCCTTGCCATCGTGCGGGAAATGAACATTCCCTGCGTGAAGGGCAACCACGACGAATATTGTTCCACCAACGACCCGCTCGAAGGCTTCAATCCCCACGCCGCCGACGCGGTGCATTGGACGCGCGAACAGCTTTCCGAGGACGAGCGCCAGTGGCTGCTCGAACTCAAATACACCCGCATGGCCGCCAACTTCACCATGGTCCACGCCACGCTCGACGCGCCGCAACGCTGGGGTTACGTCTTCGACAAACTCGCCGCCGCCGCCAGCTTTCCCTACCAGAACACCCAGGTCTGTTTCTTTGGCCACACCCACGTGCCGGTCGCCTTCATGCGCGACACCGCCGTCCGCGGCGGCACCTACTCCAAATTCAAGATCGACCCGGCCAAGAAATATTTCATCAACGTCGGCGCCGTCGGCCAGCCGCGCGACAACAATCCCCGGTCCGCCTACGTCATCTATGACATGGACGCCGGCACGATTGAACTGCGGCGGCTTGATTACGACATCGCCACCGCCCAGAAGAAAATCCGCGCCGCCGGCCTCCCCGAACGCCTGGCCGAACGGCTGGAGTTTGGCCGTTAAAAGCACGACGGCTCGTTGCCGCGCGGAGTTTTGGCGCGCCAGATTGTTCCGGGTAACCACTTGAAAATTCTCATTTTGAAGCCCAGTTCGCTGGGCGACGTCATCCAGGCGCTGCCCGTGCTGCGGCTCATCAAACGGCATCTGCCCGCGAGCGAAATCTTCTGGTGGATTGATGCCCACCTCGCCCCGCTGCTTGAAGGCGACCCCGATTTGGCCGGCATCGTCCGCTTCGAACGCCGGCGTTGGGCGGCGCCCCGCCACTGGCCGGAAATGCTCCGGAGCATCCGCTGGATGCGCGAACAGCATTTCGACTGGGTCATCGACCTCCAATGCCTCGCGCGCAGCGGCGTCTTCGCCTGGCTCGCCAACGGCCGGCGGCTCATCGGCCTCGACGAAGTCCGCGAGGGCGCGCGGGGATTTTACGACGTCGCCGTCCGCCGCGCGTCGTTCCACACGCACGCGGTGGACTGGTATCTCGCCGTGCTGCCGCCACTCGGCGTGCCCGTCCACAAAAATTTCCAGTGGCTGCCGGAACGCCCCGACGTCGCCGCCGCCGTCAAATCCAAATGGCCGGCCGGCGGCGCCCGCTGGATTGCGATCCAACCCGGCGCCCGCTGGCTGAACAAACACTGGCCGGTCAAATATTTTGCCGAACTCGTCCACCTCCTCGCCCAGGATTTTCCCGACCGGCGTTTCGCCATCCTCGGCGGACCCGACGACCAGCTGGCCGGCAAGTTGATTGCCCGCGCCACGCCGGACCGGTGTCTGGATTTGTGCGGCCGGACGACGCTGCCGGAAATGATCGAATGGCTGCGGCTCTGCGAGTTGATGATCACCAACGACACCGGCCCGATGCATGCCGCCGCCGCGTTAAACCTGCCGCTGGTGGCCCTCTTCGGCCCGACCGAGCCGCGCCGGACCGGACCGTATGGCCATCTGGAAGACGTGCTGCGCATCGATCTCCCCTGCTCTCCCTGCCTGAAATCTTATTGTGTTTACGAAAAACCGAACGAATGCCTGAAGGCGATTTCGCCGGCGATGGTTTTTGAGCGCGTTCACAAAAAACTGGAATCATCCGCAATGCAAGGAGTGTCCTGATTTGACGCGGAGCGCGGATCATCCTCAATCCGCTGCGGGTGAAATGGCCGGATGTGCAGCGAGTTGAGACCACTCGCGCTCCAAGTCGGTGGGTTGATTTCAAATCCGGGCCGTCCCGCCATGCAAGCGCGCTTGCGTTTTTGGCGCGAACGGCGTTAGGTTCGCGCCGGTGACCACTTCCCATCAGACCGATCCCGGCTCAACCTCAACCGGCGCCGGTCCGTCGCCCCGCCCCGCCTTCGTCACCACGCATTGGTCGCTCGTGGTTTCCGCCGGAGGCAACGACACCCCGCAGGCGCGCAGCGCCCTGGAAAAACTTTGCCGCAGCTACTGGTTTCCGATTTACGCCTTCGTGCGGCGGCAGGGGCACGGGCCGCATGACGCGCAGGATTTGACCCAGGAATTTTTTGCGCGGCTGCTGGAAAAAAAATCGATCGCCGGCGCGGATCCCGCCAAAGGCCGGTTCCGTTCGTTTCTGCTGGCGTCGCTGAAACATTTTCTCGCCAACGAATGGGACAAGGCCCGGGCCCAAAAACGCGGCGGCGGACAAATTTTAATCCCCATGGATGTGGCCACCGCCGAAACTTCCTGCGGCATCGAACCAGCCGACAACCTGACGGCCGAGAAAATTTTTGAGCGACGCTGGGCGCTCACGCTGCTGGACCAGGTGCTCCGCCGGCTTCGCGCGGAATATGTCCAGGATGACCGGGAGAAATTATTCGCGCAGTTGAAACCGACGCTCACCGAGGCGAGCCGGACCGTGGCTTACGCGGAAATCGCCACCCGGCTGGGCACGACCGAAGGCGCGGTGAAGGTGGCGGTGCATCGCCTGCGGCAGCGCTACCGCGAGGTGCTCCGCGCGGAAATTGCAGACACCGTCGCCAGTCCCGGCGAAGTAGAGGATGAAATCCGGAATCTGATTGCGGCGCTGGCGGGATGAACTCAACCGCAAAGAATGCAGAGATCGCAAAGCTTTGCTTTCTTCAGGATTTGGAATTGGCATTGATCTTTGCGTTCTTTGCGTTCTTTGCGGTTAAGAATTCCCGTAACCTTTGGCCGGTTTTTCTTCAGTAACAGGTGGAAAGTGGAATTTGGATCATAATTTATGAAAAACGTGATACTGGCAGAACCCACCACCCTGGTCCTGTTCGGCACGGGGATCCTGCTGTTGTTTTTGCTGATGCTGTTGCTTGGCGGCATCCTCTTCCTGATCGTGCATTTTTCGCGCAAACGGGGAAAACCCGCGCCGCCGGCAGCCCCTCCCGTCGCACCCGCCACCGAAATCATTCCGCGCAAATGCCCGCAATGCGGCGCGGAGCTGAAACCGGACGTGTCGGAAGGTCTTTGCCCGGCCTGCCTGTTGAAACGCGGCATCGCCACCGAAGGCGGCGCGCCACCCGGCACGCCGGCATTCATTCCACCAACAATTCCCGACCTCGCCAAACTTTTTCCCCAGCTCGAAATTATTGCACTCATCGGCCAGGGCGGCATGGGCGCGGTTTACAAGGCGCGCCAGCCGGCGCTGGATCGCTTCGTCGCACTGAAAATTCTCGCGCCGCGGTCGGGCGGCGACTTGGATTTCGCCGGGCGGTTCACCCGCGAGGCGCGCGCGCTCGCAAAACTCAGTCATCCGAACATCGTCGGCGTTTATGATTTTGGCCAAATCCAAACGAATTCCGGCAGGGCCGAGCTGCCGCTCGGCCAGGACGCGCCGCAGCGCGTCCCTGCCACATCCATTCATTATTTCATCATGGAATTTGTGGACGGGCCGAACCTGCGGCAGGTGGAGCAGGCGGGCAAGCTTCCGCCGCGCGAGGCGCTGGAAATCATTCCGCAAATCTGCGCCGCGCTCCAGTTCGCGCATGACGAAGGCATTGTCCATCGCGACATCAAGCCCGAGAACATCCTGCTCGACAAAAAAGGGCGCGTGAAAATCGCCGACTTCGGCCTCGCCAAGATACTGGGACAGGAACCGAAGGACTTCCGGCTGACCGGCGCCCGGGACATCATGGGCACGCCGCATTACATGGCGCCGGAACAGGTGGAAAAACCGCAGACGGTGGATCATCGCGCGGACATTTATTCGCTCGGCGTTGTTTTCTACGAAATGCTCACCGGCGAACTGCCGCTTGGAAAATTCCAGCCGCCCTCCCAAAAAGTGCAGGTGGACGTGCGGCTGGATGAAGTGGTGCTCCGCTCGCTCGCCAAGGAGCCGGAGCTTCGTTATCAAAACGTCAGCGAAGTCAAAACTCGGGTGGAAACCATCGCCAGCACCAACGCGCCGACCGCGGCTCCCCTGGTTTCCACCGATGAAATTCTGGCCCGGGAATATACTTTGAACATTCGCAGCTGCCTGCGTCGCGGCTGGGCTTTGGTGCGAAATGATTTCTGGCCGCTCATCGGCATGTCGGCATTTGTGTTGGTCGCGATGTCCGCCGCCGCATCGTTTGAGGTGGTCTTGTCGTCCGGGAAATCGTCAGGCTTCCCGCAAGGAAAAACATCCATCCTCGGACTCCTCCTGAGCGGGCCGCTCATGGGTGGATTGTACCTGTACTTCCTCAAGAAAGTTCGTGGGGAGGCGGCGGGTGTGGAAACGGCCTTCACCGGTTTTCGCCAGCCGTTCCCTCATCTGGTCATCGGCAACTTCCTGGCGGGTCTGCTGACAACCTTGGGCTTTGTGTGCCTGATTATACCGGGCATTTATCTTTTGGTAGCCTGGATCTTGGTGATTCCGCTGATCGTTGACCGGCGGCTGGAATTTTGGCCGGCAATGCAAATGAGCCGCAAAATCGTGGCGAAACATTGGTGGAAATTTTTGGGCTTCCTGATCGTTCTGGCGCTCGTCGATCTGGCCGGCTTGGCCGCGTGTGGTGTCGGCCTGTTCATCGCCTTCCCCATCACCTTCGCCGCGTTGACGTATGCCTACGAAGACATCACCGGCGCGGTGAGAAGTCCGGCTGGCGCTTCCTCGTCCACTCCGCCGACACCACCACCCGACCGGTTCTGGCGGCGTTTTGCCGTCGTGATGGCTTGCGTGATTTTGATTCCCATTGTCATTGCCATCATTGGCCTGCTGGCCGCCATCGCGATCCCGAATTTTGTCCGGGCGCGGCAGCAAGCCCAGCAAAATGCCGCCCGGCAATGGACCCAGGAAGGCTGGCAACTGTGGCAGGACCATGAATTGGACCAGGCGGCGGCAAAGTTTCGGCAAGCCGTCCAGCTCACACCGGACAAGTCAGACGCCTGGAACGGGCTGGGATGGGCGACTTTCAATGCCGGCAAATCGCAGGAAGCCGAGGCGGCTTTTCTAAAGGCCATTTCGCAGGATACCAACCAGCCGGGTGCATTGAACGGCCTCGGCCAGATCTATTTGTCACGCAGATTATACGATCAAGCTGAAATGTATCTCCTCCGGGCGGCACCCCAGGCGCCGGCTGCCTGGTACGGATTAACAAGGCTTTATCTGATCGAGGGAAAATTTGACCAGGCCGAAACCTGGGCGCAAAAAGTGGTTGATTCGGGCCAGGCGGATGAAACCGCAACGAGGATGCTTGAGGCGGCCAGGCAAAAAAATTTGAACGACGGCTTGCGGCTGATGATTGAGCCACGGACATCAAATCCCGCACCGGCGAAAACCCTCACCGGCACGAATGACCTGACCAAAGCCGCGACCCAGGCCTGGCACGCTCGCGTGGAGCAGCTCAGGCAGCGCCTGGAACAAAACCCGCAAGCCGGCATTCCTGAATTAAAATTCCTCACCGATTACGACTGGCTGGAGGCGGCCAAGGATGATCTCAAAACCGATGCGGACTATCGCCGGGCGTTGAACCATCTGCGAGTGGCGGGAGAAACCCACTTTGTCGACTCGCAACTCCAGCCTGCGTTGAAGATTTATGTGGAGGTCAATCATGGCCAATTCCCAGCCAACCTGGCTCAATTGCAGCCGTTCTTTCAACCACCCGTGGATGAGGCCATTCTGCAACGTTACGAAATCGTACCGCACGAGAAGGTCCCGGACGCCCATTGGGGCGGAGATTGGGTCGTGACCCAGAAAAGCCCGGTGGACAAGGATTACGACCGGCGTTTGGTTGTTGGAGCGGATGGCGGTTGGGGCAGAATCCCTTTCTAAGTTGGATGGCCGGCATCCGGAACCGGTCGAGCGGCAATAAGGACAATGCTCAATCCAGCGCAGGCTTGCTTTTTTTCCACGGCGGGCGTTAGCTTCGCCGCGTGAGCACTTCCCCACCCGTCACCGGAACGGGAACCACGTCACCGGGCAATGAACCGTCGCCCCGACAGGTTTTTGTCACCACACACTGGTCGGTGGTGCTGACGGCGGGGCGGCTCAACGAAACCACCCGCGCCTGCGCGGCGCTGGAAAACCTTTGCCAGACCTACTGGCCTCCGCTCTATGCCTATGTGCGACGGCGCGGCTATTCGTCGGAAGACGCGCAGGACCTGACGCAGGCGTTCTTCGCCCGGTTGCTGGAACGCAACGCTGTCGGCACTGTGTCGCCGGAGAAAGGCCGTTTTCGTTCCTTCCTGCTCGCCAGCCTGAACCATTTTCTCTCCGACGAATGGGACAAGGCCCGCGCGCAGAAGCGCGGCGGCGGAAAGGTGATTCCCTTCGACCTCCAAAGCGCCGAGACCCAGCTGGGAGAAATTCCGGTGGAATATTTCACGCCGGAGAAGGCATTTGAACATCGCTGGGCCATCACCCTGCTCGAACAGGTTTACCAGCGGCTGGCCGGGGAATACCGCGCCCAAGGCAAAGGCGCTCTGTTTGACGCGCTGCGCGCCACGCTGGCCGGGACAAGTGACGTGGCGCCCTATGCCGATCTGGCGAAGCAACTGGGCTTGAGCGACGGCGCGGTAAAAGTGGCCGTCCACCGGCTGCGCCAGCGTTACCGTGGGCTGCTGCGCGAGACCATCGCCGACACCGTGTCCTCGCCCGAGGAAGTTGAGGACGAATTGCGCTATCTGTTCCGGACGCTGGCGGGAGGGTGAAACGTAAAACGTGATGCGTGATGCGTGAATCCGGGTTCACGGATCACGCATCACGTTTCATGATTAATGTAACCTTTGGCCGGTTCTTCCTTTGTATGGGGTGAAGGAAGAGATCATATGAGTGACGAGAATAAATGTCCGCATTGCGGGAAACCGGTGCCGCCCACGGCGTTGGGGGGCATCTGCCCGGAATGCATGCTCAAGGCCGGCCTCGCTGCCCAGACGGAGGGACCCGGCGGAGCCGGCCCGCAGGGAACCAAAATCATCACGCCACCGCTGACACCCGCCGAAATCGCGGGACTGTTTCCACAACTGGAAATCCTCGAATGCCTTGGTCAGGGCGGCATGGGTGTGGTGTACAAGGCGCGGCAACCGCGCTTGAACCGCCTCGTCGCGCTCAAAATCCTGGCCCAGGAAAAAGACCGGGATGGCCAGTTCACCGAACGGTTTGCGCGCGAGGCCCAGGCGCTCGCCCGGTTGAGCCATCCAAACATTGTCACCGTCCACGATTTCGGCGAAGCGGGCGGCCATTGCTATCTGGTGATGGAATTTGTGGACGGTTTGAATCTGCGCCAGTTGCTCCTGGCCGGGAAGATGCCGCCGGAACAGGCCATGACCATTGTGCCGAAGATTTGCGAGGCGCTGCAGTATGCCCACGAACAGGGCATCGTCCACCGCGATATCAAGCCGGAGAACATCCTGATGGACAAGTCGGGCCGGGTGAAGATTGCCGACTTCGGCATTGCCAAAATACTGGGCGTCGGCAATGGACAGCAGGCGCTCACGGGCGCGAAGGATGTGGTGGGCACCCCGCATTACATGGCGCCCGAACAGCTGGAAAAGCCGCTGACGGTGGACCATCGCGCGGACATATATTCGCTGGGCGTCGTGTTTTACGAAATGCTCACCGGCGAGCTGCCCCTGGGCAAATTCGCGCTGCCATCGAAGAAAGTACAGATTGACGTGCGGCTCGATGAAGTGGTGATGCACACGCTGGAGAAGGAACCGGACCGCCGTTACCAGCATGCGAGCCAGCTCAAGACGGACGTGGAAACAATTTCGGGAACGGTGCCCCCGGCGGCAGGGTTTGCGGCAAAAGGAGGCCCGGTCCCGCTGCTGGCCACCGCGGCGGACAAAGCCACCAGCGACAAGATCATTCTTCCGGCATTTCTAATGGCTTTCTTCTTCGGCGTGTTCGGCGCCCACCGGTTCTACGTGGGAAAAATCCGGACCGCGTTTTTCCAACTGGGAGCTTTGGCCTGGTGCGTCCTCTTGATCATCGCCTGTGCCACTTTGGGCGGGAGCGGGCAACCCTTGACCGGCATCCTGCTGGGGTTCTCGATCTTCGGCTGTATCATCATCGCCACGATCGACTGGATTTTGATCCTCTGCAAAGCGTTTACTGATGGCCAGGGAAGAAGAATCACAAACTGGTTCCACCCTCAAGCCGGTGAATTGAAAGCCGGCATCAGCCCTCTAACCGTTCCACCAGCCGTTCCACCGTCAACCCCGCCACCGGGGGGAGCCGCTCCTTCAACCGCCAGTCCCCCACCGGCGGCGATGGCGCAGGAAAAAACACACGCGGACGGCAACGGCAAGATTGTGGCGCCCGCCGTGGGTCTGATGGTTGGTGCTTTGTGGAAATTGCTTTCTGCCCTGACGGCTTTGTTCTTCGTTTCCGGTTCCACCCGATGGCTCGGACCGATGCTGGGCAATTTTGGCATCGGCTCCTGTGCCGGCATGGCTGATGCCGGCATTATCTTGTTCAACGTCGTCCCGGGTCTGGTGATATTATTCGGCGCGTTTCAAATGCTGCGGCTCCGGAGCTACGCCTGGTCCATGGCCGCGGCCATTTTGTCCATCGTGGCCTGCAGCCTGATCGGTCTGCCCATGGGCATCTGGGCGCTCATCATTCTGTTGCAGCCGGACGTGCGGGAAACGTTTGCGCGCCACCCCAAATCGCAGCCCGCCCCGGCCGCAGTCTGGCCGTGGCTGATGGGAATCGCGGTGGTCATGTGTGTGATCGTCATCGGGCTGATGGCTGCGTATGGATTTGTACGGCATCAGATTGACCGAACGCACAATGTGGACGCGGCCGGCACCAGCGGTTCACCAACCCGGGAATCGGCGGTTCCTGTGCCACCGGAACCGGCGGAAAATGCCGCGCCCGCACCCCTGCCCCCGCCGGTTCGCATCAAAGCCGGTTCGTCCGGGCCGTTGACGGATTCGGAAGGCAATTTGTGGCTGGCCGACCAGGGTTTTACGGACGGTGAAACCACGGAACGTTCCGACAACCTGGCGATCGCCAACACCAGGGATCCGGCACTGTACCAAACCGAACGATACGGCATGACCTCGTTTTCGTACCCCGTTCCGAATGGCAAATATATTGTAAAACTGCATTTCGCCGAAACCTACGACGCCATCAAGGGGCCGGGCGGGCGGGTATTCACGTTCAATGTGGAAGGCCATGAATTCAAGGATTTCGATGTCTGGGACCAGGCGGGCGGCGCCCAGCGCGCCTGCGTCGAAACCGTCAATGTGGAGGTGACCGATGGCAAACTGAAAATTCGCTTCATCCCCCAGCAGGAAAATCCCGAGATCAATGGCATTGAAATCCTGCCAGCACCACCAGCTCCGCCGGTTCAGACCGACGGTAACACCCTCATCGTCCCGGCCACCCAGGGAGATTCCAGCAAGACTTTGAACATTTCGTCGCAAAACGGTCAGGTCGTTATCGAGACCACCAATGGCCGACTGACCGCGGACAAAGTACAACTCCAAACCGGCCCCCAAGGCAATGTGACCGTGGCGAACCTCAGTACGGATTATGTCGTGGCGCCGACGCCTCCAACGCCGCCGGTGGCACCGATGCCGCCCGTGCCATCCAGCACGGCCATGTCGGCGACGCCGGCAACTGCCGGAACGCTGAGCTTGCCCCGCGTGCAACAAACAAAAATCCTTGGTGATCTTTTCACAAAGGATGAGTTTCAGCAGAACTTCAACCAGACGCTCCCGCTCACCGCCAATGGCTGGCTGGCTCTCGACAATGTCAACGGCCGGGTCGAAATCCATGGGTGGGATCAGAACACGGTGGTCATCCAAGCCGTCAAGCATGGTAAGACCAGCGACAGCGTGCAAGCGTTGAAAATCGAAGTGGATGCCCACCCCGATCACATCACCATCCACACCAAGGAGCCCCAGAACTGGCTTGGCTGGAAAAAGGATTCTGCGACTGCGGATTATATCCTCCAGGTTCCGCAACGCGCGCGGCTGGCAAATATCTCCAGCGTCAACGGGGTGATCACGATTGATGGCGTCTCCGGCAACATCGAAGCGTCCAGCGTCAATGGCCGGCTGCAGGTCCAGGGCGCGGCGGGCGACCTGAAACTTTCCACGGTCAATGGCCAGGTCAAGGCCCAGCTGGTTTCGCTCGGCCGCGGACAAACCGTGTCGCTGGACGCCGTGAACGGCCATCTTGAAGCCACCTTGCCGGCGAACGCCAATGCGGAGGTCACGGCCAGCACGGTCAACGGCGGCATCAGCAGCGAATTCCCCGCGTTGGTGGTGAAGAAGCAATTTCCCGTGGCGCACAGCCTGAAGGGTACCTTGGGCAACGGCGGCGCGCACGTCAAGGCCAGCACCGTCAATGGCGGCATCAGTTTTCGACAAGGCAAAGGCTTAACCTAAACGATTCCCCGCCCGTCCGCCAGGCACTCTCGCCCCGCTCATCGTCCATTCGCAGGCAGAGGATGGTCCGCGCCAGACGGGTCCGGATGAGGATCACGCAGTTGCACCAGCGTTGCCCCCCAGCCGCCAAACTGAGTGTGGTCGAGGGTAAACGAAATGACATCCGGATGCTGCGACAGGATCGCGTGCACCATACGGCGCAGGTTGCCAATGCCTTTGCCGTGAATGAGGCGCACTTGCAGAATGCCGCGCGCCTGACACGGAGCCGGATAATCCGGCACCAGGCCCTTCACTTCGCGCGGATTGAACATGTGCAAATCCAGCACGCCGTCAATCGGCAGTTCAACGGGGTCATTCTGCATGCGGCGACATTCGTTTTCCCGCCCGCGCATCTGCCACGGAGTTTTTATGAATGGGGCACGTCGCCCATTTGGGCCAGGATTTCCTGCCCGCGGGGCGATTGGATAAACTGGATGAAATCGAGCGCGGTCGGACTTTCCTTGGCCTTGTTGGTGTAAAGATGAAGGGTCCGGGCATACGGATATTTGCCCTGGTTCACGGCATCGGCCGTGGGTTCAATGCCGTCGATGGACACCGCCTTGACGCCGGCTTGATGCGTGAGATTGAAGCCGGCATAACCAATTCCATTTGCATCCCCAGCCACCGCCTCGACAATGCCGGTGTAATTCGTAAATAAATTTTGTTCCGAAAAGTAAGGCTTGCTTCCCATCGCCAGTTCCTTGAAGCCAATATACGTCCCGGAAATCGGATCCCGAATGTACATATGAATCGGGGCATCCGGGCCACCCACGTCCTTCCAGTTCTGGACGGTGCCGGTGAAAATGTCCCGCACCTGGTCTTGCGTCAGGTTGGCGACGGGATTGGTGGCGTTCACCACCACGGCCACGCTGTAGGCGCCGATGACGTAATCGTTCAGCTCCACGGCGCGATATTGCGCCACTTCCAACTCCTCCTTGAGCGGCAGGCGCGAAGCCCCGGCGATGTCACAAAAGCCCCCCATCAACGCACCCATGCCGTACGAAGTCCCCTTGCTTTCCAGATCAAAACCCGTGGCGGAATGATCCTTCCGGTATTCGGCAATGAGCCGCGGAGCCAGTTCCTCCCCAATGGTGTTCGAGCCCCGGATGACAACTTTTTCACCGTCCATGGGGGCCGAAGCCCGTTTGCCGGCGGGACAACCAGCCACCATCAGCCCAAGCAAAACCAGGCCGAAGTTTTTCAAAAAGCGGGCGCGTTGCCGTCCGGACCGCTGCTGGCATAAAATGGTTCTCATGGCGTACCTTCTGTTTGCTGAAAAGGAAAATTCACCCGCCGGCGCAAACAGTTCAAGAAAATAAATCGTCAGCCTGACGCGACGGGGCAATCCGACCCCGCCCCGGGAATGGCACGGGGAAAATGGCGCGCCGCGGACCGTATCGGCCTGAACGCATCAAGACCACGACCGGGGCAGATCGGTGCTCGGCGCCCCGGCAGTCGGTCAGGTTGCCCCGTTGGCCCCCTGAATTTTCAGCTTTAACCAGTTTTTGGCCTGGCGAGGCGTCTTTAATTCGTCCGACAATTGCTTTTCCCGGATCTCCTCCAGCAGCGCGCCCATGGCCGGCCCGGGCTTTACCCCGAGCGCGATCAAATCCTCACCCGTCAGCAATGGCGGACGGATCGCCGGTATTTTCCTCAACTCCGCCGCCTGCTCCACCAGAAATTCGTAATGGCCCAGGTCCCCGTGCGAACCAAGGCAGTCGAGCCGGTGCAATTCGAGCTCCAGCGGAAATGTCTCGCGCAACAGCAGCCGCCGCAACGTGGCTGTCCGCATCTGTTTTACGTCCTTGAATTGCATGTGCTGCCGCACGCAGGCCACGATTTCCTCGATTTGCTTATTGGGGAAACGCAGCCGCGTCAAAACCCGTTCCGCCAGCAATGCGCCGACCTTTTCGTGGCCGTAAAAATGGATTTTGCCCGTGGCCGGGTCCCGTTCGGCCGTGGCCGGCTTGGCGATGTCGTGCAAGAGCACGGCCCACGGCAGCGAGTCGGGCGCGCCCGGCGGCATTTTTTCCAGCATCAACCGGAGGTGCTCGAACACCGTGCCCTCCGGATGAAAATCCGGCGATTGCTCGCAAGCCAGCGTGGCCACGAGTTCGGGCAAAACACCTGGCAGCAACCCGCTCTGCAGCAACAGCCCCAGTCCGCGCGCCGCGTGCGGCGGCGAAAACAATTTGATCAGTTCGTCGCGAATCCGTTCCGCACTGATGAGTTCGATTTTGGAGGCGAGCTTTTTTATGGCCGTCAAGGTCTGCGGCTCGATGGCAAAATCCAGTTGCGCGGCAAACCGCGCCGCCCGCAGCAGCCGCAAATGGTCCTCGGCAAACCGTTCCTCCGGCACGCCGATGGTGCGGATGATTTTCGCGCGCAAATCCTTTTCCCCGCCGACCCAGTCATGGATTTTTTCCGTGACCGGGTCGTAGAAAAGGCCGTTGACGGTAAAATCGCGGCGCTGCGCATCGGCCTCGGCATTGGCAAAGGTGACCTGTTCCGGATGGCGCCCGTCCCGGTAATCCGCCTCGGCGCGAAAGGTGGCAACCTGGAATGGGTGCCCGCCTTCCCGGACCACCACCACCCCGAATTTCTTGCCGACGGGAATGGTGCGTTGGAAAAGCTTCTCGACTTGCCCGGGCCGGGCCGACGTCGCGATGTCGTAATCCTGCGGCTCGCGTCCCAGCAGAAAATCGCGCACGCAGCCGCCCACCCAGAACGCGCTGAAGCCGGCGGCCTGCAGCCGCCGGACAATTTCTTCTGCGGTGGTGCGGAACGGTTGGATCATTTTGCGAGACCTATGCAAAACAGCGTAGCGGCTCCTCGGGAGAGAGCCGCTCCCTTCAAGTTTCCGGAAATTAGCGGCGGTCTGCCGACCACCGCTAAGACGAATGGAAGGTATTTCAGAAATCTCATATCGATTTAAAATTTACACGGCGCACGGCGCGAGGATGGCGTCGGCCATGCCGTGGATGATTTTTTTGTCGGCCGGATTGACCGTGGCCAGCACGCCGCCGAGCTGCGGGCGCGCCGCGTCCCCTCCGCCGGAAACAAAATAATACGGACACAGCCGCACCCGGCCTTTCATCGGCACCACCTCGTTCTTGCCGAAATCAAACCACTGCGCTTCGACCAGCACCGGTTTGTGATAGCGCTGGAGAACGCGCGGTGACCGGTCGAACTGCTGCAGCGCATCGTCCACCGCCTTCGCCCAATCTTCGTGCGACAGGTCGCTGCCGAGGAAAACCCCGCGCGCACCCCAGGCATGGGCCGAGAAGCCGGACACCTTCAAAATCAACTCGCGTTCCTTTTGCGAAAGCGTTTTGAGCTGCTGCCAGTCCGTCAGGTTCAATTCCGGGATGGCCGCCTGGGGTGGCAAGGGCGCCGGGTCCATGATCCAGGTGTAAGGCGCCAGCTTCTTCAATCGCGCAAAAAAACCTTCGCCGAGTTCCTGCCGCCAGAAGTTTTGCAGGTTCCGATTCCACAACAGCGCAAACAGCATTTTTTCCTCAAACAGCGGCTTGGGCGGCGGGGTCAGACGGATTTTCTTTTCCGCCGCCAGTTCAAAAATCCTTTTTGCATCCGGCACATTCGCCAGATCGAACAGTTCGAAGAAACGGTAAACCGCATCGCCATCGGCAAAGTCTTCAAATTTTGAATTTTGAATTTTGAATTTTTCATTGCCGAGCTGCCCCGCCAGCCATCCCATCTCCGGCCGGTAAGTCGCCGCTTCCTCCGAAACAATGATGTGAACCTGCTTCGCGTCGCCGAAGATGGATTCAAATCCGCGAAGCATCCCGTCCGCGCCGCCGATGACTGATGAGTGATGACTGATGAGTGATGACTTCGAATACGTCTGCCCCAGCCACGCCGTCAGCCCGATGCCGCCGGGCACGGAATCCAGTTCCGTGATGCTCAAACCGTTTTCGGTCAGCAAAATGTCAGGCCGGATGACGCGCGGCACGTCGTTCTTGAAAGCGGGCGAACGCTGCAGCGCGATGAGTTCGGCGGGCTTGCCGAGATCCAGCCAGCGCGCCACCCATTCCGGCTGCTTGCCCTCGGCACTTTTGCGGTACAACAGGTTGACCGCGCGATAAAATTGCAGCAGGACGCGGCCCAGAGATTCAATCTCCCTGGCCACAGTTTCGCCGAGGGGAAACGGGGCCGGCGAAATGCGCCAGTCGAGTCCGGCGAACAGTCCGCCCGCGGGCATTTGATCGCGGACGAAGCGCGCCTGGTCAGCCGGCAAGTTTGATGGAGAATCCGTGTTCAATTCAGTCCACATCGTACCGGACACGCCGCTTTTTCGTTGCCGGTGTTGATTCCTGCCCTGGCTGGGATGGTCCGCATCGCCAGATAATAGAGCATCCGGGGCAGCCCGTCAAAAAAACCGGTCACGAAAATTGCGGAGACGATTTCTGTTAAGGCGAATTCAGGAGGCCGCGATAGAACATTCCCGCCGCATTGGTCGTGCTCACGAGCACCCGGAAAGAATTGCTCGAAAACGTGTAGGCGCTGACCGCGGACCAAGCCGCGAGATTGGCGGAGGACTGGAGGGTGTAACTCTGACCGCCCTGTCCATCCATCCATAATTCCATCTGGCCGGGCGGGGCATTCGTGCCGACGCGCAACCGGAGGTTTTTAGCCGTCGGCAGAACAAACAAGTTGATGCTTTGAGACGGCAAGGTGTTGCTGAGGACACCGTTGGCATAAGGCACATCCGCCAGGCGGGTGATGACATTGGCGGAAGTGAGCTGCCACGCCTGAGCTGTCCCGCTGTTCGCGAAATTGGCGATGTTGGCGATGAGCGGGGTGGCGTTAAGGATGTCTTTGTTGATGACCATGAGCGTCATCGCGCTGTCGTTGGTGCGAATCGCGGCAAAGGCCGAAAGATTGTCCGGATTGGGGACCGTGGCCGCCACGCTGGTGTTGCCAAAAGTGGAATCGTTGCCGTCATAATTGCGGTACATCTTCATCGCTTTGTAAGTGGGCGTGCTCGGGTCGGGCGTCTCCCACCGCGTGGCCAGATCCAGACCTTCACGACCAAAAATGCCGAAAATATCGGCCTGGGCCGTCGCGCCGTTGATGTAAGGTTCGGCTCCCCAGTTGTATTCCGTGACGCCGATCTTCGTGCCGGGGTAATTGGTCGTCACCCAGCTCCGCATCCGGGGAATGAGCGCGATGATGCTGTTGATCCAGCTGGGATCCACGTAATTGGTGTCCCAGAACTGGCGGGTCGATTGGTTCCGCAACACCTCCGTCGCGGAGTCAACTGCATTGCCGCCCACGCCATTTTCCTGCGGGTAGCAATGCAGGGTAAAATTATCCAGCAATCGCTGGCCCGACGCCTGACTGCGGAGCCGGACCTGGGTCAAAAACCACGGCCCAAAATCCTGTCCGCCATGCGCCTTGCGATCGGGATAATCCGCCGGGTTGTAATCGTTGTTCGCGCCAGACCATTGTTGATCGTAACCGCTGTAGAAATAGCCCGGCCAGCTCCATTCTTCCGGCCCGGCGACCAGCGCATTCGGGTCCATGCCTTTCACCATGGTGGCGTAGTTGCAATAATCGGTTAACACCTCGTCCATGGTCGGACCCACGGGATGAATGTCGCGATGCGTCGATTGCCAGAGGCTCCACTCGTTGTCCATGATGTAATAAAGCAAACCGCCATTGGTCGCCGTGCCCCACTGATTTGTCAAATGCTGCACCCAGCCCGCCTGAAAATTTGTGTCGGCGGACAGGTTTGCATCCGTGGGATCATTCGTGGTGATGTTCAGGCCGGTGGCCAGGGAAACGCCGTTGCCCGCCGTCGGCAAGTATGGGTCGGTGGCGGTTTGGGTGCCATATTTGTTGGTATTGTAACTCGCCAGGATGGTCCGACCCGGCCCCAGTTTGGCGACCCAGCCGATCATGGGAATGGTCAGCATCGCCTGCGCGCCGCCACTCTTCGATTCCTGGATAAAACTGTCGCCGTCGGCGCCCGCGGTGCCGGGGTTGTCGGCGATGCTCTCAAAATACCAGTCGGCCGCATGGTTCCAGGCGTTGATCTGCCAGTTGTAAGTGGTGGTCCCGTTGCCGCCGGAACGATGGAGCGGCGCGTTCAAATCCTGCAAGACGCCGGACGACGAAGCGAACGCCACGCCATAAATCAACGGGCTGATCGCGTGACGGTTGGCCTGCGCATCCACCGCAATGGAAACCGGCGCGTTGGTTCCGGGTAGGATCGGAGCCCCGGCCTGCAATGAGATGTCGTCCACGTAATAGGCATTGGTCGTGCCTGACGCGGTCAGTTGAATCGTGAAGCGATCAAAGTTGTTGGCGTTGGCCACCCCCAGCGCCGTCAGTGGGATGGTAATCTGCCGCCAAATGCTGCCGGACGGCAAAGCGGATATCGGGTAGTTGGAGGAGGTCGTCACTTGGGCCAGTTCTGCCTGAACCTGCAGCACCTGCCCGCCAACGGGGCCGCCATTGATCCAAAAGATCAGGTTGGTATAGGGGGAAGTGCTGAAATCAGTATGAAAGAAGGAAAGCGCCTGCCAGGCGGTTTCGTTTGCGCTGATGGAATATAGGCCGGAATGCAACGGTGAAGCGTTGGTCAAGCTCCTCGTCCCCCAACTCCAATCTGCCCAGCCATTTTCCAGCGCATCATCGTAAATGATCTGGTCGGCCCGCACCGTCAGTTGAAGTGCCAAAATCGCCAGCAGCCAGCACAGCCATTGACGACAAGCTTGCCGTCTCAAAAATGAGGATTGCATCGTATTCCGTGAAGACTACACCAGAAACCATGCCAGCGCATCTTATTGATTGTACCCTATAATGGTGACAAAACCGCTGGTGCGACCGGCGACCCGTTCCAACGCCCCAATTCCTTGCGGACATTTTGCCCGGATAAATCAGGTCCGCACCTGACCGGTACCGATGCCAATCCACTTGTAACTGGTCAGTTCTTCCAGACCCATCGGTCCGCGCGCGCCGATTTTGTCGGTGCTGATGCCGATTTCCGCGCCCATCCCGAATTCGCCGCCGTCCGTGAACCGCGTCGAGGCGTTCCAATACACCGTCGCCGAATCCACCTCGGCCAGAAACTGTTTCGCCCGCGCCTCATTTCGCGTGACGATGCTGTCCGAATGCGCCGAACCGTACCGGTTGATATGCTCAATTGCGGCTTTCACGCCGTCCACCACGCGGACATTCAGGATGTAGTCGTTGTACTCGGTGTAATAATCCTGCTCGGCCACCGGCCGGATTGCCGATGGCCGATGGCCGATGGCCGATTGAACCAGGCCCAGAGAAACCGCGTCGCAACGCAATTCAACTTTTTTATCGGCGAGTTTCTGCGAAATCTGCGATAGAAACCTTTCCGCCACCGCCTGGTCCACCAGCAGCGTCTCCATCGCATTGCACACGGCGGGGCGCTGGACCTTCGCGTTCATGGCGATGTCTTCGGCCATTTTCAAATCCGCATCCGCGTCCACAAAAACGTGGCAGACACCCTTGTAATGCTTGATCACCGGCACCTTGGAACATTCCGTCACGGCCCGGATGAGTCCCTCGCCGCCGCGGGGCATGCACAAGTCAATGTATTGCGTGAGCGACAACAAAATGGGAATCGCCTCGCGATCAGCCACCGGCACGACCTGGATGGCGCGCACGGGAAATTTCGCGAGCGCCTGCTTTCCCGCCTCAATCATGAGGCGCGCGATGGTTTGATTCGAGTTTAACGCCTCCTTGCCGCCGCGCAAAATCGTCGCGTTGCCGGATTTGAAACACAGGCTCGCCGCATCCGCCGTCACGTTGGGACGCGATTCATAAATGATGACCACCACCCCGATCGGCGTGGACATTTTCTGCAGCTTCAAACCGTTGGGCCGGATGCGCTCGTTGAGAATTTTTCCGACCGGATCCGGCAGGGCGGCCACTTCGCGCAAACCTTTCGCCATGCCCGCGATACGCTTATCATCGAGCTTGAGCCGGTCCAGCATGGCCGGCGAAAGACCGAGCTTCCCCCCGGCATCCATGTCGAGTGCATTGGCTTGTTTGATGGCGTCGGCGTTTTTCTCCAGCGCGTCAGCCATGGCGAGCAGGCACGAATTTTTCTCCGCCGTCGTGAGCTGGGCGAGTTCGCGCGACGCCGCCTTGGCCTGTCGGGCCAATCGCGTCATTTGCTCGTTCAAAGTCATGCGGAGAAAAGGTAAGCCAAAAAGCCAAAGTTAAAAGGGCGAAGTTTCCCGTGAGCTTCCCGCCCGGTGGCCATCCTTGTATTTTTTCATCCTGCCCGCCACCGAAGGCGATTGGGTTCAGCAACTTCTGCAAAGAGGTTGGCAAATAATGGAGAGCTTGTTTCGGCGTTTAATTGAATGCTCGTAACATGATTGTGGGCACACAGTTACAGTTGGGGTACCGGCGAATCGATCAAATGGGGTCTTTGCCGTTGAACCGCAGTGCCAGACGGATTGCATGGCACGAGGTTGGTTCACCAGTTCGAATCCTCGCGATATTGCGTGCCTCCATCGAAGCCCGGGTGCCGGTTGGCTATGAGGATGACAACGGGTTTCATTACGGGGCGGATGCGACGGATGGTTCCTTTATAATTTAAGGTCGGCGGCGCATGCCGTTTTTTGATGCGCAGCGACGATCACACAGGTTTTGGATTTCGGTTCGGGCGGACAGCCGTTTTTTCAGCGGGATTCCCCATCCCCACCTCCTTGGCGGCTGTCGCCCGAATCGGTTTTGACCCGGGGGTTAGCCCGGGGTTGGTTTTTAGTTCGGGTGGTGGTCGTTTTTCAATGGGCATCCCCTGCCCGGCCTCCTTGCGACCGTCGCCCGAATTTTCTTCCTGGCCTTGGCCATCACAATTTACTTTTTCAATTTGGCCTCGGCGTCGGCCAGCTTTTTCATGTATTTGTCCGGATCCTTGTCGAAGCCCGCTTTCTCGGATTTGTCGCAGACTTTGATCTCCTGATCCTTATAAACAAACACGTAAGGCTCGCCCATGGAACCGAATTTCATTCCACACACAAGACAGGTGCCGAGCGGATAGGGTTTGGGTTTCTTTTCGTCGGCATGGCTGGACAATGAGGCGGCGACGAGGGTTACGGTCAGAATAATTGCGAGGATGAATTTTAGATTTTTCATGACAGGTTTTTCGATGGTTCGTTGGGATGGAATCAAAACATAAAGCTCACGCTGACCTTGTACAACACCGACGCGGCCAGTTGATTGCCGGTGAAGTTTTGGTAAACGGGGAATTCGGCGTCTGCGTAAATTTTCACCGGATGAATGTGAAATTCGACCCCCGGTGAAAGCAGGATGCGCTGGTAGCCGGAATTGTCGGGATTGGCGGCATCCCCGCTGTCACTGCTCCGCTCGGAAAAGATTGCCTGCGCCACCGGAGAGATCCTCACCCGACCGAGCGAGAAACCCTTGTAATCAATCCCGACGGCCGTGTCCAGTTCGACGCCCGGACGATATTGAGCTTGAATCAGCACCGGCACGTCCAGTTGCAATTGCGCAAACCAGTCCCACTTTTCATCCTTGGTGATGTTGCCACGATAAAAGCCGCCCAGCAAAATGTCCGTGCTGCCGGTTCCAATTTCACTGTCGCGGTCCACGTCACCATAGGCATTGTTGTAGGTCCAGTCGCCGGTCGGCAGCTTGAGGCCAAACGTCACGCCGGCGGACTGATCCGCAAAAAATCCGGCGTAGATGCCTTCCAGCCGGATGTCACCCAGCGCACCCCAGTTCAGGGTGGTGACGGTATTCGGTGGAACGCTTGGATTGCCCGTAACGGTTTTAAACGTGCGATAGTCATAAGGCACTTCCAACTGAACCCCCCAACTGCGGTTGAACAGGTACTGGAAACCGGCGGTGACGAAGTCCGTCTCAATTTGTTTGTCGGGATTGTTTCCCGACGGGGCCTGCGACGTGCCGTTCCAATTACGATCCTGATCCTGGAAATCGTATTGGAGATAAGCCATCCCGCCGGGGCCATTGGGGAGCATGGAACTGGTTGCCACATCAAAAACGCCGCACCCGCACGCGCACGCATGAACCAGGCTCGGCGCGAGCAGGCCGGCCAACATACCACCGCTGCTCTTTATTACTGCTGAATTTAATTTCTTTTTCATATCTAAATTTCAAAATTACCAGACACCGCGACCGCGGGTCTCAAGTTAAAGGAAAACATAAAAGCTCGCGCCACACGGCGCGGGCAACGAAAACGGCAACGCGTCAGACGAGGCGCCAGCGTGGCGGAGGCGTGGGTGGCTGGAATGCGAGTGATTCAGCAAAAGTGTTCGCCGCTGGCAAAAATCTGAACTGCGACGGAGCAACCAAAACCAAACTTGCCGGCGAGGGCGGAAATTCGAGCTTTTTCAACTGCAGCGTGAACTCGTTTTTCTTTTCGGATTTTTTGCCGGCGGCAATGGCCTTGCACAGACAACAGGGATGTTTGCCGTCAAACGTGCAGGTTACCGCCTCGCCCATGGAGTGCGTGCGCAAGTTATCGGCAATCATTGCCGTCCACGCAACGGACTGTAGCACCGCCCAATGCGCGCCCGTCGCCGCCAACAATGCGCCGATCAGAAAAATGTTGCCGAGCCGGACGAACACAAAAGCACACTCGCTTTTTGTCGTGCGCAAGTCAAGTTTCGTTCAGCACTCGGCAATCCAGACCAGCGTGCCGCCCGGCAACCGGTCGAAGAGCGGGACCAGATCGTCTGCTTTCAGATGGATGCAACCATACGACGCGGGCCGGCCAATCGTGGTCTCGTCACCGGTGCCATGGATGTAAATGTAACGCGCGTACGAATCCACATTGCCGCCGTAGTTGAAGCCGGGCTCGAGCCCTTCCAGCCACAGGATGCGCGTGGTGATTTTCGCCTCCGGCATCCCCTTCCAGGTGTAACCGATTGGCCGACGGCCCTTGAAAACCGTCCCTACCGGCCAACCGCCGCCGATCTTTTCCGCAACCCGGTGCAATCCCAACGGCGTGCCGTTGGACCCTTCCATCTGGCTGATGCCAAAACGCGAGGTGGAACAGCGGAACGTTTTGACGCGAAAACGCAAAGACGCAAAGTCCCTTTCAAAAACCGAAACGGTCTGATTTGCAACGCTGACCACAAGAACAAAGCGCGTTGGAACGATGCCGTACTTTTTACAGGAGCCGAAAAAAAACTTTAATTCCTGGTATGGCACTGTTTTCAGGCGTGAAGAATGGCAACGTCTGCCCCACGCATTCCGCTGTCGAATGAAACAATTTTCAAATTGCGAATCGAGGCAAAAGCGCAGAGGTAAGCATCGGTCCAGGTATTGGTTGCCGCGGTACCGCCTTGCGTGAGCCGACGCCATGCATCTTCGATGCCGGATGGCTCAGGCATAAAAGCGACGCGCTGGTCTTTGGAAAGATTTTGATAAACCTGCCACGCCTCTTTTTGCGTCACCACATCTGTGCCCATGACGTGACGATTGGTGATGAGCCGGAGAAAACCCATTTGCGTGATGCGGCAAAACGCCGTGCCGCCCGGCTCCATGTCCGCAAACCAATTTTTCGCCGTCTGGTGATGAACGTGGCGGTCGGCGGCCAGCGCAATCCAGACGTTGATGTCAGGCAAGCAGGTTTTCAATTTCGGCGTTGGTCAGCGAAAGGGTTTTTGGTTTTTTCGATTTGATGAGCGGGAGTTTCACGCGAAAAGAACTGGCCGGAGCCGCCACCGAAATTTCCTTTTCAATCGCCGCCTGGACAAATTCCTTCAACGTCTCGCCGCGCAAAGCCGCCTTCGACTTCACCTGGCGGAACAAATCATCGGGCAAATCAATCGTCGTTCGCATAAAAGCATATTTGCATAAAAGCAGACAAAACGCCAATAAAAATTACACTCCATCTATTTCAGTTTATAGGCCAAAAACCAATAATATTGCAGTTCTGTCCAGAAAACTTCAGCCGCCGAATCAGCAATTAATCCCCGAACCTCCTTTTCGCTAGGAAAATTCTTCAAAACCTCATACTCGTTTCCCTTTTCAAGTTTCCGTAATTGATAAGTATTCCCCTCGTCATCCGTTCGAGCGATGGGTGTATTGCTACCCGGAACGAATCGGTTGTCCATAAAGACAATAGTCGAGCCGGATGCAAACTGCCGATGAAATCGAGATAGAAAACTTCCGATTTGTGCCTTTCGCAAATGCGACCACCACGCGGCGGCAAGTCCCGCGGTAAAAACGTTTTGACGGGAAAGCAACAAATCAAAGGCGTCAGCATTTTCAAAAATCACCTTGCCACGGTAGCTTTTTGACCTGGCAATCTTAAGAACTTCTTCATTGATGTCAGTAGCCGTTACCGATTTTGCAGCTTGGGAAACAATCTGGGTCCAGTAGCCGGTGCCGCAGGCAATTTCCAAAACATTTTGCCCGGCCACCGCTTGCTGGAAAAGTTTCCGCAGACCGGCCAAATCCTTTTGACGTTCCGGCTTTTGATAAATCCGTTCGTATTCGTTGGCGCGCCTGGCATAATAATCAACCAAATCGGTTTTCGCTGGCATATCAAGCCGGCTTCACCAATTTCTTCACCAGCACCTTCGAGTTGCGCCCGCTTTGCTCGTATTTCTCGCGGCGCGCGGGCGGCAGATCGTCGGGCGTGCCCTCGGCAAAGCCGCCCTTGGACTGAAAATAGGTGAACGCCTGCGTCGAGAGCGTGAGCAGCTCGCCCAGGCCCATCTCGCGCGCCTTGTTTTCCACAAACTGGATCAGCTTCCGCCCGATGCCCTGGTTTTCATTCGACGCGCTGACGTAAAGGCACGCCAGCTCGCCCTTTTTCTGTTCGGGATAAATGTGCAGCGCCACGCACGCGACCGGATTTTTATCAATCTCAAAAATGAAATAGTCCCCCAGACTTTTCTCGATCACCGCCCGCGTGCGCTTGACCAGTTCGTCCGACTCCACCGCCGCCTTCGTCAGCAGTTGAATCGCCCGCACGTCTTTTTTCTTGGCCGGCCGGATTTGCTGGTATTCGTTCGCGTAAATCAGCGTGCCGATGCCGTCGTTGGAAAACACCTCGGCCAGCAGCCCCTCGTCCACCTGGCCGTTGATGATATGGACGCGTGGAATGGCCGCCTTGCAGGCGGCGGCGGCGTGCTGCGCCTTCGACAGGATTTCCGGCGCAAACCCGGCGCTGTTTTGCGACAACAGCTTTTCCAGTTCCGCCACCAGCATCTGCCGGATGAGCTTGCCGCTGTAAATCAGCCCATCCTGCGTCGTGATGAAAATCAATTTGATCGCCTTGAGCGCGTCCGCCACCGCCACCGCCACACCGTCGGAATTCACGCGATACGTCTTGCCGTCGCCGTCGAAGCCGAGCGGCGGAATGACCGGCACCACCCCCTGTGCCAGCAGCGATTGGAGCATTTCCACGTCCACGCGCTCAACCTTGCCGGTGAACAGATGGTCCACGCCCTGGATGATGCCCATCGGATGGGCGATAATGGCATTCGTGCTGGTGGCCCGGAGGTCATTGGCCGAAAGACCTTCGAGAATCTCATGCGTGAGCCGGTTGGCGGCGGTGAGCGCCAGATTGAGCGTGGCCGCGTCCGTGACGCCCGAGCCATCCAGGTTGGAGGCCTGGATTTTCTGGCCCTCGGCCAGCGCCTTGATTTGCGCCGACGCGCCGTGAACGAGCACAACGCGAATGCTCAGCGAGCGCAACACCGCCACGTCCAGCAGCAGCGTGGCGAAGTTTTCGTCGGTGACAATGGCGCCGTCAATCGCGAGAATGAAGGTCTTCTCGCGGAATTGCGGAATGTATTGCAGGATGCCCCGCAGGTCGGTCAGTTTCACTTTGGCTCGTTATGGTGTTTCAACGCCGCAATAAGTATTCGGTTTTCAGCCCGATTCAAATAATTATTTCTGACCCAAAACATTTTTCAACGCGTCGAGGCACCGCTCGTTTTCCGGCGGCGTGCCGACGGTGATGCGGACCCATTCGCCCAGTTGATAGCCGCCCATGGGACGCACAATCACGCCCTGCTGCTGCATCGCCTCAAAAACCTGCTGGCCGTCGCCGACCCGGACCAGGATGAAATTGGCGGCCGAAGGAATGAATTCGAGGCCCAGGCCGCGGAATGCCTCCCCGAAAAAGATCAGGCCGGTGAAATTGTTCGCCCGCGTCCGGCGCAGGTGTTCCGCGTCGTCGAGCGCGGCCAGCGCACCGGCCTGGGCGATGGCATTGATGTTGAACGGCTGGCGGATTTTCTCGAACGCGGCAATCAAATCCGGGTGCCCGATGCCGTAACCGAGGCGCAACCCGGCCAGCCCGAAAATTTTGGAGAACGTCCGCATCAAGAGCAGATTCGGCTTCTGGCCACGCTTGATTTCGGAAATGAAATCCGCCGGGTCATCCAAAAATTCGAGGTAAGCCTCGTCAATCACCAGCAGCACGTTCGCCGGAATCCGGCTGGCAAATCCCACCAGCTCTTCCCGGGCCACCACCGTGCCGGTGGGATTGTTCGGGTTGGCCACAAACACAACCCGGGTTTGCGGCGTGATGGCCTGGAGCATGGCGGGAAGATCGTGGCCATGCCTTTTGGCAGGAACGGTGATGAGGTTCGCACCGAATAATTTTGTGACGAGGGGATAAACGGCAAAACTGTATTGGGACACCACCACCTCCACGCCCGGGGCCAGGTAGGCGTGCCCGACAAATTCAATGATCTCGTTCGAACCGTTGCCGAGGATGAGCTGGGCCGGTTCGAGACCGAGTTTCGCCGCGAGCTTTTGCTTCAGGTAAAACGCGTTGCCGTCGGGATACAGATTGAGGCCGGCCAGGACCGTTTGCATGGCGGTGAGGGCGGCGGGCGACGGGCCGAGCGGATTTTCGTTGGACGCAAGCTTGATGATGTCGGCGGCGGGCCGGCCGAGTTCGCGCGCGACCTCCTCGATCGGCCGGCCGGGCTGGTACACCGGCAGATCTTTGAGCGCGGTGTTGGTAAGCGGGGGAATCGGCATATTACAGGGCCTGGACGATTTTTTTGACGTTCACGCTTTTGGCGACAATATCCCGAATGAGCGAAATCTTCGCCGCATCGCCGGGACGCGTCTTGACGGTGAGATTGTGGACCTTGGACGCGACCTGATAGCTGTCTGCCTGCACGAGCATCACAGGCACGGGCATGCTCTGGAGCGCCCGGAGCACGCTCGCGCCGGGGCGCATCCCGCCGGTCAACACGATGCCGGCCAGCCGGTCGTCGCTGTCCGGGGCGGTGGTCGCGCCGGCGGCGAGCACGATGTCCTCGCGGTCACCCGGCGTGATGAGGAGTGTTCCGCGTTTGAAAAACTGGATCGCATTTTGCGCGCCCATGGCGCCCACCACCACTTCATCCACCAGCGTTTGCAGCGTGGGCGGCTGGTTGAGCAATTCGGCGTGCAGTTCCTCGCGGATCAGATCGACCGTCGGGTTGCACAGGATTTGTTGATGCGGGATGACCCCGAGCAAATCCAATCCCTTGCGCTTGAGGCCGCGGCCGACGAACCGGGTGATTTCCGGAATCTTCTCCTCGAGCACCTTGTTGACAATCACGCCGATGATTTCGACGCCTTCCTTTTCAAACAGCGCCTGATTGAGGCAGACCTCATCAATCGGTTTGCCGATGCCGCCCTGGGTGACAATGATGACCTTGCATCCGAGCGTCTTCGCCACCTGCGCATTGGACAGGTCGAAAACGGAACCGACGCCCGCATGCCCGGAGCCTTCGCACAACACGAATTCCTTTTCCCAGGCGACGCGGTCAAAGGCGCCCTGGATGCGTTTGACGAGCGATTCGTTGTTGGCCGATTCGAGGTATTTGCGGGTGAAGGCCGGTTCGACGGCGATGGGGCTCATGTCCACCAGCGGACAATTAAGCTGGTACACCGCGTCCATGAGCACGGTGTCCTCGTCAATTTTTTGCTCCTCGATTTCGACAAAACGCTGGCCCACGGGCTTGATGTAGCCGATGCGCGGGAAATGTTCCTGCAACGCGGCGATCAAACCCAGCGAGGCGGTGGTCTTGCCATCGTTCTGGCGCGTGGCGGCAATGAAAACGCGCGGCGTCGTGGTGTTCATTTACTCGCCGGGCAAAGGCGCGTCGGCGCCCGGATAAAGTTTCTGGTAGTCGATCGCCTGCACGCCAATGATGGATGCGACCCCGAGGATGTCGTGCGCATTCGAACCGCGGGAAACGTCCGCGGCGGGCCGGTTCAACCCCAGCAAAATCTGCCCATAGGCGTTCGCGTGCCCGACGAGCCGGACCAGCTTGCTGGCGATGTTGCCGGAATTGAGTTCGGGGAAAATCAGCACGTTCGCGCGGCCGGCCACCTTGCTGTCGTGCAGTTTGCGTTCGGCAATTTCCGGCACCAGCGCGGCGTCCACCTGCAATTCGCCGTCAAAGTCGGCCTCCAAAAACAATTGCCCGGCCTTCTGTTTGGCCATCGCCGTGGCCGCCTGCACCTTGCCCACGGACGGATTCGAGGCGCTGCCCTTGGTCGAAAACGAGAGGAACGCCACGCGCGGCCTCACCCCCAACATGTGACGCGCCAGCCGCGCCGTCGAAAGGGCAATGTCGGCGAGCTGGTCCACCGTCGGATCGGGAACCACCCCGCAATCGGCCATGAACAGGACGCCGTCCTCGCCAAAGCGCGTGTCTTCGACCTCCATGATCATGCAACTCGACACCGTGGCAATGTCCGGCGCGGCCTTGATGATTTGAAACAAGGGCCGCAACACGCTGCCCGTGATGTGCGACGCGCCGGAAATCAGGCCGTCCGCCTGGTGCATGGCCACCATCATCGTGCCGTAATAATTCGGCTGCAGCACCGCCTCGCGCGCCTCGGGTGCGCGCATCCCCTTTTCCCGCCGCAGCCGGAACAAACGGGTGGCAAAACTGTCCAGGTCTTCGCTCGTGGCGGGATTGATGACGCGAATGCCGTCGAGCGGAATGTTCAAGCCCTCGGCCGCCTCCTTCACCTTGGCCGGATCGCCGAGCACGATGGGCGCGCCCAGCCGCAAGGCCTGAAATTGCCGCGCCGCCTGGAGGATGCGCGGCTCCGTGCCTTCGGGAAATACCACCCGCTTCGGATGCCGCTGCAATTTTTCGATGACATTGCCGATGAAACGCATGGCCGTAAGTTAGCGGCCAATCGCAAAATCGCAACAACGATGCGTAAATTGTATTCGTCTCGGGCACACGGTCAGGAACACCGCGCGCATTGACTTGGCTGCCCTCCAGCGTTATTCTCCCACGCTTGATGCAGGAGACGATTGAGAAACTTTTGGTTTTGCAGGACCGCGACCGCAGAATTCATCGCCTGGTCCAGGAACTGGCCCACATCGATCCGGAGCGCGAAACCTTCCGCACCCGGGCCGTCACCACCCTGGCGCAGCTTGACGCCGCCAAAGTTCGCGTCCGCCAGTCCGAATCCGACCGCAAGCGGCTCGAACTTGACGTCGAAGGAAAGAAAACGCAGATCGAGAAATACGCCAACCAGCAGCTCCAGACGCGCAAGAACGAGGAATACCGCGCCCTCGCCCACGAAATCGAAACATGCCGGGCTGACATCCTGAAGATCGAGGACCAGGAAATTGTTTTGATGGAACAGGCGGAGGCGGCCCAGGCGGAAGTCGCCCGCAGCACGCTGGAAGCGAACGCCGCCCGGAAAATGGTGGACGACCAGATCGCCCAACTCGACCAGCGCGAGGAGAATTTGAAGAAGGAACTCGCCGAATTACAGCGGGGCCGGGCCGAGCTGGCGGCGGCGGTGGACATTACCGTGTGCCAGCGCTATGAGCGGCTGTTTAAGAGCAAGGGCGAGAACGTGGTCGTGGGCGTGAATCACGGCGTTTGCGGCGGTTGCCACATGAAATTGCCCGCACAAATCCTGGTCATGTGCCAGGCCCATCAGGAACTAGTCAGTTGCACGAACTGCGGCCGGATTTTGTATTACACCCGCGACATGGCGCTGGCCGGCACGGAGTAGCCACCGCCGGGTCCTTCTGCATCCGCTTCCGCCATTCACGGCGAAGGTTGCCAGGGCTGCCCATTCCGGAAATAAAAAACATATCTGCCCGGCACGGTGCTGTTGGTGCTGTTGTAGATCAAGCCCGTCACCCCGTTTGTATCCAGGAACGCCCCTTCCACACCGGACCCCGGCAGTTCGTAATCATTGGTCCCATCCGAGTAGCCCACCCGCGCCGGACTGCCGGTGGAAACCGCCCCCCATTCCCATTGGACCTTGAAATAATTGAATTCCATGTCAAAGTCACCCGGCGCATTGCTGGGGTCGGAGGACCGATCAATGATCACCAGTTGACAGCTTACCAGCTTGTCCGCGAGCTGCTGATAGTAACCGACATTCACCCAGTTCACCCCAAAGGCATTGTTGGTACCCACCATGCCGCTGCCATAGGTTACCACACTGGAATTCGTGTTTTGAGTATCCACATCACCCCAGTAGGGAGCGATGATTCTAATTTTCAGTTGATTCAACGCCGTGGGTGTAAATTGATTCAGGTAAGTGTCAAAAGTCACGTTGCCATTGTTGTTGACCCAAAGATTCGAGTAAGCGGCGCCAAAAAAATTTATCGTGAACGGCAAAATGGCATTCGAACTGGGGTTATCATCCTCGGGCGGAAGGGAAAAATTAGTAAACCCGGGCCGGATGGCATTGGTGACGCCCAACAGGTAGAAACACTGGTCCGGCGGGAGGTTGCTCATCACCAGACTGGTTTGCCCCGGCGGACATCGGAGCAGCCACGTCCACCCTTGGGCATCCGCAAAGTTCGTCTTGAAAAACACGTCAAATGGCCCATTCACATTGGTCGGCTGGTCGGTGATGGTTAAGACGGCCTCCGCATTGGTCAGATCGATTTTCAGGCAGCACTCGTTGGAAACGTTGATCTGGGCGCACAATGCCTGGCCGCAGGCGATGGAAATTCCCATGGCCACCACGAAGATCGGAGTAGAAAGTCTCCTCGAATACTTCATTGCTTTGCCATCAATTTGAAGGTTTAGCTATATCTCTATCACTATCACCCGGACGGAAAAAAAGCGAGAAGAATCGACTGGAGAATTGTACAGGTGACAAATGCTGGCCCGGCCCCGATTGATGGGTCACCTAAATTTCGATCGTAACCGTTGCTTAATCCGTTTGTAACGCGCACACCATAAACGTTCTGACGACCTGCAAACCCGCTTGTCAGTCAGCCATTTTGCCGCTAAATTGTCCCTGGTTTTGGAAGGGCGGAGAATCGCTTTCGTCCCGCTCTGCGGGAGGGAGGAGGAAAGTCCGAACACCAAAGGGCGCGATGCCGCGTAACTCAAGCTTGTTTGGTTGAGATACACGCGGGCGGAAGGTTGAAAGACCTTTCGACGGACAGTGCCACAGAAAATCAAACCGCCGGTGTTTCGCAAGAGACGCCGGTAAGGGTGAAAAGGTGGTGTAAGAGACCACCGCGTTCCGCGTGAGCGGGACGGCACGGAAAACCCCATCGGGTGCAAGGCCAAATAGGGAATCCCGGAGCGGCCCGCTCCAGGTGTCGCGAAAGCGAGACGGATTCCGGGTATCGGCTGCCCAGACAAATGATTCTCTCCCCTCGCAAGAGGGCAGACAGAATTCGGCTTACAGCCCTTCCAAAACCATTTCTTATTCCGAAGGGGCGAGTTGCGCGAACCGCATGCTTATGACCAGATCAGGTCGGGCGGCGCTGCGGCGCCAGCCGGGGATGATGGCCGCGCCGCAGCACGGCCTGCCGTCTGAAATCAACCTCACCACGCTTTTCCCGCCGGGGCCGCCGAACCCTTCCCGAGCACCGCCGGCAAACTCAAATTCCCCGTCCGATCCACCGCGCTGATCGAAATGATCTCCGGCTGGGAATTGAAAAAGGTCCGGGACCTCTGGTCGGACGTCAAAATGTCCGTCGTCCAAATCCCGCTGATCCGGAATTGCACCACCCACAACCAGACCGGTTCGCCGCCCGAAGTCGCCCACTGAAAATGCAACCCGCCGCGGCTCTCACCGACGCTGAACCGGGGCTTTTCCGGAGGTGTCGAATCCAGCCACGGCGACGCCGGCACGAGCGCCGTTTGCGCATATTCCGACCTGACCGCCGCCGTCAAGGCCGGATTATCCGTAACACTGCGCAGGTGATAAAAAATTTCGCCGCGGGCGGCCGGCTGGGTGCGCATCACCTTGATTTGCCGGTCAATTTCCTCCGGACTCCACTTTTCCCCCACATTGGACGCATTGAGACCCGGCCAGAGATGCCGGCCCTTGGGATTCTGGCGCACCCACCAGCTGAGCAACGCGGGGAAACTTTGCTCCCGGGGCTCCTCCGCCCAGTACAGTTGCGGCGCAAAATAATCCAGCCAGCCGCTGGCCAGCCATAGGCGTGAATCCGCGTAAAGTTTCGCATAAGCGTCCAGGCCCCGGATTTGCGGCGGATTCATCGGCCGCCAGATGCCAAACGGACTGATCCCAAACTTCACCCACGGTTTCAGCGCCTTGATGGATTGATAAACGCTGTGAACGAATTGATTGACGTTGGCGCGCCGCCAGTCGTCCCGGTTGAAAAAGCCGCTCGCCCGGCCGTATTGTTGCCAGGTCGAACCGTCGGGAAATTCCAGCTCGCGCCCCATCGCGTCCTTTTCCGGGTAGGGATAAAAATAATCGTCGAACTGCACGCCATCCACGTCGTAGCGCTGTACCACGTCCAGCACCACGCGCAAAACATGGGCCCGCACCGCCGGGTCGCCCGGATCCAGCCAGAACTGGGGTCCGTACCGGCGGAGGTATTCCGGATGCGTCCGCGAAATGTGGTTCGGCGCCACGGGCGATTTGGTCTGCGGATGCAACGCGCGGAACGGATTGAACCACGCATGCAATTCCAGCCCGCGCCGGTGCGCCTCCTGGATCGCAAATGCCAACGGGTCATAAAACGGCTGTGGTGCCCGGCCCATCGTGCCGGTGAGATATTCTGACCAGGGTTCGAGCGACGAGGCATACACCGCATCGCTCGAAGGGCGCACCTGGAAAACAATCGCATTCAACTTCAATTGCACCGCGCGATCCAGCAACGCCGTCAACTCGGCTTTTTGTTGCGCGACACCGAGGCCGGGCTGCGACGGCCAGTCCTTGTTGGCCACCGTCACCAGCCAGGCGCCGCGAAACTCGCGCGCCGGCAATGGCGGGGTCACGGAAACCGGACCATAGCCATCGATGGTTTGCGGAGGGTTCTGTCCCGGGATCGGCGTCAGCACCGGCGCCGATGGGACTGCCGTCCGCACCGTCGTCCCGCTGGAGCGCGGCGGCGCGGCGGACAGCATCGCCGGCAGCAAACCGGCCAGCACCAGTAAAATCCGGATTTGAAACATATCGCGTCGGGAAATAAGACGCTTTGGCGCGTCCCTTGGCAAAGTTTTTTTGGGTAAATTGTTTCCTCCTGAATCTTCTTGTATGACCATGATTTGTGACTTATCACGATTTGTCAGGCGTCAATGTATGATCCATCTCGTTCGGTCAGGAAAAGGATTCTGGGTGCCGGTGGTCACTTTCTTATCATCGCTCGGCATGGAATTTTTTGTTCGTGCCGAATTCCACGATGAGCATTACTACCAAACCCACGGCTGGCCGATCCTGTGTGCTTTTTTATTTTCCGCCGCCGTTACCGCCACCATTGCCAAAACGTGCGCTCCTGAGCGCGTGCTGCGCGACCTGAAGACCGGCGAAGCTGTTGTCATCCGCCAGGATCACACGTTCTTTTTCGTGAATATGAAATTCTGGCCGTATATTTTGGTTTTGTTGGGAGGAGCTTTTTACCTGGCGGCTGAGGCCGGCAAGCTCTGAAGTCGCGGCGACGCGGCCGCCAAGCAGCTATACGCCGTGCTCATCCATGCCCATCCGCGGTTAGAACCATTTTTACATTTTTTTGATGCCCCGGCGACCCCTTTTGATTACCCGGCGTGAACGGAGCCATTCATATTTGACCCGTGAAAACGAACACCGGCTCGCCGGCAAATCGAAACCAACATGACTGACATCATCTATCTCGCCGTCATCGCGCTCTTTTTTGTCGCGGGCGGACTCTACGCCCGCTGGTGCGAAAAACTTTAAGGACCATTTATGGAAAATCTCATCGTCGGTCTGATTGCCCTCGCGCTGTTCGCGTACCTGTTCGTCGCGATGGTCCGTCCCGAAAAATTTTAACCCAACGCTTATGGAAACCTCCGGCTGGCTCCAACTCGCTCTTTACGTCGCCCTCCTCGCGGCGATCACGAAGCCCATGGGCCTGTACCTCGCGCAGGTGCTCGACGCCCGCGGCCGCACCTGGTTCGACCCAGTGCTCAAGCCGCTCGAACGCCTCACCTACCGCCTCATGGGTGTGCGCGCGGACCAGGAACAGGACTGGCGGCAATACACCTGGGCCATGCTGCTGTTCAGCCTGGTGAGCTGCGCGTTCACCTACGCCATCCTGCGCCTGCAAAATCATCTGCCGCTCAACCCGCAGGGCTTCGGCGCGCTCACGCCCGACCTCGCGTTCAACACCGCCGTCAGCTTCACCACCAACACCAACTGGCAGAGCTACACCGGCGAAGCCACCATGTCCTACCTCTCGCAGATGGTTGCGCTGGTGATTCATAACTTCGCCTCCGCCGCCACCGGCATCGCGCTCGCCGCCGCCCTCGTGCGCGGCATCGCCCGGCATTCCACGCAGCTCCTCGGCAATTTCTGGGTGGATTTCGTGCGCGTCACTTATTACCTGCTGCTGCCCATCTGCCTGGTGTTCGCCGTTTTCCTCGTGTCGCAGGGCATCATCCAGAATTTCAAACCGTACACGAAGGCGAAACTGCTCGAGCCGATGAAAATTTCAGTCGCCAAGGTGGACGCGAAGGGGGCACCGGTCCTTGACAAGGATGGCAAGCAGGTCATGGAGGAACAGACCGTTGAGGAGCAAACCATCGTTCAAGGACCGGTCGCTTCGCAAATCGCCATCAAAATGCTCGGCACCAACGGCGGCGGCTACGCGAATGCGAATGCCGCGCATCCGTTCGAGAATCCCACGCCGCTCTCCAACTTCATCCAGATGCTCTCCATCTTCGCCATCGGCAGCGGCCTCACGTATTACCTCGGCCGCATGACCAAGAACCAGGCGCACGGCTGGTCGGTCTGGGGCACCATGATGATGTTGTTTCTCGCCGGCGTGCTGCTCTGCTGGTGGGCAGAGGCGAAGGGTAATCCCATTCACCAGCAACTCGGCATCGCCGCTGCGGACGGCAATATGGAAGGCAAGGAAGTCCGCTTCGGCATTTTCCATTCCGCCCTGTTCGCCACCATCACCACGGACGCCTCATGCGGCGCGGTCAATTCGATGCATGATTCGTTCACGCCGCTGGGCGGGTTTGTACCATTGTTCAACATCCAACTCGGCGAAATCATCATCGGCGGCGTGGGCGCGGGGCTTTACGGCATGCTCGTGTTCGTCGTGCTTGCGGTGTTCATCGCCGGCCTGATGGTCGGGCGCACCCCGGAATATCTCGGCAAGAAAATCCAGTCCTTCGAGGTGAAGATGGCCATGCTCTCGCTGTTGATCCTTTGCCTGACCATCCTCGGCTTTGCGGCCTGGGCAGCGGTGAGCCCGTGGGGACTGGCCGGACTGAACAACCAGGGTCCGCATGGACTCAGCGAAATGCTCTATGCCTATTCGTCCGCCGTTGGCAACAACGGCAGCGCCTTCGCCGGGCTCAACGCCAACACGCCCTGGTACAACACCACCCTGGGCATCGCCATGCTCTTTGGCCGGTTCCTAATGATTGTGCCGATCATGGCCATGGCCGGGTCGCTCGCGCAAAAGAAACTCGTCCCGGCCAGCATCGGCACCTTCCCCGTGTCCGGCGGCACGTTCATCATCCTGCTGCTCGGCACCGTCTTGCTGGTCGGCGCCCTGAACTTTCTGCCCGTCCTGACCCTTGGCCCCATCGTCGAGCACTTCCTCATGCTCCAGGGAAAACTGTTTTAAACCTCCAGCCTTTTGCATTCAGCCTTTAGCCTTATGACTTCAAAAGCCCCATCCCTCTTCGATTGGTCCATCGCCGGCCCGGCGATCGGCGACGCTTTTAAAAAGCTCGACCCGCGGCTCATGGTCAAAAACCCCGTCATGTTCGTGACCATGGTCGGCGCCGTGTTGACCACCATCGGGATTTTTACCGCCCACACCGACCGCGGCTTCATCGCCCAGCTCGCCCTCTGGCTCTGGTTCACCGTTCTTTTTGCCAACTTCGCCGAGGCCGTCGCCGAAGGCCGGGGCAAAGCCCAGGCCAAGGCCCTGCGCGGCACCCGCGTGAAAACCGTCGCCCATCGCCTCGCCAAAAACGGCCAGCCCGAGGACGTCAGCGCCAATGACCTCCGCAAGGGTGATGTCGTGGTCGCGCGGGCCGGGGAAATCATTCCCGCCGATGGCGACGTCATCGAAGGCGCCGCCACCGTGGATGAATCGGCCATCACCGGCGAATCCGCCCCCGTCATCCGCGAAAGCGGCGGCGACCGCAGCGCCGTCACCGGCGGCACCCGCGTGCTCTCCGACGAAATCAAAATCCGCATCTCCATCAATCCCGGCGAAGGGTTCCTCGACCGCATGATCTCGCTCGTCGAAGGCGCGAAACGCCAGAAAACCCCCAACGAAATCGCGCTCACCATCCTGCTCTCGGCGCTGACGCTCATTTTCCTGCTGGTTTGCGTGACGTTGAAACCGTTCGGTCTTTATTCCGCGACGGTGTTCTCCGTGCCGGTGCTGATTGCCCTGCTCGTTTGTCTGATACCCACCACCATCGGCGGATTGTTGAGCGCCATCGGCATCGCCGGCATGGACCGTCTGCTCCAGCACAACGTGTTGGCCATGAGCGGACGCGCCGTGGAAGCCTCCGGCGACGTGGACGTGTTGCTGCTCGACAAGACCGGCACCATCACACTCGGCAATCGCCAGGCCACCGAGTTCATTCCTGCGCCGGGCGTAACCGTCGAACGCCTCGCCGATGCCGCACAACTCGCGTCGCTCGCCGACGAAACGCCCGAAGGCCGCAGCATCGCCGTGCTCGCGAAGGAAAAGTTCAACCTGCGCGGACGCGACGTGGCCCAGCCCCACGCGCAATTTGTGCCCTTCACCGCCCAAACCCGCATGAGCGGCGTGGATTTTGCGGCGGTCGATGGCCAACCGGCGCGCCGCATCCGCAAAGGCGCCGCGGAGGCCATGCGTGTGTTCGTGGACCGCGAAGGCGGCCTGTTCCCCAAGGCCGTGTCCGATACCGTCGATAACATCTCCCGCTCCGGCGGCACCCCGCTCGTCGTCGCCGACGGCCGGGAGGTCCTCGGCGTGGTCCAGCTCAAGGATATCGTCAAAGGCGGCATCAAGGAGCGTTTCGCCCAGCTCCGCAAAATGGGCATCCGCACCGTGATGATCACCGGCGACAACAAACTCACCGCCGCCGCCATTGCCGCCGAGGCGGGTGTGGACGACTTCCTCGCCGAGGCCAAACCCGAGGACAAACTCGCGCTCATCCGCCGCGAACAAGGCGGCGGCCGCATGGTGGCCATGATTGGCGACGGCACCAACGACGCCCCGGCCCTCGCCCAGGCCGACGTGGGTGTGGCCATGAACACCGGCACCCAGGCCGCCAAGGAAGCCGGCAACATGGTCGATCTCGATTCGAACCCGACGAAACTCATCGAGATCATCGAAATCGGGAAGCAACTGCTCATCACGCGCGGGTCGCTCACCACCTTCAGCATTGCCAACGACGTGGCGAAATACTTTGCCATCATCCCGGCCATGCTCATGGCCACGTTCCCCGCCATCGCGCCGCTCAACATCATGGGCCTGCGCAGTCCGGACAGCGCCATCCTGAGCGCCATCATCTTCAACGCTCTCATCATTATTGCGTTGATACCGCTCGCGTTGCGCGGCGTGAAATTCAAACCCATCGGGGCACTGGCCATCCTGCAACGCAACCTGCTCATCTACGGCTTGGGCGGCGTCATCATCCCCTTCGTCGGCATCAAAGCCATCGACGTCCTGATCACCACCCTGAAACTTGTTTAACATGAAGACTCTTTTCAAGCGCCAAGGCGCAAAGAACGCCAAGAAACTTCACTCTCTGCGGTTTAAAACTTGGGAAAATAAATTAAAGAAAAGTCTGCCTTGCCTTGGCGCCCTTGGCGCCTTGGCGGTTAACCCCCTATGAAAAATCTTTTTACCGAACTCCGCAGCGCCGTGATGGTCACGCTGATTTTCGCCGTCGTCTGTTGCGGACTGTATCCGCTCGTCGTGTTTGGCATCGGCCAGGTTTTATTCCCCGACCAAGCCAACGGCAGCCTCATCGTGGACAAGGACGGCACGGTGCACGGCTCAAGACTGCTCGGCCAGCAATTCACCGCCGACAAATATTTCCAGTCGCGTCCCTCGGCGGCGGGCAACGGCTACGACGCCACCAGTTCCGGCGGCAGCAACCTCGGCCCGACCTCGACAAACCTGGCCACCACCATCGCCCAGCGCATCGCAGATTACCGCACGCAAAACGGTCTGGCCACCAATGCGCTTGTGCCCGCCGACGCCGTGACCGCCTCCGGCAGCGGCCTCGACCCGCACATCAGCCTGCGCAACGCGGAGTTGCAGGCGCCCCGCGTCGCCAAAGCCCGCGACGTGAGTGTGGATAAAGTCCTGGCACTGGTCCGCGTCAGCACCGATTCCGCCAGCCTCGGCATCCTCGGTGAACCCGGCGTGAACGTCCTGACGTTGAACCTCGCATTGGATTCATTGAGGTGAGTCGGAGACACTTCAACTTTTAGCCCTTCGCCTTTCTCAACGGCCCTGGCTGCCGTGTGGGGTTAACACCCCATGGCAACGGAAAGGGTTGCGAGGCTATCCTATGGCGATTGAAAATTAACTGGAAAGTCGGGTTCACGTCAGGCGACTTGTTCAATGAACCAACCAATTCCTTGACGAGAACCGCCATCCAGTTGCGCCGTCAAATGGACCATCCGCCATCTCCGCCGAAACTGTCGCTGGGGTTCAGGGCACATATGATTTAAGGGAACAAAATGAATTTCGATGGGATTAAAGTGGTGATTCGTACCCAGGATAAATTTATATCGGCCGGGTTGGAGCTCGAATGCCAGCGGGCATTTGCGGTGATTTTTGAAAATGAGCTCAAGGACCCGAAGACCTTGATCAGGAGGGAAAGGATGGAGCTGGATGTTTTGTTCCTGCGAAAAATGAACGAATTCGAATATCTCTACAAAAAGCTGGTTGAACTTCCGGAACGGAGCCGCTCCACGCCGGTGAGGCTCAACCTCGAAAGCGACCGCGATTCGCGAATTGAACGTCCCTCGTTTGACACCTGACTTGTGACGGCGCTGGAAACACAACTGATATGGGTTTTAAATGGACCAACCTGAAAGGATGCCTGGCACTCATCGGATTTGTTGTTCTGATGGGAGCCATTCTGCTTGAGCAGAAGCTCCTGGCGGCAATCAGCAAAAGTCACTTCACTTTACCTGAATTGATGTACGCACCGGCGGACATTTCCCATCCGGCAACGAATGGCGGCTTCCTGGACAACATCAATTTATCGCTCGATCCACCGGTCGAAATGCCCGCCCCCGACCTCAGTGCCGCCAGTCGCAGCCTGCAAAAAGACCTCCCCGCCGGAAGTTTTGACCAGTTGCAACCCCGGCCTGGCCATGCCCCGAAACCCGGGGTCACGGTGGCGAATCGGAAACTAAACTACCAACTCCTCGACTCGGGCGGCTTTGCCTTCAAGCTGAATTTGACACCCGCATATCCATATCCAGAGGCGTCGATCCCAACCGGCCTGGACCCCGGCTTCGGCATCAGCATCAAATTCTAACCGCCTTTGCCAGACACAACTTTTTTTTGAAGTGCGCGCTCCCCAATGAGGCACTTCCCAATGCCATGAAAACCTTGTTCCGTCTCTTGCTCCGGGTCCTGTTCCGCTTCCGGGCGTGCGACCTGGACGCGCTGAAAACGCCGGGCCCGGTGCTTTTGATTCCAAATCACCTCTCCTGGATCGACTGGCTGTTTCTCTGGGTCTGCCTGGAGGAGGATTGGAAGTTCGTCACTTCAAGCCTCTCGGCGCAGACGAGCTGGCTGCATCGGAAATTGATGATCAATCACTACACCCTGCCCATTGACACCAATTCACCTTACTCGGTGAAGCGAATGGCGGAGTTTCTTAAAGGCGGCGGGCGGCTCGTGCTCTTTGCCGAAGGCCGCCTGTCACGCACGGGCGCCTTGATGAAGCTTTTTGACGGCACCGGATTCTTGATTTTCAAAACGAAGGCGAAAGTCATCACGGCCTACCTGCGCGGCGCCGGCAGCCTGCCGTTTTCCCCCAATCCGGGCTGGAAACGATGTTTTCCCAAAGTCACCGTGCATTTCAGCGCCGCGCTGGCGGCGCCCGCGTTGGGGGACATCCGCACCGGCTGCGCGCGGACGTTGCTGACCAGCTGGCTCCGCGACCAGATGGTGCGGCAGCAGTTCGAGGTCGAAATGGCGTTGAGCGCGCCGAACGTCCTCTCCGCCGTGGCGGAGATCGCCCGCCAACATCCCGGCCACATCATCCTCGAAGATGCGACGCTACAGACGCTGACCTATCGCAAGCTGATGGCGGGAGCGGACCTGCTGGCGCACGCCTTGCGTGGCCCGGTGACCGGCGGCGAGCGGGTTGGCCTTTTGTTGCCCAATGTCAACGCCACACCGCTTGTCATCCTGGCGTTGTGGAGCCTGGGCAAGGTGCCCGCCGTGCTGAACTTCTCCTCGGGCACTCCCACCCTGCTGGCGTGCGCGGAGTTGGCTGGACTGAAGCACATCGTCACCTCGCACACCTTTCTGGAGCGCGCCCGGCTCAAGGAGGACGATTTTGTGAAAGCGGGCATCAGTCTGATTTACCTCGAAGCGGTGCGCGCCGGCCTCACCGGCCCAAAAAAATTTCTCACGCTGCTCCGGCACATCTTGATTCCGGAATCTGTCATCCGCCGCTCGCCCTCCGCCGGTTCCACGGCGGTGATTGTTTTCACCAGCGGCTCCGAAGGCGTGCCCAAGGGTGTCGAGCTGACACATGGCAACATCCTCGCCAACATCCGCCAGATGCTGGCGGTCACCGACATAACCGACGGCGACCGTCTCTTCAACTGCCTGCCGATCTTCCACAGCTTCGGACTCACGGTGGGAACGTTCCTGCCCTTGGTGCGCGGGATCTATGTTTTCCTCTATCCTTCGCCTTTGCACTACCGCACGGTGCCGTCGGCGCTCTACGACCGCAATTGCACGGTGTTTCTCAGCACCAACACCTTCCTGAACGGCTACGCGCGCAAGGCGCATCCCTACGATTTCCGCAGCATCCGGTATCTGTTTGCCGCCGCGGAGAAGCTACAGGATGCCACCGCGCTCGCCTGGTCGCAGAAATACGGCGTGCGCATCCTCGAAGGTTACGGCGCGACGGAATGCGCTCCGTGCGTGAGTGTCAACACGCCGCTCGAACCCCGCTACGGCTCCGTGGGCCGCCTGCTGCCGGGCATGGAATGCAAGCTGGAACCGGTCGAAGGTGTGGCCGACGGCGGACGGCTCTTCGTCCGCGGACCAAACGTGATGAAAGGCTACTTGAACGCGGAAGCGAACAAAAAGTTCAAGGCCCTCGGCGGCTGGTACGATACCGGCGACATCGTGGGCCTGGATGCGGAAGGTTACCTGCACATTCTTGGGCGGATGAAACGCTTCGCCAAGGTGAGCGGCGAGATGGTGAGCCTCACGGCGGTGGAAGACGCGCTGGCCGGGGCGTTTCCGCACTACGGCCTGCATTGCCAGGTCGCCGTCATCACGCGCCCCGAGGAAAACAAAGGCGAAGCCCTCATCGCCGTGACCAACGAACCGAGGCTGACCCTGGACGAAATCCGCGAAGCCATCAAAGCCAGAGGATTGACGAATCTCAGCGTCCCGCGGGAGATAAAAGTCGTGAAGGAGATTCCGAAGCTCGGCACCGGCAAAGTAAATCACCGCGAGCTTCAAGCGCAGATGGAATCGCCGCCGAATCCACCTGCTTCGCCGCCACCGCCGGGCAAATAAATCAACTTCGGCCATCCCAACGGGATGAAATCAATCAGCTCCCGGTTGCGAGGTGGCCCATCCGGCTCGGACCGAGCTACCATGGGCTGAAGGATCACAATCCCTTTGGGATAACGCGCAGGCGCGCAAATCATTCACCGCATTCGCGTCAATTCGTGAAATTCGTGTCACCCTTTGCCCCGCTTCGTTTTGAACGCGAGCGCCAGCCAAAGGGCGCTCGCCACGATCAATGCCATCGGCAGAATCAAAACGGCCTTCTGCAAATTGCCGCCGAAGGAATCCGCCAGCCGGCCGACAATCTCCGGCGACCACATGTCGCCGAACAGATGGATCGCAAAAATCGAAACGGCCATGGCGCTGGCGCGAAGATTCACCGGCGCGGTTTCCAGGATCAGCGTGTTCACCGGGCCGGTGGACAGGAACAGGAAGAACATCGCCGCCGCCAGAAAGGACATGGACCAAAACGTTGAGCTGGCGAGGAACGCGCCATACGCCAGCGGCACGGCGACCAGCACCGAGAGCCCCAGCGTCCACGCGTAGCCGGCGCGATTGCGCTTCTGCCACACGGTCGCGGCAAATCCGCCGATCAACGTGCCCACAAGCCCGGCGACGACCAGCACCGCGCCGAAAAATTCGTCGGCCTGGGCCACCGCCACGCCGTGGGCGCGATGCAGGAACGTCGGCCCCCAATGCCCGAACGCGCCCAGCGCAAACGTGTAGGCCGTGTAGCCCAGCACCACGAGCACATAGTCCGGGATGCGAATGAGATTCACGATGTCGCGCACGGAAGGTCTTTTGGCCGCTTCGGCCGCCCGGCCCTCGGTCTGGCCGCGTTTCGGTTCGGCAAACGGCAGCAGCACCACCGCCAGGAGCAACCCCGGTACTCCCGCCCAGATGAAGGCATGCCGCCAGCCCCAGTGCGCCGCGATGAGCCCGCCAATGATTGTGCCCAAGGCCGCGCCGACGGGGATCGCCACGTAGAAAATCGTCAGCGCATTGTTCCGTTTTGCCGGCCCATAGCTGTCGGAAATTAGGCTCGGACTGATGGTCGCATAACTTGCTTCGCCCACACCGACGAGCACGCGAAACGCAATCATCATCGCGAACGTCGCCGCGAACCCCGTCAGGATGGTGCCCAGGCTCCACACCAGAATGCCAGCGGCGATGAGCCATTTGCGCGCCCAGCGATCGCCCAGCCAGCCGAAGATTGGCGAAGTGAAGAAGTAGCCGATCATGAACGCCGTCACGAGTCGTCCGGCTTGCTCGTCGTTGATGGCAAGATCCTTTTGCAACGGCGTCAACACCGCCGAAAGCACGTAGCGGTCGAGGTAATTGAACAGGTTGAGCCCGGTGAGGATGAACAGAATCCAGGCCGGCGAAAGGGGCTGTCGCGTGGCTTTGGCCGTCATGACCAAAAGCTAAAGGCTAAAGGCTGAAGGCTGAAGGCTGAAGTTTAAGAAATAAAATGAAAACTCGATTTGACTGTAGGGGCGGCCCGTGACCGCCATGCGCCCAGCGCTGAAGGAAATGCCAAATTCTAAAGGCTAAATGCTGAAACGAGGCTGGCAAGAGCCGAATCTGGTTTTGCGCTTTGTCATAAACTTTAGCGTTTAGCCTTCAGCCTTTAGAATTCTTGTTGATCGTCATGAAGATGGCGATGAGTTGACGGGTTTCATCGAGCAGAAAGGTGGCATTTCTCGTTAGCTCGCGCCGCCAAGAAAGGCTGAAGGCTAAAGGCTAAATGCTGTGGGACTGAGCGGAAACAGCAAAACCCACTCATCGCATCCCGACCCTCTGATTCAAACCCGGCATGCCGCGTAAAAGGCTCTGCCTCACGCGGCTTCACTCCATCAAACCCTGCTCGCATGGGGGCGAGTTTGCGCCGTTCCGGCGCACCGCGCAAATGTTAAATTCTAAAGGCTAAAGGCTGAAATGGTTGATGGTTGAGAGTTGATAGTTGAGGGTGCAACAGCCTCGTTTTTGCGCCCTTTGTGCCTTTTCGCGGCTGAAAATTTCGGGCGGCCAGTTTGATTCAATTTTTAAGTTGCCACTGATGCTTCCGTTTCGCGTGCAGAATGCGAAAGACAATGACGCGGTCGCCTTCCACGCGATAGAAAAGTTTGTAGGGGAAACGGCGTGTGAGCAGCCGGCGAAAGTCCCGGTAATACAACGGACGGCGTTCGGGATCTGCCTCCAGAAATCGGACCGCGCGGCGGACCTCATCCAGTAATTCATCACCCAAACCCGCGCGCCGGGATTCATACCATGACCGCGCCTCCTGCAAATCCGCCTCGGCGTTGGGCCGGATGATGGCGCGCCAACTCACGGGCGGGATGGTTTGCGCAGCCGGGATTCAACTTCATTCCAGGTGGAACCGGCTTCGGGGTTGCGCCGGTATTCCTCGCATTCGCGATCGAGCAACGCCTTTTCTTCGGCCGTGGGCGTGCCGCCCTGGAGCAGGTCGCGCTCCTCAATTTCACATATGCGATCAAAGATTTCGCGGCGATCTGCCAATTCCAACTTGGGCAATTCGGCCAAAATTTCTGCTTTGCTCATGACCACAATCTAAATTCGTCCATGCACATTGGCAAGTTGAAGATTCCGCGTATTCGCCACATGTTGTTTTCCAGCTTCGGATTGGCGTCGCGCCATTGCCGGGCGGTCTGGCCAAACAGGGCCACATTGAGCAGGTCGGCTTCCCCGTCCGGCATGGGGGCGAGTTTGCGCCGTTCCGGCGCGCGAGTCAAATCAAAGGCTAAACGCTAAATTCTAAAGGCTAAAGTGGGGGCCGGGAAAAAGCTGAAGGCGGGAATTCAGCGGAACACGTCCGCGTCCAAACCGCTGCCCTCAATGATGCTTTTCAAAGTGCCGATGGGAATGGGTTAGCTTCCATGCATGGCCACGATCACCTGCCGGCCATTTTCATGACGCCATTTCTGGTGACTCCCGGATTGTCCCACCAGCGCAAAGCCGTGCTTGCGCAAAACTTTGACGACCTCTTTGGCGTTGCAAACTGGGAACCGTCGGCTCACGGCACGGCGAGTTCCATCAATTTTGCGCCCTTGTTCATTTTGAAGGGCGCGGGTTCAAACCACAGTTCCAATGCCTCCTTCGCGTTGGCAATGGCCTCCGCCTCCGTGTCGCCGGCGGAAGCGCAGCCGGGCAGTTCGGGGAATACCGCCGACCAGCGCTTGGTTGCCGGGTCCAATTCCACAAGCAGGCGCAATTTCATGGCGGTAAGATAACGGTAATTGCCCCGTGGAGCAAGTCTCACCCGATGTCCCGGGTCTGGGATTTAAATCCGCCTCGGCGTTGAGCCGGATGATGACGCGCCAACTCACGGTCGGGACGGTTTGCGCAGCCGGGATTCAACTTCGTTCCAAGTGGACCCGGCTTCGGGGTTGCGCCGGTAACCACTCGTGTTCATCCGGTCGGCACCCCGATTGAGCGTGGAGGGTGGAGGGTGTGAACAAGGAGCCGGCGAAAACAGAAATCATGAACCGGGATGCCCCGAACGTTCGGAGCATAAGTTGTGACCAAGGTGTGCGTAAGTGTTCGTTGTATTTCATCCGGAATCATGAATAAATCAGGCGTAACTCTAAACCAGTGACGTACTGTCGTTTTGGCATCAGAGCTGAAGGGGATGGAGCGCCACTCAACCGAAAAGGAAAAGGTGTACCCTATGAAAAATCCAAAAAAATCAGCAAGGATGTCCGGCTTCAAATCGGCAGCCGCCTCAACCCGTCACCTCGCAGCTCCGCTCGTGCTTTTCCTGGCGCTGGGACTGGCACGCGAAGCCGCGGCGAGTTCGCTCGCGTACGAAGGCTTCAATTATCTGGTGAATCAGCCCTTGCCAACCATGAACGGGGGGACCGGCTGGGCCCCGGGTGTCTGGACGCAACTTTCCGGCGGGATGGTGGATCAACCGCCGTCGCTGAGTTACCCGTCGGCGTTGCCGTCGAGCGGCGACGCGCTCATGACGCTGGCAACGGGGTCCGCGTCCCGTTCCTTCGCCGCGCCGTTCAGCAATGCCGGGAGCGATCTCTGGTTCAGCTTCGAAGAACTGACCGCCATCGGGGCCGTACCCGGCGCGCTCGTCGATATCCGGCAACCGACCGCAGTCCTCCCGGACATCGCCGTGAACAAGGATTCATCCGGCGCCATCACCCTGAACGGCATTGCGGCCGGGTCCTCGGCCGGTGTCGGGTTCGTGGATTTCTTCGTGCTGCAACTGGTCCAGTTCGGCGGCGGCAACACCCTGGTCAACCTCTACGTGGATCCGGGCGCCGTGCTCGGTCCACCGAGCGCCTCGGTCATGGTCGCCGGGCCGGCGTTTCAAGCGCAGGAGTTCGACTATCAAGCCAATGCCGGACAGAAGCTCGATGAGATCCGGGTCGGCACGACCGTCTCTGATATCGCCGCTGTCCCGGAGCCAGCCACATTCACGCTGCTGGCGGGCGCGCTGTTGTTGCTGCCATTCGCAGCGAGGAAAGGTCAAAGATCAGCGCATTAATCTGGCGGTCGAGGTCCGTTGCGGCGGCCGGCCGGGCAACGGTGGAATTTCCCGTTGGCCCCGGTAGCGAAGGCTAGAGGCTAAAGGGCCGGGAAAAGGCTGAAGTCCATCCGAAAATCCTGTTCATCCGGTCGACGCAACCACCTTCGGGACTCGTACATTTTGACCCAAAAAACCTGGGAATAAAAGAGAGCCGAACTTTCATTCGGCTCTCCAAACCCCATCCCCTGACCAATAAAATTGAGAAGATGCTTAATTGACCGGAATGACGATCACGAACTTGGGCAACGTCTTATTGCCGAAGGCGCTCTTCCATTGTCCGGCGCCATCTTGATGGGCCAGGCCCCGATATCCTTCGCATTGAACCAGAACATCCCGGCCAAAAATGTTCCGGCCGATGGATGATGGTCGGAGCTGTCTCCGTTTCGTTTTGATTCTCCTCGTTTCACTCACATTAGAAACTTCGTAAAAAAGCGCCGCCTTGGCTACACCGAATTTGTTAATTGCTGACTTGCCTTGCCAAGAATTACGGACATTCCCTTCGGAATGTGGTTTAGCGGTTGGCTGCTGGGCCATATCGATCCGCAAACCCACAGCTTCATCGCTGCCCGGCCGGGCAGCGATGAAGCTGGCCAGGAAGAAGACAAAAAGTGTAACCTATGAACCCAACAGTGTTACCTATGTTCTGAACCAGATGTGTTACCCATGTTCGGACTGCACCTTACCCATGTTCGGACTGCACCGTCTGGTGTCTGGCTCCTGAATTCTGGCTTCTGGATTCGGCTCTCAGCCTTCAGCCTTTTCCCAAACTGATGGCTGCATAGATATGGCGAATTTTCCCCATGGTCCCGATCGGTGCGCCCATTACCGGGATTCGCATTGCTCGCGGTATTTGGCGGGGGCGCAAAGTTTGCCGGGTTTGCGGGCGGTCCAGATCGCTCAGCTTTTGTTCCAAAGCCGCCCGCGCGGCGGCTTGGGCCGGGTTGTCGGCAGCACGGACGGAAAGGGAACCCGCGCCCAGAAGGACGCACAAAGCCAAAAGGATTCTGGTTTTCATAATTTGTTTTATAATGTCGATCTTCTGGCAGGTATTTAACCGATATTGAGCGAAATCTCAGGAATAAGGGACACATAGGGGATTTTGAGGGGTGAATGGGCTCCGGTGAGGGACGGAAACGAACCGGGATGGAGCGTATGCTGCGCCGGAGCAGCGCGCGCGTCAATATCGCGCTTGGGGCACGGCGGGAAGGCTAAATTCTGAAGGCTGAAGGCTGAAGTTTAGCATTTTTCTCGATCGTGGTGAAGCTGGCGCTGAGCTGACGGGTTTCATCGGGCAGAGCCTCGCCCCACTGTTGCGCGCTTGGCGCCTTTTTGCGGCAGGAATATTTCGCGTAGTTCCTTAACCCTCCGTGGCATAACTACTGCCCAGGAAAGTGGTTTTCATCGATTCCAGATTAATAAGCTTTACAAATACAGCTTCATTGTATAACGTCTTAGACTTAATGAACCGCGGGTTGGACCGCATTCGAAGTCATGAGAAAGACGCTTTTTACAGTTCTTTGGGTGGTTGACTTCTTTGTCGTTGGTTATGACCTGTTCATCGGGTTTGGCGCTGCCATCGCCATCTACATTCCGAATCGACCCGAGGCAGAGGCCTGGATGCGTGGCCGGATGATATTGGTCGGCCTTGTGGATTTTGTGGCCCATGGCTTGCCAGTCCTCGCGTTGATTCTTGGCGTTTGCGGCGTATTGCCCGGCACGCAAAGCAGGAGGAATTTTGAAGAACCCGAGGAGTGGCGGGTAACGGAATAGGGAAAAGGCTGAAGGCTGAGGTTCAGAAAGACGCGGAACCGAAGCGTGCGGGTTTTACCCCATATCATTTAAATCCAATCACGGCTAGCGTGACCCCGGTACGTTTCAGGTACCTATATCAAATGCCGCCGGTTAACCACTTAGGTTATGCAGTCCGGCGGATTTTTTATTGCCGGGAACCAGCAACGTTCCGTTCACCTGCAAGCAAACCATCCCATACCCGCAGGCGCTGCGGCGCACCATGGTCTCCGCCGAGCCATCGCGCGCAGTTGCCGAGCGGGACCGCCAGCAACTTCGGCTGCCGTCCCAGCTTCGCCGTGAGCAATTCCCAAAAAGTTGGCAAGGTCGTATTCACACCCGTTCAAGCCGCAGGGGATTTTTCGCAAGGAAACGTTGTGCGTCTCAATTCGCCACTGCTGCAGGCTGCCTCAGGAACTGGATGAAGCGGGTTGCATCACCAAGGCCAAAGGCTGAAGGCTAAAATGGGGCCCTGAAAAAAGATGAAGGCTGAAGTTCATCCTGTCCGCGTAAAAGGTCTTCGGCCTCACGCGGCAGGCCGCACTGGTTGAGAGTTGAGAGTTAATTGTTGATGGTTAAAACGGCTCGTCAGGATCAGCGTTCGTCCCGCAGTGCGTGACTTCGGCGCGACAGGTCCATCCCCCCCTTTGTGCTCTTTGCGTTCTTGGCGGTTAAATCCCCGTCAATCCCGCGGTGTCCTGATTTGCTACGCAGAACACAGTTCGAACGGGTTGGAGGACCGCTTTTATAGGATTTCGCCATTATAAGCGCCTAATTATATCGATAAGCAAAGCGGTTTGAAAACTGCTACTCCCCCCGGAACAAAGCGCCCGGGAGGGCATTTTCAGCCATTTAACCAAGTTGAGGGAAAATCCTTATGAAACACCTTAAAATCACTGTTGTCGTTGCGGCCTTGGGATTGTTCAGTGCGGTCACGCCGGACTTTGCCCAGGGCACGGCGTTCACCTACCAGGGCCGGTTGAACGACGGAGCCAATCCGGCCGCGGGAGTTTACGACTTGCGGTTTACGATTTACGATTCCACCAACCTGCCCGGCGTCGTGATCGCCGGGCCGCTGACGAACTCCGCCACGGCGGTCAGCAACGGTTTGTTCACCGTCCTGCTGGATTTCGGCGCCGGGGTTTTCACCGGGCCGGCGCGCTGGCTGGAAATCGGCGTGCGCACCAACGGCGCCACGAGCTTTGCCACGCTGGCCCCTCGCCAGTCGCTGACGCCAACGCCGTATGCCATCCTGGCCAACAGCGCGAGCAACCTGCTGGGCACAATGTCCGCGGCGCAATTGAGCGGGACAATTCCGTCGGCAAACCTTTCCGGGTCCTATGGCAACGCGGTGAACTTCAACAACGGAGCGAACGGTTTCGACGGCACGTTCGTCGGCACATTTTTTGGCGGCAGTTTCACCGGCGGAAATTTCAACGGCAACTTCTTTGGCAACGGTGGCGGGTTGTTCAACCTGGATGCCTCGCAACTGGGCAGCGGCTCGGTGCCGGACGCGCGCCTGAGCACCAATGTCGCCTTCCTCAATGCGAACCAGACCTTCACGGGCATCAATGTCTTTGCGAACGGCATCGGCATTGGCAACCCCACCCCCATCTTTTCCGTGGATGCGCTGGCAGCGCAGGCGGTGGGCCGGTTCGTTTCGACGAACACCCCGAATGGGTCGGTGATCGAGTTGCAGAATCAGACCACCAATTACAGTCCGTATTATCTGGGCGCGATCAACTTCGACAACCTGGGCGGGACGCCGGGACAGATCGGTTACTTTGTCACCAACCCGACCAACCAGAATTATGATTACCTGCAGTTCCGCGTGGGTGGCGCCGCCGGAGCTCTGACGTTGCAAGCCGATCCGCGGGGCACCGGGGTCAGCAGCCTGATTGGCGGGACTTCGTGGAACACCGTGGATCCCAGCTCGGGCGGCAATGTGATCGCCGGCGGCGGATACCCGAATTTCGGAAACATCATATACTCAAACTCGTTCGGGGTTTTCATCGGCGCCGGCTCGGTCAACCATGCCGGGCCCAACGTGACTGATTCCATCATTGTTGGCGGCAATGGTAATTCGGTTTTCTCCTCCGACTCCGTTCTCGGCGGCGGCGTGAATAATTCCATCCAAACCAACAGCGCAGATGCCTTCCTCGGTGGCGGCAATTACAACTCGATACAGGCGCAATCCTATAGTTCGGTGATTGTCGGCGGCTTTAACAATTCAGTCCAGACCAACGCGGGCTGGTCAACGATCGGCGGTGGCTATCAAAACAGCATCCAGCCCTATTCATTGGTGGCCACCATTGCCGGCGGTTATGGCAACATCATCCAGGGGAATTCCAATGACTGGGCCAACAGTTTTGTCACCGGTTCGACCATTGGCGGTGGCGCGGCCAACATCATTCGAACCAACGCCGTTTATTCAACGATCGGCGGCGGTCTGGAGAATAGCATCCAGACCAATGCCAATTACGCCTTCGTCGGCGGTGGCCTCTTAAATACCGCGGGCGCCAACTTTGCCACCGTGCCCGGTGGTGACAACAACGCCGCCAGTGGCATTGGCAGCTTTGCCGCCGGCACCTACGCGCAGGCGACCAACGATGGTTCGTTTGTGCTGACCGACCATCAACTTGTCAATTTCTACTCCAGCACCAACAATCAGCTCAGCGCGCGGTTCACCGGCGGCGTGGTTTTTCAAACTGCGGGCGCGGGCATGACGCTGGACGGACAAAGTATCCTGACCAGCGGCTATGGCAATCCGGTGACCTTGAACAATGCCGGCAACAGCTTCACCGGCGATGGCACGGGTTTGGCCAATGTGAACGCGGCGACGCTCAATGGATTTTCATCCGGCGCCTTCGCACCGGCCAGCGGTTCGGGGAACTACATTCAAAACCAGACTGTCTCACCCCAAGCCGCCTCGTTTAACATCAATGGCAGCGCCCAGATCGCAGGCCTGCTGCGTTCCGGTGTGGAGACCGGCACGACCGAGCCGCCGAGTCCGGCCGGATTGGTCATCCGGCGCATTAATTCAACCAGCCCGAGCTCAAATTCTGTTGTAGCCATTTCTCACATTAGCGGCAATGTCACCAACGTGACCCTGATCCGGGATGGCACCTCGGCCGGCTTTCAAATCCAGTATCCGGCGGCGGCGACTGGGCGGTTGACCATCGCCTGCATGGGTATCGACAGCACCGGCGCGCAAAAGAACTTTTACACCAGCATCACCACCCCGGCTGTACCCGGGGTGGTGCAGGTTTTTACCAACACGCAAAACATCGTTCACTTTGAGTGCAGCTTTGGTGACCCCTTTGCGGACTCCCACCTCACCCAGGTGACGCTCACGCGTTACACGACGGACTATTTCTGGAATGGCACCGTCATTTCCACGGTGAATCAATGATCCACCAAAAAGGGACGATCGCTTTGAAGGAATACACATGAAAACCAGGCTCATTCTGTTCGGGCTGCTGCCGCTGGCCTTTTGCCTTGGCGCACGGGCACAAACGTATTCCATCGACTGGCATAAAACCGCCGGTGGCGGCGGGACCAGCACCGGCGGCACGTATCAAGTCAGCGGCACCATCGGCCAGCACGATGCCGGCGGCCCGATGACCGGTGGGAGTTATTCGCTCACCGGCGGGTTCTGGGCGCTGATTTCCGTGGTGCAAACTCCCGGGACTCCGAACCTGACCATCACGTTTATCGGGCCGAATAGTGTCGAGGTTTCCTGGCCGAACACCGGCAGTTACACCTTGCTGCAAAATTCCACCGTGGCAGGCGGCAGTTGGACAACCAGCGGCTACGCCGTCACAACGAGCAACGGCACAAACAGCATCACCGTCACCCCACCGACGGGAAATTTGTTCTTCCGACTGCATAATCCGTAGCGCGTGGAAAGGAGGCATTTCTCGATGGTCCAAAATGCCAGCGCCGGCTAAAGGCTAAAAGTCATCCTGTAAATCCTGTTCATCCTGTCCGCGTAAAAGGCTTCAGCCTCACGCGGCAGGCCGCGCGGGTTGAGAGTTGAAGGTTGGGAGCCGGGGAAACAGGCGAACATCGAACCCTCAACGCCCAACATTCAAGGTTTTTGCCGCTTCCCTTGGCCGAAATGTTTCGTTACAAGTCTGCCTTGTGAACCGGGCTTCATGGCGTCACGGGGTCACGCGCTACCAATGGCTGGTGCTCTTCGTCGCGTGGCTGGGTTGGGTGTTCGATTCGATGGACTCCACCATCTACGCGCTCGTCCTCGAACCGGCGCTGCACGACCTCCTGCGCGCACCCGATGGCGGTCCCGTCTCCGCCGAGGTCATCGGCTGGTATGGCGGGATCATTTTCTCGATTTTTTTGATCGGCTGGGCCATCGGCGGCGTCCTGTTCGGCGTGCTGGCGGACAATTTCGGCCGGACCCGGGCACTGGTTTTCACCATCCTGATTTACGCCGTGTTCACCGGCCTGGCCGCGATGTCGCAGACCTGGTGGC
>JBAPQW010000093.1:0-11423 GCA_049280815.1 Verrucomicrobiia bacterium | reverse complement strand
GACGTGAACCGCGAAGCGGAACTGGAACGGCCATCCCGCGTTGCCTGCAGCGATTTGATACTCCCTTCAAAGCCCTGGTTGGTTTTGGTTATCATCTTGGGCGACGGGCGGGGAGTGTAACTAGCACTCCCCGCCATAACATCACGTTAACCGGCGTCCACTGGACGCCCATCAACCATGAAGTACTACACAGCTATGAAATACTACATATCCACCACCCAATTCAACTGCGGAATCGACCTCCATGCCCACCAGATGTACGTCTGCGTCATGGATCGGGACGGCAAAAAGCTCGTCCACACCAACATCCGCAACAATGACTTCGCCTTCTTCCTCAAGCTGGTGGCGCCCTATCGCCACGACCTGACGGTCTGCGCCGAATGCATGTTCGGCTGGTATTGGCTCGCCGATGCCTGCCAGGCCGCCGGCATCCACTTCGTCCTGGCCCACGCCCTTTACCTCAAGGCCATTCACGGCGGCAAAAACAAGAACGACCGCATCGATTCCGAAAAGATCGCCCACCTGCTGCGCGCCAACCTGATTCCACCCGCCTACGTCTATCCCGCCGACAAACGCCCCTTGCGCGCCCTGCTGCGCCAGCGCCTGCTCTACGTCTGGAACCGAACCGAACTATCCGTGTCCAATCCGCATCCGCGCCGGGTTCACCCTGGCTCCGCGTGAATCGCCCTGCGATTGTATGGCTCGCTGCGCGTCGTCAAGGTAAGACTCCCCCTGCCGCCCGCGAGTTCCACCTATGACGATGCTCGCTTCGCCGGAAGCAAGACGGGCGATTAAGGATTCACGCGGGAAGTGTCGCGGCCGTTGGCGGGACATCACACGAAATTGCAAGGATGCTCACCGGCAGCGCGGCGGACGTTCTGGTGGAAGATCGTCGGATATCAGTTGGCGGCATACGCAGCAAATGACGCGGATCGTGACTTGGCAACATGGTTGACATCATGCGTGGCATTAGCACCGCCTGGGTGCCGGGCTATGGATAGATTAACCGGTAAAACATCTTTCCAGAGGCCGGGGAAATCGTCACTTGGTTGGTGCCATTGACCAAGTTGGTTGCATTCATGTTGGAAGCCCAGTTGGTGGTGAGATCAGCGGTTTGTTGCAGGCGGTAAATGGTTGTTGAAGTAGGCCAAAGCAGCGTAACGCCGTTGGTCGCAGGTTGAATACTCAAAGCAGGTGGGGCGGAGCCGGCGTTGTGCTCGAAGGATTGCCATGCCGCAGACCCATTAGCGGACAATCCACCTTCCACAAAAGCGATGCCCGCGAGCGTATTGATATTTTTAAACGTGGCGCCCGTCAGCACCGGACTGCCGTCATAAAACACGGTTACGGCGCCGCCCGCCTCCTCCGTTCCGTTCACTTCAATGCGATAGGTGTGAAAGGTCCCCGCCGTATCCACGGTGGCCAAGGGGCCTAGGGTGTCGCCTAATGGATCGCTTGGCGACAGCAAGAAGATGTTGCCGTTGCCCAGGAAGAGGACGTTTCCGATGGAGTTGGAGTTTTGGAAAATGATGGCGGTTCCGGCGCGGTAGTTGACAGAAGACTGGCTGGAAAGAACCTGGACTGTGGCTTGAATTTCCAGGACGGAAGGAATGGCCAGATTGGTGGCTAATTGATAATAGAGGATGCTCTGGGAATTGGCAGGCGCGGTGAGAGTCAACGGCCCTCCCGGTGACAACGAATAGCTGCTTCCCGTGTTTGTCACAAGCGTCCATGGAGGATTTGCCAGGTCGGGTGTGTTCCCCGCAGACGCGTTCCAAAACGAGTTGTAAGCAATCTGGGCCAGCCCGGTGTTGGAGGTTAAAACGAACAGCGCCACTACACACCATTCGGCGATGGCGAAGTGCAATTTGGAATTTTTCATGGTTTCTCAGTTTTGCAGAAGCCAGTTTCACTTAGGTCCGGTATTTTATCAAGTAGTGAAAAATACCATTGCGTCACAACCTCGCCCACCTTTCAAACTCTTCCAACCACACTGTTGCACCTGACTTTCCACACTGACCAGATCATTGCGAAGCCCCGATCCGTTTGATGTACCGGATTACTTGCTCACGCTGCCTGAGCGACCGTTTTCTCCTTCGTATTGGCCTTGGCCCACCCCACTGGCGTAAACTCTTTGATCTGGGTGATTTTGGCCGCGGGCAGTCGAGTGAACAAATCCTTCAGATAATCGAAAGGGTTGATCGCTTGCCGCCGACACCTGCCCAGCAGCGTGTAAATCACTGCGCTGCGTTCGCTGCGCGTCGTCAACTCATTTTGCCGCCCGAACCGGCCATGCGAGCCGGTGTAAAATTCCCGTCGGTTACGCCCAAAATCCCTCACGTCATTTTGTGTAAAGATTACACGATGCGCCCGTCCTGCTCCGGGTAGAATCCTCAATTGCGATGAATATGAGATCGGACGTATGAACAGTGAGCAAAAAGATTATTTGAGCGTCATGCCACCTTCCAGTGCGGCCGTGCGGGACAGTGGCATCCGCGCCGAACAAAACCAAACACCGGCAAGCGAAGTTGGATTTATTGACGAAAAGCAATTGCTGGCGCGGTTGCCCGTGAGCCGTCGCACGTTGTTTAACTGGCGCAGGACCGGCAAAATCCCCTGTGTAAGGCTGGGCGGGCGTCGCATCCTGTTCCACTGGCCAAGCGTCGAGGCCGCACTCCTACGTCACCAACATCCGCCGGAGTGATAATTCCCCTGATTGACATTCTACGCCAATGGCGTAATCTATTTCCAATGGTCTTTGAAGAATTTGCACCCTTCACCCGCCGCGTGATGGATTTGCTGGACGATGACGACCTGGCGCAGGTCCAAGGGCTGTTGCTGGCGCGACCGGATGCGGGGAAAGTCATTCCCAAGTCCGGCGGGCTGCGAAAATTGCGCGTTGCCGCCAAAGGTCACGGCAAGCGCGGCGGAGCGCGGATGATTTATTATTGGGTGGTTGCCCGCGACCGCATCCTGTTGCTGGACATCTACGCGAAGAACGAAAAGGAAGATTTGTCCGCCGGCGAATTGAAGCTGTTGCGGACACTGATAAAGGATTACTGACATGAACAAAGAACGATTTGAAGAATTGAGCGAAGCCATCCGGCAGGCCAAAGCCGTGCGCCGGGGCGAAGCCGCGCCATCGCGTGTGTGGAACGTCACCCGCAGCAAAGACGGCAAGCTGCATCGCCACCAGATTGATCCCAAGGTGTATCAGCGCGAACGCCGCGCCGAATGGGAAAACACCGTGGCGGACACCCGCTCAAAATTACGGCTCTCGCAAGGCAAGTTTGCCGAACTGCTGGGCATCTCCGTCAAGACGCTGCACAATTGGGAACAAGGCCGGCGCAAGCCGACCGGCGCGGCGCGGGTGCTGTTGCGGGTGGCGTCACGGCATCCTGAAGTGGTTTTGGAAGAAGCTTTGGCCTGAAGATTTGCGCTTTCAGCCTGGATTCCCGCGCCGGGGGAGGCGTGCTAGATTCACAATGTCATGCAATTCACAGTGGAAATGCCCGATCAAATCGCCCGGCGGTGGGGAGAAACCCCGGACGCGATAGGCCGTCGTGTCATGGAAGCCGCCGCGATTGAAGGTTATCGCGCCGGACGCCTCACGCAGCGGCAAGTGGGGGCGATGCTGGGACTGGAGTACTGGCAGACGGAAGCCTTCCTTAATGAACTCGCCGTCCCGCTAAATTATTCCGCCGCCGATCTCGCCGCTGACAACGCCACGCTGGGAAAAACTTCACGCCGGTCTTGCCGCGACCAAGTCCGCCAGAAAAACCGATAGCAGGCGCGTTTTGAGTACCCGGACGCTGCCATGACCCTCCCGTGAGGTCCGGACGCGCCACAGGCCAGCCACGCGCCACGGCGGGCCAAAATCTTTGCACAAGGTTTGCACAGATTCCGGGGCGAGTTTAGTTTGCACAAAGTTTGCACAACCGCTTTTCTTGCACATGATTTGCACACGTTTTTCTTCCCGTCGCTTCCCACAAATGCACAAATAATGCTTGCAAACATTGATTATTCGTGTATATCAAAGGGCGATGAATACACAACTAGAGGCAATCATGGGAAGTGGTGAGAACCCCCCAAAAGTTGGTTCGAATCCATGTCGGACAGCCAAATCATCACCACTGACTACTCGTCCAGTTCCGTTTCACAAGCATTGCAATCGTCTTGATCCTTGGATGAATTTCCTTCCTTGGCCCCACCACAACGCTTCAACCAGACCATTAGGATGCTGATGTCTGCCGGCGAGACCCCGGAAATGCGGGCAGCCTGACCGATGGTCGCCGGACGAATCCGGGCAAGCTTTTGTCGCGCTTCAGGCCGGAGGCTGGGGACGGTTGAAAAATCAAATACCTCGGGAATCATTTTTTCTTCCATATTCTTGAATTTTTCAACCTCGACTTCCTGGCGCTCAATGTAGCCGGCATATTTGACGGCAATCTCCACTTGGTGAATGACTTCATCTGCCAGAGCCATATTCTGATTCGGCAAATCTTTGTAAGTCACCTCCGGCCGAGAAAGAATTTTGGCCAGAGAATCTGATTCATAATAAGTTGATGCTAAACGTGTTATCTCATTATAATAGGCTGCTTCTTTAGCCAGGAAATCTTTGTAATTCCGATTCGACAAGAGTCCGACTTCATGTCCGATTTTTGAGAGTCGTAGATCGGCATTATCCTGCCGGAGCAAAAGACGATATTCAGCTCGGGACGTAAACATGCGGTAAGGCTCTACAGTCCCCTTCGTCACCAAATCATCGATCAAAACTCCGATGTATGCCTGGTCCCGACGGAGGAGAACTGGGTCAAGTCCCATCACTCGTCGAGCCGCGTTAATTCCGGCAATCAGTCCTTGTGCACCGGCTTCCTCATAACCGGATGTCCCGTTGATTTGGCCAGCCAGGAATAGATTCCGGCAGACTTTGGTTTCCAGTGACGGATGAAGCTGGGTGGGAAATACAAAATCGTATTCAACCGCGTACGCCGGACGCATAATCTCCGCATTCTCGCACCCGATTATGGTGCGAACCAAGTCCACCTGCACATCAAATGGCAGGCTGGTGGAAAACCCGTTGACGTAAAATTCATCGGTTTCTATGCCTTCCGGTTCAAGGAAGATCTGATGCCTTAACTTATCTGGGAATTTGACTATTTTATCTTCAATCGATGGGCAGTATCGAGGTCCAACGCCCTTGATTATTCCTGAGTACATGGGCGATTTGTGGATATTCTGACGAATTATTTCGGCCGTTCTATCTGTTGTAAACGTGATAAAACAAGGCAGTTGACAATTAATTCTATCCAAAATTGAACCCGGTGGATACTTGCCATTTGATAACCCAACACTTAGTGGCTTTATTCTCGATTGTTCCACATGGAACAAATCATCCTTCCAAAATGTAAAGTAAGGAACTGGCTCATCACCAGGTTGAGTTTCGGTCTTCGAAAAATCGATCGATCGACGTAAAAGTCGAGGTGGTGTTCCGGTTTTTAATCGACCGAGCTCCAAACCAAGATCTTTGAGCGATGACGAAAGATTCATTGCGGCGGCATCGCCGGCCCGACCACCCGACTGTTGGTTCGCTCCAATATGCATCAGCCCGCGCAAGAAAGTGCCCGTGGTTATAACTATAGTTCTTCCGAGATATTGAACGTCGAGTGTTGTCTCCACACCAAAGGCTACTCCATCTTTGTGCAAAATCTTGGATGACTGACCCTGCTTGACATCCAAATTAGGCTCGGATTCACAAACCCACTTCGACCTGAATTGGTATGCCTTTTTATCACATTGAGCGCGTGGGGCCCATACCGCTGGTCCCTTCTTTGTATTGAGCATCCTGAATTGCAGACCTGTCATGTCTGTAGTCTTGCCCATCTCCCCACCAAGTGCATCTATCTCACGCGCGATATGACCTTTTGCCAAACCACCAATAGCTGGATTGCACGACATCTGTCCAATCGTGTCGGCATTAATCGTCAAGAGAAGCGTCTGGCATCCCATCCTTGCCGTGGCCAGCGCAGCCTCGACACCTGCGTGACCGGCCCCGACAACAATGACATCGTATTGTTTTGGATAAGCGAACATGAATAATCAAATTACTTTACATGTTAATAGTATGTTGTTTATTATAAAATGATTACAACTTTGTTTATTGACCCGGTGGTACATATTCGCAAATTTCCAAGGTGCGTTCAATGCCTTTTTCAGCTTTCGCGTTGACGTATCTTTCACGATTGGATCTGCTTTCCAGCTATAAGTTTGAACTTCCCCGTGATGGATTGTATTGGCCTGCAAATTTACTGCTGCCATATTGTCAAATTGCTATTCAGTATAAAACTTGAGCTGACACCCTGCCTGCGAGCTCAACACCCTCGTTCGCCTTACATTGAATTGGTTTGGCTTTGATGGATTCGAGCAAAGGCCGTTGATTAATATTGAGCAACACGTTTCTTGTTTCTTGAAAAACTTAAATCCCAATGTTAAATACTGTATCGTTATTTATTTTAGTAATAACCTATATTGCCGTGGGTAGTCGACGTTCTTTAACGTTAGTTAATTATTAACTAATTTAATTACAATGCTGCGATGATTCTGATTTTATAATCAAAACCACCGCTGAAATCCACTCCATATGTCGCCATGAAGTTGGTAACGTGGATTTTCACCTTGCTCCACTTCCACTGTAACACCAGCAAAGTTGGTTTGCATTCATACTCGACCAGGTCGTCATCAACCGTTACTTTGCCGTCCGCTCATCACGAGGTGAATTATGGATGAACTGTTGAAAATGTTGCAGGCCAATGCGACCGAGTCGCATGAGAACATCGCCAGGATGCTGAACCTTTCCGTCGCAGAGGTGAACCAGCGCATTGCCGATTACGAAAAGGGCGGGGTTATTCGCGGCTACCAGGCCATTTTGAACGAAGACCTGCTTGGTCTCGACACCGTCACGGCCGTCATTGAGGTCAAGGTGTCACCTCAACGCGAAGGCGGGTTCAATACTGTGGCCGAACGCATCAGCCGTTTTCCCGAAGTTCGCTCGGCGTATCTCATGAGCGGCACCTACGACGTGCTGTTGTTCATCGAGGGCCGCAACCTCCGAGAGGTGGCCGCGTTCGTCAGCGAACGGCTGTCGCCACTCGACGGCGTGTTGTCCACATCCACCCATTTCATGCTCAAAACCTACAAGCGCCTCGGCGTGCTGATGGAATCTGGCCATGCAGAAGAAAGACTCAGTGTCGCTCCGTAACCGCATCAACGCGACGGTGCGCGACATCCCGCGCTCAGGCATCCGCGACTTCTTTGACATCGTCAGCACGATGAAGGAAGTGATCAGTCTGGGCATTGGCGAGCCGGACTTTGACACGCCCTGGCACGTGCGCGAGTCCACCATGTTTGCGCTCGAACGTGGCGTAACGCATTACACCAGCAACTACGGGTATCTCGAACTTCGCCAGGCGCTGGCCCGCTACGTCGGCAAAAAATTCGGCGCAGAATACAACCCGGAAGATCAAATCCTCGTCACCGTCGGGGTCAGCGAGGCGCTGGATCTGGCGCTGCGTGCGCTCCTCACCCCGGGCGACGAAGTTCTTTATCACGAACCCTGCTATGTGTCGTATCGAGCCACCATCCTGTTTGCGCAGGGTGTCCCGGTGGCCGTCGAGACGAAGCCGGAGAACGGGTTCCGGCTCACGCGCGGAATGCTCGAAGCGAAAATTACGCCGAAAACCAAGGTGTTGATGCTGAATTTTCCAAACAATCCGACCGGTGCGGTCATGAGCCGGCCGGATTTGGAGGACATCGCCGCGTTTGCGCGCGAGTACGACCTGATCGTGGTCACGGATGAAATCTATGGCGAGTTGACCTATGATTCGCCGCACACAAGCATTGTGAGCCTGCCCGGGTTGCGGGACCGCACGATATTCCTGCACGGTTTCTCGAAGGCGTGGGCGATGACGGGCTTCCGCCTCGGTTACGCCTGCGGCCCGGTGGAATTGATTGAAGCAATGATGAAGATTCATCAATACACGATGCTGTGTGCCTCCTCCATGGGTCAGAAGGCCGCCATTGAAGCGCTCGCCAGGCCTGAGTCCGACATCGGCGAAATGGTGAATGAATACCGCCGACGTCGGAATTTTATTGCCGCAGCGTTCAATGAACTGGGCATCGAATGCCATCGTCCCCTGGGTGCATTTTACGCGTTCCCCAGCGTGGCGAAGTTCGGCATGAAATCGAAGGATTTCGCGCTGAAACTGCTGCATGAGGAAAGGGTCGCCGTGGTTCCGGGCACAGCGTTCGGCGAGTGCGGTGAAGGTTTTGTCCGTTGCGCCTACGCGACCAGCATGGACAATCTGAAGGAAGCGATGATCCGGCTTAAACGGTTCATTGCGAAGCGGTGACCCGTGCTTAACTCAGCTCCGGCTTTTCCCATTTCATTCCGTGCGCGTCGGCCACGGCTTGGTGCGTAAGCTTGCCACTCATCCACATTGATGCCGCCCAGAAGCGCCGGATACAGGCGGCACGCCTCGGCCAGACCGTGGTCGGCGAGCATCTCAATGAAGCGATCGGTCACATTCGTCAATGCCTGTGTAGCTGTACGCGCATAGGCCCCGGGCATGTTCGCCACGCAATAATGGCTCACTCCTTCCTCCACAAACACAGGATCGTGATGGGTGGTCGGCCGCGAAGTCTCGGCGCAACCGCCCTGGTCGATCGCGATATCCACAAACACGCTGCCCGGCCGCATGCGGCGGAGCATGTCACGACTGATAAGTTTGGGCGCCCTGGCCCCGGGCACCAGCACCGCGCCGATGAGCAGGTCCACGTTCGACAGCAGTTCGAGCAGGTGCGATTCGCTGGAGTATAGTGTATGCGCCGTGTGCAGGGTGATGTCCAAAAACCGCATCCGTTCCAGGTCCACTTCGAGAATCGTCACATCCGCGCCGAGACCCTGGGCCATGCGTGCGGCATTGATGCCGGCCGTGCCGCCGCCGAGCACCACCACCTTGCCGGGCAACACCCCTGGAACTCCGCCCAGCAGCGTGCCGCTGCCGCCGAAGTGTTTCGCCAGAAAATAACCCCCCACGAGCACGGACATGCGCCCGGCAATTTCGCTCATCGGTTCGAGCAATGGCAACCGGCGGTTCACTTCCACGGTTTCGTAGGCCAATGCCGTGACTCCGGATTTCATCAGCGCCTCGGTAAGCGGTTTCCCCGCGGCGAGATGGAGATAGGTGAAAAGAATCTGCCCGGGCCGTAGCAGGGCAAATTCGGACGGCAGCGGTTCCTTGACCTTCACAATCAGGTCCGCCCTGGCAAACACCGCAGTATGCGAATCCGTGAGCGTGGCGCCGGACTGTTCGAACTCCGCATCCGGAAAACCTGCACCGGCGCCAGCACCGCGTTCGACAATCACTTTATGGCCGCGCTTGATGAGCTGATAAGCGCCGGAAGGAGCAACGCCACGCGGTATTCCTGTTCCTTGATTTCCTTCGGAACGCCTATGATCATAACGAGGATTCCTTGTCGTGGGGCGGGGCCAGTTTGTGTTTTCCGACCGGTGGTGAAGCCATTTCGAGCCGGGCATGGGCGCGACTGACCAGGGCGAGCACCGTGACGGATGCCGCCGCCTGGCGTTCGGCGGCTTCGATGCGGGCGAATTCGCCATAAACCTCCTCGCCGGCCGGCTGGTCCTGCCGGAGCAATTCCTGCCCGCCGCCGGTGCGCAGAGCGTGAAGGATGTGGTGGACATTGATCGCTTCCAACGGACGCGCCGGGGCATAGGCGGCTTCGGCCCCAGCTATTTCCGTGATCAGCCGCGCAGCAAGGAGCACCTGTAAAACCTGTTGTGCCAGCCGGGTGGGGATGTCCAGTTCGGCGGAAATTTCCTGGAGGGTGACCGGTGGCAGGCCGCGTTGAAAGCGTTGCCCGATGCACGTCATCAACCGGAGGGCAACGAATTCGCGTCCGCGCTGGTTCACATTTTCAGCCAGTTTGTCCTGCAAATATGCCTTGCGGTTTTGGAAGGCGTAGGCGACTTGGGCGCCAAATAGCAAAATCAGCCAGGAAAAATAAAGCCCGATCATGAACACGGGCAAGAGGCCCAGGCTGTTATACATCCCGAAATTGGTGACGGCGCGCGAAACATAGAGAAAGCCGAACAGGTTGTTCAAATGCCACAGGGAACCGCCGACGACACCACCGACAAATGCCGCACTAAACCGAACCTTGGTATTGGGCACGAGCATATAAACCAGGGTGAATGTCAGCCACAGGACCATGAGTGGAAGGCATTGAAAAATGAGGCTGCCCACCAGCGGCATTTGGGTGACCACATTTTCCGCCGATTTAAAATGTGTCCCGCCGGCTAGTCCCAACGCCCCGGCGAGGGCAAGCGGCCCCAGCGTAATGGTGGCCCAGTAAAGCACGATGCGCCAAAGCCAGTTGCGTCCGCGCGTCACACCCCAAATGTCGTTGAAAGTGGCTTCGATGTTCGCAAGCATCCGGATCGCCACCACCACCAACAGCAACATGCCAATGGCACCAAGCGTACCGCTGCGGGTGTTCTGCACGAACTTACGAATGTCCCGGGCCGCCTCCTTTTGCACGGCGATGACACGGGTGTCAGCACCGGTGACGGCTGCCGCATTGGTTTCCGACATGGAATTGGTGGGTGTCAGGGCCACCGACATGCCCGGGCTGACATTGAGCGAAACCATCTGGCCGTTGGTGTTGAGCGTTGCGGGCGGCATGACGTTGGAGACCAATTTGTCAATCGCCTGGTAGATTTTTTCCTCGCCCTCGCTTTTGAGCAGGCTGCTGGTGACACTGATCGCCACCGCGAGCAGCGGGATCAGCGCGAGCAGCGTGGCATAGGACAACGCCGCCGCGCGAACGGGACAACGGTTGCGTACGAAACTGCTGATGACGAGCGCGCAGAGATGAGCGAATCGTTCGAGCCGGCTCAGTTCGCCTTCTGCGCCGGCGTAAACGCCGTTCAGAATCTCAACCAGACGTGAAAACGGCTTTATCGTCATGTGCGGCGTCACGCTAACAAACCCGCCCGCCAAGTCAACCGGCACGCGAATCCGCTTTATCGCTGTAGCCAAAAGCGGCAAAATGGCGGCAGGCGTCCGTAGCTCAATTGGATAGAGCTTCTGACTTCGGATCAGAAGGTTGCAGGTTCGAGTCCTGCCGGGCGCACCATTTGTTTTCAAGGACTTGCGTGGTATAATAAATCCGCAAACCCCTTCCGGTCCTGACAAATCCCTGACAAGCAGAAGAACGTTATTTGTTGTTGTTGGCAGAACACATTATTTGCGGCCTTGACGAGAGGAGACAAATTCTGGCCTGGTCGAAGAATGATGATTAAGTATAGTTATCTTCACGTATTAGAAAATATTTATATCTGCTGC
>JBAPQW010000092.1:0-13883 GCA_049280815.1 Verrucomicrobiia bacterium | reverse complement strand
GACAAGCTGTCCGCGCTCCTGAAATTACTTTCCGTCAGGCGATGTTTGATTTGCCTTTTGATAATTTTGCAGCTGCCTGGCCAGGCTGCGGAATTGCTCGCCGTCGCTGCTGTAGATCGCCGGCATTTTCACCGCTGTCTCCGCAACTGTAACCGCATCCGCGAGTCGTTTCTCACTAAATAAAAGATTCACGTAACGGAAAACCGCCTCGGGCGAATACGGACAGAGGGCAAACGCCTGGCGAAAAGCAAAATCCGCAGCCTCATTCATGCGTTCTTTTTCCGAGGCATCAGCGGCATGTTGTGCGCGCCAGGCATAAAGTCCGGCCTGGGAACTCCGCAGCTTGGAAAACATCTTGTGCGAGTAGGCGTTTTGAATGAAACGCGGATCACCGGTGAATCCGTTGAAATCATTTTTTGCGAAAACCTTTTCAGCAAAGGCGGCGACCTCCTCGACCGACGTATCGGCTTTCAGCCAGTCGCCGATCATCGGTTGAACATATTTTGCCCAATAATCGTGGTCTTGGCTGACGACTGCTTCCGACAATGCCGGCAGCGGCTGCCGGTTGATTTTCATGATCAGGCTGTGCGGTTCGAGATACGGATACATCCAGTCGAGGGGAAAGCTTTCCTCGATGTAAAATTCGCGGTCGGGGGTTTTGTCGAAGATAGTTTTAACCAGCAAACCGTTGATGTTCATCACGGCGACCTGGCCGCTGACTTGAATTTTGCCGTTGGCATCCGTCCGGACGTCTTCCCCCGGCTTGAGTTGGTGATTTTGCATCCGGCGTTGCGCGTCTTCCATGTAGTCCTGAAAACATTTCTGCGAGTCTTCCGAGGTGGGAATGTAAATCCTGCCTCCATACATGCTCCGCAAATAATCCAGATAACTGCCATCGCACAAAGCGTTCTGGGTAAGTGTGAAAAACGGGTCGCCCTTCACCTGCGATTTTTGCATCGCCGTGATCAAGAACCGGCCCGGATCGGTACCGCCAAAATAAATGCTTCCTGGCGGAATGGAATCGATGATGTCGTTGGCATAAGCCGCCGAATATTTTTCGTCACCCTCGCCGAAAGCTGCAAAGCCTCCCCAAATTTCCGCCACTGCCTGCCATGGTATTCCTCGCAACTGCCATTCCGGTTTGCCAGCGGTCTCAAAATGGCCATTTCTCCGCCCTAAATCATAGAACATATTGCTGACCACAAGCCAGTCGCCTCTGTCTGCCGCCGCAAAAAACCTCTTAAACTCTTTCGGCATCTTGTTCGTCGCCGCGTTCGCCTGCGCCTCCTTTTCTGTAACAAATGATTTTAGCTGGGTTGCAACTTCCGGATTTTTGATGGACTGCCATTCCGACGTCTGTTTTTTGGCGCACCCGCTGATGAACAATTCAGCGCCAAGAATGACCGCGCCCAGGAGCTTGACTGTTGTCTTCATAGGTTTGCCATGTTTCCACTTAACAGACACCGACGACGACGAATTTGTATGAAAAATTAAAAAACAACCGTAGTGGCGCCTCGGGAGAACGCCGCCATTATCCCGGGTTGAAATGCGGCTTTCTGCCGAAAGCCGCCACGCTGGCAATTTAGAATTATTCTAAATCTTGACAGGCTTCGGGTTCGTCCTTATTTTGCCGGGGTCATGAGTCTGGTCGAGAAGAAAACGATGCACGGGGACCTGAACGAGCGCCTGACCACGGGCGGGTTCCGGTCCACGCCGCAGCGCGAGCACGTCTATAACGTGTTGCTGCAGAAGCGCGACCATCCCACCGCCGAGGAGGTGTTCATCCGGACCAAGAAAACCATGCCGGAGATTTCCATGGCCACGGTTTACAACTGCCTCGACGCGCTGGTAACGTGCGGGCTCGCGCGGCAGGTGACGCTGGACCGCGGCGCGACCCGGTTCTGCCCGAACATGAGCGAGCACTGCCACTTTTACTGCGATGCGTGCGACACGGTCTTTGACGTGGACCTGCCTGCGAAGCCCCAGCCCGGCGTCACGCTGCCGAAGGGCTTCAAGGCGGAACATTATGAAATCGCCATCCACGGCACCTGTCCGGATTGCGCGATGCAAAAGCACTGACGATGCAACGCTGCAACCATTTAACGCTTTAACGATTTGAAACAATGAGCACCGCCACTGAAACGATTGAAGGCCTGGTCAAACAGGATTACAAATACGGATTTTACACCGACGTGGAGACCGAGTCCGCGCCGCCGGGCTTGAGCGAGGACACCATCCGGCTGATTTCGCGCAAGAAAAACGAACCCGAGTGGCTGACCGACTGGCGGCTCAAGGCATTCCGCTACTGGCAAACCATGTCGGAGCCGGTCTGGGCCAAGGTGCATCACGAAAAGATCAATTATCAGGACATCGTCTATTACTCCGCGCCCAAGAAAAAGGGCGACGGACCGAAGAGCCTCGATGAAGTTGACCCGAAATTGCTGGAGACCTACGAAAAGCTCGGCATCCCGCTGCGCGAACGCGAGCGGCTCGCCGGCGTGGCCGTGGACGCGGTGTTTGACAGCGTATCGGTCGGCACCACTTTCAAGAAGCAGCTCGCCGAGAAGGGTGTCATCTTCTGCTCGTTCAGCGAGGCCGTGCAGGAACATCCCGACCTGGTGAAGAAATACCTCGGCATGGTGGTGCCCTACACCGACAACTTTTTTGCCGCGCTGAATTCCGCCGTCTTCACCGACGGGTCGTTCTGCTACATCCCGAAGGGCGTCCGTTGCCCGATGGAGCTTTCCACGTATTTCCGCATCAACGCCGCCAACACCGGCCAGTTCGAGCGCACGCTCATCGTCGCCGACGAGGGCGCACACGTGAGTTATCTTGAAGGTTGTACCGCGCCGATGCGCGACGAAAACCAGCTGCACGCGGCCGTCGTGGAACTCATTGCGCTTGACCACGGTGAAATCAAATACTCGACCGTGCAGAACTGGTATCCCGGCGATGAGAACGGCAAGGGCGGCATCTACAACTTTGTGACCAAGCGCGGCCTGTGCAAGGGCAAGAACTCGAAAATCTCCTGGACGCAGGTCGAGACCGGCTCGGCCATCACCTGGAAATATCCCAGTTGCATCCTGCAGGGCGACAATTCCATCGGCGAATTTTATTCCGTCGCCGTGGTGAACAATTACCAGCAGGCCGACACCGGCACCAAGATGGTGCATATCGGCAAAAACACCCGCAGCACGATTGTGTCAAAGGGCATCTCCGCCGGGCGCGGCCAGAACAGCTATCGCGGCCAGGTGAAAATCCTGAAGAGCGCCACGAACGCGCGTAATTTCTCACAGTGCGATTCGATGCTGATCGGGGCCAAGTGCGGCGCGCACACGTTCCCCTACATCGAGGTGAAAAACACGTCGGCATCCGTCGAGCATGAGGCCTCGACCTCGAAAATCGGCGAGGACCAGATTTTTTATTGCAACCAGCGCGGGCTATCGACCCAGGACGCCGTGAACCTGATCGTCAACGGGTTCTGCAAGGAGGTCTTCAAGGAGCTGCCGATGGAATTTGCCGTGGAAGCGCAGAAACTTTTAGGCGTGAGTTTGGAAGGCAGCGTGGGCTAGTCTTAACCACGGATGAACACGGATGGACAAGGATGTTCTGAACCGAATTGCACGGCACTGCCCATTTTGGACGGCGGCGGGAAGCGAAGCGCCACGCCGCCTTCGAATGCCGGATCGCACCCGAATAGCGGTGTCGCCGCGGCGCTCTGCCACCACAGTCCAAATTTTTAATCCGTGTTAATCTGTGTCCATCCGTGGTAAAAGTAATTTTTTAGAAAATGAGCCAACAACCGATACTCGAAATCAAAAACCTCAGCGCGGGCGTTGAGGGCAAGCAGATCCTCAAGGGCATCAACCTGACCATCCAGGCCGGCGAAGTCCATGCCGTCATGGGCCCGAACGGCTCGGGCAAGAGCACGCTGGCCGCCGTGCTGGCCGGGCGCGCTGGTTACGACGTGACCGGCGGCGAGGTGATTTACAACGGCAAGGATCTGCTCGATCTCGATCCCGAAGAGCGTGCCCGCGAAGGCGTCTTTCTCGCGTTCCAGTATCCGGTCGAAATCCCCGGCGTCAATAGCACTTACTTTCTCAAGGCCGCGCTGAATGAAATTCGCAAATCCAAGGGCCAGTCGGAATTGGACGCGATGGAATTTCTAAACCTGGTCAAGGACAAGATCAAGCTGCTGGAACTGAACGAGGATCTGCTCAAGCGCTCCGTGAACGAGGGTTTTTCCGGCGGCGAAAAAAAGCGCAACGAAATCTTCCAGATGGCCGTGCTCGAACCCCGGCTCGCCATCCTCGATGAGACGGATTCCGGCCTCGATATTGACGCGCTGCGCATCGTCGCCGGCGGCGTCAACAAGCTGAAGCGGCCCGACAGCGCGCAGCTCGTCATCACGCATTATCAGCGCCTGTTGAATTTCATCATCCCCGATTTCGTCCACGTGCTCTACGACGGACGCATCGTGAAATCCGGCGACAAGCAGCTCGCCCTGGAGCTGGAAGCGAAGGGTTACGACTGGATTATCAAGCCGGCCTGATTAGACTCGCGGCATGAATCTCGACGAAGCCCAACGCAAGCAAGTCGCCGCCTGGATCGCGGCCGGCGCGAAACTTTCCGAAATCCAGACCCGGCTCGCGTCGGAACTGGGCCTGAAATTCACCTACATGGAAGTGCGGCTGCTGGTGGATGATTTGAAACTCACGCCGAAAGATCCGGAGCCGCCCAAGGTTGTCGCCCCGGTCGCCGACCCCGCAAAACCGGTCGTGGAAAAAACGGCGCCGCCACCGGCCCCGGCGGCGGGCAGCCCGGGCGGCGTGTCCGTGACCGTGGACCAACTGGCGCGTCCGGGGGCGATTGTCAGCGGCAAAGTCACCTTTAGTGACGGCCAGCAGGCCGATTGGTATCTCGACCAATCGGGCCGGCTGGGTGTGGCGCCCAAGCAACAAGGTTACAAACCGTCCGCGCCGGACGTGCTGCAGTTTCAAGCGGCGCTGGAAAAGGAAGTTTCGCGGATGGGATTCTGATCGTTGTTTCCCCATCGGGCCGCCGGCGCCGGCGATCAGGTTCTCCTGATTCAAGCCGCCAATTCTTGCGGCCAGCGGCGCTCCTTGGCACATTGAGGTGGCATGCGCGAAACATTCCGGGCCTGGGCCGAAACCATTGAAGCTTTCTATCTCGAGGTCGTTTCCGAGGAACGCCATGATTTCAAGGCGAATTTGACGCGCGGAATTCTTACCGGCGGATCCAGGCTGGTCCAGGTTTACGTTAAAATCATCCGTTGGCTGATCAACGCCCGCATCTTTCGGGACAAGACCCTGGGCGTCCAGGTCATTGCCGTCGGCAACCTCACCTGGGGCGGCACGGGCAAGACGCCGGTCGTGGAAAAATTCGCGCGCGAGCTGCAGAACGCCGGGCGGAAGGTGGCCATTCTTTCGCGCGGCTACCGGTCCAAACCTGCGCCGCTGCATCGCAAATTCCTCAACAAAATCCTGCTCCGCGAGGACCAGACGCCGCCGCGCGTGGTCTCGGATGGCAAATCCCTGCTGCTCGATTCGGAAATGGCCGGTGACGAGCCTTACATGCTGGCTTCAAATCTCAAGGACGTCGTGGTGCTGGTGGACAAGGACCGGGTCAAGAGCGGGCGTTATGCGATTGAGAAATTCGGCTGCGACACGCTGCTGCTGGATGACGCGTTTCAATACTGGAAACTGCGCGGCCGCCGGCATGATGTCGTGCTGATCGACCGCCAGCAGCCGTTCGGCTACAACGAACACCTGATCCCGCGCGGTTCGCTGCGCGAGCCGCCGTCGCACCTCGCCCGCGCCCACACGATTTTTATCACCAAGAGCGACGGCAACACCGCCGAACTGCGCGAACGCATCGCCCGGTTGAACGCCCATGCCGCCATCATTGAATGCGTGCATCATCCGCTGTATTTCGAGGACGTGTTCAGCGGCGAACGGCAAGGCCTCGATTTCCTGGCCGGTAAAAAGGTCGCGTCGCTGAGCGGAATCGCGCAACCGGAAAGCTTTGAGAAAAGCCTGGGGCAGCTCGGCGGCGAACTCGTCTATGCCAAGCGCTTCACCGACCACCACCGTTTCACACAGCAGGAAATCCTCAACGTCATCAACCGCGCCAAAAAACGCCAGGCCACCACCATCATCACCACCCAAAAGGACGCCGTGCGCTTTCCCAAAATCGACCGGCGCGACCTGCCGATTTTTTTCATGCGCGTTGAAATCAAGATTGTCAGCGGCGCCAATGACTTTCAGGATTGCGTCCGCAAAATCTGTTTCCGCTGATTATGGACACGCTGATTTACTGGCCTGCCCGCGCCCTCGTCGCGCTGATTCAGGCGCTGCCGATCACCCTGGTCGCGCGCCTCGGCCGGCTGGCCGGCGGACTGGCCTTCCGGCTCGATGCGCGGCACCGGCGCGTGGCGTTGAAGAACCTGACGATGTGCTTCGGCCATGAAAAATCGCCGGAGGAAATCCGGGCCATCGCCAAAGAAAATTTCCGGCGCATCGGGGAAAACTTCGCCAGCGCCGTCAAAACGGCGGCCATGACCCCGGACCAAATGCGTCCCTATTTCGATTTTGTCGGCGTGGAAAAATTCCTGAAATTCCAGGCGGACCGCGGTCCGCAAAGCCGGATTGTGGCCATCGGCCATTTTGGAAACTTTGAATTGTACGCCCGCTTCGGCCAGTTTGTGCCCAGCTTCAAATGCGCCACCACCTACCGCGGCCTGCGCCAGCCTTCGCTCAGCCGCCTGATGCAGTCGCTGCGCGAAACCTCGAGCTGCCGGTTCTTCGAGCGGCGCACCGAGGGAGCCGCCTTGCGGGCCTGCATGACGGACACGGGCCTGCTGCTCGGGCTGCTCGCGGACCAGAGTGACGGCCAGCTGCGTCTGCCCTTCCTCGGACATGAGTGTGCCACCTCGAATGCGCCGGCGATTTTCGCGCTGCGTTATCACTGTCCGTTGCATACCGGCATTTGTTATCGCGTGAGCCTGGCCCGGTGGCGGATCGAAGTTGGGGACGAGATTCCGACGGTGGAAAACGGCCAACCGCGACCCATTGCCGCCATCATGGGCGATGTGAACCGTGCCTTTGAAGTTGCCGTCCGCCGCGACCCGGCCAACTGGTTCTGGGTCCACCGCCGCTGGAAGGCAGCGGAAACGAAAATGGAGAATGGAAAATAAAAAACCAACCACCCATTATGCCAAACCAACCCCCCGCCTCCATCCCCGCTGCGCCAAAGCCAGGCGAAAGCCCCCCTTCTCCGCGTCGAATTTTGGTGCGCGGCACGAACTGGCTGGGCGACGCGGTCATGACCACGCCCGCGTTGCTGCGCCTGCGCGAGAAATTTCCCCAGGCGCACATCGCGCTGCTCACCCCGGAAAAATTGCGCGACCTGTGGATTCGTCATCCCGCCGTCGATGAAACGCTTGTGTTTGCGCCGGACGATAATGTGCTTTCCGTCGCCTGGAGATTGCGCGCGGGCAAATTTGATGTGGCGCTCGTGCTGCCAAATTCCCCGCGCTCGGCGATTGAAACCTGGCTCGCGGGAATTTCGCAGCGCATCGGTTATGCGCGCCCGTGGCGGAATGGGTTTCTGACCCGGGCGGTGGCCCCGCGCGCCGACGCGGTGGAGATGCATCAACGCTCGGTCGAAGAAATCAACCGGCTGATTGCCCGGAATCCCGAATCCCGGAACCCGAATCCCGAAATCGCCATCGCCGCCCATCAAATCAACGACTATTTGCATCTGGCTGCCGTGCTGGGCGCAAACCCTGAACCGCTGCCACCAATGCTGGCCGTCACGCAGCGGGAAATGGAAGCCGCCCGGAAAAAATTCAGCCTGAGCGAAATCAAGCGGCCGATTTTTGGCTTGAACCCCGGCGCGGAATACGGCCCGGCCAAACGCTGGCCGGTGGAAAAATTCATCGCCGCCGCCAGCGAAATCCAGCACCGAACCAGCTGCACCTGGCTGACCTTCGGCGGCGAGGCCGATGCGGTTTTGGCGCACCGGATCGAATCCGCCATCCCGAGTCCGCCCTCCGCGGTTTATAATCTGGCTGGGAAAACCACTTTGCGCGAACTGATGGCGCTGCTGAAGATCTGCCGGGTGCTGCTCTCGAACGACACCGGCCCGATGCACATCGCCGCAGCGCTGGGCACGCCGGTCGTGGCCCCGTTCGGCAGCACGTCGCCGGAATTGACCGGGCCGGGCCTGCCGGATGACCCGCGGCACCGGCTGCTCGTCTCCGATGCGCCGTGCTCCCCCTGCTTTCTGCGCGAGTGTCCCATTAATTTCCGCTGCATGAACGGCATCAGCGTCGAACGCGTGGTCGAGGCGGTGATGAGTCGCAGCGGCGTCTCCCGGTAACGCGGCCCGTGTCGGGGGATCGTCCTGAATAGCCATCGCGGACTGATGTCCACGGCTCACCCCATTGAGAAGCAACCAGGTCGAAGGCACAAAATCTTTGTTTCTTCGGGTCGCCGTGGTAAATTCGCCTTCGTGGAAACGGTCACCCAATTGACAAACCAGCTCGTCGCGTCGTATGCGCGCGTCGGCGGCATCAACCATCTGGACGGCAAAAATTTGCCGTCCAAACGCGCCATTGCCGTCATCACGGTGGATTTGCTCCGGCTGCTGTTTCCCGGGTTCTTCGACGAGAAACCCGTCCATTCCTCGGAAATCAAGGTGGTGACAGCGGAGTTGCTCGACTCCGTGCTTGGCGCGTTGGAGGATGAAATCCGCAAAAGCCTGGAATACGATCCGCCCAAAGACCTGTCGAAAAAGGAACTCACGGCGGCGGCGCACCAGCGGACGGTGGACTTTCTTGGCAGCCTGCCGCGCATCCGCGAAATGTTGCAGACCGACATGGAAGCGGCCTTCGACGGCGACCCGGCGGCGAAGAGCAAGGAGGAGGTGCTCGTTTCCTATCCGTTCATCGAGGCGATCGCCGTGCAGCGGCTGGCGCATGAGCTGTATTTGAAGGACGTCGCGCTCATTCCGCGCATCATGACCGAGTGGGCCCATGCGCGCACGGGCATGGACCTGCATCCGGGCGCAAAAATCGGATCACACTTTTTCGTGGATCATTGCACCGGCACGGTCGTCGGCGAAACCGCCGTCATCGGCAACCACGTGAAGATGTACCACGGCGTCACGCTCGGGGCGAAATCCACCGCCGGCGGACAGCAATTGCGCGGCAAGAAACGGCACCCGACCATCGAGGACCGGGTGACGATTTATCCCGGCGCGACCATCCTCGGCGGCGAGACGGTCATCGGCGCCGGCAGCACGATTGGCGGCAATGTGTTCATCATGAACAGCGTCGCGCCGAACTCGCTGGTGATTTACGACGGCCTCGACATGCGGGTGCTGAACAAGCGGGACCGGACGACCGTGGTGGATTTTCAAATTTGACTCTGTTGGAATCGCAAGACGTTGAAAGCCCTCATCGAAACAAGCCGAAGACGCCCCGAACGGGTTTTTCTCGTTGGCGTCGAACTCAAATCCCGCAACCTGGCGGCCACGCGGGATTCGCTGGCGGAACTCGGCGAACTGGCCACGACCGCGGGCGGCGACGTCATCGGCGACGGCTGGCAAAAAGTGGTGTCGCTGAATCCCGCCACGTTCATCGGCACCGGCAAGGCCGGTGAATTTGCCGGGCTCTGCCAGCGCCAGGACGTGGACACGGTGATTTTCGACGATGATCTTTCGCCCGCGCAAAGCCGCAACCTGGAAAAGATCTTCAACTGCAAAATTCTCGACCGCACCTCGCTGATTCTCGACATCTTCGCGCAACGCGCCCGCACCCGGGAGGGCAAGATGCAGATTGAACTGGCGCAGCTCCAGCATCTGCTGCCGCGCCTCACGAAATATTGGGGGCATCTGTCGCGGCAAAAAGGCGGCATCGGCATGCGGGGTGACGGTGAAACGCAGCTGGAAACCGACCGCCGCCGCGTGCTCGACCGCATCGCCCGGATTTCGCGCGAACTGGAGGTTGTCCGCCAGCAGCGCTCGACGCAGCGCAACGGTCGCCAGCGCAACAACTGGCCGCTGGCCTCCATCGTCGGTTACACCAACGCGGGAAAATCGACGTTGCTCAACGCGCTCACCGGGGCGGACGTGATGGCCAAGGACATTTTGTTCGCCACCCTGGATCCGACCACGCGGCGTTTGAAACTGCCGACAAACCAGAATGTGCTGCTGACGGACACGGTCGGTTTCATCCGCAAACTGCCGCACGGTCTGGTCGAGGCATTCAAGGCCACGCTGGAAGAAGTGGTGCAGGCGGATTTGCTGCTGCACGTCGTGGACGTCAGCCATCCGCAGGCCGAGGAACAGATTGAGGCGGTCAACGCTGTGCTCGCGGAAATCGGCGCCGGCGAGAAATCGACGCTGATGGTTTTCAACAAAATGGACCGGCTTCACGGCAGCCCCGACGGTAACGGGGCGGGCGGGGCCGGCGCTTTGAACCGTTTGCAGGAACGGCATCCCCACGCGGTGGCGATTTCGGCCGTGACCGGCGAGGGCATCCCGTCGTTGCTGGCGGAAATCGGGACGCAATTGCGGCCGAAGCGCGAGTTTTTGGAATTGCGAGTGCCACACGAACAGGCGGCGGTGATTGCCCGATTGCACCAGGTCGGCCAGGTCATTTCGCGCAGCTATCGCGGACCGGCGGCGAAATTCAAGGCGCGCATCCCGCCGCAGTATCACGACGAATTTGCGCCGTACATCGTCCCCAAGTCAGAATAGAGAAGTAAGAATGCAGAAGTAACTTGGCGCATCCGTTTTTTCTTCATTCTACACGCTGCCGACATCATTTTTTTATCCGTGGCTTGCCCTGACGTGGTGGGCGACGTTACAATCCAGGCGAATTCGTTATGTCACAAACCGGGCGTCAATCACTCAACACCAGCGCCGTTCTCTGCGTCATCATGGGCGGCGGCCAGGGGACGCGCCTGTTTCCGTTGACCAAGGACCGCGCGAAGCCGGCCGTGCCGCTGGCGGGCAAGTACCGGCTGGTGGACATTCCGATCTCGAACTGCATCAACTCCGGTTTCCGGCGGATTTACATCCTGACGCAATTCAATTCCACCTCGTTGCACGGCCACATTTCACGGACGTACAAATTCGACCAGTTCACCAGCAGCTTCGTGGAAATTCTCGCGGCGCAACAGACGTTGACCAACACGTCCTGGTACGAAGGCACCGCCGACGCCGTGCGGAAAAACCTGATCCATTTCCTCAACCACGATTTCGATTACCTGGTCATCCTGAGCGGCGACCAGTTGTACCGGATGGATTTCCGGCCCGTGATCGAGCAGCACGCCGCGACCAACGCGGACATCACGGTCGCCACGATCCCGGTGGGGCGGAGGGAGATGCCATCGCTGGGCATCATGCAAATGGCCGAGGACCACCGCATCACCCGGTTCGAGGAAAAGCCGAAGGACCCGGCGCTGCAGGATTCCTTGCGGCTGGAACCGCAATGGTATGAGAAACTGGGCATCCCGGCGGGACGCGAATTGTTCCTGGCTTCCATGGGCATTTACGTTTTCAACCGCAATCTGATCCGCAGCCTGCTTGACAATCCGCTGCCGGATTTCGGCAAGCACATCATCCCGCAGGCCATTCATTCGAGCCGCGTTTTCTCCTATGTTTTTCAAGGCTATTGGGAGGACATCGGCACCATCCGTTCCTTTTTCGAGGCGAACCTGGATCTGGTTTCCGAACTGCCGCGCTTCAATTTTTTTGACATGAACGCGCCGATTTTCCAGCGGCCGCGCAATCTGCCCGGCTCGAAAATCAACGGCGCGCAGATTGATCACGCGCTCGTGGCCGACGGTTGCATCATCAACCACGCGAAGATCACCAACACCATCGTCGGCCTGCGCACGTTCGTCGGCGCCGGCACGGAATTGAACCGTGTCATCGGCCTCGGCAGCGACTTTTACGAATCGGAGGAATCCGTCGCCAAACATGAGCGCGAAGGCAAACCGCGCATCGGCATTGGCGCGAACTGCAAGATCGAAAACACCATCATCGACAAGAACGCGCGCATCGGGAATAACGTCGTCATTTCGCCAGCCGGCAAGCCCGAAAAGTTCGACCACGAACTTTGCTACATCCGCGATGGCATCGTCGTCATCCCCAAAGGCGGCCTCATTCCGCACGGGACCGTGATTTAAGGCGCGTCAAGGTGCAAGCTGGCCAGGTTATTTCTCTTGCAGTCTTGATTTTTGAGTTCAGAGTGGTTTTGAGTTTTAAGGCTTCATTTTTGAAGTGAACCACAGGAAAAAAATAATTCTATGCCTGCTGTCGGCCTTGGCTTGGCGTACGGCGCTCAGCGCGGATCAGGCCACAACGGCTCCTCTGCCGGTCATCACCGTGAATGGCGTGATGGCGATGAGTGGAGCCCGGCAGGCGATTTTCAAAGCCACCGGTGTGAATAACGAATCTGCCGGCTTTGTCCTTGGCGAGGGTGAAAGTCAAAATCAAATCAAAGTGGTGGCGATTGATGAACGGTCAGGGGTGGTGACGTTTGAAAATCATGGAACCATTCAAAAAATCCTTATCGAAAAGGCCTCGCCGTTGAATGCCTATGTGCCGCCGCCGGCTTCGGTTTCCGCCGCGACACCTCCGGTTTCAACGCCCGCAACCTCGGAACAGAAAATTCCCGAACCAGGCGGCGGCGCAAGCGTAATTGTGATCGGTAGCCAGCGGAATGACCGCCTGGCAGGATTCAGACACATCAACGGGATGATGCCGCAAAGCGCTGATGATGGGCGGAACAATCCTGTTCCTGACAGTTCACAAATCCCGAGGAATACCGGTTCTGCAAATCAGCCGGTTCAATCCGCATCCGCGCCACCAGCCATACCAATCCAGTCAACACCAATGCCTCCAACCCAGTCGCAGCCGAATGGTCCTCAACAAATCTCCGTTGGTGCGGGTACGGAAAGCGCAGGTTCACAACGCGCGTTGGTTCCCACTTCAGTTCCCAATGGCAGCCCAAGATAGCCACACGATTCGTAGCGGATTTGTCTGCATTCCCCAAGGCGCCATCAACCCGCACGACCCGATGATTTGGAATTCAAGCATGGACCGGGGCTGAAAAGTTTGAACCGCTGGCGACCGCAATATTCACCGTCATTTACTTTCCTTCGCACCACTGCTAAAACTCCCGCGTGCTCAACGACGACGTCATCTGGAAAAGCCTCAAGTCGACGCGCCGGTTGTTTTTGATCGCCGGCCCGTGCGTGATTGAAAACGAAAAGCTCTGCCTGCAGGTCGCGGCCTCCCTAAAAAAAACCTGCGCGGCGCTCGGAATTTTTTACGTGTTCAAGGCCAGTTTCGACAAGGCCAACCGCACCTCCGGCAAATCCTTTCGCGGACCCGGCCTCGACGAAGGTTTGCGCGTGCTGGCCCGGGTCCGGGCCGAACTCGACGTGCCCGTGCTCACGGATATTCACCACGAGGCGCATGCCGCCGTGGTGGGCGAGGTCGTGGACATCCTGCAAATCCCCGCCTTCCTTTGCCGCCAGACGGATTTGATTGAAGCCGCGGCCGCCACCGGCCAGATCGTCAACTTGAAAAAAGGCCAGTTTCTTTCCCCGGCCGAAATGGGCCAGGTCGCCGAAAAAGCCCGGCGCGCCGGCGCAAAGAAAATCCTCCTAACCGAGCGAGGCACGACCTTCGGCTACAACAATCTCGTCGCCGATATGCGCTCGATTCCCATCCTGAAACGCACAGGTTGCCCGGTGATTTTTGACGCCACGCACTCGGTGCAACTGCCCGGCGGCGGCGGCGACCAATCGGGCGGCCAGCGCGAATTTGCGCCGGTGCTCGCC
>JBAPQW010000091.1:0-20754 GCA_049280815.1 Verrucomicrobiia bacterium | reverse complement strand
GGTTGTTGCCCAGCGCGTGCCAGTAATACAACACGCGATGCGCCCCGGCCCCCATGAACCGCGACCCGAACACCACGTCCGCCTTGCCCGTCAAAATCGGGACCAGCAGCCGGAAATATTCCTTCGGATCATATTCCAGATCGGCGTCCTGAACCATCACCACGAACGCCGTGGCCTGGGCAAACCCCGTGCGCAACGCCGCGCCCTTGCCCTGGTTTCGTTCGTGCCGCACCAGGCGGACCCGCGGGTCGCCGTTCGCCACCGATTGCAGCTTTTCCCAGGTGCCGTCCGTGGAGGCATCATCCACCACCACCAGTTGCTGGACCGGACGCTGCAGCAACACGATCTGAATCATTTCGGCCACCGTCGCCGCCTCGTTGTAAACCGGCATGACGACCGAAAGGCACGGTTCAATGTCGTCGTTGGATTTGATTTCGCTCATTTGATCATCCGCCCCAAGCGGTCCGGTCGGAACGGAAGCTGGCAAAAACCACCCGGCGGTTCAATCCGCAAATTGACCAATGCCAGTCCCGGAAGCGCCGGCACCCCCCGGAGCCAAGGAGCAGCGAGACTGGCCAGGATGCTAAATTTAAGATTTGCGCTCCGGGCGTCCGGCAAACAAAATCGTCAATCGTCAATCGAAAATCATAAATTGAATCATGCCTTCATTCGACATTGTTTCGCAGGTCAACTCGATGGAAATCGAGAACGCCGTCAACCAGGCCAGAAAGGAGCTGGCCAACCGCTTCGACTTCAAAAGCAGCAAGTGGGAGATTGTGCTGGAGAAAACCGAGATCAAACTCACCGCCGAGGACCAGTACAAGGTCACCACGCTGAACGAAATCATCATCGGCCGGCTGGCCAAGCGCGGCATCAGCCTGAAAAGCGTGGAGCAGTGCGAACCGGACATTTCGCCGCTCGGCCACGCGCGGCAGAGCGTCAAGATCAAGCAGGGCATCGAATCGTCCGTCGCCAAGGAAATCACCGGGTTCATCCGCGACGGCAAGTTCAAGGTGACCACGCAGATCCAGGGCGACGAAGTGCGCGTGAACAGCAAGAGCCGGGACGAATTGCAGACGGTGATCGCCGCCGTGCGCGCGCAGGAATTTCCCGTGGCCGTGCAATTTGTGAATTTCCGGGAGTGAAGTGATTCGCCCACCAATTATCGAAGGCAATTACCGCTACCGATGGACGAACAGCCGCCAGGAGATCATCACGGTCATCGAGCCGTTGAATCAGTTGCGGGAAAGCCCCGAATACGAACTTTGCCAGATTAGCGAGCCGACATCCGGCGTGCGGGATGAACGGGCGATCGAGCGGACGAAACGGCTCGAAAGTGAAAGCTCCGAACTGGAAAAACAGGCCGACCGGCTCGCCGAGGAAATCAAGGAGTTGAACGGGCCATCGGCGGTTGGAGTTTCTTGAAACGTTGTTCACGGGTTGCGGAAAATGTTTCATTCCGCTGGTTGCTTTCTGCACGGAGGATTTTATAGTGCTTTCGTTTCAAGCACCGTTTTATGATCAAGACGCTGGCCCACATTTGTATTTTTTCAAAGGATTTGAATCGCAGCCTGGATTTCTATTGCGGGGCGCTCGGGTTGCGCCGGCATTTTGATTTCACCAAGGACGGCGAGCTGTTTGGATTTTATCTCCAGATCGACGCGCATCATTTCATCGAAATCTTCAAGGCCGGCCCGGCGGAAGCCGCCGGCGGCCAGCGCATTCATCATCTTTGCCTGGAGGTGGATGACCTGGACGCCACGCGGAACGCGTTGATCCAACATGGCGTGGCGGTGAAACCCAAAAAGAAGGGCTGCGACGAGACCTGGCAATTCTGGTGCCAGGACCCCGACGGAACGGATGTGGAGTTCCAGCAGTACACCGCCCAAAGCTCGCAGCTTACCCGCAAACCGTGCATCGTGGACTGGTAAGTTTGGGGAACGCCATTTTTCGTCGCAAAAATTTTTCATTCCCCTTGTTGATTTCTGCGCCGGGGATTTTATAGTTCGGTCGATTTGATTTCACCGAGATGAGCAATCCAAATGACGCGTTGCCGCCCTGGAACATCGAGGCGGCGCGCAACCTGTACAACATCCATCGCTGGGGCGCGAAGTATTTCGACATCAACGAGGCCGGCCACGTCGTGGCGCGCCCGTTGCAGGACGCCGGCGTGGCGGTGGATTTGACGGACGTGACCGAGGAAGCCCGGGCGCGCGGGCTGAAGTTTCCGCTGCTCATCCGGTTTCAGGACATTTTGCGCCACCGCGTCGAGGCGATCAACCAGTCCTTCCGCAATGCCATCACGGAATACAATTATCAGGGCCGGTATCGCGGCGTGTTTCCCATCAAGGTCAACCAGCTTCGCGAAGTCGTGGAGGAAATTCTCGACGCCGGCAAGCCGTTCGAGTTCGGCCTGGAGGTCGGCAGCAAACCGGAGCTGTTCGCCGGGCTGGCGCTGCAAAGCCAGATGGGCAGCCTCATCATTTGCAACGGCTACAAGGACGCGGATTTCATCAAAATGGCCATGCTCGGCATCAAGCTCGGCAAAACCGTCATCATGGTCGTTGAAAAACTCGAGGAATTGCGGCAGATCATCGCCATTTCCAAATCAGTGGGCGTCGAACCGCTCATCGGCATTCGCGCCCGGCTGCTGAGCAAGGGCGCGGGACGCTGGGCCGAAAGCGGCGGTGAAGATGCCAAATTCGGCCTGAGCACCGCGGAACTGCTGGAGGCCACGGAAATGTTGAAGGCGGAAAACCTTGGCCATTGCCTCAAGCTCCTGCACTTTCACATCGGCTCCCAGGTGCCGGACATTCTCACCATCAAAAAGGCGGTGCAGGAAGCCGCCCGGTTTTACGCCAAGCTCCACAAGATGGGCTTCCCGATTTCCTATCTCGACGTTGGCGGCGGACTGGGCGTGGATTACGACGGCAGCCGGTCGGCGTTCGACAGCTCGACCAATTACACGCTGCAGGAATACACGAACGACGTGGTCTTTTACATCGGCGACGTGTGCAACGCCGAGAATGTGCCGCATCCGGACATCATCAGCGAAAGCGGCCGGGCCATCGTCGCGCACCATAGCGTGCTCATCGTCGAGGTGTTCGGCGCGATTGAGAAAATCCGGCCCGGCGAGTTTTTGAAGTTCGGTGACCACGAGCACGCGCTCGTCAAGGAGCTGCTCGACATTAGAAAAAATCTTTGCAGGATGAACAAGCTCGAAGGCTACCACGACGCGCTCGAGCGGCGTGAGGACGCCCAGAACATGTTTACGCTCGGGGTGCTGGATCTGCCCGACAAGGCAAAGATCGAGGACCTTTACTGGCAAATCAGCCGCGATGTCGTTGACAGTTACAAGGGCCAGGCTTACGTCCCGGAGGAAATCCGGCAACTTGAAGACAGTCTCGGCGACCAATACCTCTGCAATTTTTCCGTTTTCCAGTCGCTGCTCGATCATTGGGCGCTCGGCCAGTTGTTTCCCATCATGCCCATCGCCCGCCTGAATGAACGGCCCACACGCGAAGGCACGCTGGTGGACATCACGTGCGACTCCGACGGGCAGGTCAACAAGTTCATTGATTTCCGCGACGTGCGCGACACGCTGCCGCTGCACAAGCTCAATCCCAACGGCAATGGCCTGCCCGAACCGTATTTCATCGGTTTTTTCCTGATGGGTGCGTATCAGGACATCATGGGCGACCTGCACAACCTGTTCGGCCGCGTCAATGAGGTCCATGTCTTTCTCGAACCCGACGAATCCACCGGCTATTACATCGAGGAAATCATTGAAGGCAACACCATCATCCAATCGCTCGCGGCCGTGCAATACGACGAGAATGAACTCAAGCGCCAGATGAAGGCGCAGATGGACGAGGCCATCAAATCCAACCGCATGAAACCATCCGAAGCCATGCGGCTCCTCGACGATTACGAACGGGGCTTGAAGGCCTACACGTACCTTTCGTTTTGACCGCAACCCAAAATCCAGGCGCCGGGACCCGGAACGAAGCCGAATTGCTCCGTTCGCTCGGACGGCTGGCCCGCGGCCTTTCCGCCCTGTTTTGGGGCTTGCCGGCCACGCTGGTCATTTGTGCGGAAACCACGCGCACCGACTGGCTCAGACCGTTCGGCATCGTTCCCTCGCTGGCCGGCACGGGCCTGCTGCTCTACGGCCTCGGGCAAATGAGCAATTTCCAAAAACAGGAACGTCCCTGGCTGAACGCCCTCGACCGCGCGAAGCTGCTCGGCCTCGTCAATTTCGGCCTGTGCCCGTTCCTTTACTGGCAGAACAAAATGCCGGGACAGCCGTTCTTCAACGCGGCGGTTTTTTTGCTGGTCCTGTCGGCGCTGCTTTTTCTGTTCAATTTGAACGTCGTCCTCAAACAACTCGGCGCGATGTTGCCGGACGAAACGCTCCGGCACGAGACGCTGCTGTTCACCGCCCTCAACCGCTGGTTGCTCGTCGGCCTTTTGTTCCTCGCGGTGAGCCATGTCGTCTTCCTGCATTCCCCGCGCTGGCAGGTGGCCTTTGGCGCTTTCGCCTACTGGTTTGAGCGCCTCAGCTTTTGGACCCTGGTCTTTTTCGCGTTGCTGCCCCTGGCCCTGACCATGGCGCTCCTCTGGAAAACCAAGGAAGTCATCCTCGACAGCGTGTTCGGCATGCACCATTGAAGGAGCATGGACAGCTTGCAGTGGTAGGGACGCCGCGCTGCGGCGTAACCGCCCGCATGCAGCGGGCGGAACCACCTTGGTTGCTTCCCTTTGCGCCGCTCACGCGGCGCGGTCACCGCAGCGCGATGGACCCTACCTCAAAATCAAACCACCCGCGCCCCCTTTCGCGACTTGATTGCCGTGGCACACGGCTTACCATCACCTTCCTTTTCTGATGAAATCACACGTCCTGTCCCGAATGGCCCGGCGCACGGCCGAGCCGCCCATCTCCTGGCTCATGCACGCGGCGCTGTCGCGTCCCAAACTGATTTCGCTCGCCGCCGGATTCACCGACAACGCCTCCCTGCCCGTGGCCGAGGCGCGCATCGCGTTGAACCGGGTCTTGCGCTCGCCCCGCGCCGGCCGGCCGGCGTTGCAATACGGCCTCACCGCCGGCGACACAACCCTGCGCCGGCTCACCGCCCGCCATTTGCAAACCTTGGACGGTGTCACCACACATGACAAATATCATTCCCCGGAACGCCTGCTGATCACCAGCGGGTCGCAGCAGTTGCTGTACATGACCACCGAGGGGCTGTGCGACGAAGGCGACATCGTGCTGGTGGAAGACCCGACCTACTTCGTTTATCTCAGCATCCTCCAAAGCCGCGGCCTGCGCGCGCGCGGCGTGCGGCTCGAGCGCGACGGTCTCGACCTCGCACATTTGGAAGCTGTGCTGCAATCGCTCAAACGCCGCGGCGAATTGCGTCGGGTCAAACTGCTCTACCTCGTCAGCTACTTTCAAAACCCGACCGGGGTCACGACGAGCTTCGAAAAAAAGCGCGCCATGCTGAAATTGCTGAAGCAGTTCGAACGCCAGGCCGGACATCCGATTTATCTGCTCGAAGACGCGGCGTATCGCGAATTGCGTTTCGCCGGCAGGGATGTGCCGTCGGCGCTGGCGGTGCGCGGCGCGGCGGACCGGGTGATTTACGCCGGCACGTTCAGCAAGCCGTTTGCCACCGGTGCGCGCGTCGGCTACGGAATATTGCCGGAACCATTGTTTACCACCATTAAGCACATCAAGGGCAATCACGATTTCGGCACGGCGAATCTGTTGCAACAGCTCTCCGTCCAGACGCTGGCCTCGGGAATTTACGGAAGGCACGTGGCCCGGCTGCAAAAGCGTTACCGGCGCAAGGCGCGCGTGATGAAACAGGCGCTCAAAAAACATTTCCCGTCCAGCATCGAGTGGTGGGAACCGCAAGGCGGACTTTATTTCTGGGCGCGGCTGCCGCGCCACATCGCGACGGGCGTGAAATCAAAAGTTTTCAAGACTGCGCTTAAAAACGACGTGCTCTATGTGCCGGGCGAACTCTGCTACGCCGCTGATGCGACGCGGCGCAAACCAAATCACGAAATGCGCATCAGCTTCGGCAGCGCGAGCGAGGCTGACATCCGCGAAGGCATCCGACGGCTGGGCAGGGTGCTGCAGCGATTAATCGGGCGGTGAATTGAATTACCCGGGCGGCCACGCCATGTGGCGTCCGCCCAGGAGGTGGACGTGAAGGTGCGGCACGCTCTCGCCGCCGTCCTCGCCGTTGTTGATGACCAGCCGGTAGCCGCTCTCGTTCAATCCCAGGCTGGCCGCAACCTCGGCGGCCTTGAGCAACAGGTGGCCGAGCAGCTGGTTGTCTTCCGGCCTGGCCTCGGCGAGGCGCGGGATGGGCTTTTTGGGGACCACCAAGACATGCTTGGGCGCCTGGGGATTGATGTCGCGCACCGCAAACACCAGATCGTCCTCATAAACAATCGTGGCCGGAAGCTCGCGGGCGATGATTTTTTCAAACAGCGTCTTGCTCATAATTGCGCATGGTAGGGACGCGCTGCCGCGCGTCCAGGTCCCGCAATGCGGGATCGGCCCTGCCAGAATTTATTCCACCACCAGCGAACAATCGTTTTGCTCCGGCTCGGCGGTGAGACAGCGGCGCAGGTACTCGACGATGTGGTCCTGCAACCGTTCGCAACGGTTGCTCCAGCGGCGGGCGCCGGTGAGCTGCTTGACGCAGCCGCGCAGACCGCTAAAGCGCAACAGACGCGGCGACTGGCGGAGCTGGGCGCGGAGTTCGCTGCGCAGGCGGGGAAAGAAGACGAGTTCGAGGCTGTCGGCGGACTCGCGGGCGAACAGGCAAAGATCGGTCTCGATGGTGTCCCGCGAATTTTCCTCCACCGTTCCGGTGCGGATGGTGAAACCGAGATTGCGCAGGACCTTTTCCAGCGCCTGGGCAAATTCGCCCACGGTGACGGATTCGCGTTCGAGCTCGTTTTTAAAATAGTGAAAAACCGACGCCGTGGCGTGGCGCAACACTTCCGGGTCGAGCACGCTCCCGGCGTTGCCGGTGAGTTCGACGGATATCATTTCCGCCGAGCACGGCACGCTTTCCCCGCTGGCCAGCTGAAACAGCAGACACCCGGATTGGAGCGCAATCATTGGCCGGCCTCCAGTTTTTTCACCTCATGCACAAAGTCGGTCGCTTCCTGAAACCGGCGATAGACGCTGGCGAAACGCACGTAGGCGACCTCGTCGATGTTGCGCAGGCCGTCCACCACGAGTTTGCCGACAAAATCGGCGGGCACTTCGCCCTCGAATTTGCCGGTCACCGTGGCTACAATATGGTCCACCAAATCTTCCATGGCTTTGGGGCTGACGGGACGTTTCTGGCAGGCCTTTTTGATGCCGGACAGAAGTTTTTCGCGTGAAAATTCCTCATGCCGTCCATCGCGCTTGAGCACCATCAAACCTTCGCGTTCCACTTCCTCATAAGTCGTGAAACGATGATGACATTGGGTGCACTCGCGACGACGGCGGATGGTGGCCCCTTCGCGCGACGCGCGCGAATCAATGACTTTATCTTCCTGACAGCCACATTTAGGGCAACGCATAGGGCCACAGCTTATTGTGGTCACCTGTTTGTAACATACCAAATTTTGTGGTGTCAAGGGGTAGTTGGTGGATAAATGACCTTTGTTAATAGTCGGTGAATAACTTGTTTCCCCAAAACCACGCTTGCGTTCACTTGATTTTCGGATACGTTTTGCGGCTCCCATGGACGGGAAAAGACAGTGTAACAACCTATTTTGAATTTATGGCAACCGCAAACGACCTTCGCCGCGGCATGGCGATCAATTATAACGGCGACATCGCGGTGGTGTTGGACATGCAGCACCGCACGCCGGGCAACCTGCGCGCCTTCGTCCAGGCCACGCTCCGCAGCATCCGCACCGGCAAATCCTCCGACGTGCGGTTCAGCTCGACCGAAAAAATCGAGCCGGTGCCGATGATCACCAAAAAAATGGAATTCAGCTACAAGGACGGCGTGGACTACGTTTTCACCGACCCGGAAAATTACGAAACGGTCACCCTCGCGGAGGAACTCGTCGGCGACGCGAAAAATTATCTCGTGGAAAATGCCTCCATTACCGTGACCTTCGTCGAGGAAAAGGCCGTGACCCTGGAATTGCCTTCAAGCGTGGTGCTGACGGTTTCGGACGCACCGGAAGGCATCCGCGGCGACTCGTCCAACAACGTGCAAAAGCCGGTGACGCTCGAAACCGGCATCACGGTCCAGACCCCGCTGTTCATCAAGACCGGCGAGAAAATCAAGGTGGACACGCGCACCGGCAAATACATGGAGCGCGCCTGACGGAAGTTTTGAATCAAAATTTCAAATGTGGAATAAAAGCCCGCCGGTGCGGGCCTTTTTATTTTGCGGAGATAATTGCTAAGCGGCCCGAATTAGGCTATTCCTCCCGCATGGCCGAGCGGCTTCAGAAAGGGGAAAAGATTCTTCGGGGCATCGCTGTCTCCGACGGCGTTTGTCGCGGAAAAATCCTGGTGCTGCATCGCGCCCGCCACGTCATCGCCCGGCGTGAAATTTCAGCCGACGAAATTGCCGGGGAAACGGGCCGATTTGAAAAGGCGCTGGTCCAGACCCGCCAGCAAATTCAGGAAGTGCAGCGCAAGGTCGTGGAGAATCTGGGCGCGAAGGAGGCGGACATTTTTGAGGCGCACCTGCTGATGCTGGAAGACCATGCCCTGGTCGGTGAAGCCATCCGGCTGATCAAGGAGGAAAAGGTCAACGCCGAACACGCCTTCCACACCGTGGCGGAGCGCTATTCGGGGGCGCTCCTCACGGCCAACGACGAATACCTCCGCGAACGCGCGGCCGACATGCGCGATCTGACGTCGCGGGTGCTGGACAATCTGCTCGAAGTCAAGGACGCCTTCGACCTGCAACGTCTTGCCGAACCGTGCATTCTGGTCAGCCACGACCTCAGCCCCTCCACCACCGCGCAATTGAACAAGAAATTCGTGCTGGGCTTTGCCACGGACATCGGCGGCAAAACGTCGCACACCGCCATCATGGCGCGGTCCCTGGGCATCCCCGCCGTGGTCGGCTTGCAGACCGCCAGCCAGGAGCTGGACAGCGGCGACTATGCGCTGCTGGACGGTTACAATGGCACCGTCATCGTCAACCCGACCGATCAGACGCTGTTTGCCTATGGCCAGCTGGCGAAAATCAAGGCGTCCCTGGAGGAAAAGCTCCGCGAAATCCGGGAACAGCCCGCGGTCACCCTCGACGGCAAGCCCATCCATCTCTCCGCCAACATTGAAGACCAGAACGACATTGAAGCCGTGATTGCCAACGGCGCGGAGGGCGTGGGCCTGTTCCGCACGGAATTTTTGTTCATCAGTCGCGACAGTCTGCCGACGGAGGAGGAGCAATTTAAGGTCTATCGCGAGGTCGCCGCCGCGCTCAAGCCGAATTCGATCATCATCCGCACCCTCGACCTGGGCGGCGACAAATTTGCCTCGCACCTGCAACTGGCGCAGGAGATGAATCCGTTTCTCGGCTGGCGGGCGATCCGGTTTTGCCTCGCGCAGCCGGAATTGTTCCGCGCCCAGCTCCGCGCCATTCTCCGCGCCAGCGCCGAGGGCAACGTGAAGATGATGTATCCGATGATCTCCGGCCTGGATGAATTGAACCAGGCCAACGCCATCGTCGAAAAATGCAAGACCGAGTTGCGCGCCGAGGGCAAACCCTTTGACGAAAACATGGCCGTCGGCGCGATGATTGAAATTCCCTCCGCCGCCTTGATTGCCGACACGCTGGCGCAACGGGCGAAATTCTTCAGCATCGGCAGCAACGATTTGATCCAGTACACGCTGGCGGCCGATCGAACCAACGAAAAAGTCTCGCACCTCTACGAACCCACGCACCCGGCCATCCTGCGGTTGATTAAAACCACCGTGGACGCCGCGCATCGGCATGGCATCTGGGCGGGGGTCTGCGGTGAAATAGCCGGCGACGCCTTCCTGACGCCGTTGTTGATCGGGCTGGGCGTGGACGAATTGAGCGCCGCCCCCTCCGTCGTGCCCCAAGTGAAGTATATCGTCCGCCGGCTTAAACTGAGCGAGGCCCAGGCCCTGGCGGAATTTGCGCTGCAATGCGAGTCGCCGTCGGAAATTTACCGGCGCTGCCAGGAACTGGCCCGCGCCACCGCCCCCAGCCTCTTCGAAAGCAAAACGTGAATGTCGTTAAATGGTTGAATCGTTGAACGGTTTAATCGTATTTTCCCGCGGTGTTTTACGTTTCAACATCTTAACGCGCCAACGACTCACCCATGAAAGTCATCATCCTCGCCGCCGGCTACGCCACGCGCCTGTATCCGCTCACCCTCACGCAACCCAAGCCGCTCCTGCCCGTCGCGGGCAAGCCGATGGTCGAGCACGTGCTCGACAACCTCGCGCCCATCAGCGGCATCGACCGCGTCTACGTCGTGACCAACGCCAAATTCGCCGGCCACTTTCAGAAATGGTCGGACCATTACCGCGCCACGAAATCCAAGTTCGAATTCACCGTCGTCAACGACGGCTCGACCGACGACACCAACAAGCTCGGCGCCATCGGCGACATCCATTACGTCCTCAAAACGCAAAATGTGGATGACGATCTCATCGTCGTCGCCGGCGACAATCTGTTCAGCGAGAAACTGGGTGAATTCGGGAAATTCTGCCGCGAGAAAAACGCCCCGGCGCTCGCGGTTTACGACGTGGGCGACCTGGAGGAAATCAAAAAGTACAATTCCATCTCCACGGACGCCGCTGGGCGCATCACCTTCTTCGAGGAAAAGCCAAAAATTCCGACCAGCACCCTCACCGGCATTGCGCTGTATTTTTATCCGAAGAGCACGATTCCGCTCATCAAGCAATACATCGCCGAGGGCAACAACCCCGACCAACCCGGCCGCCTCGTGCAATGGCTCTATCCGCGCACGGCGGTTTACACCTGGCGCGTGCCCGGGCTCTGGTTCGACATCGGCTCGAAGGAAACGTTGGTGGAGGCTAATCAGATTTTCGCAAAGTTTTCCTGAGCGGGAAAATAAAGCCTTTCGTAGCAGCCGACGTGAGGCGGCTCATTTTAAATGCAGAGCTCCGAAAGAGAAGTTGGAGCCTCCTCACGTCGGCTGCTACGAGGACGTAATTCCTTTTCCCATTCGCAAAATGATTTCCCACCAACCAAACTTGTGTTACAAGCGAAAGGTAGCCCATGGACTTTTTTGACCAGGAAACGCACGCCAAACGGCAAACGCGTCTGCTCTTGTGCCTGTTCGGACTGGCGGTGTTCGCTTTCATTGTGCTGACCTACCTGATTCTGGCCGTGCCGATTCTGTTTTTTTCAAAAATGGTGGCACCCTACACGGGCATTGTTCAATGGATTTGGGACCCGCACCTCGCCTTCTGGGTCATGGTCGTCAGCCTGTTCTCCATCACGCTGGGCTGTCTCTACAAATTCCGCTTGCTCTCCGTTGGCGGCTCGGCGGTCGCGGAAATGCTCGATGGACGAAAAATTGAGGAAAACCCCGCCGACCCGGACGAGAAACGCCTGCGGGACGTCGTCGAGGAAATGGCGATCGCGTCCGGCCTGCCCGTGCCGGAAATTTATGTGCTCGACCTTGAGCGCGGCATCAACTCTTTTGCCGCCGGCCACACGCGCGAAGACGTGGCCATGGGCGTTACGTTGGGCGCCATGAAACTGTTGACGCGCGACGAGCTGCAAGGCGTCATCGCGCATGAGTTCAGCCACGTTCTCAACGGCGACACCCGGCTCAACTTGAAGCTGATGGGACTGGCGCACGGACTTTTCTGGCCGACGATCGTCGGGCGCGTGCTGCTGCGCGGCTCGCCGCAACCGCCGGAGATCGGCGCGTCCATTTTCGACGAAGACACAAAACCCACCATCCTGCCGACCGCGCCCATCGGGATTTTATTTTTGATCATCGGCGGCCTCAGCTCGCCGTTTGTGCGCCTGCTCAAGAGCCTGATCTGCCGCGAGCGCGAATGGCTGGCCGATGCGGCGGCGGTGCAGTTCACACGCAACCCCGCCGGCATCGAAGGCGCGTTCAAAAAAATCGGCGGGTTGTTCAGGCAAGGCCGGCTCGCCACGCCTTACGCCGAGACCGCCAGTCATTTGTATTTTGCAAATTCGGCCTGCGATCCGCTGTTCGATCTTCAGTCCACCCACCCGCCGCTGGCAAAACGGATTCTGGCCATTGACCCGGCTTTTGACGGCCAGTTCCCGCACATCCAATCACTGCCGCGGCACGCGGATGAAACTCCGCAGGAAGCCCGGGGCGAACAACTGTATGAAGAAAGCCTCCACCGGGCGCGGGCGGAAGCCAAAGCTCGCGGAGAACTGAAATAAAAATTACTTCGCCGTCACGACCACGTAATTCTTTTTGCCTTTGCGCAACAGGATGTGTTTGCCGAAAAGCAGATCGCCGGTCGTCACGGCGCGGGTGGCGCTGGCTTCGCGGACGTTGTTCACGTTCACACCGCCACCCTCAATGTCCTTGCGCGCCTGGCCTTTTGACGGACACAGGCCGGCGTGAACCAGCAACTCAACCAGCGGCAGACCCGCGCCATCAAGTTTTGATTTCTCAATCTCCTTGGTGGGCGCCTCCCCGACGATCATCTCGAATGCGCTTTCCGGAAAATCGTTAGGCGTGTCAAAAACCGAAACTCCCGCGAAAAGGAAAGTGCTCGCCTTAACAGCCGAGTACGCCGCACCATCCCCATGAATCAATTTCGTAATCTCAAACGCAAGTTTGGTGTGCGCTTCGCGGGTGCCGGGATTTTCGGCGTGTTTCCTTTCCAGCGCTTCAATTTCCGCCTGTGACAAAAACGTAAAAAAATTCAGGTAACGGATCACGTCGCGGTCGTCGGTGTTGATCCAAAACTGGTAGAAGCGATAAACGCTTGTGCGCTTCGGGTCGAGCCAGATGGCCCCGGCCTCGGTCTTGCCGAATTTTGTGCCGTCGGCGTTGGTGATGAGCGGCAGCGTGAGGCCATAAACCGTTTTGCCGAGTTTCTTGCGCGTTAGATCGATGCCGGCGGTGATGTTGCCCCACTGGTCGCTGCCGCCGATTTGCAATTCGCAATTCTGGTCGCGACACAAAACCATGAAGTCAAATGCCTGCAGCAGCATATAGCTGAATTCGGTGTAGCTGATGCCCACCTCGCGATCTTCCATCCGTGCGCGGACGCTTTCCTTGGCCACCATCTGGTTGACGGAAAAATGTTTGCCGATGTCCCGCAAAAAATCGAGGAATGAAACGTTCTTCGTCCACGAGGCGTTGTCCACCAATCGCGCGGGGTTTTGTTTCGTATCAAAATCCAGCAACTTTGCGAGCTGGACCTTCACGCTGGCGATGTTGTGATCCAAAACCTCCTTCGTGAGCAACTGCCGCTCGGCGGTTTTGCCGCTGGGATCACCAATCGAACCGGTCGCGCCGCCCGCAACGGCGATGGGATGATGGCCGAGCAATTGAAAGCGCCGCAGCGCCAGCAGCGGCACGAGGTTGCCCACATGCAAACTGTCGGCCGTCGGGTCGAAACCGCAGTAAAGCGTGACGGGCGCGGAAAGTTTTTTGGCCAGTTCCACCGCGTCGGTGCAATCGGCGATAAGGCCGCGCCATTTCAGTTCATCCAGGATGCTCACACCCGTAGATTACAAATGAAACGACGGGTTGGAAAATAGAATTAGCCGCAAAAGAGCGCAGAGATCGCAAAGAGAGAAGCGAGTTTTTTGCGTTCTTTGCGTTCTCTCGCGGCAACATTAAATTGCGCGAACTTTGGACTTTGGACTTGGGGCTTTGGACTTTAACCTTCGCCCGATGTCACAGATGCTCAAGTCGTCCGGCTCCATGGCCGCCGCCACGCTCACCAGCCGCGTGCTCGGCATGGTGCGCGAGATGGTTTATGCGCGGTTCATGGGCGACGGCTGGGTGGCCGGCGCGTTCCAGCTCGCCTTCATGATCCCGAACCTGTTCCGCCGGCTGCTGGGCGAAGGCGCGCTGACCGCCGCGTTCATCCCCATTTTCAAGGAAAAGGAAAAATCCCACGGCGAGGTCGAGATGTGGCGCACCGCCAACGCGGTGATTTCCGGGCTGGTGGTGGCCGCGTGCGTCATCATCGGCTTGGCCATGCTCGGGGTTTCGGCGGCCCTCGCGGTGCATCAATTTGCGCCGCAAACGGAACTCATGCTGCAGCTGTTGCGCGTCATGTTCCCCTACATGCTGCTGGTCTGCCTGGCGGCGGCGTTCATGGGCATGCTCAACGCGCGCGGACATTTTTTCATCCCGGCCATGGGAGCCACCATGCTCAACGTGGTGATGATCGCCTCCGTGCTCTGGCTCGCGCCGCATATGGGGCAGAAACTCGACGAACAGATTTTTGCGCTGGCCATCGGCGTGCTGGCGGCGGGCGTGGCGCAGGCCGCGTTTCAACTGCCCACGCTCTGGCGCGACGGTTTTTGTTACCGCTGGGTTTCCCCGTGGCGCAACGAAACCGTGGGGCGCGTCGTACGCCAGATGGTTCCCGGCACCATTGGCGTGGCCGCGTTTCAAATCAATGTGCTCCTGACGCAAACCATCGCGTTCTGGGTCAGCCCGCAAATCGTCGCCTCCTTCAATTACGCCGTGCGGCTGATGGAACTGCCCCAGGGCATGTTCGGCATTTCCCTGGCGACGTATCTGCTCCCGACGCTATCGGGCCTGGCGGCCGAAAAAAAATATCCCGAATTTCGGGCCACTTTGCGCCACGGCCTGGGCACGCTGATTTTCTTCAACTTGATCGCGGCCATCCTGCTCGTCGTGCTCGCCGAGCCGATTGTGCGGCTGTTGTTTGAGCGGGGGATGTTCACCGCCGAATCCACCCAGCGCGCGACCCTGGCGTTGATGTGCCTCGCGCCGGGACTGGTGGCCTTCTCGGCGGTGAACATCCTGGCACGCGCGTTTTATGCACTGGGCGACACCAAGACCCCGATGCAGATCAGCCTCGTGAGTCTGGCGCTGAATCTGGTTCTGGCCGCTGCGCTGGTGGAACCCCTGCGGCAAGGCGGACTGGGCTTGGCCAATTCCACAACCTCGATTTGCAATGTCTGGCTGCTGTTTTACGCGCTTCGGAAAAAACTGGGGAATCTGGAAATGGAATCGTTGCGCCAATCTTTCGCCTGGCTGGGGTGTGCGGGGCTGCTGGCAGGAATCACTGCCTGGCTGGGGTGGAAATTCTGGGAAAGTTCACTCGGCCACGAGACCATCGCGTTGAAGATTGGGGCGGTGTTTGTGCCAGCCGGGATCGCTGGGCTGGTTTATGGGTTGATCGCGCTGGCCGGCAAAGTTCCGGCGGCAAACGAGATGACGGACCTGGTTCTGGCCAGGTTCAAGCGGTAGGGCGCGTCACTCCGTGCGCGCCGGTGTTCGTTCACGAAACGCGGCGGGCAGAGGACTGCCCGCCCTACCCTCACACCGGCACGACGGCCGTCCAGGCATTGGCCCCAAATTTCGATTTGAATTTTTCCACGAGCGCGCTGCCGGCGTTCACGCTTTCCACGATGGCAAAGGTGGTGGAGCCGCTGCCAGACATGAGCGCCGCCAGCGCGCCGTTGGCGCGGAGAAAATCCTGAAACAGCGCGAGCACCGGATATTTTTCCAGCGCCGGAGCTTCGAGCGAATTATAAAATTCAGCGCTGGCGGCATGCCAATCGCCGGTTTGCAGCCGCGCGACCAGTTTTTGCGCGCGGCCCGGCCGGCCGTGCAACGCCTCCGGGAAACGCGCCAGGTTCTGGTACGCCCAGGGCGTGGAAATGCCGAACCCGGGATGGATGAGCAGGAACGCCCGGCCGTGCAACGCCGGGAAATCATCCAGCGGCTGGACTTTTTCGCCGCGGCCGGTGGCGAGCGCCGGCCGGTGTTGGAGAAAGAAAGGCACATCCGAGCCCAACTCAGCGGCCAGGGTCAGGAGGGCCGGGTGGGGCAGCGGCGAGCCAAAAACCTCATTCAGGCCGAGCAGCGTCGTCGCGGCATTGCCGCTGCCGCCGCCCAGCCCGGCCGCCAGGGGAATTTTCTTTTCCAGGTGGATGCGAACCCCGGCTTTGAGGTGGTGCAGTTTCAAAAACGCTTCAGCCGCACGATAAACGAGGTTTTTTGCGTCGACGGGCAGGGCCGGTTCATTGCAGGTGAGTTGAATTCCGTGGCCGCCGCGCTCGAACCGGAGCTCGTCAAACAGATTCACCGGGTGCATGACGGTCTCGAGTTCATGGAAGCCGTCGGCGCGCCGGCCCAGGATGTTCAGCAGCAGGTTGACCTTGCACGGCGATTTTTTTTCGAGGCGCATCGTCGATCTACAAAAACAAAACGCGCCAACGCAAAATGGTTGGCGCGCCGATGAAAACGGAATCGGGCACGGTCAATTGTCGAACACTTTGAACCGGCTGCCGGGAACGTACGGGGCAATGTCACCGCCACTGAAACCGGTATAGGTGTCCGTGTCGAACGTCGAGCCCGAAATCAGACCCGGCTTGTAGCTGTCGGGATAAAGGGGCCCGGGCGGAAGGTATTTGGGAAACAGCGGCCCGTAACCGGACCCCGGCATTGGAAATGGAAAAGTCACGACTTCAAAGAGGCCGACTCCGGTCCGCGCCATCGTGTGGGCAAAGCCGTCAACCGCCCCGACGGTGTAGCCGGCGCTGGGCGAATCAAAAACGGCGGTTTGCTCGACGGAGCGCCGCATCTCGCCCATGCGGGTGATTTCAAAGGTGTTGCTGATGCCGCGGCCGAGCTTTTTTTCCGGACCGGCACAGCCGGAAGTGAACAAAGCGGCCAAGGCGGTCACGGCCAGGAGAGAAATGACGTTTCGCATACGTTGTTCAAGTTGACGGAGTGAGCTTACGCCGAAATGGCCGGTTGTAAAGCGCGTTTTACGATGGGTGCGCCGCGCGCTTCCGTTCCCGCCGATCCCAATACCACGCAATCCAGACGGTGATTTCGTAGAGCAATTGCAGCGGCACGAACATGACGAGCTGGGTGATCGGCTCGGGCGTGGTCAGGACGGCGCCGAGGATCAGATTGATGACGATCATGTAACGTCGGGCCTGCGACAGCATCCGGTAATCGAGCACCCCGATCTTCACGAGCGTGAGCACCACCACCGGCAATTCAAAGCCCAGCCCCATGCCGAGCAGGAACTTGCAGACGAAGCTGATGTATTCCTCCGCCCGCCATTGCATCGCGCCGAGGCCGAGCCAGCGGGAATACATCTGCGCCGCCGCCAGCGCCACCGGCATTAAAATGAAATAACAAAAGGCCACGCCAATGAGGAAGAGCCCGACCCCGACCACCAGGCCGCGATAAATATATTTGCGTTCGCGGATTTTCAGCGCCGGGAAAACAAACGCCGTGATAAAGTAAAAGATAAACGGCGAGGCCAGCAACGCACCGCCATAGATCGCCACTTGAAACGCGACGACAAATCCGCCCGCCGGACTGAGATTGACCAGATCGACTTTCATCCGCTGCGCATCAGCAACCGCCCCGGGGTCATCGCGAACCTGCCAGCCCAGCACCTGGTTGGTGCCAACGGTGATCGGTGACACCTGGACGGTGACGAACCGATTCGTGCCGAGGTTCAACGATTTTTGTTGTTCCGAGGTGAGTTGAAAATTGCCGACATGGTTGGTGCCGAAACTGACAATGACAATCTGGTTCGTGCCGGAGTATCCGCCGGCGGGGGCGCGCGTCAGCGGCCACTTGATGATCTGGATGACGTAATTGGCGGCGAAGAGGCAGATCAGCATGCCCAGGAACAGCGCGACGAGGCTCTTGAGCAGCACCCAGCGAAAATCTTCGAGATGTTCGAGAAAGGTTTTGACGGGACCGCCCTCGGCCTCGTCAGGGCGTTCCGCTTCGTGGTCGCCAGCCATGTTGCCAATGTCCCGCCTCAGGCTTTGGGCGGATTGGAGGATTGCGAAACCGGCAGGTCAGCCCGCGACGGTGCGGGCGCAACGGGCTTGGCTGGCGGGGGCGTATCGGTCGTGGTGTTTTGGATTTCGTCCGTCACCTCCCGGGTCGCCTTTTTAAACTCCTTGATGCCGGTGCCCAGGCCCTTGGCCAGTTCGGGAATTTTCTTGGCGCCGAAGAGCAGCAACACGGCCAAAATGACGATAATCCACTCCCAACCGCCGAGAAATGCTGCAAACATGACATTCATAATTTTGTCGAGCCTTGCCAAGCCTACGTCCGCTGCCACGGATAGTAAAGCGCCAAAAACAATGGCCGCGACACGCGCGGCCATTGGATCATTTCAAATTTCCCCGATCGATCAGGCGCCGCTCTTGGGGTGGAGCAGGACGAAATCATCGCGGCGGTTTTTCGCCCAGGCTTCCTCGTTGTTGGCGGGGTCCACCGGCTTGTCCTTGCCGTAGCTGATGGTGCGGATGCGCGACGCGTCAATCCCGAGCTTGGCCAGCGCCTGGCGCACGGCCAGCGCGCGGCGTTCGCCGAGCGAACGATTGTATTCCTCCGTGCCGCGTTCGTCGCAATTACCCTCGATGAGCAGCTTGGTGCCCGAATCCCGGCTCAAGGCGTCGGCCACGGCCTGGACGTTCGCTTTCTCGCTCTTTTTCACCGCGGCGCTGTCGTAGGCAAAATGCACCGTGTAGGCAGCCAGCGCGGCCGGGTCTTTGATCATGCCTTCAAATTCATCCAAGGACGTTGTTGGCACGGTGCCATTTGGATTCAGATCAGGATTAAGGGGCGGGCCCGGAGGAACGTCAGGCACAGTACTACCTGCGCCTTGGGGCAGATGGGTGACGCCGACCGGTCTGTGATTCTTGCAGCCGGTGGCAGCGACGGCGACGGCCAATGTGAACGCCATCAGATAAGTCATTTTCATCATTTTCATATTTTTCCTTCGGTTAAAATTAAAAGTTTTTAAAAGTTAAAATTATCTCGCCCAAGCTGGTTGAGAATCGTTGCCTGAAATCCGGGTAACATCCTTGTACTGTTTTGTAAACACGTCAAGCACAGATAACACGTAGCGTCCGCCGGTCCGCCGCGTAAAAATCAGCGTCCGCGAATTCGGCGACCATGACGGATCTTCGCCTGAAACCAGCATCGTGGGCGGCGCACTGCCATCCGCGGGCATGACGCAAATGTCGAACTCGCCCGTCTGCAGGGTGAACGCAATCCATTTGCCATCCGGCGACCAGTCGGGTTCGGTCGGGTTCGGCGCACCGGGAGTGGGGAGGCGCTGAATCGCGCCGCCGCCCGCCGGCACCTTGGCCAGCACGCGCCGCTCGCTGATTTTCGTCGCGAAACAAATCCATTGCCCGTCCGGCGACCAGCACGGTGAAGACTCGTCCTCCGGAGTATGCGTCAACTGTTTCAAATTCGAGCCGTCGGCGTCGCAAACCCACACGTCCGGGCTGCCGCTCCGGCTTAAAATCATCGCCACCTTCGAGCCGTCCGGGGAGGCGGCCGCGCTCGTGTTCAAGCCGGAATAGCCCGCCACAATGCGGCGCTGGCCGGTGGTGAGGTTATGGTAAAAAATATCCGGATTGCCGGGCTGATACGAGGTGTAGTAAATCGCCAGCCGGCCCGGCACCCACGCAGGCGCGGCCACGATGGAGCTGTCATGCGTAACGGCTTGCGGGTTGTGTCCGTCGAAATCGGCGACATAAATTTCACCGTTGCCCGAGCTGGACTGGGCCTTGAAGGCGATTTTCGTCTGGGCAATGCCGTTCTTGTGGGTGATGGCCTGAACGATGTCATCGGCAAATGCATGCGCCTGCCGCCGCAACGATGCGCCGTTGTAGCTGCGGGAAAGAATCGTGCTCCTGGCGAATCGGTCCACGACGCGGCCCTGAACGCTGCCCGCGTCGGTGCCGCTGATTTGATATTGCGCGGCCTCCGGGGCGACAAAGCTGAAACCCTGGACGTAAAGGTCGAACTTCAAAGCGTCCGCAACCTCGCCGCTGAAGCCCTCGAGCGACACCGGGATCGGCTTGCTGCCGCCGAGGAGGGGAACCTCATGCGTGATGGTGATTTCATTCTGGCCGTGAACCAGACCGGTCAGGCTGACCACGACTAAAATCGACAGGCAGATTTTTAGGAATTGCAGGTAATTTTTCATTCGAGCATTTGTTTCGTCTTGGGATTGAAATTGATGATGTACGTCCGTTCCTTGTCCGTCGCGCCTTCCGGGAAGGGCGCGATTTCTTTTACTCGCTCCAACGCGCGCTGGACGGAAGCGTCCACGTTCTCATCGCCCGAGGGCGTGACGATGCGCGCCGTAATCACGGTGCCATCGCTGGCGATGGTGACGCTGACCTTGGTGATTTCCTCGTCGTTGGTGATATGGTCCGGCAGCGTCCAGGCCTCGTCATAGATGCTTTTGACGGCGGAAGCGTAGTTCGCATACGCCACGCTGCTGTTGCCCGGCATGTCAATCGTGGTGGCCGAGGTGAGATTATTTTTCAACTTCTGCAGGGCTTTGCGGATGGCCCGCGCCCGGGCGGCATCATTGGCTTTGTTGGCATCAGGAGAGGCTTTGGGAGTGTTTCTCGTCACGACGGTTGTGCTGATCAGAGGTTTGTGAACCTCTTTCGGTTTATCCGGGGGTGCCAGCGCCTTTTCGATTTCCTTGAGGATGGACTTGGGGGGCTCCACTTTCGCCGGCGCCGGCGGCGTGGGCGTGACCGCGGG
>JBAPQW010000090.1:0-52606 GCA_049280815.1 Verrucomicrobiia bacterium | reverse complement strand
ACCACCCAGAACGGACTGTATTCGCCCTACGATGCGAAGGTGGTCGGGGACTACACCGGATTGACGCCGCCGTTTGACTTTGACGAAGACAGCGACGACTGATCGCAGGATTTAGGGCTGAAATCGTCCTGCTCTCCCGACTCACGCGGGAGCAGAACGGCAGCCAACGCCGAACATCGGGATTCAGAACCGCAAGTCTCGATGCTGGAGCCCTTTGTGCCTTTTTCACCTTCGGTGCGTTTTGCGCGGTCCGGTTCAAGGAGAATTCGTGAAATTCGTCTAAATCTCCGACGACGAAGCGGATTGTCGTCCAGCCGGTTTGGGGCTAGCTTGAAGTGCGCCCCAACGCGCGCGTTTTTTTATGCCATTTCAACTGCTGGACCTGAACGGGGTCGCCAATTATTTGCACCTCACGCCCACGGACATCGAACAGCGGGTGAAGAACCGCGAAATTCCTTTTGAAAAGCGCGGCGACCGGATCGTTTTTCGCAAGGCCGAGATTGATGCCTGGGCTTCGCAGCGCATTCTCGGTCTGCCCGGCCAGCGGCTGGCCGAATACCATGAGAAATCCACCCGCCACACGCGGAAAATCCTGCCGCAAGAGGCCATGCTGCCGGAATTGCTCCGGGCGGGAGCCCTCGACTCGGCGATGACGTCCAAAACCAAGGCTTCCGTCCTCCGCGATCTGGTGGCGCTGGCGGAAAAAACCGGAAACCTCGGCGATCCCAAAGTCCTGCTGGCCAGTCTGGAGGCGCGCGAGGAATTGTGTTCCACGGCGGTGCCGGGAGGATTTGCGCTGCCACACCCGCGGTCTCACGAACCTTACCTGTTTGAGACCTCGTTCATCGTGGTGGGGCGACCGGTGCAGGAAATCCATTTCGCCGCGCCCGACGGCCAGCCGACGCATTTGTTCTTTTTGATTTGCTGCCAGAACGACCGGCTGCATTTGCACACGCTGGCCCGCCTGTGCCTCCTCGCTCAGAAAACCAGCCTGCTCGAAGCGCTCCGCGCGGCACCCGACGCCGAAACCATGCGGCACGCAATCATCGCGGCCGAACAGGAAATTCTGGCCGACCCGAAAACGGTCTCGTAGCAACCGCGCTTTGGAGAGAATTGTTTTGCCGGATCGTTGGTTTCGGTTCCGGGCAGGAAATCCAAGCCTTTCAGGTGCAGGATTTTTTTTGCCGTGCTTGATGATTGATAAATCGTCGCCCACCAATGCCGTGCCCGACCCGGCACCACTTGTCCGTCTGCATACCGGATTAAACCCGGGTTGGCGGCTGCCTGACCGGCCTTTGGCCTCACGCGCCTGATTGAAATCATTCGTGTATGTTATTTGGACATTCGCCAATATTGGGAATCAAAACGGATGACCTTTCTCTGAAAGTGGTATTTTGACCGGTTTCCAGATGTCTCAAGCAGCCGATTGACAACCTTTTGCGCAGAGGCAAAAAACCGCTTTGCATTTCCGGCCCGGAACAGATTGAATTGGCCTTGGGGATGCTCGCAACAACGGATGAAGATGGATTTTTTCATGAAAATTAGAATCGCCTTGGGTCTGTGTCTCGTCCTGAGTGCGGGTTTCCTTTCCCTCCGGGCCGCTGACACCCCGGCCCAGGCCGCCGCCCGGACGGCTTTGGAACAAAAACTTAACCAGCCGGACGCCTGGGAACCCGAGTCACTGACGATGGGAACAAACGCACCGTCCAAGGCCTTGGTGGAACAAACCGGCAACTCCACAGCCACCGTGACCGAGACGGTTCCCGAAAACACGGTGGCGCCGAAAATCGAACCGGTGACAACAACTCCAGTGGCTGCTCCCACGGCCGAGGCTCCGGCGGCTGTCGTTTCGACGGCGGTTGCACCCGCCGTGGTTGAGCCTGCCGCTGCCACTCCCACGGCGGTTGCGCCCGTGGTTGTCGCTCCTGCGGCAGTTATGCCCGTCGCTGCTCCGGCCATGTCGTTCCCGATACTGTCGGTCTTGTTGCTGACGCTGCTGTTAATATCGCTCCTGATCATGGCGCTCCTGGTGCTGAAGCTCCGGCAGGTGAAGCTCCTGCTGCTGAAGCATCCCAAGGTTGCGTCGCGCGCACTTGTGGCTCCCGCCGCAGTGACTCCGGCGATTGTGGCGCGTACAGTGGCGTCACGGGCGGCAGCTCCCCCCGCGGCGGTTTCCGCCATCGTGGCTCCCCGAGTTATGACTCCCGGCGAGATTCAATCCGCCAAGCCGGCGGCGACACCCAACCCAACCCCGGCACCCCCGGCAGCCAAAGTTGTAACTCCCATTGCGGTGGCTCCAGGCGAAATTCAACCCGCAGCGCCAGCCGCAACGCCCGAACCAACTCCAGCACCCGCGGCGACCAAACGTCCGGTCCAGCGGCGAAAGCGCGTTCCCAAACTGAACGGCGCGGAAAGCGATATTAACCTGCCAAAAATTGACTGGGCCACCACGAAGGCGGAACCCAAGCGGGGCGGGGCCTAGCCGAACGGTGAAAGATGGAAGTTTGAAATTTCATTTTCCGCCGGGTGGGGGCAGGGCAAATGCAACGTAGGCATCTCCGTACTCGCTCGGTTTGCCCAGCTTGTTGCCCGTTGCGGTAATGACGACAAACTGACGGCCGTGGACCTCGTAGGTTGCCGGCGGCGCAATGCCAACCCACGGCAGTTTGCCCGACCACAGTTCCGCCCCGGTGCCTTTGTCGAACGCGCGAATTTTAGCGTCACGCGTTCCCGAACAAAAAAGCAGGCCGCCGGCGGTGACCATGGCCCCGCCATAATTCTCCGTGCCTGTTTTCGCAACGCCCTGTGCCGCAAGTTCCGGGTATTCGCCCAGCGGCACTTTCCACACGAGCTTGCCGGTGTTGAGATCAATGCAATTCAAGGTTCCCCACGGAGGCTTGTTCGCGGGATAGCCTTCATTGTCCAGAAACCGCGGATAACCGGTGAAACTGTATCGGGGCCGTTCGGAATTGGTTGACGCCGCCGGAACCGGACGGTCGCGTAACATGAGGTAGTCCAGCAGAGCCTTGAGATCCGCTTCGCTCAGGTTGGGGAACGCCGGCATGCCATTTTTGCCGGTGCGTACCTGCTTGATCACGTCGTCGTCCGTGCGCCGGAAACGCAACCCGCGCAATGGCGGTGCCACGCCAATCCCCAACAGGCCCGGACCATGGCAGGGGGCGCAGGTGGTTTCATATACCCGGCGGCCAGGGGTCTTCCGGGCGGACGGATCGTCCGGCGGATCTTCATCCCGAAAGACAGAGATCAACCAGCCGACGTGGTTGGCGCTGACATAAAGCCGGCCCGTTTCAGGATCAACACACGCCCCGGACCATTCGGCGCCGCCATCCATTCCAAAATATAAGTTGGGATGCCCGGCGCTGGCGGGACGGAAAAATCCCGTGGTGGCACTTTTGAAACAATTCGAGGCATATTCCGCCGCTTCCGGAGTCCGATCCGTCAGATCCGCGGCGGTGAATTCCATTTTGGCAAACCGCTCGGGCAATTCCGGGTCCGGCTGGTAGGGCGCCGTCGCTTCACCGGGCAGATCGCTCGTCGGCGCACGGCGCATCCGGAACGGGAAAATCGGTTTGCCCGTCACCCGGTCCAGCAGCAGCGTGTCCCCGTTCTTCGTGGTGACGGCCACCACGTCCACCCGTTTGCCGTCGCGGGTGATGGTGGTCAGGTTGGGCGGCGCGGAGATGTCCCGGTCCCAGATGTCATGCGGGATTTCCTGGAAATGCCAGAGGCGTTTGCCCGTGCGCGCGTCCAGGGCGATCAGACAATTGGCAAAGAGATTGTCCCCACGATGCCACACCCCGATGAAATTCGGCTTGGCGGAAGCGGTGGAGATGTACGCAATGCCGCGTACTTCATCCATCGCCATGCCCGTCCAATCGTTGGCCGCATAGCTTTCCGTGCGATCCCAGGAGTCGTAGCCGAATTCGCCGGGGTGCGGCACGGTATGGAAGGTCCAGCGCGGCCGGCCCGACACCACATCAAATCCCCAGACATCCTTCTCAAATCCCGGCACCACGATCGTGTGGTCAAATATGGCCGGCGCGGCCGTGGCGGCGCCAAATTCATCCTCCGCCCGACCGGGCAGGAGCACCCTTCCATCCTGGCCAAAATGGGCGATCACCCGGCCGTTTTTGGGATTCAGCGCATACAGATATTGACCCGCGCAAAACAGGACGCGTTCGCCCGCAAAAATACTGCCGGGCCAGTAGATCAACCCGCGAAATGCCGGACGCCCTTCCGGTTTGAAGCGCCACAATTCCCGGCCGTTTTCTGCGTTGACGCCGACGATGAATTTCCCCGGCGTGGGGACAATCATGACATCACGCACGATGATGGGATTGCACTGGATCGCATTGCTGCCGTCCCTCGAATGGTAAGTCCAGGCCACTTGCAGGTTGGTCACATTCTGGCGGTTGATCTGATCCAGCGCCGAGTAGCGCGCGCCGCTGTTGTCTCCGTGAGAGCGATGCCAGGTCAGAAATGTTTTCCGTTTGGGATAGCCATTTGCGGGAGTCAATTCGTCCGGCCTGGCCTCCGGAATGGTCAGATATAGCGGCAACTTTTCGCGTTCCCCGGCATCCTCAACCCGCCAGTACTTTTGATTGGTCGAAACATCCGGTGGCGGGGCCGCCGGTGCAGACGCGACGGGGGCAGCCTCGGCAACCACCGCCAACCCGGCGAACCACATCAGAACATGCAATCCCACCTTCATTGTTTGCCCGGTTTTGACAAAGCGGCCGCGATGAACTTGTCCACGGTGGCGGGAATCGGCCCTATTTTTACCGCCGCCCCGACGATGATCGGCGGCCCGGCCGGAACCAGCGAAATCAGTTTCAATCGCGGTCCGACCGTGCACGCCAGGCAATCCGGCACCAGGGCAATGCCGTGGCCAGCCTCCACGGCGGCCACGAGGCTCGACCCGCCTTCGTGTTCCTCGGCGATGTGCGGTTTCCGCCCGAATTCCCCGTACAACTTTTCCAAACCTTCGTGGTATTCAGGATAATTTTCGCGGTCATAGATAATGAGCGGTTCACTGGCCACCGCGGCTAGTTTCACCCGGCGCAAACGCGCCAGCGGATGGCCGGGCGCCACCGCCACGCACAATGCATATCGCGCCAGTTCCACAAACCGCAGGCCGCGCAGTTTCTTTTCCGAAACCCGGACAACGAGGGCAACGTCCAGTTTGCCCGCGCACAACTGGGCGACCATTTCCTCCGTGGACAAGTCATGCAGGGCCACCTTCACGCCGGGAAATTCCACCTGAAAGATCCGCAAGGCCTGCGGCAGGATCTGCACCGTGATTGACGGCGCATAGCCGACCTGGATTTCGCCGCGGGCGTCCCGGGCGACGGCCCGAGCCGCCTTCACCGCCTCGCCGGCCCGCTGCAACACCGCCCGCGCTTCGGTCAAAAACACCCGCCCGGCCGCGGTGAGCCGGACCGACTTCGCGCTGCGTTCCAGCAGCGCGAACCCGATTTCGTCCTCGAGATCGTGGATTTGCCGGCTCAAGGCGGGCTGCGAGACATGCAGGCGCGCCGCCGCACGCGTCACGTTTTCCGTTTCAGCCACGGCGACGAAGTAACGGAGATGGCGGAGTTCCATGCGCCGGCGAGCATACCTTTAAGTATAGTGAGGGTCTAGTTTGTTGCTGATAGAAGTTCCCCAATTGTCCAAACATGGTCTGTCAAACCAGCGGCCATTGCTGGCGTTTTCCCGCCCAGCGATTTGTGAACCCGGCAGAAATTGAACGTCGCCGCGAAGACTGCAACCGCATGACGGTGATTGTCCGTTTTCTTTGAGAAGTTAATCGTCTTGCGAACAAACCGGCGTGTGAACGTCCGCAGCGAAAGGTTTGTGCGCTCGCAATGGCAGATTGTGGCCAGCTTCATGTCTGGACTGCCAAAGCGCGGCGTGCGGTGAACTTTGACGAACTTGGGCGCGAAATAAATGCGGTCGCCGCTGGCGTGCGGGTCGCTCTTGATATGCTTCGTTTCGGTTGCGTAGTCGCATTTATCGCCCAAGATGCTCTTAACCGAACCAGTGCTGCCGGTGGTCGCAACATAACCTCGAAACGAATCGGTTGTGAGTTGAAACCGTTCCGCCATGCGTGAATCCAAATCAGATAGAAATTCTCGCGCTTCTTCACCCGTCCGTTTGCCGACACGATAATTGATGATAAGCTTTTCATCCTTTGCGATTGCCAGAAACGTCCACATTGAACCGCGATTCGGGTCATCCTCATTCCTGCCGTTTGGCTTCTGCTGGATGTACGAAAATACTTCGTCTGCCTGAACGAATGGCACTTTGATGTTGCGGATTCTTGCATCCAGAAAGCGGGCGCAGTGTTCACCAGCCGACTCCAGAATGCGGTGAATGGTTTTCAGATCGTAGCCAGTGAATCGGGCAATGGCGCGAAGGCCCATTGTTTCCGAAAGCAGCTGGACAACCTTTGTTGCCTGTTCAAAATCGGTTCGGATGCCGTCCAGCGGTTGTGATTCGCTCATCGTCTTACCACACTTCAAACACTGGTATCGTTGGACGATGCGGTTTTTGTTTTGAAAACGCCCTGATTTCTTGGTTTCACCGTTACAGCAATGACACGTCACTTGATTCTTTCCGGCGTTGGCCCTAAAGTGACGGTGAATCGCCAAGATTCCGTCCCGTAAAGGTTCACGCCTTTTGGGATGTGCCCCGCTGGTGTTACAAGCACTGGCGGGGCTTTTGTTTATCTACACCTGCTGTTTTACGCTAAACCTGCACCACCTGCAAGAAAAATCGTTACCTGCACAAAAAAACTTGACCTGCAAGCCCTGCGGGTATAGGTTTGACCTGCAAGATGCAAACAGACCTATTCATAAAAAATAAGATTATGCCAGCAAACATTGATAAAATACTCTCAAAACACGCCAGTATTCTTGACGCCGAACTCACAGTAAGCGGCGGACCGAAATATCAAACTTATGCGATTTCAACCCTTCGCGGAGGCGTTGGAAAATCTACATTGTCATTCAATCTTGCTTACGAACTTTCGAGAAAAAACAATGTCCTGGTCGCTGATCTTTGCGCTCAGTGCAATTTAACCGAGACATTACTGCGCGATTTCAACGCCGATGTAACAATCGCCCAAGCATTGCAGCCCGCATTACTTGGCCCCGCCTTCGGAGAGGTTCCAGATGACATTTCTTATCGCATCGGGCAATACTGCGATTCATTCAAAGGGGGGAAAAACAGCTTCATAATTCCGGGGAGTCCGACGATGTTCGCGTTTCCTTCCACATTGTATCAACAATTACAAATTGCCAACGCTCAAGGAAACAAAACCGCCGTTAAAAAACTTCTCGAAAGTTTGAAGTATATTTTGACCAAAGAGGCAAAAGTTCAAGGAACGCAAATAACGCTTTTGGACACCAGCCCATTTTATGCTGGTGGAACGCATCTCGCGTGGTGTGCCGCAGACGCAATTATTATCCCGGTTCGCGTGGACGAACATTCCATTGATTCGCTTGAGCTGACACTTAAAATGCTTTCCAATCCTGCGGATGATTTCGTGATCTGGAACGAGCGTGCGGGCGGACGGCCAACGCCAAAAGTTGCGGCTATTGTAATGACAATGGCAGGCGCAAAAAGCCGCATCCGCTCCACACCTGATTCTGCTTCTCGGATGTATATTGAACGTGCGCTGACAATCGCCGAAAGTCACAAAAACCTGTTTGATTATGAAGACCCCGCCGATGCGTTTGTAATCACTGATGATTTTGTTTCAACAGGCAGAATTAGCGGCGCGAAAAGCATCCCCATCTCAAAACTTCAAGTCGGAAGCTTCCATAATGTCGAAGGGAAGCGGCTGCAAGTCAACGCTTCTGCAATTCGCTATCAAAAAGAATTGCAGTATTTGGTGAGCATTTTGTAAAAAAACTGTAATCATTTACCACAAAAAGCAAAGGCCACCTTGCGGTGACCTCGCACCCTCCGTCGAAACGGAAGGGGTAATATGTGCAAATACATTAACGGCTGTTTCACAATGTTGTCAAGCAGTAACAGGATAAAAATGAATTGAAACAATATTAAAAATGGACACTTTTGGATGAAAACCAACATCTATATCGACGGTTTTAATCTTTACTACGGTTGTTTAAAAAACACCCAATATAAATGGTTGGATGTTGGTAAATTATGCACGCTGTTACTTCCAAAGCATCAAATTCAGGAAATTAAATACTTCACAGCTATTGTTGCGCCGAGGGGGGATAATCCGGAGCAACAAATACGGCAGAATGTCTATTTGAGGGCGCTGAAAACAATACCCAATTTAACAATAATTAAAGGTCATTTTCTTTCCAATAAAATTCGGCTGCCATTAGCGAATAACGCAGCACCAACCTTAGTTCACAGTTTCATCCGCGGATTCTCCCTGCACTTTTGGGGGCCGGGGATCGCGTGGTCCAAAAAACGGAAAACAATAATGGCCCGAGTTGTTAAAACTTCTGAAAAGGGTTCGGATGTTAATTTAGCCACGCATCTTTTACATGATGCCTATCGGGATAAATTTGAGGCCGCAGTCCTGATTACTGGCGACAGCGACTTGTTGGAACCAGTGAGAATAGTTTCAAAAGAAATCAAAAAGGTTGTAGGAATAATGTGCCCCCAGCAACACCCCTCTGCCGTTCTTCTTCGTGAAGCCAATTTTTACAAGGAAATACGGGCGAAAGCCCTTTCTTTGAGCCAGTTTCCTGTTAATTTAACAGACGCGCACGGAACATTTCACAAGCCCGAGTGCTGGCAGGCCATCTCCCGCAGTGCGATTCGATCATAGAATCAGACCTCCAAAACATTTATTGCTGGCAAGTTTCCTTCAGTGGTTGAACCTGGCGGACTCGGGTTTAGTCCACATTGATAATCAATACAGACTGGGAGCAATCCTCATTCCCGTTCATCAACCCGCTGGCGCACCACGACCCTAAAATCATACACCAAATTCATGTTTATAGTCAACAATAACCGACCCTTAAACTGCTTTTGTTGCCACAATCTATCTCACTCCACCTGGGTGATCTATGGGGTGTTCTCCCCAATCAGGCCGGGGTGGCGGAACAGCAACAATTTGCGCCCTCACCATACCTTTAAGTTATCATGAGGCAAGAAACATGATATTTCCGCAAAGCCGGAAGCGCCGCTAGGATTCTTGCATGATGAAAATATTGAAAGCCAGCGAACGGGGCCACGCCAGTCATGGCTGGCTGGACTCCTACCATACCTTCAGTTTCGCGGATTATTACAACCCGCAATGGATGGGTTACCGCAGCCTGCGCGTGATCAACGACGATCTCGTCCTGCCGGGCATGGGCTTCGGCACGCATCCGCATCACGACATGGAAATCATCACCTTCATCCTCAGCGGCGCGCTGCAGCACGAGGATTCGATGGGCAACGGCCGCGTGATCCGCGCCGGCGAGGTGCAATACATGGCCGCCGGCACGGGAGTGGAGCATAGCGAATTCAATCCGTCAAAGGATGAAGCGGTGCATTTCCTCCAAATCTGGATTCAACCCGACACCAAAGGTGTGACGCCGCGCTATGCGGAAAAGTCGCTCAACGCCGCCGCCCCCGGGGTGTTTCATCTGGTCGCCAGCAAAACCGGCCGCGCCGGTTCCATCGCCATCCATCAGGATTCCGATCTCTGGCTCACGAAACTGGAAGCGAACGACCACGTCACCCACACCCTCGCCCCGAAACGCCAGGCCTGGATCCATGTCGCCGAAGGCGAAGTGAAATTGAACGGCAAAAAACTGTCGGGCGGGGACGCCGCGGCCGTCAGCGACGAAACCGCCATCGAACTGGTCGCCGCCAAACCGTCGCAAGTGCTCTTGTTCGATCTAAACTAAAACCAACCAAATCATGAAAACCGCCACTGCCATCGCCCGCACGCTGCTCGGACTGATTTTTGTCGTATTCGGACTGAACGCATTCCTCCATTTCCTCCCCATGCCCATGCCCAAGGGCGATGCAGGCACGTTCATGGGGATTCTTTTCAGCAGCCATTATCTCTATGCCGTGAAATGTTTTGAGATCTCTGGTGGCTTGCTCCTGTTGAGCGGACGTTTTACCGCGCTGGGTCTGACCCTGGTCGGCCCGGTGATCGTGAACATCCTGTTCTTCCACATTTTTCTCGATCCCTCCGGCTTGCCGCTGGGCGGGATCGTCGCCGCGCTCGCCCTGTTTTTGCTCTGGCAGAACCGGACTGCATTCGCGGGAATATTAAAGCCCTAGGTCCGGCCCAACCAATCGTCAGACCACCATGGCGCGGCCGGCAATCCAGCCGGTCGTCCAGGCGGCTTGGAAATTGAAGCCGCCGGTCACGCCGTCGATGTCCAGCAGTTCGCCGGCGAAAAACAATCCCGGACAGACCTTGCTCTCCATGGTCTTGAAATTCACCTCGGCCAACCGCACGCCGCCGCAGGTGACAAATTCATCCTGGTTCAGGGTCTTGCCGGTCACGGAAAATTCCGTGCGCGCGAGCTGCTGCGCCAGCGCATGCGTTTGCGACCGCGTGAGCGCCGACCAGCGCGTGTCACGCGGGATGCCCGCCGCCAGCACGAGTTGTTCGCACAAGCGCGCCGGCAAGGGCGCCAGCGGCACGTTGATCGCCAGCTTCGCGCCCGAGGCCTTGCGCCGGACTTGAAATTCGCGGGTGATTTTTTCCGGGCCCAGTTCCGGCAGCCAGTTTACGAACAGCGGAAAATGGTAATTCAATCCGTGCAACACCCGCGCGCCCCAGGCCGACAACCGCAATATTGCCGGGCCGCTCAGGCCCCAGTGCGTCACCAGCAGCGGCCCGCGCTCGCGCAGTCTCGCCGCCGGCACGGAGACCTCGACCCTCCCGACGGAAATGCCCGCCAGCGACCGCAGCCAGGGCGACTCGATGTGAAACGTGAAGAGCGACGGCACGGGCGGTTCCAGCCTGTGACCCAGCGACACCGCCAGTTGTCCCGCCGCCGCCGCGCGGCAGCCACCCGTCGCCAGCAACAGCCGGTCGCAAACAATCTTGTCGCCGGTTTTTTCGGCAGGGCGCGCAGTCCCCTGCGCGCCGTCTTTGGCACGCGTTACCCCGGCGGGCAGAGGACTGCCCACCCTACCTATCATCACTTCAAACGTGCCATCCGCATTTTTGACGACCGACTCCACGCCCGCATTGAGCCGCAGATTCACCCCCGCATTGCGCGCGGCCTGCATCAGGCAATCCATGATGGTTTGCGAGCAATCGGTGACGGGAAACATCCGGCCATCAGGCTCGGTTTTTAATTTGACGCCGCGGGATTCGAACCACGCCACGGTGTCGCGGGCGGAAAATTTCAGGAACGGTGACAACAACGCCTTTTCCCCGCGGGGATAGCGCGTGGCGAAGTCGCGGGAATCAAAACAGCCGTGGGTGACGTTGCAGCGTCCGCCACCGGAGATGCGCACCTTGTCGAGAAACCGAGAAGTTTTTTCCAGCACGGTCACCGAAGCCCCCAGCTCCGCCGCCGCGATGGCCGCGAAGAAACCCGCCGCGCCGCCGCCGACCACAATGATTCGTTGTGCGCCCATTTGAACGGGCGGCATCATGTCAGGTTCGCGAAATCCCGGCACGTCAAGAATCGCCGGCAACAAGCTTAATGGAGGTCGTTCTGCAAAACGATGCGATACCGCGCCTTGCCGGCGCGCAGATGATCGAGCGCTTCGTTCACCTTGGACATCGGAAAGACCTCGATCACCGGCGCAATGTCATGCCGGGCCGAGAACTCGAGCATCCGGGCGGTATGGAACGGACTGCCCAGCGGCGAACCGGAAATGGACTTCTGGCCGGCGATCAGCGCGAAGGCCGCCACCGGAATCGGTTCGAGCACGGCGCCCACCATGTGCAACCGGCCCCGGGGCGCCAGACTGCCGATGATGGCGTCCCATGGCAGCGAGACGTTGGCGGTGCACAGGATGAAATCAAGCGAGCCGGCAATTTTTTGCAGTTGGGCCGCGTCGCGCGAATTCACCACGTGATGCGCCCCGAATTTCATGGCCTCTTCCCGTTTCGAATCGCTCGAGGTGAAGGCGGTGACTTCACAGCCCCATTTGGTCAGGAATTGCAGCGCCAGGTGCCCGAGCCCGCCGATGCCAATGACCCCCACGCGGTCCAATGGCAGCACGCCGCACTGGAGGATGGGATTGAACACCGTGATGCCGCCGCAGAACAACGGGCCGGAGCTCTTCGCGTCAAGCGCGTCGGGCAGCGGCACGGCCCACGCCCAATGACAGCGCACGCGATCAGCGAAGCCGCCGTGGCGCTTCACGATGGTCTGCTCCGCCGTCAGGCAGAGATTGTGATGACCGGAGAGACACTGCGGGCAGGCCATGCAACTTTCCGAAAACCAGCCCAGCCCGACGCGTTGTCCCACCTTCACGCCTTTGACGTGGTCACCGGCCGCCACGATACGTCCCGCCACCTCATGTCCGGGCACGAAAGGGTACGCCGTCTGACCCCAATCGTTGTCCAGCATGCTCAAGTCGCTGTGGCAGATGCCGCAATACTCGACCTGGATTTCCACCTGTTCATCGCGCAACGAACCGGGATTGAATTCGAACGGTTGCAATTGGCCACCTTTGGCTGTGGCCGCGTAAGCTTTGAAAGTTGTGCTCATAACAAAAGCATTTATAACACAACCTGCGTGCAAGCGCGAGTCTGCAACCGGACGAATCGCCACGTGGTCCAGCCGGCACCGCGCAAGGGCGAATTAATTAATAATGGTGGAACATGCTGGCCAGCAGGAGCAGTTCGGGATGCGCGGCGGATAATTTGGGCAGCACCACCCGGATGCGGGAACGATAGGCCTTCAGCTTTTCGCAGAGCGGGCCCAGGTTTTCCACCTTGTCCCAGTGAAGTTTGTTCAGGTCCAACACCAGCCGGCTCCGGCTCCGCGCGAGGGAATCCCGGATGCGTTGTCCCAACTTCTCGGCATCCGCCTTCGTGAGCCGGCCCTCCAGCCGCATCCATACCTGCTGCTTTGCATGCTGCAGTTCAACCTTCACGGAGAAATTCGGGTTGGCAATCTTGGCGTGAAATTCCTGCCACAGATCGAACGCGCTCCAGCGTTTGTCGGGCAGGCGATATGTCGTCCGCTGCAACTTGGGATGCTGGAAATAGTCGAACTTCAACGTCACCGCGGTCCACAACGCCGCGCCCACGGCCAGGACCGACCGCAATTGCTGGGTGAAGGCCGGACGCCCCAGTTCGTCGTGAATGCGCTGTTCCAGCCCGCCAATCCATTTCCGTATTGCCGCGTTGGGACCGAGCAGACGGCCCGCGAGAAAAACGGGATACGCATAGCGCAATTCATTCGCATAGTATTCCGCCTTCTGCCGCAAAACCGGGTTCGCTGAATTCCGGAGCTTGAGGTAGCCGAGCAGTCGTGTTTCGAGCACGCGATAAATGCTCGGGCCGAGCCGCTGAAAATCCTGCTCGAAACACCAGTTCTGGATGTCCTCGATCTGCTCCGCGGAAAGCGTCGGGTGCTTGATCATCGTCCGGAACCCGTCCGCGCGCCGGTAGAACAAATCCTTGTCGCTGGTATAGACATCCTGCAACAGGTTCTCCTTGATGATGCGCTCATGGAATGGCGTGCCGGGCACCGGTCCGTAGATCAGATACTGCCCCAGCGCCGGCTTGAGCTTCATCAGCCCGTCCAGTTCCTGGGCGACAATTTCCGGGGTCTGATAGTCAAACCCGATGATCATCGACGCCAGCACCGTGATGCCGTGCTCGCGGAACTCGGTGAGTATCTCATCCACGGGCCGGCCCTGTTGCTTGGCATAATTCGACCGCGTGCCCTCGTAGCCGATCCAGAAGCCGTCAATGCCCATCTCCAGGATTTCCTCCACCGTGTACTGGCTGATGGCCTTGATGCTCGAAAAGGCGAAGATTGAGGGCTTCTTGCCGCCCTGCAAAACGCAGTCGCGGAATTCCATCGCCCGCTTCTTGTTGAGCAGGAAATCCTCGTCGATGATCAGGAAGACCAGGCTGGGATCGAGATCGAAATATCGTTCCACGACGTTGTAGATGTCGCGGCCGCTCGGCAGGAGTTTGATGTGTTTGCGGGAAAAGAAATGCGACGTGCAGCAAAAATCACAGCCGTTGGGACAGCCGAGGCCGGCGAAAATTTTCCCGGTGCCCGAGACCTTCCACCCGAACACTTTCAACCAGCTCACGATCAAGGGATGCTTGTAGGGCATCGGGATTTCAGGTTCGCCCAGCAGCCGGCGAAAATAAGCCACGCCTTCCTCGCGGCAGATGTGGTCGGCATACGGCTTGAGCACCTCGTCCTTGAGCACCGTGCCGTAGCCGCCGAGCACGATCTGACTGTTCGGCGCGTATTTCCGGATCAGCGCCACCATGTCCTTCATCTTGTGCATCACCGCCATGATGAACGAGATGCCCACGTAATCGTAACCCTTCTTGAGTTCCTTGATGAATTCGCGCTTCGACGGGTATTGCAGCACCACTGTCGGCACTTCCAGGTTCTCCGCGATGTAATCGAGCGAGAAATGCACGTTGACTGTGCGCGGACTGAAGATCCCCTGCGCGCGGGTCACCTGCCGGTAAAGGAGTTCGTAACCGACGGACGAGGCATCACCGTGTTCCGGCCCCATGGGGCGACAAACGCTGGTTAACAAGACTTTTTTGCTCATGCAGGTGCTTTCTAGGCCGGTGAAATCACGACCGAAAGTTCGAAAATGAGGCGCAATCGGACGGGTGTAATCCAGCCAAAAGTAGCAAACGCCAAACGCCATCTAAAGTCAAAGAACCGTTTAATTTATTCCACACCTTAACTTGTTTTGTGGATGGCAATTTAAAGTCAGTGGCATCGCGCTCCGCTGGCCGCGCCGCGTTCAGTAGCGCAGGTGAGCTCGACCATAATCTTTCCGCCCCGCTGCACGCGGCCGGGGAAGCCGCAGCAGCGCGACACCCCACCCCACCGCAACCCGCACCGCCACCGGCAGCGGACGCGGATTGCTTTCCGGCGGGAAATCCTGCAGAATCTCCGGGTTCGAATAGTGGTGAGCTTCGCCCGGTTCGCACCAGAAAACAAAATGGAAGATCAAATTCTACGATTACTCGGCCAGCATGGTTACGTGCCGGCCAACGTCCCCGAACTGCTCCGGCACCTGCGTTGGGCGCCCTCGCGCCAGCAGGAGCTGCAGCAGGTGCTCGCCGGATTGGAACGCTCGGGCCACATCACGCGCACCAAAGGCAACCGCTACATCCTGTCCCGCGAGGCGGACCTCATCCCCGGCCGGATCCGCATCAACCGGCAGGGCAGGGGATTTTTACAGCCGGACGACCCGGCGTTGAAGGAAATCATGGTGCCGGAGGACGCCACGTCCACCGCGCTGCATGAAGACCGCGTGCTTGTGCGACGCGATGTCCGCGCCCGGGGCCTGCGCCCGGAACGCCCGGGCCAGGAAACCGGCACCGTCATCCGCATCCTGGAACGCCGGCGGACGCAACTCGTCGGCACCCTGCAACGCGGCCGGCAGTTTCTTTATGTCATCCCCGACGACCCGCGCATGCCGCACGACATCTACGTGACGCCGCCGCGGGACACCGGCCGGCCGGCCAACGTCGGCGACAAGGTCGTGGTCGAGCTGCGCGAGTGGGAATCGCGCAACACCAATCCCGAAGGTGAAATCATCGAGGTGCTCGGTTCACCGGACGAGGAAGGCGTGGACATGCTGTCCGTGCTGCGGCAATACGACCTGCCGCTGCATTTCCCGAAGCCCGTGCTGGCGGAGGCACGCGCCATCGGCTCCAGTGTCGCCACGCACGAACTCTCCGGACGCGAGGATTGCCGGTCGCACGCCGTCATCACCATCGATCCGGATGACGCAAAGGACTTCGACGACGCTATCTGCCTGCGGCGGATTTCGCCCGACCAATGGAAGCTGTGGGTGCACATCGCTGATGTGTCGCATTACGTGAAGCCCGGCACGGCTCTGGACGACGAGGCGCGCAAGCGGGGCAACTCCACCTACCTGGTGGACCGCGTGATCCCGATGTTGCCCGAGGCATTGAGCAACGAGCTTTGTTCGCTGAAACCCGACGTGGACCGGTTGACCAAGTGCGTTGAATTCCTCATCAGTAATGACGGCCGCGTGCTCAGCAGCAAATTTTATCCGGCGGTGATCCATTCGCAGCGCCGGTTCACCTACCACGAAGTGCTGAAGATTTTACAACGAACGCCAAACGATTCCATCGAGCAGATGCTGCACGAGGCGCATGAGCTGGCGCAACGGATCCGGAAACTGCGGTTCAAGGCCGGTTCGCTGGCGCTGGATTTTCCGGAAATGAAAATCCGCCTCGACGACCAGGGACGGGTATTGCGCATTGAAAAGCTGGAGAACGACGTTTCGCACCAGCTGATCGAGGAATACATGCTGCTTGCCAACGAGGCGGTGGCCGGGCGGTTGATGCGCCAAAATCTGCCGGGGATCTACCGCGTGCATGAAGCGCCGGATGAACGGCGATTGAACGAATATCGCGAGGAAATCCTCAGCCACCACGTGCCCTGCGGCAATTTGAGCAAGCGGCCGGAAGTGCAGAAGCTGCTGCAAAAGCTCGATGCGCTGCCCATCGGCGGGGCGCTCAAGATTGGGTTCCTGCGCTCGCTCATGCGCGCGCGTTATGCCGTCGAGCCGCTCGGCCATTACGGCCTGGCCAAGCGCGAATACACGCATTTCACGTCGCCCATCCGCCGCTACTCCGACCTCGTGGTGCATCGCGCGCTGTTCCAGGGCAGCCACGGCCCGACGCATTCGCTCAAGGAAACCGCCGACCACATCTCGGAAACGGAACGCAACTCCGCCGACGCCGAACGCGACAGCAAGGATGTGAAGCTGTATGCCTTCCTGCGGATGCAACTGCAGTCCGCCGACCCGCCGCGGTATCCGGCGCTGGTCATTGACGTGCGCAACTTCGGGTTCTTCGTGGACGTGCCCGGGCTGGCGATGAGCGGGCTGGTGCATCTCTCCAGCGTGCTGGACGATTTTTATGTATTCGACCCGGAGCGCAACCACCTGATCGGCCGGCGCCAGCGCCGGGTGATCCGGCTCGGCGACAAGGTGGAGGTGCAGATCGCCAAGGTGGATTCGTTCAAGAAACAGGTGGATTTCCGGCTGGCCACCAGCCGCGCCACCGGAACAACTCGTCCGGCAAAAGCTCCGCCCGCCGGTCGAAAATTCCCGTCTCCGGGTTCATCGCGTCCGCGCCGGGACTTTTCCCGACGCTCCCGCCGGCGATAAGCCTGGGAGCGCCGGCGGCTCGCCGGCGGGTTATGCCGCTTTGAACCAAAACACGCTGGCGAGCCGCCAGCGCGCCCAGGCAAATTGGTCCGGACCAAAACAATCTCGCGGTGGCGATTAAATTCACGCATCGTGTCCCCGCATGGACGATATTTCCACGCCAAGAACCGAACCGGCACCGCACCAGCGGCGGCCACGTTACCGCGGCACGCACCCGCGCCGTTTCGAGGAGAAATACAAGGAACATAACCCGCAACGTTACAGCGATACCGTCGCCAAAGTCCGCGCGGCCGGCAAAACCCCGGCCGGCACCCACCGGCCCATCATGGTGGCGGAAAGCCTGGAAGTGCTCGCGCCGCAACCCGGTGAGGTGGCGGTGGACTGCACACTCGGTTATGGCGGTCACGCGCAGGAAATTCTCGCGCGCATCCAACCCGGAGGAAAAGTGCTCGGCCTCGACGCCGATCCAATCGAATTGCCAAAGACAGAGGCCCGCCTCCGCACCCTCGGTTTCGGTCCGGACAGTTTCACCGCACACCGCAGCAACTTCGCCGGGCTGCCGCAGGTGCTCGCCGAATTCTTCTCCCATTCGGGCGTTACAGGTAGGGCGGGTAGTGCTCTGCCCGCCGCTCGTTCGGACACGATCGACGGCACGCACGAAGTGACGCGCCCTACCGGCGCAGACATCATCCTGGCCGACCTGGGTGTTTCTTCCATGCAGATTGACGACCCGGCGCGCGGCTTTTCCGTGAAGCTGAACGGGCCGCTGGACATGCGCATGAATCCCCAACGCGGCCAGCCCGCGTCGGCGTTGCTGAAAAGAATCAAACCGGCCGCGCTGGCAACTTTGCTGGAGGTAAACGCCGATGAACCGCACGCGGCCGTGCTCGCCCCTGCCCTCGCGGGAAAAAGTTTTACCACCACCACCGCGCTGGCCGCCACCGTTCGCGCCGTGTTGCCGCGCCTGAACAAGGAAGACGGCGACCTTACCGTCCGCCGTGTCTTTCAGGCGCTGCGCATTGCGGTGAACGACGAGTTTTCCGCGCTCGATACTTTTCTGCGCCACCTGCCAGCGTGCCTGAATCCCGGCGGACGGGTGGCCGTCCTGACGTTTCATTCCGGCGAGGATCGCCGGGTAAAAAAAGCCTTTTCCAGCGGACTGCGTGACGGACTTTACGCTGACATCGCCCACGAAGTCATCCGTCCCGGCGCCGACGAACGCCATGCCAACCCTCGTTCCGCGCCGGCCAAACTTCGGTGGGCGCGCCGGGCCGTTTAATAAACGCACGAACCCTAATCTGGTGGCGGCGGTGCAGCCGCGGCGCACCCACCAAGATCAATTCAAGATACCCTCAGGCCCAATGATTTCGCGTCCAGCATTTACAATGACCGCGGCGGAACGCATGATGTTATTCCCTTCGGAGAAACTACCATGCCGCAGGTGAATCAAACCACGGAAGAAAATAAAAATTATGGGAGACCGATCCCCGAAATCCAACCAGAAGAAATCATCACAGAAACAATCCAAGGCCAACAGCGCCGCCAAGCAGAAAAAACAGGCCGTGGCCGCCAAACAAGCCGCTAACAAAAAGTAGCCCGCGCCGTTGTCGGTTAGCGTGGCAGGGACATCGCACTGCATGTCCCCGCCCGCGCAGCAGCGGGCGAAACGAATGGGGTGAGAAGCACCAATTCACCCGGTTCTTTGCGCCGCTGGACGCGGCGCGGACGGTGCAGCGCACCGTCCCTACCCAAGGCAGCCAATAGCAGCACCCGAATCGCATGGCCAAGAAGATCAAGTTGCAACAGGATCAGGTCTGGAAACGCGGCGAGGAATACCTTCGCATCCTGCACCTGGAACGATTGGAAGTGGAATACAAGGCTGTCAAGAGTCTCACCACCCGCGTGGGCACCCTTCATCACGTCAGCAAGAAGGATTTTTGCCGCCTCCTAAAAACCGCCCACCTGATGACGACCGAGGAAATCCAGAAGTCCTGGTATCATTAGTTCACTGAACCAGCGCCTACCGCCGCCAGCGGCGGGGCGGGCCTGACCGATGATGATGCTGTCCCGGCTGGCCGGGACGATGAGGCGAAAACGGATGGGCGGGCTGCTGCGAACGGCCATGATCCTGCCCCTGCGGGTGACGACGTTCGGCTTCCGCGGGCCGTCCCGGTGACGGCGCAGCCGAGTAGTTGAAACCTTCCGCCCTTTTGCGGACGATGCCGCGGCCGATGAACCGCTCCAGCGTGCGCAATTCGTCCCGGTCCTCCGGCGTGACAAAACTGATCGCGTCGCCCACCGCATGCGCCCGGCCGGTGCGGCCGATGCGATGGACATAATCCTCCGAGTGCATCGGGAAATCATAGTTCACCACGTGCGAAATGCCGTCCACGTCAATGCCGCGCGCCGCAATGTCCGTTGCCACCAGCACGCGCACCGCGCCGGATTTGAAATCCTTCAAGGCCTTCAGCCGCTGGTTCTGCGAACGGTTTGAATGCAGCGCCGCCGTCTTGATGCCCTTGCTTTCGAGGTTGCGGGCAAGGCGATCGGCGCTGTGCTTCATGCGGGAGAAAACCAGCACCATGTTCATCTGCGGATCGCGCAGCAGATGCAACAGCAATGCCGGCTTCAAATGCTTGGGCACTTCGTAGATGAGCTGGGTGACGGTCTCGGCGGGATTTGAGCGTCGCCCGATCTGGATCATTTTCGGGGAGCGCTGGAATTCGTGGGTGAGGCTTTCAATCTCGCGCGAAAGCGTGGCGGAAAACATCAGCGTCTGCCGTTGCTTCGGCAACGAGCGCACGATTTGCCGGATGGACGGCAGGAAACCCATGTCGAGCATCCGGTCAGCCTCGTCGAGCACCAGGCATTGCAATCCGGAAAAATCGGCACAGCGCCGGCCCATCAGGTCCAGCAGCCGGCCGGGGCAGGCGATGACGATGTCCGTCGCGCTCCGCAGCGCGCGGATTTGCGGCTGTTCGCCCACGCCGCCAAAGACCGTGGCGACGGTCAACGGAAGATATTTCGCGTAAGCCCGCACGTTTTCCTCGATCTGCAGGACGAGTTCCCGCGTCGGCGCAATCACCAGCACCCGCGTGCCGCGGCGCTGTCCCGGAACGGCTGGCGCCGCGAGTCGGGTGAGAATGGGCAGCGTGAACGCCGCGGTTTTTCCCGTGCCGGTCTGCGCGATGCCGATGAGGTCGTGGCCGGCGAGCAGCGGCGGAATGGCGGCGGTTTGGATGGGGGTGGGTTCGGTGTAGCCGGCATCCTGCACGGCGTGCAAAATATTGGCGTCAAGACCAAGGTGGCGAAAGGGCATGATATAAAAGGGGTTGGCGGTGGAGCGTGCGTGGCACACTTTCAGAAGGGAGCTGTGTGGTCGGCGACAGGAAGACGGCGTTCTACCGGAGGCGCCAAGTGATGCGCGCCTTGTTCAAATCGTAGGGCGACATCTCCATCTTCACGCGGTCGCCGACGGTCAGGCGCACCCAGCGTTTGCGCATCTTGCCGCAGATGGTGGCGAGCACCAGATGTTTGTTGTCGAGTTCGACGCGAAACATCGTGCCGGGGAGCACGGTGGTGACGCAACCTTCCACTTCAATATGTTCTTCTTTCATGAACGGCTTAAACGAAAAGGCGGAGTCCGGTTCAGACCGGACCCCACCGTGAAATCGAGCCGGCGATTAGTAACGGCTGCGGGCGCCACCGCTGCTGCCGCCGTATTCGCGGCGACCGGTCGAGCGGTCTTCGCGCGGCTTGGCCACGTTGACGGTAAGGGCGCGACCGCCCATGTCCTTGCCATTCATGCTCTCGATGGCCTTCTGGGCCTCTTCGACCGTGCTCATGGTGATGAAGGCGAAACCGCGGGAGCGGCCCGTGGCCCGGTCCATCATCAGACTGGTTTCGGTGACCGTGCCGTGCGCGGCAAACGCGTCCTGCAGGTCGTTTTCGGTGGTGTCAAAGGAAAGATTCCCGACAAATAATTTATTGCTCATGTGATGTTAAACTGTCCGACAAACCGGCACTTTCCACAGACTGATCCCGAACATCGGGTTTAAAATCATCACTGAACTCAGTTCACTTGAAGATTCACCATGCCTTGAAAGAGACAAGCTATCTAACAGACGAATGCACTGTGGCAGATTTTACCGCAATAGCCATAACAATCGGCAACTATCTTTTGGAAGCATCACCCGCCCTGCCGCCGGCCACAAATGATGTGGCCGCCACCATGCGAAATAATGAGGTTAAATCCAAATATTGGCAACCAACCGGAGGCCCATAAAGCCGCAACGACGGTTTCCTCCGGATCAGATCAATTCTATCTTTGCCACCAACGTTTATCTCTGGCAGGCTAACCAAGCATATAAAATGCGCTCATGAGTTCATCGCACCGCACCCAGACGAAGCCCGCCCCGGCCAGGGGGGAGATCCGCCCGTTCCAAAAACTGCTCGCCGCGAACCGCAGCGAAATCGCCATCCGCATTTTTCGCGCCGGCACGGAATTGAATCTCCGCACGGTCGCGGTGTACGCGCAGGCGGACCGGTTCTGCCTGCACCGGTTCAAGGCGGACGAGGCCTATCTGATCGGCCAGGGCAAGGGCCCGGTGGCGGCGTACCTCGACATCGAGGGCATCATCACCGTCGCCAAGGAAAAGGGCGTGGACGCCATCCACCCGGGTTACGGATTTCTTTCCGAGAACGCCAATTTTGCGCGGGCCTGCGCGCAGGCCGGCATCACCTTCGTTGGCCCGCGGCCGGAATTGCTCGACATGATGGGCGACAAGACGGCCGCGCGGGCTCTGGCGCAAAAAATCAATGTCCCCACCCTGCCCGGCAACGAGGAGCCGATTTCCGACCGCGGGGAAGCCCTGAAGGCGGCGAAGCAAATCGGTTTTCCGCTCATCATCAAGGCCGCGTTCGGCGGCGGTGGGCGCGGCATGCGCGTGGTCCAGAAGGCCGCGGACCTGGCGGACCTGGTGGACGAGGCCCAGGCGGAGGCGGAACGCGCCTTCGGCAACCCGGCGGTCTTCCTGGAAAAATACATTCCGCACGCCAAGCACCTCGAGGTGCAAATTCTCGGTGACCGGCACGGCAACGTCATTCACCTGCACGAACGCGATTGCTCGGTGCAGCGCCGGCATCAAAAGGTCATCGAAGTCGCGCCGAGCTACGGCCTGCCGGATACGGTCATCCGGGAGTTGTGCGACGCGGCAGCGCGCATGGCCCGGGAAATCGGCTACGACAACGCCGGCACGATTGAATTTCTTTACGACCTCGACCGGCATGAATGGTTCTTCATCGAGATGAACCCGCGCATCCAGGTCGAGCACACCGTCACCGAGGTCATCACCGGCCTCGATCTGGTCCGCGCGCAGATTTTGATCGCCCAGGGCCACGAGCTGCACGGCCCGGTCGTCGGGATGCCGCCACAGAATGAAATTCCCCGCAACGGTTATGCGATCCAATGCCGGGTCACCACCGAGGATCCGGAGAACAAATTCATGCCGGACTACGGCAAGATCCTCGCGTACCGCTCGCCGGGCGGCTTCGGCATCCGGCTCGACGGCGGGATGGGCTACGGCGGCGCCATCATCACGCCGTTTTACGATTCGCTGCTGGTCAAGGCCATCGCCAGCGCGAACACGTACGAAGTGGCCATGCACCGCATGCACCGCGCGCTGTCGGAATTCCGCATCCGCGGGGTGAAGACAAACATCCCGTTCCTGGAAAACGTCATCCGTCACGAAAAATTCCGCAGCGGCCAGGCCACCACCACCCTCATCGACACCTCGCCCGAGCTGTTCCATTTCACGCCCCGCCGCGACCGCGCGACCAAGCTGCTGAATTTCCTCGGCAACACCATCGTCAACGGCAACCCGCACGCCAAGGGTTACAAGCCGCCAAAGCCGCTCACGCCGCCCACACCCGTCGCCTTCGATCACAAACTCCCGCCGCCGGAGGGCACCCGCGACCTGCTCATCCGGCTCGGACCCAAAAAATTTGCCGAGTGGACGCGCAAACAAAAGCGCCTGCTCGTCACCGACACCACCCTGCGCGACGCGCACCAGTCCCTCATGGCCACGCGCCTCCGCACATATGACATGCTGGGCGTGGCGGATGCCCTGGCCCGGCGCGCGGCCGGGTTGTTCTCCCTGGAAATGTGGGGGGGCGCAACATTCGACACCGCGATGCGCTTCCTGAATGAAAGCCCGTGGGAACGCCTGCGGCAGCTGCGCGCGCGGATTCCAAACATCTGCTTTCAAATGCTCTTTCGCGGCTCGAACGCCGTGGGCTATTCCAATTATCCTGAAAATGTCGTGGCGGGTTTCGTCAAACACGCCGCCGCCTCGGGCATTGATATTTTCCGCATCTTTGACTCCCTGAACTACACCCCCAACCTGCGCGTGGCGATGGAAGCCGTGCAGGACACGCACGCCGTTTGCGAGGCCGCCGTCTGCTATACCGGCGACATCCTCGACCCGAGGCGCAACAAATACTCCCTCAAATATTACGTCAAGCTGGCCAAGGAACTCGAAAAGATGGGGGCGCACATGCTCGCCATCAAGGACATGGCCGGACTTTGCCGTCCCCTCGCCGCCCGGACCCTCGTCAAGGCGTTGCGGGAGGCGGTCGGCTTGCCGGTCCATTTCCACACGCATGACACGGCGGGGGCACAGGCCGCCGCCATCCTCCAGGCCAGCGAAGCGGGCGTGGATGTGGTGGACCTCGCGCTGGCCAGCATGAGCGGCAGCACGAGCCAGCCCAACCTGAATTCCATCGTCGCCGCGCTCCGGCATTCGCCGCGTGACACGCAACTCGACCTGGATTCGTTGAACGAGTTCGCGGATTACTGGGAGCACGTGCGCGAATATTATCACCCGTTCGACACCGCGCCGAAGACCGGCAGCGCGGAAGTTTACCTGCACGAGATGCCCGGCGGCCAGTACACCAATCTGAAGGAACAGGCCGCGAGCATGGGCGTTTCCCATCGCTGGCAGGAGATCGCCCACACCTACGCCGAGGTCAACCAGCTCTTCGGCGACATTGTGAAGGTCACGCCCTCCAGCAAAGTTGTCGGCGACATGGCCCTGTTTCTGTTCAGCCACGGCATCAAGCCAGCCGATGTCGTGAACCTCGAACCCGGCGCGCAGGGTTTTCCTGAATCGGTGGTGGACATGTTGAGCGGCGGTCTCGGCTGGCCGGTGGGTGGCTGGCCGGTGGATGTCCAGCGGGTGGTCCTCGGGGAAAAGCGGGCCGCGCAGGCACGGAAGGACTTCAAGAACCGCATCCTTCCCGGGGCGGTCGCCGCGCCGGCCAACCTGGAAAAGATCCGCCGGGAAATCTCCGAAACCATCAAACACCGAGCGAGCGACGACGAACTGTATTCCCATTTGATGTATCCGCAGGTCTTTGCCGACTATGCCAATCACGAGCGCGAATTCAGTGACGTCAGCGTATTGCCGACGCACGCCTTTTTCTACGGCCTGCGCCTCGGCGAGGAGATCAACGTCACGATCGAGGAGGGCAAATCCATCATCGTCCGCCTGGTCAACATCAGCGAACCGGACAAGGACAGCCGGCGGATGGTGACCTACGAACTGAATGGCATGACGCGGGAAACCTACATCACCGACCGGAAGATCACGCCGCTGGCCCAGACGCGGCCCAAGGCGGACCTCACCGACACATTGCAGATCGGCGCGCCGATTCCGGGACTCATTGCCGCCATCACCGTCAGTGTCGGCCAGAAGGTGGCGAAAGGCGACAAGCTCCTGATGATGGAAGCCATGAAAATGCAGACGACCGTTTATGCATCCGCCGATGGCGTTGTGGACACAGTCAACGCCTCGGTGGGCGAGACGGTGGAAAGCAAGGATCTGCTCGTCAAACTGCGGGCGACATGAACCGGCGGCGACATCCATTCGCCCCCACCGTGATTGCGGCACCGTTGCCGCTCCGGTAAGATCACCAGATGGAAAAGAACCGGCTGGAGGCGTTCAGCGACGGCGTGATTGCCATCATCATCACCATCATGGTGCTGGAATTGAAAGTGCCGGCAAAAGTGCCGCCCGCCGTTGAGTTGTCCGACTTGAAAAACCTGTTGCCGGTGTTCCTGAGCTACGTGTTGAGCTTCATCTATGTCGGCATCTACTGGAACAATCATCATCACATGTTTCATTCCACCAGGCACGTCACCGGCGGCATCCTGTGGGCGAACCTGCACCTGCTGTTCTGGTTGTCGCTCTTCCCGTTCACGACCGCCTGGATGGGGGAAAACCACCTCGCGCCGGTGCCCGCGGCGGTGTATGGCTTCGTGCTGCTGATGGCGGCCATCGCGTATTACATTTTACAGCGCACCATCATCGCCCAGCAAGGACCCAACTCCCTGCTCGCGGCGGCCATCGGGAAGGACTGGAAGGGCAAGCTTTCGCCCGTGATCTATTTCATCGCCATTCCGCTCGCGTTCGTCAGCCCGTGGATCTCCAGCGGCCTGTACGTGCTCGTCGCGCTGATGTGGCTCGTGCCCGATCGCCGCATCGAGCGCGTGCTGGTGAAACGGGAAAACGATTGAGCCGGCCGCCCGGATTTTTAATCAGGGGTCACGATGAACCGTCTGCGGCGAGAAGGCCGGCAGACAGACCGCGATGTATTCCGCGCCCTCGGGATCCGGGGTGCTGTAACGAATCCACTCACCGGCCCGCGTGATGACGGCCTGACCCGCCGCAACCTCCAGCGAACCCTCCTTGGATTCCACCCGCAACCGGCCCGCCAGCACGACCGTGTACTCGTCAAACTCCGGCGTCTGACCCGGCTCAATCCATCCGCCCGGGCTCCGCATGCGCGCCACGCTCACCTCCGCCGTCCCGGAATTCACGCGGCCGATGAATTCATCAATCAACTTGGGCTTGTTGCCGGCGGACTGAATCCGCGTCGGTGTTTCAATCAGTGTGGGCATAATGTCGGAGTTTGCCGGTTTTGCATGCGGGCGGGCGAGGCGCCGGTTCATGCGGCAGGAACTCGTCCTTGACCGGCGGGCGCGCCGACTCAACGGAGCCAATCGGTTTCATTTCTAACATGGGAATATAAAACCGGAATATTTGTTCAACTGCAAGCGCCGGCGGCGGCTTGGCGCCGGTCATCAGCATCCATGGAATATCCGCCGAACCAAAGGCTGCGCCGCCCACGGTCTCCGTTGTCACCGCACCCGGCAAATGCATTGCAATTTCTTGCCTGATCCCAGGAATCCTGCGAGACTGAATTACCGCATCTTGTCAGGCTAAATAAATCGACATGCCAACGAAAAGCACGCGCAGACTTGCATTGGAATTAGTGGCCGCCTCCTTCGTGGTGTTGTTTCAGGAATTGACGCTGATCCGCTGGCTGGGAGGACAAGTCCGGGTCCTCGCGTATTTTCCGAATTTAATTCTTCTGAGCGCATTCCTGGGATTGGGACTTGGATGTTTGAGAGGCGGGAAACGGTCTCTCCTCTGGCTCTGGCCAGTCAGCCTCGTATTGCTCGCCGGTGTCGCTGCGGCCCTGGGAAGAATCATCTTCACCCAGGAGTCCGCATCGGAACATTTATGGCTTCTCTATTACGATCTGCCTTCCAACTCGCCGGTGGTAAACGGCGTCAGGCTGCCCATCGTTCTCTCCTTCATTCTCAGCGCGCTAAACTTCGTTCCGCTGGGACAAATTGTGGCCGAACGATTGCAGGCATTCCGGGCGCGATCGATGGCCCTCCAGGGATATTGCTGGGATATCCTGGGCTCGCTGATCGGCGTCATTGGGTTTGCGCTGGCCAGCTTTGCCCACACGTTTCCGATCGTTTGGTTTTGCCTCTTCCTCGGAACCGGATTTCTCTTTTTCGCCGGTAACAAAAGGTTGTCCCTTGCTTATCTCGTGGCGGCGATGGTCACGGCTTTCATTGTCGTCCGCGCGGAACGCGCCCAGTACTACAGCCCGTATTACGCCCTGGCCATTCACCAGCACGACGAGGTCCTGGCGAACGGTTCGCTGCACCAGCGCATGGTTGCCCTCCAGCGGGGTGCTCCCCCGACGTCCGACCAGCATCAATTGATTCTTGAAGGGTATCACGTGCCCTATCGGATGATGGTGCAACCGCCTCGGCGTGTGCTGGTGCTGGGAGCAGGAACGGGCAATGACGTGAGTGTGGCGTTGGATGAAGGTGCCGCACAGGTTGATGCCGTGGAAATCGACCCGGTGATCCTCCAGCTGGGAAAGCAGTTTCACCCGGATCACCCGTATGACTCGCCCAAGGTCCGGATCTTCAATACGGACGCCCGTTCGTTTCTGAACCATTCCACCGATTCCTACGATTTGATCGTTTTCGGCACGCTCGACTCGATGACGCGTTTGTCAGCGCTTTCCAATGTGCGTCTGGACAATTTTGTTTACACGCTGGATTGCTTCAAAGCAGCCCGCTCTCATTTGACGCCGGACGGGGGCATGGCGCTGTACTTCATGGTTTCCACCGATTACATCCATAACCGGCTGATCGGGATGATGTCGGCCACCTTTGGTGAACTCCCAGTCGTTCATGAAAAATTCCATGCGCTGTTCAACACAATTTTCATGGGCGGTCCGGCTTTTGCTCAACAATCGCTCCAAGAACGCACGCGGGCCAAAGCGGCTTTTTTTCGCGAATATCTTCCCCGACTTGCGCTTCCAGACGATGACTGGCCCTACCTCTATTTGAAAGTCCGCGGTGTCAGCTCGTTTTACCTGGGGATCATGGGCCTGATCGCCGCGCTGGCCATCCTGGGCGTCGCCATCGCCTCCACCGAGATGCGCCGAAGCCTGTTGACCGGTGCAGGAATGGATAAGGAGATGTTTCTTTTTGGGCTGGCTTTTCTGCTGCTCGAAACCCGCTCTGTCACCGTCATGAACCTGGCGTGGGGAGCCACCTGGCTGACCAGCGCCGTGGTTTTCGGATCGATTCTGGCGACCATCCTCAGCGCGACCATTCTCTACCAATGGCGGCCGATCCCTTGGCGCGTCGGGATTGGAGGTTTGATTCTGTCATTGCTGATCTGCTACGCCTTCCCGACCGGGCTGCTCTTGCACGTCAATATCGCCGCCAGGCTCGGCAGCTCGCTCTGCTTTGTGGGCACCCCCGTTTTCTTTGCGTCCCTTTGTTTTGCCGCTCTCTTTGGCAAACGCGCGGAAGCCGGCGTGGCGTTCGGCTGGAACTTGCTCGGGGCCGTGGCCGGCGGCTTGTTGGATTTTTTATCGATGTTTACAGGCTTAAAAGATCTCCTGTTGGTGGCATTGGTCGCCTACTTGATGGCCGCCATCATCCATCTGCAATCAACCCCCGGACGGGAACCGGCACCGGAACAGCCATTGCGCTAAGCGGCGGTTCCCATTGCCGGCGGAAGCCTTGTTCTTGCGCCAGTGCCGGCGATCGCGCCCCCGGATGCCCCATGAAAAATTTCACGATCAACGCCGGCGCAGCGTGATTGAATTGATGCCCGACCGGAAAAATGAACGTAACCAGCGGCTTGCTGACGTTCCTGGCCGCGGGTGGAACATACACGAGCGCGGTTCGCGCCACCCCGTCCACGGTGAATGACAGTTGCTGGAAATCGTCCGTTTCCGCCCCGCGCACCAACGCACCCGCCAACCCCAGCAGCGAAACCAGCAAACCCAATTGTCTTTGCACGCCATCCCAGTCGAAGCACCCGGGCGATTTGTTACTTCCCATCCGCAGCCGCCGGCCGTAATCTGGAACCGCGTCGGTTTCCGACGGACTCCAGCCGGGTGTGTTGGACACCATCCTTCCGGCGTTCCGACTTTTCTGCCGCGGGCCTTCTTCTCACCAAGCAGGCGTGTCCAAAATTAATTATGTCGCAACCAAAAATTATTCAGGGCGGAATGGGCGTCGCCGTTTCTGGTTGGAAACTGGCCCGCGCCGTTTCGCGGGCGGGCCAGCTCGGTGTCGTCTCCGGCACCGGCCTGGCCATAGTGCTTGTCCGCCGGCTGCAACTCGGCGATCCCGACGGCCAGCTTCGTAAAGCATTGCAAAACTTTCCCGTTCCCGGCGTCGCCAGCCGTGTACTGGCGGAATATTTTATTCCCGGTGGCAAGGCGCCCACGGCGCCGTTCAAGCCAGCCGCCATGCCCACGCTTCAGTACAGTACGACACTGACGGAGCTGACCGTCGCAGCCAACTTCGTGGAGGTGTTTCTCGCCCGGGAAGGCCATGACGGATTGGTCGGCATTAATTTTCTGGAAAAAATGCAGCTGCCCACGCTGCCGTCACTTTTCGGCGCCATGCTCGCCGGGGTGGACTACGTGCTCATGGGCGCGGGCATTCCGCGATCGATTCCCGGCGCGCTGGACCGGCTGGCCAAAGGGGAGCCGGCGGAACTGAAAATTGAGGTTGCCGGCGCCCTGCCCGGCGAGGAGTTCCTTTCCACATTTGATCCGAAGGAATTCTGTTCCGGCGCTGCGCCGGCCTTGAAACGTCCGCAATTTCTCGGCATCGTCGCCTCCGCGACGCTCGCCATGACCCTGGCCAAAAAAGCCAACGGTCGCGTGGACGGCTTCGTGGTGGAGGGCGACACCGCCGGCGGCCACAATGCCCCGCCGCGCGGCCCGATGCAACTCAGCGCCGGCGGCGAACCGGTCTATGGTGCGCGCGACGTGGCCGATCTCGATAAAATCCGCGAGCTGGGTTTGCCCTTCTGGCTGGCCGGATCGTATGGACAACCGGGCAAACTTGCCGAAGCCCGGAGCCTCGGCGCGGCGGGAATTCAAGTTGGCACGGCCTTCGCCTTTTGCACCGAATCCGGCATCCAGCCCGGGCTCAAACAACAAGCCATTCAACTCAGCCGGGCCGGCACCGCGAGCGTCTTCACCGACCCGGTCGCTTCGCCCACCGGTTTTCCCTTCAAGGTTTTCCAGCTGGGCCGCACACTTTCGAACGCCGATCAATATGCGGCCCGGACGCGCATCTGCGACCTGGGTTATCTCCGGCATCTTTACCGCAAACCCGACGGAACACCCGGCTACCGCTGTCCCGGCGAACCGGTGGATGATTTTGTCCAAAAGGGCGGAACCATCGCCGACGCCGCAGGCCGCAAATGCCTCTGCAATGGCCTCGTCGCCAACATCGGCCTTGGCCAGGTGCGCCCGGAACATACATTGGAACTGCCGTTGCTGACCGCCGGCGATAATGTGACGCAGATCGCGCGGTTCCTCAAACCCGGCAGCGATTCCTACACCGCCGCTGACGTGATCCGCCTTTTGTTGGACGAACCCGTGACGGTGATTGGAACCACCCGTCCCGCAACCCAGCCGGATCTGCTGTCGGCATGAAACTCGCCCCGCCGCGTTGACGGCGCCGAGGTTGAGACATATCACCAGTCATCAAAATGAGGAACCGACTCCTTTTAGGGCGGCTCAAAATCCAAACCCATCCGCTTGATGGGTGACGATCACGAGGTTGACTTCAGAATGGACGGCATCGCCGTCGGTCTCAAAGCCTGCTTCGTGAGGAAGGCCTGGCGTCGCAATTTCTCCAGCGACGCCATCAGTGGCACGGCACCCAACGCGTCGTCGCTTCCAGCGGTTCGCCGGTCTCGATCAAACTTTTCAAACTCGCGAGCACGAGCGGCCAGCCGCCGGAAACCGTTGGCAGCAGCTTCGAACCGGGCTTGTCCATCTCGTGCCGGATGGTCAACTTGACCGACGCACCCTGCGGTTCGAGGTCATACGTCACGCGGGAATGTCCCTCGGCCTTGATCTCGGGGTTCGTTTCGTTAAGCCAGGTGAAGACCAGCTTCCGGGGCTGGTCAATCGCGATGATCTCGCCGCTGATGATGGGCTTGCCCTCGGGATTCACCGCGCGCCACGCCGCGCCCGGCTTCCAGCACAAAATAAAACTCCTCCGCGCGGATGTGTTTGGGCAGGGTGTTTGCACTCTTCGGCGGCAACCGCCACAATCGCGCGCCCATGTTCTCGCTCCCGGTCCGCTCCAGATAATCCGCATTCGGGATGCGCATCAGATTGGAGGGTCGCCAGGCGAGATCCTCCGGTTTGATCAGAAAATAGCCGTTGATGGCTTTCATGGAATCACTCATAACGCATCGCGACATAATCGGCAAGTGGGTGGAAAACAGAATGGGCAGAGCGGCAGCTCTGCCCGGCCAAATTAAATCAACGGTAGGGCGGCGCTGCCGCGCCGCCCAAGCTCGCGATCAAGCCTGATATCGTTCGTCGCTGACTTTTTCCATCCAGTCTACCGCTTTGCCGTCGAGCTGTTCCTGGATGGCGATGTGCGTCACGGCCGTGGTGGGTGCGGCGCCGTGCCAATGCTTTTCGCCCGGCGGAAACCAGACGATGTCTCCTGGCCGGATTTCCTCAATCGGACCGCCCCAGCGCTGCGCGCGCCCGCAGCCGGCGGTCACGATCAGGGTCTGACCCAGTGGATGGGTGTGCCAGGCGGTTCGCGCACCCGGCTCAAATGTGACAATTGCCCCGGTAACACGCGCGGGATCGCTTCCCTTAAACGGTGAGTCAATGCGCACCGTGCCCGTAAACCAATCGGCCGGGCCTTGGCCGGATGGCTGTGAGCCACTTCGTTTAATTTCCATAACCGTCTCTCGCTTTCATTGAACCACTCATAACTCATCGCCCCTTGGTCGGCAAGTGAATGGAAATTAAAATTGGCAGCGCAACCGCCCTGCCCGGCCAAATTAAAAAACGGCAGGGCGGAGGTGCTCCTGCGCCCATACTTCCTTTTGGCTTGAGCGTGACAATCGCTTGACGGTCAAAAGGGTTTCTGCCACTGCTCTGCCCGCCAACGTTGAATGAACATGAAAATTCGGGCCATTAAAAAACGGGAGCCCCTGGCGGTCCAGTCCCGCGTATCCAAACTGGCCCGCGTGGAATTTGAGCGGCATCCTTACCCCGCCTTGCTGAAGGAGCCGGCGCATTTCTGGGACGAGGTGTTCATCGCCAACGAGGCCTATGTGCTGGGCGAGGTGACGCACCCGCGCATCCGGCGCAAACTGGCCTATGACGCCGCCACGCATCGGCTGTTTCTGGAATACATCGAGGGAGAGACGCTGGATGACCTGGTGCGCCAGGGCATCACGCTCAAGGATCCGGGACGGACGCATCGCCTCCTGCAAAGCGTGGCCGAAACGGTGGCGGATATGCACGCGGGCATCTTCTGCGGGCGACCCATCGTCCACAACGATTTGAAGAGCCGGAACGTGCTCGTGCCCGTGGCCGCGCCCGGGGAAACGCGGCTGATTGATTTTTCGCACTCGTTCTTCGAGGGGAACCTGCCGCCCTTCATCACGGACAAAAAACAAAATCCGGCGGGCACGGCCCAATACTCGGCCCCGGAGAAGTGGGAAGGGGATTTTACGAAAGGTTTTAAGGGCGATGTTTTCGCCTTTGGCGTCACCGCCTATCATGCCTACACGGGAAAATATCCGTTCGACGGCAAGATGGCGCAAATCGGGCAGGCGATCCAGGAGTCGCCGACGCCTTCTCCCCTGAAACCCGGGCATAATCTGCTCCGCAACACCGCCGCCATTATCATGGACTGCCTGGAGAAGAATCCCGATCGCCGGCCATCCATGGAACAGGTTGCCCGGGTTTATGCCGATTCGGCTTCGTTGCTCAAGTGAGAAGCGGCCCCGTCTTGAGGCTCATTCCTTCGGTGGCCATTCCACGCCGGCCAATTTTCTTGGGCAATTTCGCGGTCGCTCTCCAGCAACTTTGAAGGCGACAGCCACTGCTCCGGTTGCACCCTTGGACCAGTTCCGAAGTTTGCCTTTGGGATTGAACATTTCCGTTGCCCGGTCCCGCCACTTTTGGTCCACCGCACAGCCGAGTGTCTTTTTAAGACTTTGGGGCGCAACTTTGACGACGCGCAGGCCGCGTTTGGCCGCCGCGAGTTCGACAACCGCCTCGCCCTTGATCGCTTCCAGACACGATCCAAACCGGCCCGACGAACATTTCAACAGGGCAATGACTGAACCGGCACTCCTGCCCTTGCGATTGAAAAGGACGATGAGACGTTGCAGCAGTTCGGTGAGATCGTCCCCGGAACGGACTTGAAACGGAATCGGTCGGATGGCGGTGATGACGAATTTTCCGCCCGCACCTTTCGTCTCCGCCATGATCAGGGCGGACTTGGTGGTGCTGATGCCGATAATCATGCGGGCAGGCCCGAAACCCTATTTCGTTTGCGTATCCGTCGTGGTCGTGGTGGTAGGACCGGGCGTCGTGGTTTGTTGCGACGTCGTGGTCGTGCTGTGGGTGGCATCAGAGGCGCATCCGGGGATGAGCGCCAGAACAACGACCGCAAAGCAGGAAAGGATGATTTTTTTCATAAGTGGATTGTTGGTTTGTTGGTTGATTAACAATCGACTATGACGCCGTCCCACGCTTCCCGCCATGGGGTGTAACCCTAAGGTTAATTCAGCCTTTGGGCGGCCAATCCGTGCCGGCGAGTTCCTTCGGCAGTTGTTTTGGGTCAACCGGATAAGGCGGCGGTGCCCCGCCGCCCAAATCTAAACTCTGAGCGAACCGCGGAACGCCCGGGCGCCATAGTAAGACTGCGCGCCGTTGTGACCCACGAAGACGCGACCGTAGCGGCGATCACAATAGAGCGCGCCGCCGAGTTTTCTGATATCAGCCGGTGTTGCAATCCAGCTCGACGTCTTCGTATCGAAATCTCCCAGCTTCTGCAGCTCCAGATATTCTTCTTCCGTAAGAAGCTCAGTGCCCATGGCCGCGGCCATATCCATGACAGTATTTTTTGGTTTAAATTCCTTCCTCGAATCCAGCCCTTCCCGGTCGTAACAAACACTGGTGCGGCCTTTGGGACTTTCCGTAGAACAATCAAAAAAGATGTATTCGCCCGTCTTTTTATCCTGTCCCACCACATCCGGTTCACCGCCGGTCCGTTCCATTTCGCTGAGCGACCACAGTTTTCCGGCATTGGTTTCCAGCCTGGCTTGGACCTTGGCCCAATCCAGTCCTTTATGGCGGTTCATGTTTTTCTCAAAACGGGTTTTCAACGCTTTGAGCAGTTCTTCCCGCTGTTTCGGCGGTAACTCCTTTTTATTGCTCTTCATGTTGTTCATGGTTTGGACGGACGCCGACAAAGTAAACCAATTTGAAGGAATGGGCAAAGCGCCAGCTTTGCCCTGCCAAATCAAATCGCGGCAAACCCTCTATTTGTTCCCGCCTTCGCATTCCCTGATCCGGCGCGCGATGAAATCGCGCTCAACCGGCAGCAGGGCGAGCTTCGCTGCCTGGCGAAAGTGTGCGACTGCCGCGTCGGTCTGCCCAAGTTCGGCGGCGAAAGTGCCGCGGGCGGCGTGGTAGAGGTGGTTGCCTTCCAGCAAGGAGCGTTGCCGGATGTTGTCGAGCGCATCCAGGCCAGCCTGAGCACCGTGAACGCGCGCGACGGCGACGGCACGGTTCATCGCCGTGACCGGCGAGCCAGTGAGCGCCAGAAGCTGGTCGTAAAGATGCAGAATGCGCGGCCAGTCGGTCGCCGCCGCATCGGGCGCCAGGCAATGCGTCGCGGCGATGCTGGCTTCGATGTGATAGACGCTCAACGCGCCTTGCGAAGCGTGATGGAGGCACTGGATACCTTGCTGGATCAACGCTTGATTCCACGCGGTGCGGTCTTGTTCGTGCAGGCGCAGGAGATTGCCGTCGTCGTCGGTGCGGGCGTCCAGGCGGGCTGCGTTCAGCAACATGAGCGCGAGCAGGGCGTGGGCGCGCGACTCTTGCGTGGCGGGATGCTGCGTGACCAGGGTGACCAGCCGGATGGCTTCCCGGCAGAGTTCCTCGCGCACGAGGCGATCGCCCACCGAAGCTTTGTAACCTTCGTTGAACAACAGGTAGAGCGTGTGCAACACGCCGTCGAGCCGGGACGAAAGCTCGGCGGGGTCCGGCACGGCGAAGGGCAGCGCGAGTTCACGGATGCGTTGGCGGGCGCGCACCAGGCGCTTGGCGATGGCGGCCTCGCTGGAAAGAAAAGCGGCGGCGATCTCGGCGGGGCTGAACCCGCATAACGTGCGCAGCGCGAGCGCGGTCTGGGCGTCAGCGGCGAGTTCGGGATGAAAACAGACGAACATCATCCGCAGCGTGTCGTCGGCGAAAGTCTCTTGCGTCATGTTATCAGGTGGCGCGGCCAGCCAGAGGGCGTGTTCGGTGGCGATGCGGTCTTCCTTTTGGTTCCAGCGTTGTTCGCGTTCCAGGGCATTGACCGCCAGATTTTTTGCCACTTGCGTCAACCACGCGGCAGGATTGTCCGGCACACCGCGATACGACCACGTTTGCAGCGCGCGCAGCAACGCCTCCTGCACCACGTCCTCGGCCAGTTGCAGCCGGTGCGTGCCGAGATGCGCGGTAAGCGTGGCGACCACCTTCGCGCCTTCATGGCGAAATAAATGGCCGGCCACCTCGCCAGCGCTGTCACCGGGCTCGCGCATCGGCCTCAATCGCAGTCCAGGCTGGCGATCTGGCGCACTTCCAACTTGCCGTCGTGTTTGAACATCGGACAGGTCCGCGCGATGTTCACGGCTTCCTCCATCGTAGTCGCATTGACGATGAAGAAGCCGCCGACCGCTTCCTTGGATTCCGCGGCGATGCCGTCGGAAACGAGGACGCTCCCACTCTTGCTGGAAACGATTTTCCCTTCGGGCGTCAATGGCTGCGCCGCGGTCATGACCCCTTGCTTGGTGAGGCCGTCAATCCAGGCGTAAACTTCCTGCATTTGTGCCTGCATTTTTTCGGGCGAGAGACTGCCGCTGTCGCAGGCAGCGCCCCGGGCGAGGAACATATATTGATTGGTGAGTGTTTTTTTCATCGGTGTTTATGCCGGTTGAGGGTTGGTAATTTTTTTATTTTGACGGAAGCTTACCACGCGCCGGACCAAGCACAATGCCAGTGTGCCGAGGCAGAGCACGGTGATCCAAGCATTCAATTCCGTGACCGCATCATGGAATAATTTTTGAGTGGCTTGATACAGCGAGCAACAGTTTTGCAGTGGATTGTTTTCACCAATTCCATCGGTAATGCCGAATTCGCTTTTCAGAATTTGCTCAAAACAATTCAGGGTTGTGTAAAATTTCTCGATGGAGTAACAGGGCGTTTCATAGACTCGTTTGCGCGTTTCATATGGCAACGGCGGGTCAAAATCACGATCCACAAAGAACGCAACGGGAGCTTTTGAGTATTCTGGATGGCTAGAAAGCAACGCATACAAATCGAGAGTCTGTTCCTTTCCGCGGCAATTGATGGGAGACCAGTTTCTTTTCGGCAGAATTGTTGCAATTCGTACGCTGTAATACTTCGCATCGTCGCCCTCAAAAAAACAACACAACTGCTGACGGTCTTTTGAATGAAGTCGTATAAACTCCAAGAACTTGACCGCCTTGTCCTCTCGTGAATTGCGAAGGATTGTGGTTCTAGACATTACCTAAACTTGACGTATTGGGTTAGGTCGGTCGTCTTCGCCGAAGACGTTGTCAACGTCGCTGACGTGCGGCCAGAAAATCACGCCTTCGCGTAAACCTCAGCGCCTTTTTCCACAAATTCCTTCGACTTGGCTTCCATGCCCTTTTTCAAGGCCTCTTCCTCGGCGAGGCCAGTCCGCTTTGCGGAGTTGCAAGTTTCAGGTTTCAAGCGGGTTTTGTCACTGGCTTGCCATTCTTCATGGCGATCAACGGCAGCCCGAGGCGAAGATTTTCCGTGCGAACCTGGCGTGCGGCACGGCGCAGGGCGCGGCGGGCCGGCGCGATGAAGTCGTCCTGAGTTCTACTTTTACGTCCAGCACTCATGGCAACAGCATACTCTCCAATTCCGCCGGTGTGCAAGTGCGGGAATCCGCGCGCAGTTCCGGCGGGTTCATCAGGTTGTCCCAAAGTGCCCAACGGTCAGCCAGCGGCGCGTAGTCGCGGACGAAATGCCGCAGTCCACGCGCAAACCGACGCCGGATGTCCACCACGGCAACATTATGGCCCCCTTTCTTCACGCGCTCGCGCACGCGGGCGATGGCGTTGGAGGGCTTGGGCAGCCACAGAAAATGGATATATACCCGGAAACCGCGCCGCCGAGCCGTCCGCAGCAACCGCAGGTAGGTCAGTCCGCTCAGGGTGCTTTCCACAGCAAAGGTTTCCCGGCGCGCGACCAGTGATTTGAATTCCGCGAGCAGCAAACGTCCCGCTTTCATCGCGGCAATTTCCGGCGACAACGGCGACAGTCCGAGGGCAAGATAGTCGGCATTCAGAAAGTTCGAGCAGCCGGCTTCCTTCAAAAGAAATTCACGCGCAAACGTCGTCTTGCCGGCGCCGTTGCAGCCGGCAATCAGATAAATGGTTGGCGTGGTCGCTGGCATTGGAAGTTTGGGCGGCGCGGCAGCACCGCCCTGCCTTTATTTGATTCACGCTTTCGCGTAAAGCTCGTTTCCCTTTTCGGCAAATTCTTTGGATTTTTCTTCCATGCCTTTCTTGAGCGCTTCTTCCTCGGCGATGCCTTGCTCCGCTGCGTATTTGCGGACGTCTTCGGTGATTTTCATCGAGCAGAAGTGCGGGCCGCACATGGAGCAGAAGTGCGCGGTCTTGGCGCCGTCCTGCGGCAGGGTTTCGTCATGGAACTCGCGCGCGGTCACCGGGTCGAGGCTCAGGTTGAACTGGTCTTCCCAACGGAATTCGAAGCGGGCCTTGCTCAACGCGTTGTCGCGGTATTGCGCGCCGGGATGGCCCTTGGCCAGGTCGGCGGCGTGGGCGGCAATCTTGTAGGCGATGACTCCATCCTTCACATCCTTCTTGTCCGGCAGGCCGAGGTGTTCCTTGGGTGTGACGTAGCAAAGCATCGCGCAGCCGTACCAGCCAATCATCGCCGCACCGATGCCGCTGGTGATGTGGTCGTAGCCGGGCGCGATGTCGGTCGTCAGCGGCCCGAGCGTGTAGAACGGCGCCTCGTGGCACCACTCGAGCTGCTTGGCCATGTTTTCCTCAATCATGTGGATCGGCACGTGGCCCGGGCCTTCATTCATCACCTGCACGCCCTTGGCCCAGGCGCGTTCGGTCAGTTCGCCCTGCACCTTGAGCTCGCCGAATTGCGCCTCGTCATTGGCGTCGGCAATCGAGCCGGGCCGCAGACCATCGCCGATGCTGAAACTGACGTCGTAGGCGGCCATGATGTCGCAGATATCGTCCCAGTGTGTGTAGAGGAAGCTCTCCTGGTGATGCGCGAGGCACCACTTGGCCATGATGCTGCCGCCGCGGCTGACGATGCCGGTCATGCGGTTGGCGGTGAGCGGGATGAAGCGCAACAGGACGCCGGCGTGGACGGTGAAGTAATCCACCCCCTGCTCCGCCTGTTCGATGAGGGTGTCGCGATAAATTTCCCAAGTCAATTCCTCGGCCTTGCCGCCGACTTTTTCCAGCGCCTGATAGATGGGCACGGTGCCGATGGGCACGGGCGAGTTGCGAAGAATCCATTCGCGCGTGGCATGGATGTTCTTGCCGGTGGACAGGTCCATGACCGTGTCCGCGCCCCACTTTGTGGCCCAGCGCATTTTCTCAACCTCCTCCTCGATGCTCGACGCCACGGCCGAGTTGCCGATATTGGCGTTAATTTTCACCAGGAAATTGCGCCCGATGATCATCGGCTCGAGTTCGGGATGATTGACGTTGGCCGGGATGATGGCGCGGCCGGCGGCGACCTCACTTCTCACAAACTCAGGTGTGATCTCTTTCGGGATGCGTTGCGGGAAGCGGGAGAACACCGATGGGGTAAACGAGGATTGGGAATTGAGGATTGAAAATTGCGCGGAGCCGGCATGCTGCTTATTCAGGTCGTTGCGGACATTGTCCTTCGCCAAATCCGCTATCTTCGATCCTCCATCTTCCATCATCGCCCTTCCCATATTCTCCCGGATGGCGATGAATTCCATCTCGGGCGTGATGATGCCGGCGCGGGCATAGGCAAGCTGGGTCACGACCTGGCCGGCTTTCGCGCGCAACGGCCGGCGGCGACGAGCCTGGAGTCCGGGAAATTCCACGAGCCGGTTCTTCTCCGCCTGGCTGGCGAATTCGGCATGTTTGCCGGAAAGATAGCCATTGTCCTGCGGCTTCACCTCGCGGCCGTCATGTTCCTCGACGTCGCCACGGGCGCGAATCCACCCGGCGCGCAGGGCCGGCAATCCTTCGCTGGAATTGCCGGTGAAATCCGGGGCGCCCCACGGGCCGGAGCAATCATAAACGCGCACGGGTTCATTCGGCTCGATGGCGCCGGTGTAGGATTTGGTGGGCGTGAGTTCAATCTCGCGCATCGGCACGCGGACGTCGGGATGCAGTTGGCCCGGGACATAAACGCGTTTGGAGCCGGGCAGTTGTTCGCTGCTATGTGGTTCGAACGAATCTTTGGTCGCGATCATATTATTGGTTCTCGGGTCTGGCGTCTGGGTTCTGGGGAACACCAGACGCAAAACTGATTCAGGGGGGGCGAAGAAGAAATCAAAATTCCTACGCCAGCATTACCTGGATCAGGTTCCTGGGTCGGCGGCGCTCCCGCGTCGCCCTCTCAGCCTTTGTCCCGCTTCCGGCGGTCACAGACCGCCGCTACAGCAAGCCGGTTGGCTCCCCGAATAAAGTCAAAGCTAGGCCGCCTCGGGCGCAGCGTCAAGCCGGGGAAATGACAGGTTGTACCCGGTGGGTGCATCGCTGCCGCGATGCACGGCGGTGCGGCAGCACCGCAGCCACCAAAGATGGGATACCACCAAACTCATTTGCAAAAATTTTCCGCAGCCAAGGCTGGCCAAACCAATTTGGTTTGCGGTATTTTTTTGGCGTTCCGTCAGGCTGTGATTTATTGATTTATGCCGGGCCCGGGTGCGACCAACCAAAAAACGTCCGACCTCATCCACGAAGCCGCGATGGAGGAAGCAGCTGCCGTGTTGCAACGGCTGGGCACGCTGCCGTCGGGTTTGGATGAAGCGGAAGCGGCCATCCGGCTGGAACAATACGGTCCAAACGAGGTCGGCCAGGAAAAAAAACACGAGTGGCTGCACCGGCTGTGGACCGCCGTCCGCAACCCGCTGGTGATTTTGCTGACCGTGCTGGCGACGATCTCGTACGCCACCGGTGATTTGCGCGCCGGCACGGTGATGCTGTTGATGGTTGTTTTGGGGGTAACATTGCGGTTTGTGCAGGAAACCAAGGCCGACAACGCCGCGGCCAAGCTCAAGGCGATGATCAAGGTCACCGCCACCGTCGTACGCGAGGGTCAAGCCAAGGAAATTCCCCTCCAACAACTGGTGCCCGGCGACATCGTAAAACTTTCGGCCGGCGACATGATTCCGGGCGACGTGCGGCTGATTGCGGCCAAGGATTTGTTCATCATCCAGGCGACGCTCACCGGGGAATCCCTGCCGGTGGAAAAAACCGACGCGCGCGATCCACGCACCAATGTCTCGTCCATCGAACACACCAACCTCTGCTTCCTCGGCACCAGCGTGGAAAGCGGTGCGGCCACGGCCGTCATTCTGGCGACCGGCGCGCAGACTTACTTTGGCAAGATGGCCAGCAGCCTGGCCGGACAACAAATCGAAACCGCCTTTGACAGAGGGGTCAAAAAATATGTCTGGCTGATGCTGTCGTTCATGCTGGTGATGGTCCCGATGGTTTTTCTCATCAATGGACTGTTCAAGCACAACTGGACCTACGCCTTCTTCTTCGCGATGGCGGTGGCCGTCGGCCTCACGCCGGAAATGCTGCCAATGATTGTTTCCGTCTGCCTGTCCAAGGGCGCGCTGGCCATGTCCCGGAAAAAGGTCATCGTCAAAAAGCTCAATTCCATCCAGAACTTCGGCGCCATGGACGTGCTGTGCACGGACAAGACCGGCACGCTGACCATGGACCACGTGATCCTGGAAATCCATTGCGACGTGTTCAAAAATGAAAGCGAGGCCGTGCTGCGCGACGCCTACCTCCTCAGCCATTTCCAGACGGGATTGAAAAACGTGCTCGACCGGGCCGTGCTGCGTTACAAGGAGCTGCACAAGGAACTCTGCATCGACAAATACAAGATGGTGGATGAAATCCCGTTCGATTTCTCGCGCCGGATGATGTCCGTGGCCATCGAGTGTCCCAACGGCGAACGCCAGTTGCTGACCAAGGGCGCGCCGGAGGCGGTGTTTGCCAAATGTTCGCACTTTGAGAGCGATGGCGACATCCTGCCGATGGAGCCGATCCTCGTCGGCGACCTGGTGCAGCAGGTGAACGAGTTGAGCGAGGATGGTTTTCGCGTGCTGGCCGTGGCGACGAAAAAGCTCGGCACGCAGACCACCTTCACCAAGGCGGACGAAAGCGAACTGGTGCTGACCGGTTACCTCGCCTTCCTCGACCCGCCCAAGGATTCCGCCGCCAAGGCCATCACCGCGTTGCGGCAAAACGGCATCACGGTGAAGGTGCTGACCGGCGACAACGACCTCGTCACGCGCAAGGTGTGCAGCGAAGTCGGCATCCACGCGGAGAAAATCCTGCTGGGCAGCCAGGTGGAAAACCTGACCGACGAGCAGCTCGCCCGGGAAGTGGAGACTATGGACGTTTTCGCGCGCCTTTCGCCGGCGCATAAAAAACGCGTGGTGCAGGCGCTTCAGCGCAACAAGCACGTCGTCGGTTTCATGGGCGACGGCATCAACGACGCGCCCGCGCTCCGCGCCGCCGACGTGGGCCTTTCCGTGGACACCGCCGTGGACATTGCCAAGGAATCCGCCGACATGATTCTGCTGGAAAAGGATTTGATGGTGCTGGAGGAAGGCGTGCTCGAAGGCCGCAAGGTGTTCGTCAATATCTTAAAATACATCCGCATGGGCGCCAGTTCCAACTTCGGCAACATGTTCAGCGTGCTCGGCGCCAGCGCGTGGCTGCCCTATCTGCCGATGCAGCCCATCCAGGTGTTGTCGAACAATCTGCTCTATGATTTCTCCCAGGTGCCGATCCCCACCGACAACGTCGGCACGGCGGTCATTTCCAAACCGCGTCCCTGGCACATGGGCGAAATCTCCCGGTTCATCTTGTTCATCGGTCCGATCAGCTCCATCTTCGATTATACGACGTATTTTCTGATGTGGTTTTATTTCAAGTGCAGCCATCTGGCCCTGGTGGCGCCGGCGGAAATCGCTTCACGTTTCCCGGCGGGCGCGGACAATGAACACACCTACGCCGCCGCGCTGTTCAGCACTGGCTGGTTCGTCGAATCGCTGATGACCCAGACCCTCATCGTCCACGTCATCCGCACCAACCTGATCCCGTTCATCCAGTCGCGCGCGAGCTGGCAGCTGACGATGACGACGTTTGCCATCATGGGAATCGGCGCGTGGCTGCCGTTTTCACCGCTGGCGCAGTATTTGGGATTTGTGCCGTTGCCATGGCAGTTTTGGCCGCTCCTGCTGCTGACGCTGTTGTGCTATGTCGGCCTGACACAACTCATCAAATCGTGGCTGGTCCGCAAATCCTGGATTTGACGCGCCGAACTGCCTTCGCGGGGAATAAAAAGCCGTTCCGCATCGCACGGAACGGCACTTTTTGGCTTGCGCGGCTTTGGCGACTCCGCCCAAGACCCCTGAAAAACTTCCCCATCGAAAACCTCCTTGCGGAGGCCCTGCCGCTTGCCTGCCAGTCAACCCTAGACCCCTTTCAACCAAGTGTCAAATGGCCCGTCAATTCCTGGCCGACAGCATCACGGCTTTTCGTTTCTCGAGCGCATCCTTCAACTGGGGAAACAACCTTTCCAGATGGGCAAAAAACTTCTCCGGATCGCCCACGCCCAGCGCCTCCACCAGGGGCAGCGCCTGCAGGCCGGCCTTCTTCACCCAGAACGAATCCGCCGCCGCCTCGCCGTCGCGCAAATTGGCCCCGAGGCTGGTGTCAAACACCGCGAGATAATTATCCAGGGCCAGCTGGAGCAGCGCGGTCTGGTTCGTCCCGTTCGCCAAGGCCGCCTTCTTTTCCAGCGCCAGACCAAAGCCGATCTGGGCCTGGTTGCGCGCGGCGAGGTCGGCATACGCCGAGTTGAAAACCTGCGCGTACGCGTTCGTGGCCCCGTCATAATTGGTCAGTTGCAGTTCGCAGTCACCGATCTCGCTCCAGGCCAGCACCCCGGATTCATTGGTGGGATACCGCTCGCAAATCTGATTGAACACGTTCACGGCCATTTGAAAATTGGCCAGCGGATTGTTGGTGTCCGGCGAATCCTGCTGCATCAACGCGCTGCCGTAGGCGAACAGGGCCTGCGCGTTCAGGTCCGGCGGACAATTCGTGTCGCTCGTCAGCGATTTGAAATGATCGATGGCGTCGCTGTAGCTGGGCAGCCCCATCGCCGCGCGCCCGGCCATCAGGCGCGCCTGGTAAATCAACGGCGCGCCCGGCTCATTGGTGTTTTGCAGGAGCATGGCCTGCCAGTTGGTGTTTTGATACAGCATCTTATAATTCCTTTCCGCGTCCATGAAATTGGTCCCGCCCAGGCGGAAATAATGGTCGGCCACCCACCACTGGGCCAGCGGCGCCAGGGTGTTGGTGGGAAACTGCGCGACAAAATTCGTGAACAGCGTGAAGGCATTGGTCTCGTTGCCCGCCTGGGAATTCGCCCACGCCAGCGCATAATCCGCCTGGGGCCGCAACGCGTTGGTGGAATAATCGCCGCCCCAGCTTTGATACTGGCGGATGGCCGCGGGCCAGTCCTGCTCCTGCTCGTAGGTGCGGGCCACCGCCAGCTCCACCCGGGGCCGCAACGCGTTGGTGGCGGGGGACTGGTCGATGAATTTTTCAAACAGGGCCCGGGCGGCCGCCGGCTGGCTGGCGTCGGCCAGCCCTTCCCCCACGAGCAACAGGCTGTTCCCCGCCAGGTCGCTGGCCGGATACAACTGCAAAATCCGCGCCATCGCATTGCTCGCGCCGTCGTAGTTGGTCAATTGCAGGTTCGCCCGCAGCATTTGATACAACGCGCGGTCAACGAGGGTTTGCGTGACGGCCGGAAAATCGGCAAAATCATCCACCACCCGGCGGTAATTTTCCAGGGCGTTGGTATAATCCTGTTGCGCAAACAGCGCGTCGCCCATTTTGAAACGCGCCAGGGCCAGGTCCTCCGATGGCGGCAACAATCGCGCCGCGGCCCGGAAGTCGTTAAAGCTTTCCGCCGCCCGGGCCGCGATCCATAAACACCAGCCGCGGTCCAGATACGCCTTGCCGGCGAGCGGACTGTTGGTGTACACGCGGAGAAATTGATCGAAACGTTCCAGGGCCGCCGACAGCTGGTTCGTCGCCGCCGTTTGCACGGTGTAATCCTTCAGATGCAACTCGCCGAGCGTCAGCAACGCGACGTCCGTGGCCGCGGAACCCGGAAACTGGGTGAGGAACCTCTCCAGCGACTGCTCGGCGTCGGAAAACTGGTTTTGCGCGATGGCCAGTTCCGCCATTTTCAAGACCGCCTGCCGCTCCCGTTCCACCGGTGCGTTCAGCGTGAGGATTTCCGCATAGGCGGCACTGGCGGCGGACGTTTTCCCGAGTTGCTCCAGCACCTGCGCGCGCAACGCCACGCCGTCCGCCTGCAACGCATCGTCTTTTTCAGACCGGGCGATTTGAACCAGGTTGGTCGTGGCGGCCAGCGCCGCGTTGGTGTCGCCGGCCGCCAGCTTGACCTGGTAAAGCAAATACGCCCGCTGCCAGTCCAGTTCCGGCCGGAGGGTCCGGGCGTTGAGCGATTCGAGTACCGCCGCCGCGCCGGAGAAATCCGTTTGCGCGAATTTTGCCTGGGCCAGCAGCAGGCTGCCGCGCGTGACCAGTTCGTTCGCCGAATCCATCTGCACCGCGCGCTGGAACACGCTGTTGGTCGGTTCCAGCAGGGCGTTCAATTGGGGCCATTCCCCCACGCGTGCCCGCGCCGCCGCCGCCTCCACCACGGCCCGGAGCCGCAACGAGGATTGGGGGAAATCGCGCGTCAGGGAAATGAAGGTTTCCGCCGCCGTGGCCAGGTCGCCGGCTTGAAACTGCGCTTCCCCGGTCCAATAGACATACTGGTCGGCCAGGTCCCCTGCCCCGGCCTTGCGCAGGCCGAGCAGCGTGATGATTTCCGGAAATTTTCCCTGCTGGAATCCCGCCTCCGCCTGCAGCAGCACCGCCTCCGCCACCCGGTCGGAGTCCGGATACTTCAAGGTGAACCGGGCAAACTCCGTCTCCGCGCGGCTCCACATGCCGTCCTGGAACGCGCTGATGGCGGCGGCATAGGCGCGGTCTTCCTTCGTGCTGGCGGCAAACAATTGTCCGCCGCTCAAAAGGAGCGCGAAACAAATCAAAAGCCATTGCCGGTGAAACGCCATGCGTCCGAATCTAAACGACGTGGCGCAGCGACAAAAGCGTGAAATCAAGCCATCGGCGCCCTCGGAGCGCGAGTTGTCCCAACTCGCAGCGGCAACTCGTGAAACGGCGAAAAAAAACGATCCACCCCGCAAGCCGCCTTCGGGAATGCTGCGGTTTGGGACAAACCGAGCTCCGCATCAGACCGGGTCCTGGTCGTGAGGCCGTATCGGCGCCTACTTGTTGAACCGGAAGTTCGTCACGTCGTAGTCCTGCATCACGTATTGCTTCGTCTCCAGCCGCATCTTGTTCGCGCGCTTGGCCTGTGTCTCGCCGCCGGCTTCGACCAAATCCGCATAGCTGATGATTTCCGCGCGGATGAAACCCTTCTGGATGTCAGTGTGAATCGTGCCCCCGGCTTCCCAGGCCGTCAGGCCCTTCCGGATCGGCCAGGCGCGGTTTTCCTTGCCGCCGACGGTAAGAAAGGAAATGTAACCGCCCTCCTGAAACGCGCGCAGCAGCAGGGCGTCGGGATTTTCCAGCTCCGGCGCTTCGGCCACCACAATCGGTTTGGCGGTGAAAAAGTTGTGGGCGGCGACGGCCTGCAGATCGTCCGGCGTCAAACCGGAATTAAAAACGAATTTCTCCTGTTCGAGAAGCGCCTGGATTTTTTCCAGCGCCTGCCGCTCGGCCGGCAGGGGGTCGCGACCCAGCCGCGTCTCCACAAATTCCAGGTCCTTCAAAATCATGTCCGCCCGGCCCTCCACCGACACCAGGATCGCGTCGGCGTCGATCAACTGGTCCTCGCCAACCACGTCCACCTGCGCGTGGGTTTTCTTGTCGGCTTCGACGAGTTTGTCCGCTTCATCGAGGCGCGGATCCTTGAGGTTGTGTTTGCCGGTTTTTATCCCGGTCAGGCCGAATAATGCCAGTTTCATAAAGATCCTTTCACGGCGGCAGGAGCACGCGGCTTAAATACTGCCCGGTAAAACTTTCGGCGCAGCGGGCCACCACTTCCGGCGGTCCCTGCGCCACGATGCGCCCGCCAGCATCCCCGCCTTCCGGGCCGAGGTCAATGATCCAATCCGCCGTCTTGATGACATCCAGATTGTGCTCGATGACGACGAGGGTGTTGCCGGTGTTGCGCAGCTTGAACAACACCTCGAGCAGCTTCGCCACGTCGTGGAAATGGAGGCCGGTCGTTGGCTCGTCCAGGATGTAAAACGTGCGACCGGTCGCCTTGCGGCTCAGCTCGGACGCCAGCTTCACGCGCTGCGCCTCGCCGCCACTCAACGTCGTCGCCGCCTGCCCCAGGCCGATGTAGCCGAGGCCGACCTCGGCCAGCGTCAGCAACGGCTCGTAAATCTGCGGCACGGCGCGGAAAAAAGTCACCGCCTCGTCCACGGTCATCGCCAGCACGTCGGCGATGTTCTTGCCCTTGTAGGTGATTTCGAGCGTCTCGCGGTTGTAGCGTTTGCCGGCGCAGACCTCGCAGGTGACATAGACCGGCGGCAGGAAGTTCATTTCAATCTTCAGCACGCCGTCGCCCTCGCATTTTTCGCAGCGGCCGCCCTTGACGTTGAAGCTGAACCGGCCCGGCGCGTAGCCGCGGATTTTGGCCGACGGCAGTTTCGCGAACAAATCGCGGATATGATTGAACATGCCGGTGTAGGTGGCCGGGTTGGAGCGCGGCGTGCGGCCAATCGGCGTCTGGTCAATCACGATGACCTTGTCGATGACCTCAAAGCCCTTGAGCGCGCGGTGGGCGCCGGGGGTTTCCTTGGAGCCGTAAAACTTGCGAAACAATGCCCGGCGCAGGATGTCGTCCACCAGCGTGCTTTTGCCGGAGCCGCTCACGCCGGTGACACACGTGAACGTGCCCAGCGGAATCCGCGCGTCAATGTTGCGCAGATTGTTTTCCTTCGCGCCGAGCACCTCCAGCCAGCCGCGCGCCTCCGTCGGCCCCAGGCGTTTTTTGGGGATGGGAATCGTCAGCTCGCCGCGCAGATACTGCGCGGTCAGGGAATTTTTATCCGACAAAATCTGTGGCAGCGTGCCCGCCGCCACCAGGTTGCCGCCGTGGATCCCCGCGCCGGGACCGAGGTCAACGATGTAATCCGCGCTACGGATCGTGTCGGCGTCGTGTTCGACCACGAGCACGGTGTTGCCGAGGTCGCGGAGGCCCTTGAGCGTGGCCAGCAGGCGGTCGTTGTCGCGCTGGTGCAGGCCGATGCTCGGCTCATCCAGGATGTAAAGCACCCCGACGAGCCCGGCACCGATCTGCGTGGCGAGCCGGATGCGCTGCGCCTCGCCGCCGCTGAGCGTGCTGCTTTCGCGGTTCAAGGTGAGGTAGCCGAGGCCGACATTTTTCAAAAAGCCGAGCCGCGCGCGGATTTCCTTGATGACCTCGTGCGCGATTTTCTCCTCGAACTCCGTGAGCTTGAGGCCGGCAAAAAAATCATCGGCCTTTTCCACCGACAGCGCGCAGACGTCCATGATGGACAGGCCGGGAATCTTGAATTTCCGATTGCCAATTTCCGATTGTCGATTGGGATCACCGTTGCCCAGAGTAACGGCCAGGATTTCCGGTTTGAGCCGTTTGCCCTTGCACACGTCACAGAATTGCGGGCTCATGTAGGGCTTGATGCGGTTGCGCACGAACTCGCTTTCACTGTCGGTGAACATCCGTTCCAGGTTGGGCAGGACGCCCTCGAAGGGGCGGCTGATGGTGCTCATCTTGCCCGCGCGCCAGAAATTGAAATCCACCGGAGCCTCGCCCGAACCGTGCAGCAGGACCTTTTTAAAACCGTCCGGCAGGCTTTTCCAGGGGGTGTCCAGGCTGACGCTGAAATGCGCAGCGATGGAGCGCACCATGGCCTTGTAATAAATGTTCATCCGCTTGCCCGCCCGCCGCCAGGGCTGGACTGCGCCGTCTTCCAGCGACTTCTCCGGATCCGGCACGACGAGATCCTCGTCGAAAATCATCTTCTGGCCGAGCCCGTGACAGACCGGGCAGGCGCCGGCCGGGGCATTGAACGAAAAATGCTTCGGAGTGGGCGGATCGTAGCTTTTGCCCGTGGCCGGGCTGCACATCTTGTTGGAGTGAAGGGTTTCGATCCAATTATCTCCGTTGCCGCCGACGTGAGCCGGCGCATCATTTTTATTTTTGAGCGAACTCACGTTCGCGGCTACGGGTATTTGATGCAGCGTGAACATGACGCCCTCGCCCCAGCGCAGCGCGGTCTCGACCGAATCGCCCAAGCGTACGCGGATCTTGCTGTCCATCACCAGCCGGTCCACGACGGCTTCGATGGTGTGAAATTTCTTTTTGTCGAGTTTGACGCGTTCGGCCGACTCGCCGAGCTCGATCAATTCGCCGTCCACGCGGGCGCGCACGAAGCCTTCGCGTCCCAGGCGTTCGATGACGTCGCGGAACTCGCCTTTTTGGCGGCGGATGACGGGTGCGAGCAGCATGACTCGCGTCTTGGGCGGCAGAGCGAGGATTTTGTCCACGATATCGCTGGTGGTCTGGGAGACGATGGGCACGCCGGTATCCGGGCAATGGGGTTTGCCGATGTGCGCGTACAGCAGGCGGAGGTAATCGTAAATCTCGGTGGTGGTGGCGATGATGGAGCGCGGGCTGGAGCCGGAGCTGCGCTGTTCGATGGCGATGGCGGGCGAGAGGCCCTCGATGAAGTCCACCTCCGGCTTCTGCATCTGGTCGAGGAACTGGCGGGCGTAGGCGGAGAGGCTCTCGACGTATTTGCGCTGGCCCTCGGCGTAAATGGTGTCGAAGGCGAGCGACGATTTGCCGCTGCCGCTCAGGCCGGTGATGACCACCAGCTTGTCGCGCGGGATGTTCAGCGTGAGGTTTTTGAGATTGTGCTCACGCGCCCCGCCAATCCGGATGAATTCCTTGCTCATGGCCGCGAATTTTTCATTCCCATCAACCGGCAAGGATATGCCAGATCGCAGCGAATGCAAAGGCGGATTGAAAAAACGTTGGTTTCCTGATTTCAAATGGTGGGTGCGTCACGGCGCACGGCCGTGCGGCCGCGCCACCACCAAATCAGGATTGCGCCGCTACACACGGCGCGGTCATCGCAGCGCGATGCCCCCACCGCAAAATTAAATTGAGCCTCCATCGAGGAAATCGGTCGTTTTCCGGTCTGTTTCAAATTTGGCAGACCGTTTTTGATCCAACATTCCTGCAGTCAAGTTTTGGACATCATGTCAGCAGCTCCAGTTGAGATGACCAAAGATTACCAGACGTTACCAAACGCGACCAAACGCGACCGAAATCTGAATTTTGAACCGCCAAGACGCCAAGGACGCCAAGAGGCACAATATTCTTAACCGCGAACCATGCCAACCACGCGAACAGGCCGTCAGGCCCGGTCCCGTCGCCTGACGCTTCTCCCGGCGGCGGAGACGGCGCAGCGCGCCATACCTACCTGAAGCGGAAAATTTGACCGTTTCTTGACCGTGGAGGGGCATTTTTTCGGCGGTCAAATTTGGGGTTAATGCCAAGGCACAAAGGTGCAAAGGCGCAACGTGGTGTGGATCAACGATTTGTGAAAGGGTGGAAAACTTGACCGTTTCTTGACCAAAAAAGCCATTTTTTCATGGTCAAGTTTTGGGGGCCACGCCAGCGAATCCAGTCGAGGTAACCAAATGCGACCAAATGTAACCACATGTGACCGGAATCTGAATTTATAATTGAACCGCCAAGGCGCCAAGGACGCAAAGAAAGTTTTTAACCACGAAGTGCGAGCCGCACGGGCCAATACACGGATACACCCGGACAGCTTGCTGGTGAAACCGCCAAACAGGCAACGGGTTTTGAACAGGAGATCGCAGAGCAAACAGAGCGGGGCGAGGGCCGGGGCCGCCGCATGCCAAGACGCTGGCGCACGACACAACGGTGTCTGAAACACGCGAAGCGTCCGGGAGTGCGCCCGCTGGCAAGCTCTCAGATGGGCGTCGCAATCAGGATGTGGGGCATTGACCGGCACGAGGCGACCCTAGCACGGGAATATTTTCCGCCTGGGCCCCGATTCACGTTGCCTGAACCTGCCTGACAGGAGACACCTCCTGCCTGACACCAGCCTACAATTTTTGACATTTAAATTGGTTGACGCTTTTCAGAAACACGCGCACGACAACTCGGGACGCTGAACATCGAATTTAGCCCCGAAGACGTCAGGCAAAAACGTGAAACGCGAAACGTGATAAACCGCCAAGAGGCCAAGGTTTTTAACCACAGAGAACGCAGAGAGCACCAAAACTGTTAACCACGAAATACACGAAAAGGGTTGCGAGTCGTATCAATTGCGATTGGCGGCGCAAATGGATGACGACGCCGGTGAGATGACTGTGGTGCTGGTCGGCAACCGCTGTCCGCAACGGGAAGTTCTGCCCGTCAGATGATCCGCGCTGCATCGAGTCGGTGCGGATTGACCGGGACTTTTTCGAGCGGCAATGGCGGGGGAGTTGTTAATATCAAGAACCGACCCGAATGGCCCGGCCGTATCGGTTTCGGCCAACTTTTTGACCATGTTTTGTTTCGCTTTGAATTATGGGAATGCCTGATTTTGCCGGCATTTGCTGCTCCTTCATGGATGAGCGAAATGCAGTCCTCGAAAGACTTAAAAACATGCGCGTTTTTGCTGGGCCTTAACCAAGGGCCATTCAGAACTGACCGATTTAAATCGGGCTGGTCAGAGCGCTGGGCCCCTGCCCCCGCGCCTCGAATCAGACCTTATTTTCCGAGCGCAGCGAGCGATCAAGGTAATAATTCATTGGTTTCATCATGCTTATTGGCATGTGAACAAGTTTGAATGGTCAAGCATGGGGATCAGCGTATAGTCGCAGTTAATCAGTCGGAAAAACTTGAAGCGATGAAACCCTATGAAAACGAGGTGCAAATCCATCATTCGTGCCGCCCATCATTTACTCTTAGGAGCTGTCCTGTTGATTGCCTCCGGCGCGCAGGCGCAGAATTTGTTTGTGTCGGATGCCTGGTATAACAGAATCTTAGAATTCACACCGGGCGGAGCGCAAAGCACATTTGCTTCCGGGGCGACCTGGGCTGTCGGACTGGCCTTTAACCGGGCGGGTGATTTGTTCGCGGCGTTTCCTGGAAATAACACCATCGGTGAAATCACGCCGGGCGGAGTGCAAAGCACATTTGCTTCCGGACTGGCTTTTCCTGTTGGGCTGGCCTTTAACAGCGCGGGTGATCTGTTTGAGACGGATGCCAACAGCGACAGCATTAATGAATTCACGCCGGGCGGAGTACGAAGCACCTTTGCCTCCGGGTTGTATAATCCATGGGGACTGGCCTTTAACAGCGCGGGCGATCTGTTTGAGACGGATAGCGCCAGCGGCAACGTATATAAATTCACGCCGGGTGGAGTGCGAAGCACCTTTGCCTCCGGGTTGTCCATGCCCACCGGACTGGCCTTTGACAGCGCGGGCGATCTGTTTGTGTCGAGTCCCGGCAATAGTCAAATTTTTGAATTCACGCCGGGTGGAGTGCGAAGCACTTTTGCCTCCGGGTTGAATGCTCCCCAAGACTTGGCCTTTGACAACGCGGGCGATTTATTTGAGGCGGATGCCAACAGCGGCAACGTTTATGAATTCACGCCAGGTGGAGCGCGAAGCACCTTTGCCTCCGGGTTGGGAGCACACGCTCTCGCCTTCCAAAGCGAAACTCTACCCGTGCCTGAACCCTCGGTTTCGGGGTTGCTAGCCGTCGGTGCCGCCACACTTTTTGTCCGCCGCCAACGGAAGTTAGAGCAATTTAATTAATCTCGTAGCCGCGAACGTCAGTTCGCGCCATATTCATCCTGCATTATTCGATTGGCGCCGACTGACGTCGGCGGCTACACATTTTT
>JBAPQW010000089.1:0-16721 GCA_049280815.1 Verrucomicrobiia bacterium | reverse complement strand
AGCCGGTTGGACACAAGACGTGCTCGCCGCCAAAATACAATTGCTTGGGTGCTACATGACTCGCGACATCATCGCCAATATTGAAACGCGGCGTTCCCCTGTCACTGACAAGCGAATTGCAATTCTTGCTGAAGTCTTCGGCGTGGCAGTAGGCAATCTTTTTCCACCAACCCCTTCGGCGTTCAAAGACAAACCCTCGCTGGAAAGCCGACGGATGGCTTTGTTTAGAATTGGGCGCGCAGATAAAGCCATGCTTGAACTATTGCGCCGAACCCAAGCACAAGCTGAAGCGATTGTCGGCACGGATGGTGCCGAGTTCCAGTCGGGCTGAAAAGGATTTACACTCGGTCACCGCAGTTGGAAGTTGGAGGGATATTGCAAAGTCAGTTTCAAGTCGGCGCCGCAATCTGGCGCATGATGTCCGCCACCCACGCGGGCGAATGGCAGAGGTCTTTCATGAGTTGCGCTTTGTGATTGGCGTTCAGATTCCGGCGCAGTTTGGCGATGATGCGATCATCCACATAGCGGCGGCCGATCCAGCGCAACGCCTGAATCACATGGCCGCTGACTTTGCCAGCGGTGGCCTTGGTGTGGGATGAGGCGTGTTTCAAGGTGATCTGACTCTTGCCGACTTGAATGCGGCGGCTTCGTCCATTGGTAAGATACACTGCCTTGGCTGTCCGGGTCGCCACGCCCGAATCCGTCCCGGCCAAGTATGCCTTGGTGAGGTGCAATCTCCCGCTGAACATTGGGGTACAGTTTACAAAAAGCTCCATTTGTATACATAACCCAAATTGCTAAAAAGGTAGAATCCAAGAAGGCATTCGACATATGGGTTATGTGTCGTGGGTTGGCAAATCAAAAGTTTTTGCGGTGGGAATTTAGTTGGAGGGAGACCGGGCATTTGCCATTCTACATCATAGCATTCAATGACGTTACACAGGCAAAAGCTTTGTCCTGCGGGAGCTGGTCGAGCAGGTTCGGAGCGCGGGAAAGTATGTGGTCGTTCTGGCGCCTCAACGCCAGCAGGTGGTGGACATGGAACAGTCGGGTTTCCCCTCGCCCACAACCGTGTCCAGTTTTTTGGCCAAACGTGAATTGGCGGAAGGCACAGCCGTTATCGTGGACGAGGCCGGTCAAATTGGCGGAAAACAAATGCTCGAATTGGTCCGACTGGTAAAAGAGCGAAATGCCCGGCTGATTCTGTCCGGTGACACCCGCCAGCATGGAGCAGTCGAAGCTTCGGATGCATTACTGGCCATCGAACGACATTCAGGCGTCAGGCCCGTTGAATTGCATACCATTCGCCGGCAAGACCCGGCACTTGCTCGAAGTGAGGACGAACGTGTTAAAATCAAGCAATACCGGCAGGCGGTCAAACTGGCCGCGTCGGGCAAACTCGATGAGTCATTTTCACAACTCGACAAAATGGGCGCGGTCGTGTCGTGCAGTTTGAACGATCAAAGCGCCAAACTGGCGGACGAATATCTCGCATTGGTGGAACAAAACGCGTCAACCGTGGTCGTCTCGCAGACTTGGGCCGAAGTTCACCGCGTCAATGAACAGGTTCGTGAAAAACTCAAATCAAAAGGTTTGATTGGCGCGAACGAGGTGACCGTTCAAACACTGGAAAAGATTGATTTGACCAAGGCACAGAAGCGGGACGAACGATTTTACCCGGCAGATGCGGTGATTGTTTTTAATCAAAAGGTGCGTGAGGCCGAAGCCGGCGCAAGGGGGAAATTGGGAGGCATCGTCAAGACCGGTGTGCTGGTTGAAGTGGATGGGCGATACGTCACAGTCGTGGACAAGGTGCTCGACAAGATTACCGTCTGTCGTCCGCAGGAGACTCGAATCGCCGAAAACGACCGGTTGCATCTGAAAGCCAATCGCAGACTGGCTTCCGGCTCCCGTGTCACCAATGGTGAATTGGTCACGGTGAAGTCAGTCCGCCCCGATGGGACAATCAAGCTGGCCGATGGCCGGGTGCTGGATTCCAGTTACCGTGAATTTTTGCCCGGCTATGCCATCACGTCCTACGGTTCGCAGGGGAAGACCGTGGATTACGTTTTATTCTCCGACTCGACGGTCAAGGCTGCGACCAATGCGCAGCAATGGTATGTCAGTATTTCACGAGGGCGGCGTGGCATCAAGATTTTCACGCCAGACAAGGAGCAATTACGCGAAAATATCACGCGCCCAGGGGACCGGCCCTCAGTGATGGATTTTCTGGCCAAGCATTACGAGAACAACTGGTTCTACCGTCTGATAGAACAGCAATGGGGAACGCGGGCGGCAGTGATCATGACCAAATCGAGGGAGGCCCGTCTGTCGCGAGAGACGCATCAGCGCCAGGTGCAAAATATCACGCACGGTCACACCCCCTCTGTTACCGGGCAATCACGAGGCATCGGCGTATAGCCCGGCCCCGACGGGGTCGTCTGGCATCGTTATTCTGTATTCGGCTGAGGAAATACGGGACTGATTGGCAGGGAACTTGAGCATGAACGGGCCGACGGCAATCGGCCCGTCCGGCTGTTGCTGTGCCGGTTGGCGGTACGAACGTGCCCCTCGCGGCAAAAGACCTGCTTTATCGAAACAAACCGGCAAAAAAAAAGATTGTCCCCTTTGTTCAATCGGCGGCATTTACAAGTAGATGCAGGAATTGGATGACATCGCCCTGTTGCGCGAATACGTCGAGTGCGATTCCGAGACCGCCTTTGCCGTGCTCGTCACGCGGCACGTCAACAAGGTTTATTCGGTCGCGTTGCGCCATACCGGCAATCCGCATTCAGCCGAGGAAATCACCCAGGCTGTCTTCGTCATCCTGGCAAAGAAATCCCGTCAATTAGGCAAACACGTCATCCTTTCCGGCTGGCTGTATCAAGCCGCGCGGCGGACGGCGGTGACTTTTATTCGCGGCGAAATCCGGCGCGCCCGCCGTGAACAGGAGGCACACATGCAAACCATTTTGAACGAAAATGAATCCGATGCCTGGAGGCAAATCGCACCGCTGCTGGACTCGGCGATGGCCGGGTTGAATGAAACCGACCGCTACGCCGTCGTGCTGCGATTTTTCGACGGCAAAAGCATGAGGGAAGTCGGCACGGCTTTGGGTGCGAATGAAGAAGCCGCCAAGAAGCGCGTGGGCCGCGCGCTGGAAAAGTTGCGAACATTTTTCGCCAAACGCGGCGTTTCCTCGACCACGGCCATCATCGCCGGGGCAATTTCCGCGAACTCCGTTCAAGCCGCGCCCGTGGCGCTGGCGAAATCCATCACCGCTGTTGCGCTGGCAAAAGGCGCGGCGGCTTCAACTTCAAACCTAACCCTCATCAAAGGAGCATTGAAAATTATGGCCTGGACAAATACAAAAACGGCAATTGCTGTTGGCGCAGGAATTTTACTGGCCGTCGGAACCAGCACGGTGACCATCAAAACCATCGCGGCACACAAGGCGGAGGCATCATGGCGGGTTCCATTCCCCGACCCGGATCGCGCGCCGTCGCTGGTCGAGATTCTACCCACGAAATTCCCGGCCCCGGTAGACACCTTGAATGGTGGCAGCCGTGGTGACAATTGGATAGGGGTCGGACAGTCAGTGTTTCCAATCGTTCGGATTGCCTATGACTGGCGCCCGGGGCGGATTCTTTTTGCCGATCCTCAACCAAAGGAGCGATATGATTTTATTTCGACTCTGCGGCAAGGTTCCGGAATCGCTCTGCAAGCGGAGCTGAAAAGGAAATTGGGCCTCGTTGGACACCGCGAGACGAGAGATACAGACGTTTTGGTGCTTAAGGTTAGAAGATCAAACGCGCTCGGGCTTAAGCCCCCCACCAACGGACATACGGGCCATACCCGCAAAGATTATTATTATTGTGACAATGAGCCTCTTTCCATTGACAGTGGGGGGGCTTCTAGTGGTGGGTATTCTGCCATGCCCATCACAAGCTTTTTAGAAAGTTACTTTGGGACACCAGTCATTGATCAAACGGGTCTCACTCAACATTTTCATATTGACCTCAAATGGAATGAACGATCCGGTGATGATCCCGACCACGACGCCTTAAAACAGGCCCTGCTGGATCAGCTCGGCCTCGAACTTGTTCCCTCCAACATGCCCATCGAAATGCTGGTGGTGGAAAAAGTAAAGTAGGGAATTCAAGTTTCAATCATCAAAATCCCGTGCCGTTATTCAAGCCATCCGGCGTCATCGTCCCGCGATGGATCAAATTCGTGCATAATGATATTTCTTAAAACATGTCCGTGTGTCCTACTTTGTGTCCTGCTTTTGTTGTTCAGACATATTCGTTTATATACTTGAAATACAAGCACTTAACTTGTTATCAGAAAACCTTGTAAGTTGTTGGAAATTATTAAGATAAATAGGTAAACTGCTTGTAAAATAAGGACTTAGGACGGTCATATAATTCTTATCCGAAGTCAGAAGCTCTATCCAATTGAGCTACAGACGCCTGACACCAGCATGGCGGTTTCTTTGAGACAATTCAAAATCAGAATACAAATTCAGCCTCCATCGGACCGCGACCGCAATCCGGCACTTGCACTTTGAAGTGTTGGGTTGAGACGGTACGACCAAATCGATACATGAAATTGCCGGTCGCGCGAAACCTGTCCGAGCTGGGATGTTTCACCACTGGAATTTTCCCCACCGGCAACGTCATCTCGTTCACCCAAATTTCCAATGCCTCCTGTCAGTTTTCAAACTGGCCTAATTCATCAGTTGCAGCCGGAAAAAGCGTTGTGGTGAACCGCCAAAGTTGTTGGTGATTATCAGTGTTCCACCGGTTCCTGTCACCGAACCGCCCACAGGCGTCCAAACCGGATCCGTGAGATTATTTTTAAATTCGAGCTGATAGCTTTGCCCCGCCACGGCCGGCCAGTTGAGGAAGATGTTTGTTCCCGAAATCTGGATGCTCACCGGGACGGGCAGCGGAATGCTAGCGGAGAAACTCAAATTATCAATGCCCAAACCCTGGGCTTTGCCGGTGTTATCCGTCATCTGCCACACCAGCCATAACGCAGTCCCCGCCGGCCAGTTGGTTATGGTTTGATTCAGCACACTCAGGTTGGTCTGATTGAGCGGCGAGGTGCCGTCCACCGCCACGCCGCCCGAATCGGAACCAACGGTCGGAAAACTCACATTCAGGGCCGGCAAAAATGCCGTTGCGGTGCCGGGGAAAGCCGCGGTGCCGGTTGGATCAACGAAATAATAGAATTGCAAGGTCTTGGACTTGTCGGATTGACGCCATACTTCGCCGGTGAATTGAAGATTCATGCGATTCAAAGCGATTCCTGTTCCGTTGATGAACCTGACGCCAAAGGCGGTTCCGCCGGTCGTGCTGGTGGCGAGCAAGCCCAGCGCGCGATTGGAACTGCTGGGCGGGCCGAAACTGAGCTGACCACCCGTGGTCTGGTCGCCGTCGGTCGCACCAAACCTGGAAAGCAGAACATCGGAACCATACCAGCCGGCCAGGGCGGATATGCCCAGCCCGCCGCTGTTGCCGCTGGCAATCGCCGGGTAGGCGAAGTCATAGGGGTTCGCCAGGGAGTAGGTCACGCCGTTGATGGTCACCGGGTTCGCGGTATTCACAGAGGTTGCGCCGGGATCCGGCAGTGAATCAAAGTTCTGGGTGTAAACCGAACCTGCCGCCGTGTAATCAATGAACGAAGGCGGTGGCATCGCAGTCCCGTTGTTGGGCGCGCCGGGTGTCGCCTGGAAAAATTCCTGGCGATTGAAGCTTTGTCCATCGGCGAAGGAACCATAGGAATCGTTGACACCTATGTTTACGTAGTCAACGTAGTCGAGCACTTGTTGTTGACCGTTGGTGGCGAGCCGGGTCAACGCCAAAGAACCCGTGCCGCTGGGCAAAATAAAATTGGCATGCAATTCACTGGCTGTCGAAAGGTTGGTCAGGCCGTCGGCGAAGATCACCTCGAACTGGCCGGCATTGATGACGGCGCTGCCTGGAAATGCCCACTGCAAGAGGTTGGTATAATTGTCGGCCAGATAAAGTCCGTTCAGCGGGATTACATTGGTGCTGGGATTGTAAAGTTCGAGCCAGCCGGTGTGTTGACCCGCGCTGTTGGTGATGCCCGTCAGGTTGTCGGCCTGCAATTCATTGATCCAGAGTGATGGGAAGGGTGTCAGAGAGGCTGCAACGCTGTTTTGCACACCGGGCGTGGCGATAAACGGTGAGAGCGACCAATTGCCGACGCGCCAATTGTCCTGGTTCGGGTCAATCAGTTGCAGGGATGCGCCGGTCCCGTTGGCGTTTGTCGGCCACGGCAGTTGATTTTCATATTCCACCTCGGCCACGGTCACATTGCTGGAAGTGTTCAACGCGAGGATTCCGCTCGCCGGCAACGTGCCGCCAAAATAGTCATACACCGGATTGGTCGCGCCGTAGGCCTCGGCAAAAGCCGCGCCATTTTCTGCCAGGACAAGGTAATTGGTCGGCGCAAGAATTGAACCGTTCGGAAAAGTGTAGGACAACGCTTGAAGCTGCCAGCCGGACAGGTCAAACGTCGTGTTGGTGGAGTTATTGTAGAGTTCGACAAACTGGGCGTCGTTGGCCGCCGGAGCATACATTATCTCGTTGATGACCACCCTGCCGGCGGGTGACGAATTGGTTCCGTTGTAAATGACGCTGACGCTGTTGCTGTCGCCCGTTATCGGCTGGTTATTTCTGTCCACGCCCACCACGTTCAAATTGTTTGTTCTGCCGGCCAGCGGCAAAGTGATGGTCCAGTTGGTCAAGCTCGTCCATGTCAGCGGATACGCCACGCCGTTGATCCAGACGGTGTCCACATTCACCGGAGCCTGACCGGTGACGTAAGCGACGTTGTTACTCAGCGTCACGTTTGGGTTGACCGTGAAGCTGGTGGCATCGACCGCAGCCAGTTGCGAGGCGATGCTGGTCTGAGCCTCGGCAATCCAAGGCAGCATGCTGGCGTTGGGATCCTCGACGGTCAGGCCATTGTCCACGAAGGCATTATATTTGGCGTCACACAAGGGCGCGGTGTTGGCGAGGTTGAGCGGCCCGTTGACCAGTTCCTCCAACGCCCGCCAATACATGCGGAGGAAGGTCGGGTTGCTGTAGATGTCCGCAGTGTAGGGATCCTGATAATTGACCGCAAAAAGGTCTTGTCCCGGCCCCCATGCGCCGTGGTCCAGACAAATGTTGAAGTCAAACATCAACAGCGAATATTTCGTGCCCAGCGCGCCGATGTAGCCGTAGAGGTTTTGTTCCGTGGTGGCGCCAAAGCTGTCGCGATTGGCCGCGGCGTGATTGGCGGCAAACACGCGCATCCAGTTCTCCATGTCGGCCAGGTTTTCCATGTTTGCCACGTAATTGGGCATCCCGTAGGAATTGGCGGCGTCCACCAGCGAATAGGGCGCGGCAAAATTATTATCAGAATCGGCAGTGCGGCGGATCTCAAAGTTGTAGCGATAGCTTGCCGCCTTCTTCGCCCCCCCGGTTGTGGTGTAGTTGTTGAGCGTGACCCAATTGTTCATGTTGAACGAGGCGTAGCTGCCGCTCGGGAAAGGGGCGAATTCAAACCATGGCTGCATTTTGTACATATAGCCGCCGGTGTCGTTCGGGAAATATTCCTTCACCATGTCGCTGTCGGGCACCTGGGTGTCTTCCATGAGCACGCCGCGGCGGCTGCCATTGACATAGACCGCCACCAGGCGTTTGTAGAGCCACGGGACCTTTAGCGCGCGCAGGAAGGTATTGGCACACTCTTCCCGCTGGAGGCTGACGTCATCGCCCGGTCCGTTGCCAGGCTGATGAATCTTGTTGAAATCCGTTGCTCCCAGAAATTGATCGTCATCGTTGAATTCCCATTTGTAATGGCAAAGGCTGCCATTGGGAGTGTCAAACTCCTGATGATACGGACTGCCCGCGAACCGGCCTTGCATGTTGTAGATGACGCGGGAGTTGTTGACGAAGGTGCAATCGTTTCCTTCGTTGCTCAAGTCGGACAGGTTGGCCCAGCGGGTTATGTTGGTTTGCGTAATCCATAAATGATAAACTCCGAAGCTGCCGCCCGGATTGCCATCACCGAACATCACCACGCACTCGCGGACCGGTTCATTGTCCTGCGGACGCAACGCCGGGAAGCGTGTGGCTGCACCCAGGCCGTCCGCAGCCGAAATGTAAAACGCGGCAATTTGATTCGCAGCCTGTCCGGGAATCGTCGCACTGAAAACGCCGTCGCCCCGAACCGCGTCGCCTCCAGTACCGTCGTCCTTCATCGGCACGGCCGTGTAGTTCGTCGCCGGATCGAGCCGGTAATACAGCGTCAGGTTTGTCACCCCATCAGGGTCGCTCACGTTGGCCGTCACCACCACTGGCTGGCTTGCTGCCGGCACACTCGGATTGTGGGTCACATTGTAAATGGCCGGCCCGGCATTTGTGACGAATCTGCTGTTAGGCATTCCGGGACTGCCAAGGTTGGCCGGCACCGGCATCGCCGCCGTGGCTTCGAGCCAGTTGCCATTCAAACGGAGCAGCGCTTCCGGCCAGCCATGCAGCCAGCGCGCCTTGAAACGCAAAGTGGCGGTCTGGCCGGCTTGAAGGTTGGTGTTGGCCAGGGAAACCTGGCAGGAATTGACTCCGGTCCAAATACGGTCGCTGCACCGGATGTGAAGGGAATAACTGCTTTGATACCCGCTGTTTTCCAGGCTGGATCGCGTCATGCAGCCTTGGAATGACCAGCCATTCGTGCCGCTTTCAAACGCGCCATTGGAAACGTAGTTGCTCCCGTTGTAATCCACTTCAATGTTGTCCACCAAACATTCTCCGGCGTCCAGCAGACCGATTTGCGCGTAGTCAATGCTGGCGTCGTAATTGGAGCCATTGTCGAGCACGCCGGTGTTTTCGATGTCCACCCAGGAAGATTTTTGGGTTTCGTCGCTGTCCGCCCAGTTGGCAGCCAGACGGTGATTGGAATGGGGATCAATCAATTCCAGACTGCTGCCACCGCCGCCGGACCATTCGCCCCAGCGTCCACCGGTGCCGTAGGTCACTTCGTCTTCCTCCACGTAAATGGTGTTGGTTCCAAAATAAGATTCGGGCTGGGACAAGACGACCAGTTCACCATTATGCGACAGCTTGCCGCTGTAATTGCCATACGTGTTGCCGGAGTTGAGATTGGTGTAATTGGCAAACAAATTGGTGGTGTCCTTGCCCACCACGACGTAGCCGTTGGGACCGATGACCGCGTTGGCCGGAAATGTGAAGGTGACGCCTGACGTGAACTGCCAGCCAGCCAGATTCACTGTATTCGTGCCTTTGTTGTAGAGTTCAATGTACTGATCATCGTCGTCGCCGCTGATTGGGTCATACATCAATTCGTTTATGACGATGTCGCCGATTAAAATCGCGCTGTTGTTTGTGCCCGGCGTGTTGGTCGTGAAGGCGTAAAAATCGTTCGCGCCATCCGGCCAGCGGCCAAAGGAAACACCGTCAGCCTGCGCCCCGAATTGCACCGCGTCCAAAATGCGGCTGCCGTCCGGCTTGATGAAGTAAAGCGTTTCGCCCGATCCATTGAGCGTGAAGCCGAATTGCGGCTGTGTGAACGAAACAAACCCAGCCGGCCCAATCACGGTTCCACCAGGAATGATAAATTTATTGGTCGTGGGATCATCGGTCAAAATACAGCCTGAAATGTCCACGCGGTTCGTGCTGTGATTGTAGATCTCAATGAATTGTGGCACCGCCAGATTTTCAGAATGCGGCAGGATTTCATTGATGACCACGTTCCGCAGTGGACTTGGGTGAAAAGCATCCATCAGGCCCGGCGAGCCGCCCACGACATCGCTGATGTCCCACGCGCGCGGATCTCCTTCGCCATAGCTTGGATTGGCCAGCACGATGGAATGGCCCGTGCCGTCGGCCGCCACCGGCCACGGGTAAACATCGGAATACGGAACCGTCAGCAACACCGCGCCTTGTTCGTCAATCAACTGCAGGGTTTCTGAATGCTTGAGACTGCCGTTGTATGGCCCGAAGACGTTTGTGGTCAGGCCATAGACATTCTGCATGCTTTGCGGTGAAGCGGCGATGACGAAGAAGGCGCCGCCCGGAATGATTGTGTTCGAAGGAAACGTGTAATTCATGTCGGCACACACAATCTGATAGCCACTGATGTCCTGAAACCAGGGAGTGGAATTGTAAATTTCAAGAAACTCCACGTTGTTGCCGTCGGTGCGCGGCGCGGGTTTCCACATGATTTCGGAGAAGACAATCCCGGTTTTGCGGCTGGAAGGCCCAAGCGGTTCGTGTGGATTGACAATTGTGGCCACCACAGCATTGGTGGGCGTGGTTTCATAATTCAGAAATTGCGCCGTGGTCAGTTGATTGGTGTTGTGACTGCTGACGGCCAGGCCCAGATAAATCTGACTGGGCATCGCAATTGTCACGGCGCCCAATTGTGTCCAATTTGATCCGTCGTAACTGCCGAAACCTGTGAACACATTGCCGGCGCGATTGAGTCGCAGCCATGTATTGGGATAGTTTACAGGAAAATTTCCCCCGGTGGCGGCCAGGCCATTGGTGGCAGTGCGATAAGCAAAAAAATCGCCGTTCATGCCCGGCGTGGCCAGCGCGGCAGCGAATGGGCTGCCGGGATCCAGACTGGCGCGGGCCATCAATCCGGCTTGGGCCCAAAGATCGGACAAACCCAACGAGCCCAGACAGACTGTGACGTCAAAATTGCCGGTCCTGAGTTGATATTCAAAATTGAATTGATCGCTGTAGCCGCCAATGTAGTTGCCGGCGCTGCTGATGTTCACACCATTCGTCGTCAAGGTGGCGCTTGACGAAATGGCCGGATTGCCGATGTCCTGCGCCGTGTAAGGAGAAGCGGTGAAACTGACAAGAGTGTTGGTGGCAATCGTGTTGGGCGGGATGGCCTGATCGAGAATGCCATTGACGACGAGCGTGTAGTTGCTGCCATAAACCAACGGCCCGGTAGTGAGGATGACCGTGCTGTTGTTGGCGGACAATGACGCGCCGTTGATGGCGGTGCCATTGGTCAACACGTAGTTCGCGATATTGGTCGCGCTGACAGCCTGGAGCACCTTGGAATAGTCCACTTCCACGTTCGTTGTACCTATGTTCACCGCCCTCAAAACGATTGGCGGCGTGGTGTCACGCGTCACGGTCAAGGTGACCGGCGCACTGGTCACCGCACCATAGTTATTGGTTAACACCAGTTGATACGAACCGGTATTGGTAATCGCCGCGTTGAACATCAGCGTGTTGGTGCTTGCCCCGGGAATGTTGGTGAATCCGCCCCCGCTGTTGAATTGCCATTGCAGGTAAAGAGGCGGCGCACCCGACACGCCGGCCGTGAAGGTCACCAGCGTCCCGACAAAAACATTGTTCGTCGGCGACACGGTCAATTGATTGATGGCTGGCACGTTTGCCGGTGCCAATCCCAGGTCGAAAACCGCGTCATAATTGCCGCTGCCAAAAGTGATTGCGCCGGTGGCGGGAGAAATAAGTCCAATCTGCCCTCCGGAATACGGATTGCCGCTGGCGACAGCAAGCGCTTCCCAGCCGCCCACTGCCTCACTTGTTTTTCCGAACGAATACGCAAAAGTTGAATTGGCTGCCAGTGTCATGGACAAGTTGGTCCACTGCAACCAGTCGCCGTCGCTGAAGGTGAAATTGGCCGAGGTGTAAGTTTGCAGCAGCGCGGCCGTGCTGCCGGACACAGAATAAATGTGGAGGTAATAAGTCTGGGGCGTGCCAATGCCGTTGTAGGAATCCAGTCCAGCGGTCATAAAAGACACCGACATCAGCGTGTATCCCCAGGAGTTGGTTCCCGTGGTGAAAGTCTGGCCCGGCTCACCGGCACTATGACCACTTTGATTGTCGGTATAGTAATTCAAACCGTCGGGAAATGTCGTGTTCCCAGTGGTGTTAAATTGGATTATGTCCTTCGCCCCAAGACTTGGCGCGGCGGCGCCCAAGTCCACAAGTGTTTGCGCATGCGTCGCACTCGCAAAAATTGTGAGGGCACCAGCCGCCAGCATCATTTTCAGCCGGATTATTTTCGAAAGACGGGACCAGAAATTGAGATTTGGAAAAGTTATAAGAAAAACCGCTGCATGGCTGTCATTCACATAAGTAATCTAACATTTGCAGCCATAATATCAAGAACTCAATGATAGACAGGATGTTGTTGCTGCCTTGCGGGAGATTCGCGTCGAGGCCGCAACGACACGAACTAGCTTCCGACTTCCTTTTCATCTTCGCGCGGCGGGAATTCGAAAGTGACTTTGCCCGCGTCGTCCATCACAAGATATGCCGGAAAGGGCCTGCCGGCCTTGGAAATGAACTGATTGAGTAAATCCGTCTTGCGAACGGTCAGCAGCTTTTCCGCCTGCGGACGCTCAATCGGTTGCTGCAATATCTCCCGGCTGATTTTGAATTTGCAGTGCTTCCTGTCCGCTTGCGACTTTTCACAAAGATAGGCCGCGTCGGTTTCAAAAACCTTCCCGCCGCACTTTGGACATTTGCCCAGCGGCTCCTTGCCGGCAAAGTCAATCTTCGGCTGCGGCTCCTTTGGCTTCGCATCCTTCGAACGTGAATTGCGTTCGCGCGGCAGAAATTCAAACGCGGTCCCGCCATCCTTGAGCACGAGAAACGCCTCGAATTTGCGCCCCGTTTTTTTGGAGACAAAACCCTTGAGCAAATCAGTTTTGCCCTCGGCAAGCAGCTTCGTGACTTGTGCCGGCTCGATGTTTTGCTGCAAAATGATTTTGCCGGTTCGAAACGTGCAGGTCTTGTCCGCGCCGGTCGCCTTTTCGCAAAGGTAACTCATCCCCGCATCGAACACCCGGGCGCCGCACTTCGGACATTTGCCGAGCGGTTCCTTGCCAGTGAAATCCACCGGCGCCGCAACTTCGCCAAACTCGTTTTTCTGCTCGTTGCCAAAATCGAATTCGATTTTGAATTCCGGCGTCAGCTTCAGCATCGCGGCGAACGGTTTGCCCATCTTACTCCGGAAACCCTGCAACGGCCCGATTTGTCTGTCGGTAATGAGCTTTTCGACTTCCTCGAACTCAAACATCCGGCTGCACAGCGTTTTCCAGATGGCAAAATCGCACTTCACACATTGGAACTGCTTGTACTGCTCGTGGACTTCGCCGCCGCATTTCGGGCACGGCGTTTTCAACACGCCAAAGTCGCCGGGGATGGTGTCTCGCAAAAATCAAGGCTTTCAAGTTTCAGAAAGCCGTCAGAATCACGTTCAAGTGAACGTATCAAATCGGATGACGATGGGCGCAGTGAACGTCCGTTTCTGAAATCGGAGCGGACGTAGCGGCTGTGGAGTCGCGGAGATTTTGGAAACGGATGATGACTGCGCTGCCGTCTAGGTTTCACTTGAGGCGATGGGTCTGGCCGGTTTTCGAGTGCCGCAGAAAAGCCGGCCAGTCCAAGCGCCGGGTATTGTATCAGATGAGTGGAACCGCACCGTGCGACATCATCTTTGAATTCGATGAAGCGCGTGTGTCGGTTTTGTGAACACCCGCTGGCCGCTTCCGTTTGGTGCGCTGTCCTGGCGGTTTATTCCTTGATTCCCAATTTCTGGAGGATCAATTTGTGCTTGCTGATGTAATCGTATCGTGCCGCCAAATCGTCCCAGTGAGCCGGATCGGGTTTTAATGCCTCGTCCGGGTGGTCCCTGTTGGCGGCACCAACGGCACTCCTGATGTCCATGCCCTTTGCCATGAACGCAACGACCGTGTTGTCATACTCAATTTCCGTGTCAGTTCGATCGCCAATAATTTCCCGTGCCCGCGCGAGGTAGTCGTTGGTCAGATGCGCATCCATAAGCTCTCGTCTGCCATTTCAATTTCACGAGCCATGTTGTTCATGCGAAAGCCTTCATACTGTTCTGAAGGGTTGTGGGTTCATTTGCATCGCATCCGAGCCTCCGGTTTTTTACGTGGACGCCGATCGCTGGGCATGGTGGTGATCTCAATGGAAAGAATCAGGGTCGAATCCCGTGATTGGGCCGGAGCTTTGAAACAACCACGGCGAGTCTTTCGGTTACCAAGTGCTTTATTTCTGCTGTTTGCTCCTGTTCGATCAGGAAATTAATTCGCGTTTGCCGGGCCAGATTGTGGCGAAGGAGATTCATGACAAATTCAACGTCCTTTGGCCGGCCAGCAGCGAGTTTGCTAAACGCCAGGTCATGCACATCCAAACACCAACCAACAGCACCGCCCGTGTTTTCACTGCTGATGCGAACCAGTCGGTTTTCCCATCCGGCAGGCAGACGTGCGGTTTCTGGAGCAACGCCGTGCGCATAATATCCATGCGTCTCGTGAAATAAAGAGCGTTCCCCAATCGCCCCATCAATCAGGTCTGACTTTTCGGGATGATGCCTGGGGTAAATATCCAGTTCGATGGACCGTCGCAAAGCCAATGGGGCGTCAGGAAAGGCACCCAGGACTGACTGGCTGCCAAGCAGGATGAATTCGTTTTCTCCTGCGATTTCCTTAGCGGCTCGCAAGATATGCTCGACCTCGGTGCGTTTCATACTTTCGGAAAATCGCCTGACGTTCCCCCGGCGTGAGGATGCCACAAAATGGACTGGATTGACGAAGACGACGCGCTTCCTCGGAGCTGCTTTCCAACAAGGTCACCAGCGCCGCGACGGTGGTGGTCTCTATAATTCTTTTCCATTCCAGGATTGCCTGCCGATTGCTATCGGAGTAATCGGGATTTGCCAGCCAGCGTTTGATATTGGACAGGGCGATTTGGACCAGCTTTGGGTTGGCACGGATTTTTTCCGCGATGACGCGATCCATTTCGAGGCTTCGGTCATCCAGAAGCTCATGCCAGGTCTTGTTGCTGTTTCCTAAACTCATTCCACCCTAATTATAACAGTTTGCGTTGTTCGGGGCAATCAGCATTCGTTTGGTTTGCCACTGGTTGATTGCACCAACTGTCGTGCAACTCCGGGACGCGGCAGGTTACCATTTCAATCCATGCCATCATCCGGCGGGTGATATTCGTGGATGATGATTGTTGGTGGCGGTGGTGTGTGTGGCTGAATGACAATGCCGATGCCGGCGCTGACGTGCGGTTGATTGGGGAATTTCCGGCGCAACCCGCCGCTGAATATCCAGGCCAGCACCAACACCGACAGCCAGACGAACGCGAGAAACAGATAAACTCCCCATTCTGTGATGATCCAATCGAGAAAATGGAACACGGGGTCAAGCACGGTGGCAGGATTCAAGTTCATGTGATTTCCTCCGGTTATGCTTTGGCCATCACTGGCTCAAGGGTTTTGGACATTTCCGCGAACTTGCTGCGCATCCGTTCAAATTCACTCAACGGCGGCAGTTCCACCTGTGCATTACGCGCGTAGGAGCGGTGAATGGCCTTGCTGTTATGACCAAGCGCCTCCTGTGCGAACCGTTCGGGATACCCGGCTTTTTTGGCACGTTCCGCCCACGCATACCGATACGAATGCAAGCTGACACCTTTGATGCCCAAGCCCGCGATGCGCTGATGAAATTCCGTCGCCCGGTCGCCGGAACGAACCGAGCGCAGATACGGAAACAACGGGCCGCTCCCCGGCAAGTCCCGTAGAATATCCGCCACTTCATCATCGAAGCGCATGATGGCAATGGAGCCGGTCTTTTTGCGCGCGAAACTGATGACGTTGTGTTCCCAATCAATGTTTTCAGCTTCGAGGCTCGCAAGATCGGACTGCGACGCGCCCACGTGCCACGCCAGTTTATAGAACGCCTTGCGTTCGGGATTCAGTTCGCGGGCGACGATGGCCTGATGTTCCTCCCAGGTGATGGCGCGCTTGTCCTTGAACTCAACTTTCGGCCACTGCCGCTTTACGATGACCGGCCACGGCAACCATGTCATGTCCAGGGCGAAGTTGTGGATGCGCCGCAAATATACGTTGGTCGAAACTTTTCCGGTTTCGAGCACGCGCAAAAAGTTTTCCGGCCGGGTTTCCAAAACCGGCAGGTGACGAATCAAGTCAAACGCCTTGTCCTTGATGGCGGTCTGCCAGCGGTGATGGGTCTCGCCTTTTTTGAGTTTGACCATTTCTTCCATGACGAACTGCCAGTCGCGGGTGGCAATCTGCGGGTCGCTGGCGGCGAGATAGGCGCGGGCGATTTGCAGGTTCACGGCTGGCTGCTGCTGCGCTTCGCCGCGCGAATGCAACAACCGCAACGCCGTGGCGCGGTCGGTGGTGTGCAAGCTGGACGAATACACACGTGAATGCCATGTGCTGTGGGCGGAGCGGGCGTTGAAGGCGGCCGATGTATTGCATTGGCTGCAAAAGGCCGTGGAGCAACATGGGGCACCGGAGTTTCTGCGGAGTGACAACGGCTCGGAGTTCATCGCCAAGATCGTGCAGCAGTGGCTGAAGGAGAACCGGATCAAGACGATATACATTGAACCGGGCAGCCCGTGGCAGAACGGATTCGTGGAAAGCTTTCACGGTCGTTTCCGGGACGAATGTTTGAACCGGGAACAACTGTGGACTTTGACGGAAACGCGGGTAGTGGTGGGCGACTACCGGCAGCAATACAATCAGGTAAGACCGCACAGCCGGCTGGGCTACGAAAGCCCGGCGGTTTTTGCGGCGCGGAGTTGTCCATCCCCAGCTCCGGTCGGGCTTCGCCCTCCCTACGCTGGGGA
>JBAPQW010000088.1:0-13121 GCA_049280815.1 Verrucomicrobiia bacterium | reverse complement strand
GCGTGGAGCGGCGCAACGAAGGGCGTGGTTTGCGCGCGTCATGCGTGGTTCGTTTCGCCCGCTGATGCGCGGGCGGGGGCGTCGCAGCGCGACAGCCCCCACCAGGACAACCCGGCGTGATTAGCCGGCCGGGAACCTTGATGCACATCGTGTTCGTACGCTATCATTTCCACATGGAAATTTCTTGCCGCAAAACTTTGCCGCACGAAATCCCAGCCTGGATTGATCCGCAAAGGGAAATTTATTTCATCACCATCAACTGCGAGGACCGTTCCAAGAACCAGCTCGCCCTGGCGGATGTCTCCGGACCATTAATTGAAACCGTCCGCCATCGGCAGGAAAAGTTGCTTTGGTGGCCATATGTTTTTCTGCTCATGCCGGATCATTTGCATGCGTTGCTTTCGTTTCCACCGTCCGGAAAGCCGCTGCGCGGGGTCATCAGCAAATGGAAAGAATGGACCGCCAAAAAGCTCGGGATCGTCTGGCAAAGTGATTTCTTTGAGCATCGGTTGCGACAGGACGAAAGCCGTCGTGAAAAGGCGGATTACATTTTAAAGAATCCCGTTCGGCAGAAACTGGTCGTACGTCCGGAAGAATGGCCGTTCGTATATTTTGGCGACGGTGAACGAACGCATTTCGACAGGTAGGGACGGGCGCGCTGCGCCGTCCGCGCCGCGTGGAGCGGCGCAACGAAGGGCGTGGTTTGCGCGCGTCATGCGTGGTTCGTTCCGCCCGCTGATGCGCGGGCGGGGGCGTCGCAGCGCGACAGCCCCCACCATGACAACCCGTCGCGATGGCCCTGTCACCAAAATCGCCGCAACGTTGCTTTGCAGATTTTCACCAATCCGTTCACACTCCGGGCGTGTCCGATGCCAGCCAAATCATCTTCCGCGCCCGACAATTTGAATTTGTCTTCCCGCGCCCGGCCTTGGTCATGGGCATTGTCAACGTCACCCCCGACTCATTTTCCGACGGCGGAAGATTTTTTGATCCGGCCCGGGCGGTGGCGCAGGCGCTGGAACTCGTGGCCCAGGGCGCGGAAATCCTCGACCTGGGCGGCGAATCCACGCGCCCGGGGGCCGAACCGGTCGCCGAAGCCGAGGAGTTGCGCCGCGTATTGCCCGTCCTGGAGCAGCTCGCCACGCAGGTGAAAATTCCAATTTCGATTGATACGATGAAGCCCGCCGTGGCGCGCGCCGCGCTGCTGGCCGGCGCCAGCATCGTCAACGACGTGGCGGCAAATCGCGAAGACGACGCGATGTGGAAGCTGGTGGCGGAATTTCGCGCGGGCTATATTTGCATGCACGCGCCCGGCACTCCACAAAAGATGCCCACGAACGCGGCCTATGCGGACGTGGTGCGGGAAGTCGGCGATTTTTTTGGTGAACGCCTGCAACGCTTGAATGCCTGCCGGGTCCCGGCGGAGCAGGTGGCGCTGGATCCGGGCATCGGCTTTGGCAAGACCGTGGCACACAATTTGCGGTTGCTTGCCCAGCTGCGGAGTTTTACAACGTGGCAGCGTCCGTTGCTGCTCGGCGTTTCGCGAAAGTCCTTCATCGGCAAGCTGCTGGGCGCGGAGGTGAACGCACGATTGCCAGCCTCGCTGGCGTGTGCGATTCTGGCGGTCGAGTCCGGCGTGCAGATCATCCGGACCCACGACGTGGCGGAAACGGTCCAGGCGGTGCGGATGGCGGAGGCGATTACGGACGGCAAACGAGAATGATTTGGAAATTTACCATGGAGAACTGGCGAAACGCGCTGGAGATTTTAATCCTCGCGGTCGTCATTTATTATGTCTTCCGCTTTTTGCGCGGCACGCGGGGCTGGCCGGTGGTGATTGGCTTCGTCGTGTTGCTGCTGGCGATGGCGCTGGTGACGACCATCCTGGACTTGAAAGTGTTGCGCTGGCTGCTCGGCACGTTCTCGGCCTTCCTGGCCGTGGCGGTGCTGGTGATTTTCCAGCCGGAACTGCGCCGGATGCTGGCGGAGCTGGGCAACCTGCCGCTCTTTGCCAGCGCCAGCGAGCAGCGCGAAAGCATCGAGGTCATCATCCAGACCGTCGAGCGGCTGGCGGACGTGAAAATCGGCGCGCTCATCGCCATCGAACAATCCATCCAGCTCCAGGAAGCCGTCGAATCCGGCATCCGGGTGGATTGCGACGCGACGCCGGAGATGCTGGAGACCATTTTCTTTCCGAACAACGCCATTCACGACGGCGGCGTCATCATCAAGGGTGACCGCATTGCCTACGCCGCGTGCATTTTCCCGCTGACCCAGCGGCAGGATTTGAACAAATCGCTTGGCACCCGCCATCGGGCCGCGATCGGGCTGAGCGAGGAAACCGACGCGGTCATCGTCGTGGTGTCCGAGGAAACGGGGATGATTTCGCATGCCTACAAGGGCCAGCTGGTGCGGGGCGTCACGATTGAGGAGTTGCGCGCGTTCCTGACCTCCGTGCTGGTGCATCCGGCGAAGTCGCGCAGCGCCGTCGAATGGCTGCGGGCGCGCCTCGGTGAACGGCACAAGTCCGGCACGGCGATCATCACCAAAAACGAGGCCCGTCCGACGCTCAAGCAGCCGGCCAACTGAATTTTTACAACCATGCGCGATTGGATCACCAAGGATTTCGGCTGGAAACTGTTCTCGTTGTTTCTGGCGGTGGCCATCTGGCTCACCGTTCACAAGATTTACGAAGAGCCGGGAGCCGCCCCCGGGTTGGTGGCCGGAAACACGGTGACCTTTGGCAATCTGCCGGTGCTGATCGTTTCGACCGCGAAGGACGTGCGCGATTTTCGCGTCGCCCCCGTGACGGTCAAGGTCACGGTCGGCGGTTCGGCGGAAGACATCGCCAAACTCCAGGCCAACCAGGTGCGGGCCGTGGTGGATCTCACCGATATTGAATCCGCCCAGGATTTGCACCGGTTGGTGGACGTGTCCGCCCCGCCCGGAGTCACCCTGGTCAGTGTTGATCCGGCCCGCGTGATGGTTTTTCCGCCTCCCAACGACAAAAAATAATGAGCCCGCCCAAAAAAATCTTCGGCACGGACGGCGTCCGCGGCACGGCCAACGTCGAACCCGTCACCGCCGAGACCGCCCTCAAACTTGGCCGCGCCGCCGCGTACGTTTTCAAGAACCTTGAACGCCAGTCGCGCGGCCGGGGCAAATACAAAATTGTCATTGGCAAGGACACCCGGCTTTCCGGCTACATGCTCGAAAACGCGATTTCCTCCGGCATCCTTTCGATGGGCGTGGACGTGCTGTTCATCGGGCCGCTGCCGACCCCCGGCGTGGCCTATGCCACCCGCAGCCTGCGCGCCGACGCCGGCCTCGTCATCACCGCCTCGCATAATCCGTATGCCGACAACGGCATCAAATTCTTCCGCGCCGATGGGTACAAGCTCGACGACAAAATCGAGGGCAAAATCGAGAACCTGGTGTTCAGCGGCGAGATTGAGAACATTCGTCCGACGGCCGACGCGGTCGGCAAGGCGGTGCGCATTGACGACGCGCTCGGCCGTTACATCGAATTTGCCAAGGCCAGTTTTCCGCGCGGGCTGACGCTCGAAGGCATGCGCATCGTCGTGGATTGCGCGCACGGCGCCGCCTACAAATCCACGCCCTGCGTGCTGCGTGAATTGGGCGCGGAAGTCATCGTTTACGGGAACCAGCCCGACGGCATGAACATCAATCACGAATGCGGTTCGATGCATCCCGAGGCGGTGTGCCGGAAGGTGGTCGAACACGGGGCGCAGCTCGGCATTGCCCATGATGGCGACGCCGACCGCGTGCTGCTGTGCGATGAAAAAGGCCGGTTGATTGATGGCGACGACATCATGGCCATCGCCGCGCTCGACATGCTGGCGCAGAAAACGCTGGCGGGAAAAACCCTGGTCACCACCGTGATGAGCAATGCCGGGCTGGAGGCCGCCATCAAATCCGCCGGCGGCCGGGTCATCCGCACCGCGGTCGGCGACCGGAACGTGATTGATGAGATGTTGCGCGGGGGCTTCAACTTTGGCGGCGAGCAGAGCGGCCACCTGATCTTCCGCGATTTCAGCACGACGGGCGACGGCCTCGTGGCGGCGCTGCAAATGCTGCGCATCCTGAAGGCCAGACAGACGCCGCTCTCGAAGCTGGCGAAGTGCTGGACGCGCTTTCCGCAGCTCGTCACCAACGTGAAGGTGCGCGAGAAGATTCCGTTTGCGCAGCTCGACGGGGTGACCAAGCTCGTCAGGGCCGCGGAAATGGAATTGCAAAAGCAGGGCGGCCGTGTGCTGCTGCGCTATTCCGGCACCGAACCGAAGGCCCGGCTGCTCCTTGAAGGGCGCGACGCGAAAGTTCTCGAAGGCTGGTCGCAGAAAATCTGCGGGGCGATTCAGAAACAGATCGGCGGGTAAGCCCGGCCCTCAGGGAAGGTTTAGAATCTCCGGGCGCAACTGGCCGACATATTGATCGGGCAGATGCCGGTCGCACGAGCCGGGAACCATTGACTCCATTCCAACATGGCCGTCGGCGAATGTGACGTTGGCCTTTTGCGCATGGCGAAAATGCCCGTTGGGATAATTGTTCGGACTGGAGTAATTGGTCTCCAAATCCAGGTAATACCATTCTTTGAGTTCCACTTCGGCCTGGAGAAAATTGTCAACGGACGCGGCGTCGGCAAACAACGCGGTTTCGGTGGGCCGAACGAGGCGGTTGGCATTGACGGGCGGCTGGCTGGGCGCCGCGAAAACATACCGGTTGCAGCCGTAGCTGAAGATGGTGCTGGTGCCCTTGGGCTGGAACTGAGGGTTCGCCGCCGGATTCAGTACCGGACAAAGCCGCACCTCACTGCCGTGCAAATATCGGAACAAGGCCCCCGCCGACAGGTCAAACGCGCGCTGGCCGTCGATTCCGTTTGCCAGCCAGCCAAACCACCAGGTTTTTCCAGTGCCGTCCGCCTTGGTCCAGAGCGGAAAGCTGCTTTCGTTGTTGTCAGTCCAATAGAGTTGGGTGGCGAGGCCGAGTTGACGGAGGTTGCTCATGCAATCGGCGCGCTGCGCAACGACCTTGGAGCGGGCCAGCGTCGGCAACAGCATCGCCGCCAGCACGGCGATGATGGCGGTGACCACGAGAAGTTCAATCAGCGTGAATGCCGGTGCGCGCCGGCGGGATTCCTGTGGCCCGCCGGCAGGCAGGCGGGGCACAGGACAGTTAAACGCGAATGGGTTCATGGCTGATCGGCCCCAATGCGGTAAAAGGACTTGTCGGCCGGTGGCGCGGCATCCCCGATGATGAGGTTGGTGCCATTGCCGGAGACGCCATTGGTCACGAGGGTCCAGTTTTGCAAATCGGGCGAGCGTTCGAGCGAATACAGCCAGTGGCAGCAGCTTAAGAATTGTGCCTGCCACTGGCCGCCTTGAAAACCGCCGCACAGATTTTTAACCAGCGCGGTGATGCCGGCATCGGGCTCTGCCGGTGCGTGCTTGTGGGCGTTGTAGGGCGCGGACAGGTCGAATTCAAATTCACCGGCGGCCACGGAGAACCCGATCCAGGAACCGTTCGTCAGTTGCAAGCTGCTCAACCCGGTCTGGGCCAGCTCCCACTGTCCATGAAATCCAGAAGATGCATAAACTGGATCCGTCGATGTCCAATAAGCATTCGTGCCCCGGTCCGGTGAATTGAGAAAACCGCCGGCGTCGCCCAGCTCATTCCAGGTTTCCCAGTTTGGCCCGTTAAAGCCGCCCCAATACAGATCGCCGGGGTTCAATGGAGCCGCCGCATCGATGTCCACGGTGGCATTGGTCAGGAGACCATCGGTGAAAAAATTAGTGGTACTGCCGTCCGTAATGCCAAGGTCGCCGCCACCGCCGAGATGAAAACCAATGCCATAAACGCTGATGCCGAAACTGGGATAGAAGACTTCGACGGCGTAAAGGCGCGGGTCTGCCGTCACGATGGCATTGAACATCTGTATGCCCGTGGCCGTCCCGTTGAACCGATAGCCCCACACGAGGGATTGGTCCGCGATCGGCGCAGGAACCGTTGTGTAGCCGAACGACTCCGGCGCCGACCATTGCACAACGAGTGCCGCGCGATTGGTGCCGGACCCGACCCAAAATTGGATATCCTTTAACGCAACCGCCGGGGATTTTGAGGCAACAAACAGGCTGACCAACGCCAGCCACAAACCGATTTTTTTCATTTGAACTGATCTTTCAATGGGTTCCGTAAAAACGCGGAACGGTGTTTGTGATTGAGAGACCAGCGCGGAAGTTGAGGGTTTCAAAAATAAAAAAACCTTCAATTCCGGCAAAACGGGGGAATGAAGGCATCCGACGAATCCGGTCGAAAACAGTTCGACCGGCTGGCCTCATCCTTCTCTTTGACGGAGAAGTTGGGTGGTTTGATGGTTTTTGGCTGATGGTTGATGGGAAAACCGCGGGGGTTTCCGGCTATCAACTCTCAACCTTCAACGATCAACTTCCCAGACGAGCACAGCCAGACCGGTATCCTGACTTCGGCCTCAAACCTCACTCCCGCCTTCCCGATTCCGCAGCGCGGAACCAGTGGCCTTGGGAATTTGTAGCCGTAACAGTGGCGCAACCGTCCCGGACTTTCACCGGGTTCCCTGACATTTGACTGTGTTGGTGAACGAGCCAAGGCTCATTCATTTCAAAGAACAGGTTCTTTCTACGCTCAATTTTCTTTTTGCCAAGAGATTTCGGGAAAAATTTCCCCCGCCGTTCCGCGCTTGCGTCAGGGCGCGGGCATCAACATACTTCCGCCTCCAAATTTTATGAGCCAGACACCCATTCGCGTTGCGGTCACCGGCGCCGCCGGCCAGATCGGTTATTCCCTCCTCTTCCGCATCGCTTCCGGCGCGATGTTCGGGCCCAGCCAGCCCGTCATCCTGCATTTGATCGAAATCGAACCCGCCCTGCCCGCGCTGGGCGGCGTGGTGATGGAACTCGACGATTGCGCGTTCCCGCTGCTCCAAGGCGTCGTGCCCACGGCGAATCTCGACGAGGGATTTCGCGGTGTGAACTGGGCATTGCTCGTCGGCAGTGTGCCGCGCAAGGCCGGCATGGAGCGCAAGGACTTGCTCGGCATCAACGGCAAGATTTTCATCGGCCAGGGCCACGCCATCCAGAAAAACGCCGCGCGCGATGTGCGCATCCATGTGGTTGGCAATCCCTGCAATACCAACTGCCTGATTGCCATGAACAACGCGCCGGATGTGCCGCGCGATCGCTTTTTTGCCATGACCCGGCTGGATGAAAACCGCGCCAAGGCCCAGCTCGCGAAGAAAGCCGGAGTGGATGTGACCGCCGTCAGCAATCTTGCCGTCTGGGGCAATCATTCCTCGACGCAGTATCCCGATTTTTACAACGCCAAGATCAACGGCCAGCCCGCCACCGCCGTGATTCCGGATGAAACCTGGCTCAAGGGCGAGTTCATCTCCACCGTCCAGCAACGCGGCGCGACCGTCATCAAGGCGCGCGGTTCGTCCAGCGCCGCCAGTGCGGCGAATGCCGTCGTGGACAGCGTCCGTTCCATCGTTGAGCCGACGCCTTCCTGCGACTGGCATAGCGTCTGTCTTTGTTCCGACGGCAGCTACGGCATCGAGAAAAGTCTGATTTGTTCGTTCCCCGTGCGGAGCGATGGAAACGCGCTTCAGATCGTTCAAGGTGTACCGGTGAACGACTTCAGCCGCGCAAAAATTGATGCGACCGTGAATGAGTTGAAGGAAGAGCGCGCCCTGGTGGCCGACTTGCTGCCGAAATAAATGGCGGTTCGGAGCGCGGACAGCTTGTCCGCGCGTTTATCACAAACGCGCCGTTAGATACCAGCTGACCTGTCGCCAGCCGGTGACGCGTCAAGTCACTGGTTTGGCGCTGCCGTTTTCACCGAATTTTGAAGTTGTTGCTTCACTGCGGCTTCCGTTTCCTGAACCGCCTGCTTTTGCCGGGGCAGCAAACTGTCATCCGACTGCAACTGGTCCAGAGTGGCCAGCGCGGTGGCATAATCGCCGGAATTCACGGTGGCGACGACCTGGTCCCAGAGATTTTTGGCGCCGGGACTGCCGGAATTGAAATCGTCCGAGTAGGCGGACATCACCGTGGCAGGACTTCGGCTGACGCTGGCACAGGCGGTCAGGAACAGCCCGGCCAGCCCGGCCAAGGCGAAAAGGGCCGGAATACGCAGGCAGGCTTTCAGGGTTTTCGGCCAAGCGGTGGCTTTCATGACTTCAGACTGAAAAATCACGATACGGTTTAATGCCCGTACATGGGGTGGGCATCCTGGGGAAAAATCGTGGGTGCCGGACGTGGTCCATTGATCGAGTTGATGATGAGGTCGTCAAACAGCGCCGAGTTCCGCGCGTTCCCGACGCCTCCCGTGAGGAGTCCAACCATGCCTTTGGGATAAGCGGCATCGCCGGCGGTCAGCACCTGTTTCTGGTCAACAAATGCGGTGATGTTGGTGCCGGAGAACTGGAGCTTCAAGTTATGCCATTGGTTGGTGCCGATTTCCCCCGCCTGGCCCGCAGCCAGTTGACGCCCGGGGTCGCCATTTTTGGTCTGAGTGGAGGCATACAGCGAGCAATCGCCGTCCGCGTCCACCCGCAAATAGTATCCCTTGGGATTGCAGCCATAACCGCTGCCGGTGTTGTTGACGCGCCCCAATAACCCCGCCCATCCGCCTTCGTCGAGACAAACATCCGCGCTCACCTCGTAATCCGTCCAGTTCTCGTCGCCGAGGATGGTGTAGGGCATCCATTCGGGCGCCCAGCTCTGCGCCTTCTGGTCCACCACCTGGCGCAGGCATTTGCCCGACCCGTCCGGCCGGCTGGCGATTTCAAATCCGCCGTCGATGTCGGCGGTGTAATGCGGCAGGTAACCCCACGCCTTCGCGTCGCCGTAATGATCAAAAGTTTCATGGTAGGGAAAGGGGAAATCGCTGGCGGCGGGCACATCGCTGAACGATCCCTTCTGCTGGCCCGTGGTGGTGGAAAGGCTGTAGATGGCATTGGGCTCCAGCGCTAGGCTGAACGACCCTTTGGCCGGCGTCAGGTCCTCCACCTTGACAAATTGTTCCTGCTCATTGCTGCGCCAGACGCAGACCTTGCCGGTGGCCAGGCCGCCGGCCACGTTGAAGGTGACCTTTTGATTTTCCGTGCAGCCCTTGGTCTCGATGATGATGCTATAATCGGCGCCGGACGCCAGCGTCACATAACTGCCGCCGCCGGATAAGCGCCCGCACGCGCCGTCCAGATATTTCCAGCCGACCTTCACGAACTGGCCATAGTGCGCATAGGCCCACAGCGCCGGATTCACCGTGTAGTTACCGCTCCAGGGCGAGGCGGCGACGAGGGTGGTGACGTTGAAGAACGGCTCGATCGGATAGGTTGAAGTTTCCAGATACCAGCACAACACCTTGGTCACCCTGCTGCCGACATAATTGTCGTTGAAAGCCTTGACCAGGCTGATCTCGCAATCAAAACCCTTTTTATAGACGTGTTCTTCCGTGTTCCAAAGCGGCTTGTTGTATTCCTGGCTTAATTTGCCGACCTCTTCGGTAACCGGCACCTCCGATATCGTGTGGTTGCTGATGATGGCCACGGCCTTGCGCAGTTCCACGTCCGTCCGGAGGTCCTTGCACCAATCCCACTTGGTTTTACCCCAGTTGTCAAAGGCATGAATCCGGACATTTTCCAGACCGTTGGCATCGAGCGTGCGCCGCAATTTCTTCACAAAATCCTCGTAAACGCCCTTTTCATTGCGGCAGCCGATGGCGTCGAAATCCAGACCATAAACGCTTTTGAGGCCCTTGATCCACCGGGCATAATAATCGCACATGTCTTGTGACCAGAAATCATTGGTGCCCACCCAGTTCGGGCAGCCCCACGCGACGCCGTCCAGCGTGAGGGCCGGATTCCGCTTTTTACCCTCCTGCATCAGCCACCATTCATAGCCCCGGCTGAAATTTTCATCGTTCCGGTAATGCATGTGGCTCAGCTCGGAGCCCTGGGTTGAATTGCCGTCGCCCGGCACCTCGACGAACAGGGCCGACATGGCCGCGCCGAAATCCGGCTTGAACAAGTAATCCAGAATCTGGCTGCGCTGGGGCTCCGGATAATCCTTCAACAGCACCGAGGTGGCCCCGCCGCCGCTCACCGCGCCGATCCCGTCAAAGGGCCGGCCGCCGGCCGTGCCATCGAGGGTGATCGTCTGATCGGCCCGGGCGGACAAGCCGGGGTGGAGCGTCGCGCCCCAGCAAAGCATCGAGGCAATCATGGTGGTGATTTTGCCGGCGCGCCTCCAGTGGGGAGAAATGAAGCGGATGAGTTTGTTCATGAATGCTGGCATTCTGAAACCACGCCCTTTGAATTCAAGGAAATATTTCCGGGCGGAATCCAATTTTGCGTCCAACGCATTGCCAGCCGCGCCATTTCTGTTAGCTTCGATGGCGTATGGCCTTTGCATCCTTTCGCGATTTCGTCAACGAGCTTGACCGCGCCGGCGAACTCAAGCGCATTGCGCAGCCCGTGGCCACCGAATTGGAAATCACTGAAATCGCCGACCGCGAAATGAAATCGCCCGGCGGTGGCAAGGCGTTGCTCTTCGAGCAGCCCACCGTCAATGGCGTCGTTTCGCCGTTTCCCGTGGCCATCAACACCCTGGGTTCGCACAAGCGCATGGCCCTGAGCATGGGCGCCAGCTCCGTGGATGACGTCGCCGCCGAACTCGGCGCGCTGATGAAGGCCAAGCCGCCGACCAGTTTCAAGGAGGCCATCAAGCTCCTCGGCCTCGCGCTCGATTTGCGCCACGCCAAACCGAAAGTCGTCAAGGACGGTCCGTGCAAGGAAGTCATTCACCTGGTCGAGGGTCGAGAGTCGAAAGTTGAGAGCTGGCCGAAAGCGCCGGACTGGCGCAATCCCTCGACGCTCGACGCTCGACCCTCAACCCTGGCAAACTTGCCGATCCTGAAGTGCTGGCCGCTGGACGGCGGGCGATTCATCACGCTGCCCTGCGTTGTCACGAAGGATCCCGACACCGGCGAACGCAACGTCGGCATGTATCGCATCCAGATTTACGACGAGCGCACCACCGGAATGCACTGGCAGTTGCAAAAGGTCGGGGCGCGGCACGGGCGACGTTATTACGAAACCGGCACGCGGATGCCGGTGAGCATTTTCATCGGCGGCGACCCGATGTTCCCCTTTGCCGCCACCGCGCCGCTGCCCGACGGGCTCGACGAATTTTTGTTGGCGGGTTATCTCCGAAAAAAGTCCGTCGAGCTGGTGAAGTGCGAGACGAATGATTTGGAGGTTCCGGCGAATTCAGATTTCGTCATTGAAGGTTACGTGGACCCGACCGAGCCGTTGCGCGAGGAAGGCCCGTTCGGCGATCATACCGGCTATTACACCTTGCCCGAGCCGTATCCGGTCTTCCACATCACGGCCATCACGCATCGCAAGGACGCGGTCTATCCGGCGACGATTGTCGGCAAACCGCCGATGGAGGATTTTTACATCGGCGGCGCGAGCGTGAAATTGTTCCTGCCCATCTTCAAAATGAATTTCCCCGAAATCGTGGACATCGCGCTGCCGGCGGAGGGCGTGTTCCACAATCTGGTGTTTGTCAGCATCAAAAAGACCTATCCGATGCAGGCATACAAGATCATGCACGGTCTCTGGGGCATGGGGCAGATGATGTTCACCAAATACATCGTGGTGGTGGACGCCGACGTGGACGTGCACAACACGAGCGATGTCCTGTTCCACCTCACGGCCAACACCGACCCGCAACGCGACAGCATCTTCACCAAGGGTCCGTCCGACGTGCTTGACCACGCCACCAGCGAAATGGCCAGCGGCAGCAAACTCGGCATTGATGCGACGAAGAAACTTCCCGGCGAAGGTTTCAAACGCGCCTGGCCGCCGCTCATCAAGATGGATGAGGCGGTGAAGGCGAAGGTGGAGAAACTTTTTGGACGAATCGCGTGAACCTGCGACCGTGGCCGCGAACAATCCCAAAGGGATTGCGGCCTCCAGCCCAAGGTTGCGAGGAACGAGCTACCTTGGGAAAACATTCAAACGATTACAACCCCGACGGGGTTGTGGCTCGGAATCTACGAGGCTCAAGGTGACCAAACCATGATTCCCCGCTCGCCGGGGTCGCGATTACGCCGACTTCGAGTGGCAGGGCGGCTACGCGGATTTTTCCGTGAGCCAATCCAATCTCGAACCAGTAAAGCAATACATCGCCGGGCAGGAAGAGCATCATCGCAAAATTGGTTTTCAGGACGAGTTGCGCGCGTTATTGCGTCGGCATGAAATCGGATGGGATGAAAAATACGTTTGGGATTGAATGGTTTCGTCCACAAACATTTGGCGCAACCGCGTTGCGGTTGAATTCAATTCCAAACGCTTACCCAAGGTAGCCTCGCAAACTCGGCAACCTTGGGCTGAAAGACGTAATTCCGTTGGGATTGACGGGAGGCTGAAACCTTCGTTAGCAGCAGAACCGGGAACAAGCCCACGCCTAGTCGTCACCGCTTTGATTTTCTCTAGGTCCGGCGGACCGCCAGCGCACCAACCTTGGGCTGGATGTGATCGCGCCGCTCAAGTAATTTCCTCAACCGATGATGTTGCCGGACCCCAACTGGCAGATGACCGTGTTTCTCCTGATCGCGCTGGTGGTGATGGCATTCGTGATGAAGCTGGTGGCGTTGCTGCTGCCGGCCAAACGTGAAATAGAGCGAAGAGCCATGTCGTGGGTGCTGTTTTCGCCCAACTCGGTCTTGCGCGGGCAACGGGCAACCGGCGCCGGGCCGGTGGTGCTGCGAATCCTGCTGCTGTTTGCCGCTGTGTGGTTGAGTTATTGGGTCTATTGGCAACTGGTCCGTGGTTTTCAAATTCACGGCATTCTCCTGAGTTATCTTGCCGTGCCACTTCTGCTTCTGATCGGAGAATCGCTCGTTGCCATTGTGAACCTGTTCCTGCTGCCCGGTGGCTACCTGCTTCCCGCGCTGCTTTGCCGTCCGTGGGCGGCGCGGAGCATTGCGGATTTTTGGGGCAACCGATGGAATCTATGGTTCAGCGACTGGTCTCGCTACGTCATCTTCGGCCGATTACG
>JBAPQW010000087.1:0-151359 GCA_049280815.1 Verrucomicrobiia bacterium | reverse complement strand
AGGAAAAGCCGAAGATCAACAAGATCGTGGTGGATGCGAAGGGGCTGACGTATTTGAACGATGCGCTGGTGAGCCTCCCGGTGCTGAAGGCGGACCTGGCGCAGCTCAAGGCGGCGGATCCGGGAATAAGCGTGGTGGTCAAGGGAGCGGACGAGGTGGATTACCAGAACATGATCAGCGTGCTCGACATCCTCCAGCAACTCGACATCACCAAGGTCGGCTTGGCGACGGAGAACGGTCCGACGCCTTGAATCAAGGTTGTCGCGCAATAATGGGCCGCCGTTATTTAAGTGGGAATACCGCCCCTGGCATTGGTTCCCCACCGCATGGCATCAGGAGAAGGGAAAAGCTGGCGTGGGCGTTCCTACTAACTGACTTTCTGCGGTCTTCCATCAACTAACACTAACGTCCACACCAGCTGATTATAACCTCGTCCAGTTTCCGGCGCAGTCAAGGGGGAAACATAATTTAAATCAGCGCATTGACCCGGGCCGGCAGGGCGAGATTCACCAATAAAGACGCGGTTTTCTCTTGGCTGGAGGTTCCGGAACCGCTTTAATGCGTCCTCAATTACAACCAGCAACAAACAAAACAAAAAAGAACTGATCAAATTATGGCCAAAGCCCTGACCAAATCCCAAATTGCCGCGGAAATCGCCACCACAAACAACCTCTCCAAGAAATCGGCGGTGGAGATTCTCGAACACCTCGCAGAGCTGGCGTACCAGAACGCCAAAAACACCTTTACCCTGCCCGGTCTCGGCAAGCTGGTGCTGGTCGATCGCAAGGCGCGCATTGGCCGGAACCCGGCCACCGGCGAAACAATCCAGATCAAGGCCAAACGCGTCGTGAAGTTCCGCGTGGCCAAGGCGGCCAAGGACGCCATCCTCGGCGCGAAATAAAACCGGCCCGCTTATTCCACGGCACTCTGTCTATTTCAGAGTGCCTTTTTTCTTCACCGTATTTTGCGCCTCGAAACACCCGGAGCGTTTGTCTAGTTTGTGGCGCATGACCAACTCAACGGCAACCCGGATGGCGGCGGCGTCAGGGGCGCTGGCGGTGGCGCTTGGCGCCTTTGGCGCGCATGGCCTGAAGGAGTTGCTGGCGCAGAATGGAACGGCGGCCATCTGGGACAAGGCGGTTTTCAACCATTTCATTCACACGGTGATGTTGTTCTTCGTGGCACAACGTCAGCCGCTGAAGGCCGGACCCTGGTGGTGCTTCTTCTCGGGCATCTTGATTTTTTCCGGTTCCTTGTACTTGCTGGCCGTGACGAATCTGCCGTGCCTGGGTGCCATCACCCCGGTCGGTGGCGTCAGCTTGATCGCCGGTTGGATCTGGCTGTCTTTGGCATCCTGGTGACTTTGAAATCAAAAATGCAGATCAATCGACCCTGAACCGGCTGTGGTCACCTCGATGCCTGCCGGAACAAATGATGCAGGCGATGAGAAAGCACGGCCAGTCCTTCTGCCAGGTCTTCTTTCTGGGTGACCACTGAGTCGGGGATCTTCAGTTTCACTGGGGTGAAATTCCAAATCCCCCGGATGCCGGCGCCGACCATCAAGTCAGCCGCTGCCTGCGCCACTTCCGCGGGAACGGTCAGGACGCCGAGCTTGATTTCACCGCGCTGGACAAACCGGGCCAGCAGATCAACGGCCTGCACCTTGCGCCCATAAACCCATTTCCCAATCTTTCGGCGATCGGTGTCAAAGGCGCCCACGATGCGCAGCCCAAAATTTCCAAAACCAGGATAACCGAGCAGGGCGCTGCCCAGGTTGCCCACCCCGACCAGAACCGCCTGGGTCTGGTTGTCCCACCCCAAAAACCGCTCGATGGCCGTGATGGATTCGGTGACGCGAAAGCCGATGCGGGGAGTCCCCACAATCCCGGTGATGGCCAGATCCTTCCGCACAATGACCGGTTCCAGATTGTGCACGCCGGCCAGCACGGTCCCCGAAACAAATTCACCTCCTCCCGCCTGCAGCACCCGCAGCATTTGGAGATAAGCAGGCAGCCGTTTGACGCAGGAGAGACTGGCCCGGGGGTCAGCGTTGACCTCGGGAAAGAGTTTTCGAGCCAAGGCTGCCGGACCCCTGCTCACTTTCACCGGTCCGGGCTGTCGCTTGGATTGGGTCATATCGTTATTAATATAACGATACGAATGCCACCCCTGGGCGCCAATCAAAACTTCTGGTCCGGCGGCCAGTAACGAAAGACGATGCGGGCCTGAATGAGTAAAAAATGCCAAAATCAAACGGTTTTTGAGGTAATTATCAATTTGCTTATCGGAATGCCGCCGGTGGCTAATACTTGCGATTTTGACCCTTCCCTTCGTTGACAAGCGGCCAGCATGGGATTAAATAGAGAAAAGTTTATTGATATAACTTTCACGATATGACCACTCAATATCAAACCAGGCTTCCGGGCCGGTTGCCCGGGAGGACCGTATCGGAGCCGACGTTGAAACGGCTGCCGCTGTATCATCGCTTTTTGAAGGAGCGGCTGGCGACCGCGCGGGAAACGGTTTCCTGCACCGACATCGGGTTTGACTTGGACCTGGACCCCACGCAGGTGCGGAAGGATTTGGAAGCGGTCGGCATCGTGGGTCGTCCCCGCGTCGGCTATGTTTTGACCAATGTGATTGAGGGACTGGAACAGTTCCTCGGGTGGAAGAACGTCAACGACGCGTTTCTCGTCGGCGCCGGCAGCATGGGCTCGGCCCTGCTGGGCTATCACAAGTTCGAACAATGCGGACTGAAGATCGTGGCGGCCTTTGACCTGGACCCGTCCAAGATCGGAACCCGCATCCACGGCAAGCACGTGTTGCTTTTGAGCAAGCTGCCGGATCTCGCCCGGCGGATGCACATTTTGATCGGCATCATCACGGTGCCGGCGCCGGAAGCGCAGGCCGTGGCGGATTTGATGGTCGCCGGCGGCATTCGCGCCATCTGGAACTTTGCGCCGATTCGCCTGCGCGTTCCGGAACAGACCATTGTTCACAACGAGGATCTGTACTGCTCGCTGGCCTCCCTTTCGCAGAAACTTTTCAAGGCCCTTCAGGCAGACCATCCCGGGTCGGGATGGAAACCCGGGACCGCGGCGTTCGCGGCTCGTCTCCATTAACCACTAAAAATACAGAAAATCCCAATGCGCAATCAGCCAAAACCCGACTGTCAGGGGCGAAAGTTTGTGAAAGTTTTCACAATCCTGGAAAAGCACGGACGCAAACCTTCGCGTCTGGTTCCGATTCTCCAGGCCGTGCAGGAGGAATACCGATATCTGCCGAAGGAGGTATTGACCTATGTCGCCACGGCTCTGGATGTTTCGCCGGCGCGCGTGTTTGGCGTGGCCACCTTCTATTCGCATTTTGCCATTGAACCCAAGGGCAGGCACATCGTGCGGTTATGCGACGGCACGGCGTGCCACGTGAAAGATTCCGTTCCGATTCTCGATGCCATCCGCAAGCGGCTGGGCCTCGAAGGCAAGCGTACGACCACGGCGGACATGCTGTTCACGGTCGAAACGGTCGCCTGTCTCGGCGCGTGCGGTCTCGCGCCGGTCGTGGTGGTGGATGACCAGGTCCACGGACAAATGACACCGGAAAGCGGTGTGAAACTGGTGGAGGACGTCATCGCCAAGGAGCAATCGTAATGAACCCGCGTCTTTTACATATCCTGGATCGAGCGGCCGGGAACGGCTCGAAAACGTTGCGCCGCGTCATCATCTGCGCCGGCACCGGCTGTGTGGCGAACGGCGCCTACAAGGTTGTCCAGGCTTTTGCCGACCAGATCAAGGCCGCGGGCATCAACGTCACCACGGAGTTCAAACCGGAGGATGGCGAGCACGCTTTGCGGCTGAACAAAAGTGGGTGCCAGGGTTTCTGCCAGATGGGGCCGCTCGTCACCATTCTCCCGGACGAGATTCTCTACAACAAGGTCAAGGTTGCGGATGTCGCGGAGATTGTAAGCCAGACGCTGGTCGGCGGCCAGCTGGTGGACCGGTTGCTCTATGTGGATCCGGCGACCAAAACGCATTGCAAAGGCATCAACCAAATTCCGTTCTATCAACGCCAGCAGCGGTTCGTGCTGAAGGAATGCGGCACGATCGATCCCGAGGACATTCACGAATACATCCATCACGACGGCTACGCGGCGGCGAACAAGGCATTTTTGAAACTGACGCCGGAGCAGATCGTGCAGGAAATCACCAAGTCCGGTTTGCGCGGGCGGGGTGGCGGCGGATTTCCCACCGGCCGCAAATGGGAGGCGGCGCGGCTGCAGAAGAGCGCGAAGAAATACGTCATCTGCAACGCCGACGAGGGTGATCCCGGCGCATTCATGAACCGCAGCGTGATGGAAGGCAATCCGCACAGTGTGCTCGAAGGGCTGATGATTGCCGCGCGCGCCATCGGCGCCGATGAAACGCTGATTTATGTCCGCACGGAATATCCGCTTGCCGTCACCCGCATGAAACGCGCCGTCGAGGACGCGCAGAAAATGGGTTTTCTCGGCGGCAATGTTTTCGGTTCGGGCCAGAGTCTCAGCTGTGAAGTGATGGAAGGCGCCGGGGCCTTTGTTTGCGGTGAAGAAACCGCGATGATTGCCTCCATCGAAGGGCAACGCGGCATGCCGCGGCCGAAACCGCCGTTCCCGGCGCAAAGCGGCCTGTGGGGCAAGCCCACCATCATCAATAATGTCGAAACGCTCGCCCACGTCGTCCGCATCATCAACCAGGGCGCGGACACCTTCCGCAAGCTTGGCTCGTCCGCCTCGCCTGGCACCAAGACCTTCGCGCTCACCGGCCACGTGGCCAACACCGGGTTGATCGAGGTTCCGTTCGGCACCACGCTGCGGGAGGTCGTCCTCAACATCGGCGGCGGCATCACCGACCGCCGCGGCAAGGTGAAGGCCAATGGTTTCAAGGCCGTCCAGATTGGCGGCCCGTCCGGCGGCTGCCTGACGCAGGAACATCTTGACCTGCCGCTTGACTACGATTCGCTGCGCAGCGTCGGCGCGATGGTGGGTTCCGGCGGTCTGGTGGCCATGAACGAGAAGACGTGCATGGTGAGCATCGCCCGGTTTTTCATGGATTTTACCCAGCGTGAGAGCTGCGGCAAATGCGTGCTGTGCCGCGAGGGCACCCGGCAGCTGCTCGGGATGCTGGATGACATCATCGAAGGCCGCGCCACCGGCGAGACCCTCGTCCTGATGGAAAAACTCGCCAGGGCCGTTCAGGTGGGTTCGCTGTGCGGGCTGGGCAAGACGGCGCCGAATCCGGTGCTTTCGACCCTGCGCTATTTCCGTCACGAATACGACGCGCACGTTTTTCACAAGCATTGCCCGACCGGCCAATGCAAGGCGCTGGCAAAACCGAGCATTGACCCGGTTAAATGCAAGGGCTGCACCGCCTGCGCGAAAAAGTGTCCCGTCGGCGCCATCAGCGGCGAGAGGAAGAAAGCCCACGTGATTGACCAGGCCAAGTGCATCGTGTGCGGCGCCTGCGCCGACATCTGCAAGCTGGAGGCCGTCGTCGGCGTGTGACCGTTTAACCAAAATTTTGAACCAATAAATTCAATGAGTGCGACTGCAACCGTAAAAACCCTGAACATCGACGGGCTGGAAGTGCCGATCAACGGCGAGCGGAACCTGCTGGAGCTGATCCGCAAGGCCGACATTGATCTGCCGACGTTTTGTTATCACTCCGATCTGAGCGTTTATGGCGCGTGCCGTTTGTGCCTGGTGGACATCGCCGGGCGCGGCATCCAGGGCGCGTGCTCCACGCCGCCCGAGCCGGGCCTGAAAATCCGCACCCAGACGGAGGAGATTCGCGAGATCCGCAAGATCTCCATCGAACTGCTGCTCGCCAATCACGAGCGCGAATGCACCACCTGCGGCAAGAGCGCCGCCTGCCAGTTGCAGGACGTGGCCCGCAAGCTCGGCATCCAGAAGGTCCGCTTCAAACCCGTGCATGAGCTGGTGGCGGTGGACCGTTCCTCGCTGTCGCTCGTGCGCGACCCGAACAAGTGCGTGCTGTGCGGCGATTGCGTGCGGTTCTGCTTGGAAATCCAGGGCATCGGGGCGATTGACTTCGCCTACCGCGGCCACGACGCGGCCGTGTTGCCGGCGTTCGGCAAGGGCTTGGGCGAGGGCGAATGCGTGAATTGCGGCCAGTGCGCCGCCGTCTGCCCCACCGGTGCGCTCACACCGCGTTCGGAAATCGAAGAGGTCTGGAAGGCGTTGAACAATCCCGCCAAAACTGTGGTGGCGCAGATTGCCCCCGCCGTGCGCGTCGCCATCGGCGAACTGTTCGGCCTGCCGCCCGGCGAATCCACGCGCGGACAAATGGTCGCGGCGCTGAAACGGCTCGGTTTCGACCGGGTTTATGACACGTCGTTCAGCGCCGATTTGACGGTCATCGAGGAGGCCAACGAGTTTCTGGGACGCAAAACCAAGGGCGGAAAACTGCCGCTGTTCACAAGCTGCTGTCCGGGCTGGGTGAAATACGCGGAGCAATATTTTCCCGAACTGCTGCCGAACCTGTCCACCTGCAAATCGCCGCAGCAGATGCTCGGCGCGTTGTGCAAGGAACTGCTGCCGGAGGAACTGGGCGTGAAAAAGGAAAACCTCGTCGTGGTGTCGATCATGCCCTGCACGGCCAAAAAATTCGAGGCCAAGCGGCCCGAGTTTGCCCAAGATGGCATTCCGGAGGTGGACCATGTCCTCACCACCCAGGAACTCGCGCGGATGATCGAGGAAGCCGGGTTGCGGTTCACGAAATTGCCGCCGGAATCGTTTGACATGCCGATGGGTTTCAAGACCGGCGCCGGGGTCATCTTCGGCAATTCCGGCGGCGTGAGCGAGGCCGTGTTGCGCTATGCCTCCGAGAAGATCACCGGCATAAAGCTCGCCAATCCCGACTTCCACGCCGTTCGCGGCGAAAACGGGCTGCGCCTGGTTGAAATACCGGTGGACGGCATTGTCTTGAAACTTGGCATCGTGCATGGGTTGAAGAACGCCCGGACGCTCGCGGAAAAGGCCCGGCGCGGCAAATGCGATCTGGACCTGATCGAGGTGATGGCCTGCCCGGGCGGCTGCATTGGCGGCGCCGGACAGCCGGTCTCGCGCGACCCGGACATCCGCAAGCTGCGCACCAAGGGGCTTTACGACGTGGACAAGAACCTGGATCTGCACAAGTCGCAGGAAAATCACTTTGTCACCGAATGCTACCAGAAGCATCTGGGCGAAATCGGCGGCAAGAACGCGCATCGCCTGCTCCACACGCATTACCACAACCGCCGGCGCATCGCCGGGGAAAACCTCGAGCTGGGCGACGGCCCCGCCGCGGAGAAATTGAAGGTCAACCTCTGTGCCGGCACCAATTGTTTTGTGAAGGGGTCGCAGAACATTCTGCACGAACTGTTGCAGCTGGTGGAGACGGAGAACCTCCAGGACCAGGTGGACATCGCCGCCTCGTTTTGCTTCGAGCAGTGCGATCATGGGCCGACCGTGAGCGTGGACGGCAACAAAATCCAGTGGTGCACCGCCCAGGCCGCCAAAATCGAGATTTTGCAGAAATTAAAAGAAAAACAGGAAAGGCAATTATGACCGCCACGCTATGCGAAAAACCGGCCACGTTCATTGACGGGGCGCAGATTGAGCAAACCCTCGAAGCCACGCGCCAGTGCGATGCGCAGCCGGTGCGCGACGTGCTGGCGAAAGCGCGGCAGATGGAGGGCCTGGACGCCGGCGACGTGGCCGTGCTGATGGGCGTCGAGGACCCGGCGTTGCAGGAGGAGATGTTCGCCGCCGCGCGCTTCGTGAAGGACGAGATTTATGGCAACCGGCTTGTGCTCTTCGCGCCGCTTTACATCTCGAACCTCTGTAAAAACGAATGTGCCTACTGCGCCTTCCGTGTTCGCAACACCGCACTGACCCGCCGCGTGCTGACGCAGGCGGAAATCGCCAGCGAGGTGAAAATCCTCATCGAGCAGGGCCACAAACGCCTGCTGCTCGTCTCCGGCGAATCATATCCCCGCGAGGGATTCAATTATGTGCTCAAGGCGATTGAGACGATTTACGGTGTCAAAAGCGGCCGGGGAGAAATTCGCCGCGTGAACGTAAACATCGCACCGCTCACGGTTGAACAGTTTAAACAACTCAAGGCTGCGGGCATCGGTACGTATCAACTTTTCCAGGAGACGTACCACCGCGAAACCTACGCGAGCATCCACACCGCCGGCGCCAAGCGCAATTTCGACTGGCGCGTGACCGCCATGGACCGCGCCATGGAGGCGGGCATCGACGATGTCGGCATCGGCGTATTGTTCGGATTGCACGACTGGAAGTTCGAAATGCTGGCGATGCAACAGCACATCCGCCATCTCGAGGAAAAGTTCGGCGTCGGCCCGCATACGATCAGCGTGCCGCGCCTGGAGCCCGCCGTCGGTTCGAAAACCGCCGGTCGTCCCCCGCACGCCGTGGCGGACCAGGACTTCAAGAAGATCGTCGCCATCCTGCGGCTGGCGGTGCCCTACACCGGCATTATCATGTCCACGCGTGAGAACGCCGACACCCGCCGCGCAACGTTCGCGCTGGGCGTGTCGCAAATTTCCGCCGGCAGCCGGAGCAACCCGGGGGGTTATGCCGAAACCGGCGACGGCCACAACTCGGAGCAGTTCCAGTTGGGCGACCATCGTCCGTTGGACGAAGTGGTGCGGGATGTGGCGGCGCTCGGTTACACCCCGTCGTTTTGCACCGCGTGTTACCGCCTGGGCCGCACCGGCGCGGATTTCATGGACCTGGCCAAGCCGGGATTGATCAAGGAACACTGCAGTCCCAACGCCCTGTCGAGCTGCATGGAATACCTGATGGGCTACGCGAAGCCGGAAACCCGGCGGGTGGGCGAGAAACTGGTGAACCACGAACTGGCCACGATGCCGGGCCCGATCGGCCAGACCGCGCGGGAACTGGTCGGCCGCGTGCGCAACAACGAGCGCGATGTGTTCGTGTAAGTGGCGGCGCGGCGGCGCCGCCCTACCAACACGCAGGGACGCGCTGCTGGGCGTCCAGCGGCACAATATCTGAAAATTATGAACAACGCGGTCCGCATCGAACGGGATTTTCTGGGCGAACTGCCGGTGCCTACGGCGGCCTTGCATGGCATTCACACGGAACGGGCGCTGGATAATTTCCCGCTCGCCCGCCGGCCGGTGCATCCTGAACTTGCCCGCGCCTACGGCACCGTCAAGCTGGCGTGCGCGTTGACGAACCGCTCGCAAGGCGTTTGGGCGAACGATCCGGCCAAGGCTGATGCCATTGAACGCGCCTGCCGCGAACTCAGCGACGGTTTATTGACCAAACACATCGTTGTGGACGCGCTTCAGGGCGGTGCAGGCACCAGCCTGAACATGAATGTGAACGAAGTGCTCGCCAATCGGGCATTGGAAATTCTGGGGAAGACCTGCGGCGCCTACGAGGTGGTTTCGCCACTGGATGATCTGAATCTCCATCAGTCCACCAACGACACCTATCCCACGGCGTTGCGGTTGGCGGCCATCCGCCAGCTTCATGGGTTGGAACAACAGGTCGTGGTTCTGCAGGAAGCATTTCAGGAGGCGGAAAAGCGATTTGCCCATGTCGTCAAAGTTGGCCGCACTCAACTGCAGGACGCGGTGCTGATCACCTTGGGCCGCGAGATGAGCGCGTATGCCGAGGCCATCAACCGCGACCGCTGGCGCATTTACAAATGCGAGGAGCGGTTGCGCGTCGTGAACCTCGGCGGCACGGCAATCGGCACCGGCCTGGCCGCGCCGCGGCAGTTTATCTTCCAGGCCGTGGACCAGTTGCGCGAGCTGACCGGCATCGGCTTTGCCCGCGCGGAAAACCTGGTGGACGCCACGCAGAACGCGGACGTGTTCGTCGAGGTGTCCGGCATCCTCAAGGCGCATGCGGTGTCGTTGTTGAAAATTTGCAGCGACCTCCGGTTGCTGGCTTCGGGGCCCGAGGCCGGCTTTGGTGAAATTCGGCTGCCGGCGCGCCAGGCGGGTTCATCGATCATGCCCGGCAAGGTGAATCCAGTGATCCCCGAGGCGGTGAGCCAGGCGGCGATGCTGGTGATGGGCCACGATGCGACCATTGCATTGGCTTGCGCCTCGGGGAGCCTGGAACTGAATCCCTTCCTGCCGCTGGTGGCGAATTGCCTGCTGGAGAGCCTGGATTTGATGACGCGCGCCGATGACATCCTCCGTCACCATTGTATCGAGGGACTGGAAGCCGATGAAGCGCGTTGCCGCTGGCACGTGGAGAATTCGACTGCGGCCGCAACCGCCTTGCTGCCCGCACTCGGTTACGAACGGGCGTGCGAGGCAGTGCGCCTGGCAAAAGAACAGGGCAGGGGTATTCGCGAGACAGTCAGCGCGCAAGGCTGGCTGACCGGCGAAGAGTTTGACGTGTTGATCAGCCCCGAGGCGGTCTGCCGGTTGGGGACACCCGACAAGCGTAGCGGCGTTTCGGCAGAACGCCGCCCTCCTTCACAAGATACAGCGGCGCTCGACCGAGACGCCGCAACGGCAGAAAGGAATGGCCATGACCACTGCGCCTAAGAGCCTGCGCCTGCACATCGCTTTCTTCGGACGGCGCAATGTGGGCAAGTCCAGTCTGCTGAACGCGATCACGCGCCAGCAGGTTTCGATTGTCTCGCCCGTCGCCGGCACGACCACGGACCCGGTGGAGAAGCCGATGGAACTGCTGCCGTTGGGTCCAGTGCTGTTCATTGACACGGCGGGGATTGACGACACCGGCGAACTGGGTGCGTTGCGCGTGCAGAAAACCAGGCAGGTTTTGGAGCGGACGGACCTGGCCGTGCTCGTGGCCGAGGCCGGAATGTGGGGGGAATTTGAGGAGGAAATTTTGCGCGAACTGGCCTGCCGCCAGATCCCGGCGGTCGTGGTGTTCAACAAGATTGACGCGGGCGAACCGGACGCGGTGCTGACGGCGCGTTTGAGGGAGCTGAAGCTGCGGGTGGTTTGTGCGTCGGCGGTGCGCAGCACGGGAATTCTGGATTTGCGGCAGGCTCTGCTGGACGCGGCGCCGCCGGATTTCATCGATAGCCCGGCTATTCTTGGCGACCTGGTGGGTCCCGGCCAGTTGGTGGTGCTGGTGGTGCCGATTGACAAGGAAGCGCCCAAGGGCCGGTTGATCCAGCCGCAGGTGCTGGCCATCCGTGATTTGCTCGACAGCGATGCGTATTGCCTCGTGGTGAAGGAACGCGAGTTGCGGAGCGCGCTGGACCGGCTGAAGCTGCCGCCGAAACTGGTGGTCACCGATTCCCAGGCGTTCCTGAAGGTAGCCGCCGACACGCCGCGCGGCGTGCCCTTGACCAGTTTTTCAATCCTGATGTCGCGGTTCAAAGGCGATCTGCTCACGCAGGTGCAGGGCACGCTCGCCATCGAAAACCTGCGGCGCAACGATCGGGTGTTGATTGCCGAAGCCTGTTCGCACCATCCGATAGGCGAGGACATCGGCCGGGTAAAAATCCCGCGCTGGCTGACGCAATACACCGGCGAGAAACTCCGGATTGAGCACGTGCAGGGCCATGATTTTCCCGATGACTTGTCGCCGTACAAGCTGGTCATCCATTGTGGCGGCTGCATGTGGAACCGGCGCGAAATGTTGGGTCGGATCCTGCGCTGTCAGCAGGCCGGCGTGCCCATCACCAATTACGGTCTTGCCATCGCCTACAGCCTCGGAATTTTTGCGCGTGCGCTCGAGCCCTTTCCCGCGACCTGGGAGCTGTTGCGAAAAACGCAAGGTTCACATGGGAGGGACGCGCTGCCGCGCGTCCTGGCCGACCGGCAGGTCGGCCCTACCGTAAAAAAGGCACAGGCGGCATGAATAGGACTTTGGATCAGGCCGAGATTTTCAGCTGGCTGCGCGAGGAAAACCCGGAGCGGTTGAAGGAATTGTGGCGGCAGGCCGACGCGATGCGGCGGTTGCACGTCGGCGACGCGGTGCATCTGCGCGCGCTGGTTGAAATTTCGAATCATTGCGCGCGGCAATGTGCCTACTGCGGTTTGCGCGCCGGCCACGAAACGCTCACCCGTTACCGGATGGAGGCCGGGGAAATCCTTGCCGCCGCCCGGCAGGCAATGAAGTTCGGATATGGGACCGTTGTGTTGCAGGCCGGCGAGGATTACGGCATCACGACCGGCTGGATGGCCGACATCATCAGGCAAATCAAGGCGGAAACTCCGCTGGCGGTGACGTTGAGCCTAGGCGAACGATCCGATGAAGATCTGGCCGCGTGGCGCGAAGCCGGAGCTGACCGATATCTGCTGCGATTTGAAACGTCGGATCGGGAATTGTTCCAGGCGATCCACCCGCGGTTGGGCCATCAGCCATGTGATCGCCTCGCGATTTTGCGGCGGCTGAAGCAATTGGGATTCGAGACCGGCAGTGGAGTCATGGTCGGAATCCCCGGGCAGACTTATAAAAGCCTGGCGGATGACATCGCGCTATTCTGCGAACTGGACCTGGACATGATTGGCATCGGCCCGTTCATCCCGCATCCGGCGACACCGCTGGGAAGGGAGCCGGACAAAAATGCGGCCGTCCAGCCCGGGCAGGTGCCCAACACCGAGTTGATGGTTTACAAGGCGGTGGCGCTGACACGGCTGGTTTGTCCCGAGGCAAACATTCCGGCGACGACGGCGCTGGCGACGATCAACCAGCGCAATGGCCGCGAGCTGGGCCTGCAACGCGGCGCGAATGTGTTCATGCCCAATCTGACCCCGCTCAAATATCGGCGGCTTTATGAAATTTACCCGGCCAAGGCGTGCATCGAGGAGACCGGCAATGCTTGCAACCGCTGCCTGACGGCACGAATCAAGATGCTGGGCCGCCAGGTCGGCGACGGTCCGGGAGGCCGGCGCCCGCGCGCCGCAGTTCGAACGCCCCAGCCCCAACCGGAGGAGGTTTGCCATGCCTGAAGTTCCCACCGCCAGCATCACCATCTGCATGGGCAGTTCCTGCTTCGCGCGCGGGAACAACCGCAACATTGAAGTGATTCAGGATTATCTGGGTTCGCACCACCTGCCGCCGGCGGTCGAATTGACCGGGCGCCTCTGCCAGGATCATTGCAAATCGGGACCGAACGTCACCATCAACGGCAAGCTGTATCACGAAGTGGACCCGATTGTCATCATCGGCCTGCTCAATCATTTTGTGCCGAAGGAGAAGGCATGAATTACCTGAACCCCATCTACACCGAGAAACGCGAATGCCAGGATTGTTACAAGTGCGTTCGCAATTGCCCGGTGAAGGCGATCAAGGTCGAAGGCGGCTATGCCTCGGTCATTCCGGAGCTGTGCATTCTGTGCGGCGTTTGCGTGGAGGTCTGCCCGAATGGCGCCAAACGCGTGCGGGACGACCTGCCGCGAGCGAGGCAACTGCTCACCATGAAACCGCGCGTGCTCGTTTCGCTGGCGCCGTCGTTTGTGAGTGAATTCCCCGACGTGCGCCCGGGGCAGCTCATCCAGGCGTTGAAGCAGCTGGGCTTTTTCGGGGTCTCGGAAACCGCTCTCGGCGCCCAGCAGGTTTCCGCCCGGGCGGCAGCGCTCCTGCGTGAGCACCCGGACCGCGTGCTGTTCTCGTCGGCGTGTCCGACGGTGGTGAGCTATCTGCAAAAACACCGGCCCGCCAGCGCGGGTTTCATCGCCGGACTGCTCACGCCGCTGCTGACGCACTGCAAAATGCTGCGGCAAAACTTTGGCGCGGACACCGGCATCGTGTTCATCGGGCCGTGCATCGCCAAAAAAACCGAGGCGGCCCAACATCCGGAGCTGCTCGATGTGGCGCTCACGTTTGAAGACCTGGGCCGCTGGCTGGAACTGGAGAAAATTTCCCCGGTCGCCCTTGCCGAAACGCCCGACGATCACTTCATTCCCGAACGCTCAGCGGCGGGTGCATGGTATCCGGTGGACGGCGGCATGATCGCCGGCATGAAATCCCTCTGCGCGGTGAACGACGGTTCATTCATGGCCTTCTCGGGCATCAGCGCCATCGAGAAGGCGATTGACGGACTGGACGATTTGAAGCCAGCGGGCGGGTTGTTTCTGGAACTGCTGGCGTGCGAAGGCGGTTGCGTGAACGGCCCTCGGGCTTCCCATCGCAACGGCACTGCGGTCAAACGCTGCCGCATCCTGCGTTACGGACAGGCGGCGGAGTCCACGCTCCCGCGTCCGCCCGCCCTGGACATTCAGGCGGATTTCGCCGTGCCCGCCGTGCCGGCGGTGCATTATCCCGATGCGCAGATTCGCGAGGCTTTGCGGCAGGTGGGAAAACTTTCGCCTGACGACGAGCAGAATTGTGGTGGTTGCGGCTACGACTCGTGCCGCGAATTCGCCATTGCGCTGATCAACCAGAAGGCCGAGCGGGCGATGTGCGTGACCTACATGCGCAAGCTCGCGCACAAGAAGGCCAACGCGTTGATCCAGAAAATGCCTTCCGCCGTGGTGATTGTGAACGACAGCCTGAGGATTATCGAGTCGAACGCCGCCTTTGCCGCGCTGTTCGCCAGGAGCCCGCCGCCGGGCGGTGTCGTGCCACCAGCGCTCGAGGGGATGGCGCTGGCCGAGGTGATGCCGTTTGCGAGTCTGTTTCACAACGTGCTGAAAACCGGCGAGGATATTCTGGACCGCGACCTGCGTTTCCAGAACACGATCCTGCACGCCACCATTTTCAACATCGAGAAACACACCGTGGTGGGCGGGATCCTCCAGGACATCACCGAGCCCGCAGTCCAGAAGGCGCAGGTGATTCGCAAGGCGCGGGAAGTGATCCAGAAGCAGCTGGCGACCACGCAACAAATCGCCTACCTGCTCGGTGAAAACGCCGCGGAATCCGAGATCACGCTCAACTCGATCATTGAATCGTTTTCACCCGCCAAACCCGACGAGCCGAAGGACGACCATGACTGGCGAAAGCTTTATCGACGTTGATTTCTGCCAGCAGGCCAAGTTGGGGCAGGTGGTTTCGGGCGATGTCTTTCTATCGCGCAAAATCAAGGCGGAGGACCGGATCATCTCGGTGCTTTCGGACGGCCTGGGCAGCGGGGTGAAAGCGAGTGTGCTGGCCAATCTCACGGCGACCATGGCCTTGCGTTACACCTCGGCGTTTGTGGATGTGCGCCAAAGCGCCAAGACGATCATGGATACTTTGCCGATCTGTGAGAAACGCAAGATCAGCTATTCCACTTTTACGATTGTGGATCTCGATGAGGACGGAAAAACACGCGTGATTGAGCACGGCAATCCCCCGCTGGTGCTCTTGCGCGGCCAGACCGCCGTGCCGCTGGAGCGGGCCAGCTTCACCTTGGAGGCTTGGAAGGACCGTGTCATCCATTACAGCGAGTTCGAGACGCGTCTGGACGACCGGATTGTGTATTTTTCCGATGGTGTCAGCCAGTCCGGCCTGGGCCACGTCGGAATGCCGCTGGGCTGGGGACAGGCCAACGTGGTTCGCTTTTTGAGCGGGCAAATACAACGGGAAAATGAAATTTCCGCCCACGAACTTTCCCGCCGGCTGGTGGCTGAGGCCGCCTTGCATGATGGCCTGGGACCCAAGGATGACATCAGCTGCGGCGTGGTCTATTACCGCCGGCCACGCCGGTTGTTGATCATCACCGGCCCGCCTTTTTGCAAGGAACGCGACGGCGAGCTGGCCGAGAAGGTCCGGACCTTCAACGGACGGAAAGCCATTTGCGGCGGCACCACCGCCAACATCATCTCCCGCTTGCTGAACCGGCCGGTCACCATGTCCCTGGCCCGGCTCACTCCGGATATTCCGCCCGCGGCAGAAATGGAGGGTATGGATCTCGTCACCGAGGGCACGGTGACGCTGGCCAAGGTGGCGGAGATTTTGGAACACGGCCCGCAGTCCGATGGTCAGCGCAAAAATCCCGCGCGCGACTTGGTGGCGTTGATGCTGGAGAGCGACATCGTTGAATTTGTCGTGGGCACGCGCATCAACGAGGCGCATCAGGATCCGAATGTTCCCGTGGAACTGGATTTGCGGCGGAACATCATCCGCAAGATCGCCTCGCTCTTGGAGACGCGTTATCTCAAGGAATCCCGGCTGCAATTCATGTAGCAACCGGGTGTGCATTCCCTGACAGGTTGCCTCGTTTTATTCTTCCAGCTTCCCCAACGCGGTGAAGGGATCTGACGATTGTTCTCATTTTGTTTCTGAACCTTTCGGGAGTTGCCTGCGATTCTTTCCAATTCGGTTGTTACTGACCACCGCGAAGCAACAACCGGTAGAACTCCTGGGTGTTTGTCGGGACGACCGTGTAGGGTGACACTGCTGGGTTTGTCACCCACGGTCCCAACAAATTGGTGGTTTCCAGCAGGGTTCCCGTCACCCAGCTTAATACCGAGTTGGTTCCCACGGGTTGACTGTACAGGATATCGGTCAGTCCCCATGCGCTCAAACCGCTGCTGGTTCCCACATACACCTTCCCATTGGCGACCGTCGGGCACGTCATTTTTACATAGGTCCCCACGCTCCCGGTCCACAACAGCTTTGGAAAATTCACCGCGTCGTACGCCCGCAGATTGCTGTCGCTGCCAATTTCCCACAAAATGCCGTTGTTGGTTCCATTGGCCGAAAGGGAAAGGCCGCCGCAACGATCGTTCATCGAGAAAGACGCCGTGCCCAATGGCGTGGGGTTGATGTTCGTGCCGGTAAATTCGAAGGATTTGGTCGGGCTGTAACTGTGCAGGGCAAAAAGGTACTGTTTGCCTGGCCCCTGCCAATAAACCGGCGACTTGCCCACTGTATCGCCGGAAGACTGGGCTTGGAACACCTGTACAAAGTTGCCTACATGCCCCATGTTGTTGACATCGGCCAGATACATTTTCCCATCCTTGCCCATCCCCACCGCATAGTGCGTCGGCAGCAACACCACGCCGCCGGACCCGAGGTCGGTGTCCCCATTGTTGAGGTCTGACCAGTTGGTTGGCGTGGCATAATCCTGCAGTGCCAAACTGCCGTTCAATTTGATCATCGACTCGCTAAGGTCGAAGTTGGTATTGCCGTCAAAGGTTCCGTTGCCGGTCATGATGTAAATGTTTCCGCTGGCATCCGCCGCCGGCGCCATGCCGCCCGACCAAACCGCCCCCATGCTGCCGTTGGGGGTTACGTTGAATGCGGAGACTTGTTGTGTAAGATTCGTGGCATTATAACCCAGAACGAAGCCATGATAGCTACCCTGGTCGCAGTGCGAGCCAAAGGCCACATAAACCACGCCATTCAGCAAGAGCAGACCTGGACGCTGATGTTGTACGCTGGCGCTGAAGTTGGCGGCGGAGATGGTCACCGGTCCATTGAATTTCTCGCTGCCAGTCGCAATATCCAGGGCATGTAACTTGTGAGCCGGGCCCGACGCGAGCTTCGTATCCACGTAGAGCGTGCCGCTGTTTAAATCTATCACCGGAGTGCCGGTGATGCCGACGACCGGAGTCAAATCACTGCAGCCGGATGTATAGGGGGTGCCGAGATTGGTGTGCCAATAAGTGATTCCCCCCATGTCCGCATCCAGCGCATACACGCTGTTGTTCTCCGTGCAGACAAAAACCACATTATGCGTCCCGTTGGACAGGCTCAAGCTTTCAACGTAAAGCGGCTGGGCGTAAACCTGACCGTCCACGCCGTCGATAAATAATTGGCCGAAGGTGTTCGTATTAACGTTGGCGGTCGTCAACATGGTTTCCGACGTGTAGGCCCCGGTGCGCGCGAGGTCGTTGTGCTGGGTGAGCACATTTGCCGCCCGGGCCCGGGGGGACAGGAGCAAGACGGTGATCAAAATGAATCCGCACGAGACCCGGCCCGTCCGGTTAACCGGAAACTTCAAAGAATTTTTCATATAATCCTGAATTGTTCGCTAACATAGCACATTCACAAACTTGGGCCTGCCCAGTTCGATTCGCGGATGTCTACCGCGGCGCGTTTTCCGTGAGCGGGTTTGGCGGGCTTTCGGCCTTGGGAACTTTCGGCGAAACCGGTTGCAGCCGGATGTGCTTGAAACGCACTTATGCTCCTTTGAGCAGCACTGATTTCAAATGGTGCCGACGGAGGGGGTCGAACCCACACACTCTTGCGAGTACCAGATTTTGAGTCTGGCGCGTCTGCCAATTCCGCCACATCGGCTTACCATTCAACAACTTACAAAGGGACTTTTACTCAATCCTCCCATTGTACCCCGGCATTGCACCCCAAGGCACAAAAATGGTTCAGAATGAGCAACTGACTTTTGCTAAAAACCACTCTCGATCAAAACAAAAAACAGTGGCTTCAGCAGAGGTCGATACTGAATATCGCCAATGTTTTCAATGATGCCACGAGGATAAGCAAAGGCAAGATGTTTCATAAAATGTCGATCTTCAGAAAATGCTAGGCAACGGTTTGTTGGTGGTCGCAGCAGACTGGAATCTGGCGCGTCTGACGTTCGATGGCGACTTCGCGCTCAACCCGAAGCCAGTGGTCGAGATCGTTGCTGTAACGGCTTGCGTACTGGGGCGGTAATAGGCGAGTTACAACGGCGTCGGTGGGATTGGCTCAACAGGTTCGAAGCAGTAGGTGCAGCCGCCGGGTCTAGAGTTCTAAATCGATTTCGATCGGGGCTAGTCTCCGAAAGCGATCTCGATTTCATAGTGGTCACTCCCATTGGGATTGTCCGCGAAGGAGACCCACACCCCTTCCTTGTCACTCCGCAAGGTCACCAGGTCCCGACCTTTGCGGCTTATCACTCTCGCGGTGGAAAAATCCACTCCCGCGGGCAGGAAGGCGGTAGCCCCCGCATTAACCAGGAAGCTTCGCTGCCGGGGATCCCACGGGATGCCATTCACACTGATGTTGCCGGGGAATCCCCAGCTTTTGTGAGTCCAAGCTGCCCCTTCAGAGGTGATTTGGACGCAATCACTGCCGTCTATTTCGGCCGCAATCTTTAACGTCGCGACGGTGGAGGCGCTGACCCGTTTGAATGAGGGTTGAATCCGGTGAAAATGAATCTTGAATTCGTATTCGCTCGCACCGACCGGGGTATCATTCAGGTTAACCACCAATCCTTGATCGGTATGTTCGAGTGCAACGATGTCTCTTCCCTCAATCACTTCCAGCTCCGCCGAGTCCAGCGAATAAGATTCAGGTAGAAACCCGGCTAGATCTGCCGTTGTCAAATAATCCTGTTCCTGCACATTCCAACGCACTCCGTTGACCGTGACATCTTGAGGCCAAGCCCAATTGACATGCTCCCACCGTGCGCCATTGCGGGCGAACAGAATTCTGTCTGCACCATCAATCATTCCCTTGAAGTGAAATATTGCGTCGCCGGCATCTGTCGAATGGGAACCTAGCGACGGGATCGTGCCGGCAGCGATGTCCGGCAATCGTGGGAGGGATTGTATCGGAGTATTCCGGTTTTGAACAGCACCTTTGCCGCTGGTCGCGACGCCGCACGTTGAAGACGTGACGGACATCGGAAAAAGCAAGAGAGAGCCACCCAGCAGGACCGCGCCTGCCAGACCTTTCCAGGACAGGGAAACAGCTGGATGGTATTCCGGCACGAGGAGCCGCTGAATCCGGTCCTTGAGGCCGCCCGGACGGTGTTCGGTGGCGAATGCGGAAGCCGTCGCCAGATGTGCCCGCAAGGTCTGCTGGGCAACTTGAGTGAGTGTCCGGGCGTATTCCGCGCGGTCATCAACGAGTGCGATGGCCATGGCATCGCAGCAGGCTTCACGTTCCTGCCGGATTTGTCGGCTGATCCACCAGACCGCGGGGTTGAAGAACAACACGGCCTCGGCGAATAGTTGCAAAACATTTACCAGATAATCACCCCGGCGAATGTGCGCCAGTTCATGCAGCAAAATGAGCTGTAGTTGATGCGCAGGAATTGTGGTCAACAGCGACGCGGGCAGCACTAATGTCGGGACAAGGATTCCCACCACCGCCGGTGACGTCAACCGGTCGGTGACCACGGCGTGGATGCGCCGGGCCAACTTCAACTGCCGCCGTGCTTGCTCAATCAATTCAAGAATATCCTGACGCTGCAACGGCTGAGTGGCCCTCCGCAGTTTCTCTCCCCAGCCGACGCACCCGATGGACCGGATCAGCATAACCGTTGTTCCCATCAGCCATAGCAGCGCCAGCAAAGACATCCAGGAATAGGCCGATGAGTTCGAGGGAATGAGTGGACCGTAGGTGTAGGTTGATATGAGCGGTGCAGAACGAGAGATGCGTTCGAACGTTGGAACGGCCCCCGGTTCTGGGATAGAGCTGTGCGGCTGAATTTCCAAGGAACCTGTCCAGGTAACTTGAAAGGAACTCATCCCATTTTGACCCGGCGGCCCGGCTCGATGCTCGAGGTAAGTCCAGGAACCAAGCCCTCCGACCAACACGCCCGTCAATGCCAGTATGCAACACCAGTAACGTACAAACGGATTGGTGCTTCGCCGAAGGGCCAACAGCAGAACTCCAGCAAGCACGGCGCCGATCCAAAGCGTCTGCAGCAAAGCCTCGACGCTGTGCCTCCAGCCATCCGAAGCGAACCAGTGCATCAAGGGTGTCATGGGACTTTATGGTTGCGTGAGGATGATTTGCCGGCTTTGGCGCGTTCGTAATCGGCGATGAGGCCTTTCATCTCCTTCAATTCTTCGGGGTCCACGCTGGTTCCGGCCAGAAACTGCTGTAACACCGCCGCCGCGCTGCCTCCGAAGACGTGTTTTACGAGATTCCGGAGCAATGGTCCGGTGGCATTTGAACGGGATACGCAGGCGGCATAGACATGAGCTTTCCCTCTTGTTTCATGCGAGACCAGCCCTTTTCGTTCCATCACCTGCATCACCGATAGAATGGTGGTGTAGGCCCGTGCCTTGCCATCGGGCATGGCATCGAGCGCCTCGCGCACCGTGCAGGGGCCGTGTTTCCAAAGCACCGAAAGCACCTGCATTTCCAGCCGGGAGGGTTCCGGTCGTTTCATATTGACAGCTACTTGTGGCATAGTATAAACTATGTTCATAGTAGTCAAGCCCGAATACGCAAAAGACCATGATTGCGAGGTGAGCACACCGCGCGGAGGGTTTCTCCATGGACTCCGTCCAACGGAAGATGAACGGCAACGACCCAAGGCAAATCCGATAAAGAATGATGAGCCGAAGTTTGCAGATGAACACCAGAACCATTCTGTTTCTCCTGGCCCTGGCAGGAACGTTGCCTCTTTGTAATGCCACTAAACTGGCTGCTCTGCCGGCATCCATCGATTCCCCGTCGCCGCAACTTTATCTTCATTTCTTCGCCCCGGCATATGTGACTGGGAAGGATACGTTGCCGCCCCGGCTGATCATCACGACCAAGATTCATTTGGGTGACGACTTCGACATTCGAGCCGGCATGAATGGAGAGGCGCTTTCGGGTCGCATCGAAGCCCGTGACGGCAGGTTCTTCGGGCAGTTACGTGGGACGTTTGGCACGAGCACCGGCGATTATAACGGCGAGGTTGAGCTGGAGAAGGAGATCGGTCCGACGACTTACGGGTTTTCCGGCGCCATATGCATGACCTATTTCGCATTATCCACCAACGACGACTTCACGCCATTTCTGGCCAACCACACTTTATCTAAAGCGGACGTGCCGTGGCATTTGCTGGAGCGGAAGGGCGACCAGATTGTCAACGCGCCACCGGAAGACCATGCGTTGGCAAGGACGTATAACCGGTTCCAGGACAAAGGGGTTTTGCTCGCAGGCCAGCGCATTACCATTATGACGCACAAAACCCAATACAGGACCGGTGAACCGATCCGGGTTTTGCACGTTCTGGAAGCCGTCAAGCAGGGCATCGAAGTCTATGTGATGGGACCGAAGATGATTTATGACGAGTATGTGGATGGCAAGCTCGTCAGTCCGAAGGGACCAGGCGATGGGAGCTATGATGGCCCGGTCGTGAGCAGTCCAACGGCCGATTTTAACTACGACATCACCACCTACACGTTTTCGGAGCCGGGCGAGCACACAATCCAGTGGAAAGGTGGCGGGTATCGTCCGCGTCAAGGTTCCTTGGAGCTTGAATCCAACATCATAAAATTGGAAATCGTCAAAGAATGAAAAGCCTGAAAGATCATCCGCCAACGTCGGCTTTTGCAGTTCCGTTGTTGCGGGTTGTTCTGTTGGCAGGAGTGATGGTTCTTGCGGCGGGTTGCGCCACGACGATAAACACGGTCTCAGCTGACAGGCGCCTGGTTGAGGTGGTTTTTCCTGAAGACGACAAGCCCTCTGATGAAATGTTCCATGCCGTTGTCACACTTTGGATGTCGGAAAAGAATTTGGGATCGGATGTGTTGGTTTATAAATGGGATCGCAGGGGCGGTTCCATTCCCCAGGAGGACGCCGGAATTAGGGCTCAACAATGCCAACGACTGCTGATGATGCTGAGTGAGCCAACAAATCTGCCCCTGGCTTCAAATCAGATCGTGACGGTGAGATGTTTCGATGGGGACAAAACGCTGGAGAAACAATTCTCGATTAACCGGGTTCCGCCTGAAGTCCGTCAGATGCTGGCCATCATGGGTTTTGAAGATGATCAGATCAGCCCCCGGCTGAAATTTGTCCCGGACACGCCATTACCACCCGCAGTCGTTGCGCTGCTGCGTGGACTGGACAAGACCTGGGTGGTGCATGACGCAAATGAGGTATCATTCACGAATACGACCGAAAAATAACGCCCTTTGCCATTTATGAGCCACGCATCTGGACTTGTGCGATTTGAAGACGGAACCTTGCGCCATTTCCTTTATGACGGGACTAACGATTTCCCACTTCCGAAACTGTGGGCCAGTTCCGATGCCGCGTGGGGCCATCGCCGCGAGGAAGACCGGCACAAAAAATGCACCTGCGGGCGACCGCCGGAATCGGTGGAAGCGTTCACCTTTTATGGTCGCGGCTTTGAATGGCCGACAACGGCCTGCCGACGTTGCCGCGTGATTGTTGACTGCACCACCCCATCCGAGCTGGGCACGCTGCACGGAGTGCCGGACTGGCTCATCTGCTTGAGGCAACCACCAGTCGCACAAAAGACGGAGCAGAAGGAAAAAACGGACCAGGAGAAACAGGACCAGAGGATATACGCGCTCTGGGCGGCGGACTGCGCCGAGCGCGTGCTCCCGTATTTTGAGGAGCGACATCCGGAGGACGACCGTCCCCGCAAGGCACTTGACGCGGCGCGCGCATGGGCAAACGACGGGCTGGCAATGAGCCAGGTGCGCGCCGCCGCCTTTGCCGCCTGGATTGCCGCGCGCGCCGCTGCGCATCCCGCAGCGAAAGCCGCCGCCTTTGCCGCCGGCCACGCCGCTGCCGTTGGCTACACCTCCCAAGAAGGCACCAGTTTCACCTTTCAATCAAACCGCGCCGGTTATGCCGGACATTATGCCCGCGCCGCCGCCGCCACAGTTGGAACGCAATCGGCGGAACTGGACTGGCAGCGCAGCAAGCTTCCGGAACGCCTCTGCCGAGAAATCCACCTGGACCGTCCGCATGGCGGCGATTGAATATGCTCCGATGAAGCCGGCCTTGACCGACACTACCGACATGACAACAACCACATCACCGCTCGCGCTGGTTGCTTTGACCTGCCTGGTCGGCTGCCGGTCGGCGGCGCCCCATCCTGGGTGGCCCGGATTCACCTCTATTCCGCCGATTGCCAACGCTGATCCGTCAGTGCGCCATGAGGTGACGGTGATGGTGCCGACACGGTTTTTTATTGAACGGACACCTGGCACCGTGTCCTTTTGGGTGGATTCGAAGTCGTTCGTGCAGACAAACATTTCCGTAGGCGCCAACATGCTGGCCTGTTTCCAGAATGAATTGATGACGCGCGACGGTGGCGGCTGGAAGTCCATGAACGGCACGGAACTGATGGGCGGGTTGGGGATGGATTTCGGCGAGAAGACCTTGGATACGGCGACCAAGGTGATGCCGACGAACAACTCCGATTTTAAGATGACGGTGAAGATATTCGAGACCGACATTCCGCCGCAACATCTCTGGGATCCCCACAGCAAGAATTTCAGGATTCTGTGGAAAGGTGATTTGGCACCCATTGGAGCGACTCCCGGTGACAATTATTAATTTAGGCTCAAGATTGGTTATATGATATGAAAACAAATCCTGTCTTTCCACTTCTGCTGTTTGTTGTCTCGTTCCAATGCCGGACTATCCGGGCGGAAGAACCGGTGCAAAAACTGCCGGTCCTGACCGGCAAGGTGACCTTCGCCGAAGGTTCCTTTTTTGGATATAGCCAGCTCAAGGCTGGAGAAACCATGAAGCTGGATCTTGGAGCCATCGGGAGTGTTACCAATGCGATTTATTTTCAAAAGGGAAGATCGTCCATTGGGATCATACCCCTTCCGGGTCCTTTGCGCATTGATAAGATCGAGCGGGACGCGGAGGGGAATCTCCATTTGGCGCGCCTGATTTCCGGCTCCCGGAACAGTGATGGAAAAGATCGCGTCATCCTGGACATCCTTTGCAACGGAACGAACGGGACAATGTGGATCATTCAGGAATCGGAGATTGTTGACAGCGTTGCGAGGTTGGATTGTCAGTTTTCAAAATAACAGGCTTACTATGCGTGCAATACCCATAATGCTGGCATTTTGTTTAACCGGATGCGCAAACCAGAACCACATTACCTCCTTGTCCGAAAGTCGTCATCGCGAGTTGGTGATGGCAGCCATGACCGAATTGAAAATGGTCAACTCCGTTAATGCCAAGAGAAGTGATTTGCCGGAGCCGATTCGGAGGCTGAATCCGATTGCTGTATATCGTGACTACAGCAATTTAGTGATCGTGTTGTATCGAAACGCCCATGAGGAGGGAGGCTATTATTTCTTCCCTGCCTTCAGTTCCGAAAGTCCAGTGGGCAAAGGCAAGGGATGGAGCTTCAAGATGTCAAACGGCTCAAAACCCGACGATCCAGGGGTGCTGTTCGAGTATCGTCGGAAACTGTGAATCTATGAAACCGATCGTGCTTCTGGCCGTAACGGCGCTGGCTTTGGCGGGATGCGCGGAGCAAAATGGGAGGGTTTTCCTGTCCTTCCGCTTCTGCTGTTTGTTCTCTCCTTCCAGTGCCAGATTATCCGGGCTGAAGAGGGGGCGTTGTCATGATCTTCAAATTATATGATTCTCCATCAATGATCACCTCGCTTACACCAGAACAGATTGCCGCCGCGCCTCGATGGGTTGAAACGTGGAAAAAGATCGGCCTGGATGTTTCTGATGCCTCGGAAGATGAGTTGCGCGCCGTGGTTGCCCGGCTTTACACCGCCGGCGGGTACAAGCCCCCGCGCATCATGATTACGCTTTCGTCTCCTGCCCAATGTGAGCTGTTTTTTCTGCCGGAACACAAAATTCCAATTGCACTTAAGCCCTACCTTGAAAAAATGCGCGGCGAACTTGTCCGGCAATTACCCAGCGGGATCGCTCCCAAACCAGCCAGAAAGGTCGCGTCGGATCTTTTTCACAGCTGGTCATCGTTCACTCTCCAGAACTTCACCATACCTGTTACAATGCAAATGCAAGCGTTGACGAACGAACCGCTCAACGAGTTATTGCGTGCGCAGCTTTGGGAACCGGTCACCGAGTGGTTGAAGGCTCAACTTGGAGGCATAATGCTTAAATGCCATGGCACTTGCCTCCGCGGACAGGCTGATGGGTATTTGGTGGCGGAGGCTGATTACGTCCGCTTCATCGCGCCTATCTATCCTCCGGATTACGCCGCCAAGCTGGACGCATATATTGAGACGGCCAAGACCTGCCACTGGATTTACCCGTTCAGCAATCTCTGTCTGATATGTCGCAAACCCTCAATCATCTCCTTGGATAAGCACGAACGTCTGAAATTCGTCCGCTACCGGGATGGCTGGGAGGCATTCCCTAACCCAAATCCACCCCAGGACGTATGAACCAAAACGGCGCATCTGAGATTAAGTCGCAGGAACCAACGCCTGCTGTCGCCGACCGTTCTACTTGGCCGTCCGCGATTTGGTCTGGCCCGGCTCAAGTCTTCGCCGCCGGGCATCAATTCATGAGATTATGAAAAACATGCTGGCCGTTTTAATCTGCTTGTTACCGGGCCTTGGATATGCGGTTGGCGGGGCTGACGACACTCCGTGGCCGGCAGGATGCACGGTCGAAGTGCAGCTTGGTGTCACCGCTTCGAACACGAACGCTCAAATACATCTGGTGATTGTGCCGACGCGGCCCCTTGGATCGTGGCGCGATTGGGCTGTTGTTTGAATAATTACGGAGCCTATTCGACGAGCTACGCAAAGGCCTGGAGTTCCTTCGGTTCATGTCCGCCATCCGCGGCCACGAACTGTGCCGGAGCGATTGCCGTGTCGGCCAATGGAACCTATTTCATGTGGACGCCGTGGAATGACGCTCAGTATGTGTCGGCAAATCACGGTGTCACTTGGACGAAACCTTTGGGCGGAACAACCAATCACCAGGGATATCCCGCTGTTGCCGATCGTGGTACGGATGACACATTCTACATTTATGACGCCGCCACCGGACGTTTTCTGCTCAGTCGGAATGGCGGGCAACGCTTCTCCGTCGTAAATTCATCTTTGCTTCAGTGGGGGAAGCCACCGGCGGCGGTATTCGGACGCGCCGGAGACATCTGGCTCCCTTCCTGGAAGGGTCTTTACCATTCGACGGATTATGGAACCAATTGGACCCAGTTTCTGCCGGGGCGGGATGTCGCCGCCATCGGCTTCGGCAAGGCAGGCCCAGGCGCAAATTACCCGGCCATCTACATTTCGGCTCAAGTGATCACCAACGGAGCTCATGACGTCTATCGCTCGAACGACTGCGGAAAATCCTGGGTCCGGATCAACGACGAACACCATCGTTGGGGAATCATCAGTGAGTTGTGCGGCGATCCACGGACCTACGGGACTGTTTATTTGGGTTGCCGCTGTTACGGCAATCTGTACGGGCTTCCTGCGACTTCAAGCCCGACCGGTTCGACGGAATCCAGATCGCGTCAGTAGCGTTGGTACAAAACTTTTAGTGCAAAGTCAATTGCCTGCCTCACCTGCGCGGAGAAGCTTGAGCTTTGAAGTAGATTGTGCATTGTTGAAGGCGAGGGTAGGTTTTCAACCTTTGTCTTAAGACTTAATGAATACTGCAAACTTCGCCTCGCAACGCCAATTCTCTATTGTACCCCGTATTGCACCCCGCGCACTTAAAAATGGGGCCGAAACTGTCCCAACAAGTCCTTTTTAAAATTTTCGTCGGGCACGTTAGGCCATTGCTGTCCAAGTGTTTCTATTTGATTCCAGGATGCTTATAATAATTTTGAGTCTGGCGCGTCTGCCAATTCCGCCACATCGGCAACAGTGCGCCAATATATTTCGTCGGGTGGCAAGGTAAACAAGTTTTCAATTCGTGGTCTGACGCGTGGTTTCTTTGTTCTTGACATTGTCATTAGTTTTATATAATCATATCTTTAGTAAGACGCATGGCTGTTCGGGGGTTGTGTTCTAGCTTTCGGCATTTTTTGCCGGCGCCGGGTGTGTGGTATTGCCTTTGAACAGTCTGACGGGGAAGCACTGGGCCAACAATCAAAACACCAGTTCATCATGAAGACTTTTCAACGGACGGAGTTGTCCCAAAAGGCCGGCCGGCTGCGATCGTCTGCTTTTCTGTATGCCGCCTGTTGGCTGCTGCTAACCACTGGCGCCAGGGCACAATCCAGTTTCTATCTTCCCTTGGGTTGGAACTACAACGCGAACGGCACGCTGGGCTTGCAATGGTCGGGAGCGGGATCCCTAGAATCCGCCCCGTCCCTGGCGGGGCCTTGGACGGCCGTGGCCAACAGCATCTCCTATTCCGGGTCGGCCACCCAGGCGGTTTCGGGAACCGCGGGATTCTTCCGGGTGCATAACGGCTCCCGGATTGGTTATCCCTTGCCGGCCCCCATCATATCGCCGTTGCCGCCCATTACCTCCGCCACGATTCAGCGCCTGGCCGCGCCCACAGCCGCTGGCGACACACTCCTGCAAGTGGTTTTTCAACCGCCTTCGGGACCGGCCGGCGGTTTGAGTACCAGCAACTTCTTCACGATTGATGACCAGGTTTACCTGCTTCGGGATGATGGTGTGTATCCCGACACCGTGGCCAACGACGGGGTTTATTCCGCCATCATTCCCCTGAGCACCAGCGAGCTGCAGGCATGGAACGATCATGTTGCCGAGGTCATGGCGACAGGCCCAGGCATTGAACCCGTGTTCACTGGGCGAACCATCACCAGCAGCAATGTCCTCACCAGCTTTGATATCATTTCCTTTCTCAATCATATCACCATCCCGCTGCTTCCGTTTCCCTGCTCCTTGGGTGCCTCAGATTTCTATGACTGGCGAAAGACCATAATGATCAATGATTTGAGTGTGGTCGGGGATCTCTCCCGCACTTACGACCCCTGTATTGGCGTGCCATCCATGGGGCCGTGGTCCTTTGGCTATCTGATGTCCAACATGTGCAACCAGGTTGTGACCGGAATCGATCCCGCGGACTTCACACGCCACTGGTTGTTGAACTGGGAATTTGACCAGACGGTGAATTTTGACCTCGTTCCCAACCGTTCGAACAACATCGTGTCGCAAGTCATTGCCAGCTGGGTGGCCGCCAGCGGAGGCGGAACCAATCTGAACCTCGCCATCGCCCCATTCCGGCTGCTGGCCATCGTCAACCGCCTGGATTTGCGTTCCCATGCGTTCCCTTATGATAACGCGGGGGAGTGCCGCTTTGTCTTTGGAGTTGTCAATCCCTCCAGTCCCTGTTCCTTCCTTCCTTTCACCGTTATTTTCGAGTACGGCGTGCCCATGAAAGGATGCTCCGGCATCAAAGGCTGGGCCAATCAATGGGCCGCCCTGAACAGCATCCCTTTTGGCCCCGGTTACAACGCCGCCTTGGAAGCCATCACCGACCAGGTCACCGCCGCCGGGGCGGACCCGAGCAAATCACCCAACTTGAGCGCCATCAATCAAATCCGCAGCAACGATCAACTCGTACCCCCCGACTGGGACCTTCGGGAGTTCACACTTGATGGCTTGGGCTATCTGGACGAGCACACCGTCAAGAATAACCCGGCTGGACCTTTTAACGGCAGTTCTCTCATCAACGCTTACTGCACTGATCCGTTGCACTTGCCCAACATCCTGATCGATAATGACACCGTCCCATTGTTTTACCTGAGTATGCCTTTCCTGGGAGGGCACGCGCTAAATCCCCCCGGGGTATGGGACGGCAATCCACCCGCAACCATTGCCGCCCCGGTGCGCATTCATTTTTCATTGAACACGTGCAATGGTTGTCACGGTGGCGAAACGGCCACGCTGTTTACCCACGTCAGCCCGCGTCCCTTTGGCGCCCCGGCCACCCTTTCCGGATTCCCTCACGGGAGTTAATGTGACCGACCCTGTGAAAGGGGTGCTGGTCAGTCACTACGCGGATCTCATCCGCCGGGTGGGGGATCTGGACATGGTGGTCCACAAGCCCTGTGCCTGCCTGTCGCTGCTGCCGACGATCACGACGCCGCATTGACTTCACTACCAAACGAGCAGCTTGTTTTTCAAATATCTGGGGGTTGCCAGAGGTCGTTTCGATCGTCCGGTAGGCCGCCAGACGCTCTACTTCATCTGGCTTCCGGAGCCCCAACCTCCTGGAAAGATTTGATATATCCGTGCTCGTCATAAATGGGCCGGAATAGAATGACGCGGAGTTGAGACGCGCTGGCCACGTTGCCAGCCTGTACGCGGAATGGTCCCGTGCCCATCGCCGCCGTCAGGATCGTTTGCAGCTGCTCCGCCAGCGTACTGGCCATCGTGGAATTGTCCCCGCGGTCCGAAATCTGCGTCAGCTTCCAGCCGTTCTCAAAGTTGAAGGTGAAATCCGCTTTGGCCAGAAAATTCCGCGTCGTCACCCGGAAGGGCTTTTGATAGTTGGGCAGATAAAGCGGAGTCACCATGACCGCCGGTTTGGCCGGCGCGCCGCCCGCCGGGGTGGTGCCATCCGCCAGAAATGTCACCGAGAAATAAAGTTCCGGCTGGTAGAAAATGTATCCCTCCGGTGGCTGGCTGGTTTTGTCCCAATCCTCGAGCGAAGCCGCCGCGACGGGTTGAATTTTGTAATAAGCGCAACCACTGGCCAGCAGGGCGGTCGTCAGGAAAAACACACACATTGTCTGCTTCATTCCAAAACGATGTTCAGATGCATTAGTATTGTCAATGTGTCATCTAGTCAAATGCGGTTTACAGCTAATGTGTCGATACGACGGTGCTCCGCCCTTGGCTTTCCCAGAATCGCCATTGCTCCGGTGATAAATCGTTGATCCACAGGTAATACCAGTGGCATGGGATGTGCGGATTCGAAGGGTTATATGGTACACCGTAAACAGGCCGTTGATGTGGTTGGTTTGATCGCCCAACTGGCGGGTTCCATTGTGCTCATCAGTCTCTTTTTCCCCGCCGTTCGGCGGGGGCTCGCCGGACTTGGCCTCATTGCGGTGTATCTCTCGATTTTAGTCGTGATGAGCCTGATTGGCTTCAGTGTCTACCGGCTGGCAACCCGGCAGGGTGCGGCGCAGACCGAAAATCCGTTCGCGACCTCTGGCGATGGTCCAGATCAAACCGAGGATGCCGGTGAATCAGAAATCGGGAACGACAATGAATCAGAAACCGCCCCGGACCTTCTCGAACCGGCCCTGCGGCGCAGATACCCTTGGCGGCATGAGATTGCCGACCAACCATAGTCGGTTTCTTCTCCAAACCAAATATCGGCCGCTTGTTCCGGGGATTTTGTGCCTTCGTCGTCCATTATTCTCCAATTGTTTGCCCGGAAATTCATGGAGGCGGCCAGGTTGCGGTGGAAGGTAACGAAGACGGATTAAGCGCGGTCAATTTTCGGATTCAGGCAGTGGCGTTGGATAACGGCCCATTTGTTTTGGGGTAGCCGTAGTCAGTTGGCCACCGCCCGAATCCGATTGGATTTCAAGCAGGTGCAATGCCGACCATCGGGAACAAATCATTTTTGCCGGAAAGAATTCTCCGAAAATTGCCCCAGCCTGGCAAAGGATGGCACGGCCGTCAACGATCAGCACGCGGAAGTGAAGTTTGGGTCGCGCGGGAATCAACGCCAGTGACCTGCTGCCCGGCACCAGCCTTGCGGTCCCTGGTACCAGTAGCCGTGAACCCAAACGGCGCGGGGATAAGGCGGATATCCCCAGTGTCCGGCCACCCATATCCATCGGGTATTCCACACCCATTCGCCGCCAATCCACACATAGTCCGGTCCGGGCGCGACAACAACTGCTTCCGCCGGGGGCGCTGGCGGCGGTTGGGCGACGACCCCCGTGCTTGCCTGTGGCGCGGGCATGGCATTGTAAATACCGGGCGTGTTGATCATGAAATCGATGACCTGGTTGCTCACACCGGCGTTGCGCAATTCGATGATGTCTGCCGCGCTGAGATGATAGACCGTATGCGAATTGCGAATCTGGCTGACGATGACATTGTCCCCGACTCCCGCCGCGGCCAAGGCCTTGACGTCCCCCAGGCTCAACGGTTGTCCCTGGTCCACCCGGGCATACGTTTGCGGTGCCTGCTGGCGCAGCCGTTCCTGTTGTTGCTGGTCCATTGAGTGTCCGATCAACCCTCCGGCCACCGCACCGACGGCGGCGCCAATCAGGGCGTCCTCGCCGCCATTCCGTTCCCCGCCGATCGCGGCACCCGAGACTGCGCCCACGGCCGCACCGGAAACCGCGCCGGTCCCGGTATAATTGGGATCGCCGCTGGGATATTCACAACCGGCCAGCACGATTGCTGAAGCGGCCAACTCCAGAGTTAAAATCCGCAGTTTCATATTCAAGAATCCGTTCGTTCAGAACATCAAGGGCTGGTCCGATTCATGGTTCAACCGCCCACTGCCAGTTCCGTATCCTATGACGGAAGTCGGGGCGGATAAGTTTCAACCCGGGCGAACAAAAACGCCAACGGGGAGGCTCCCCCGCCGGCGTTCAAAGAAGTCCAGGTTGGATCAGAAACCCACGGCGGGGCGGCCGCCCTGCTTGGTGATTTCTTTTTCACCTTCCCAGACGGCCAGGCCGGTCTTGGGGTCGGTCAGCGAGAGTTGGAAGCTGAAAGTGGACTGGCTGGTGCTGCCGTCGCGCGCGATGGTTTGGATGATTTTGCCGGAGAGCGTGAAATCCGGGGTGCGGGTGACTTTTTGGTCGGATTTGAATTCGGCCTCCTGCTGGAGTCCCTTGGCCATCGGGTCCTCAGCCGTGCCGCCCAGACCCATGGTGGTGGTCGTCTGCGCCTTGCCGCTGTTCAACAGGGCGATCCGGATTTTCTTGGTCAGCAGGTCGGTGTCAATCTGCTGGCCGGTGTTGTTCACGATGCGGCTGATGGCGAGCACGGCGGGCGGATTGGCCACCTTGTCGAGCGCGCCGGAAGCCAGCAGGTCACTCGTTTCGGTATCGGCGGCCTGGATGAAATCCTGGATGTTGATGGAATTGACGGTGACGATGCTTTCGCTTCCGCCGGTTTGGATGTAATGCGCCCGGGTGGCGCAGCCGCCGACCACCAGCGGCAGGGCCGCGGCCAAGAGGAGCAAAGAAACGGTTTTTTTCATGGAATATTTCAGTTGAGGGTGATCAGTTTTCGAGAAATTTGACGCGAAAATCCCGGCACGCCGGCGTGGGCGCCTGGCTCAAAATGAATTTGGTCTCCCCGCCTTCAATCTGGTCGGGGACCGTCGGCGAGGCGACGTTGTTGATCAGCATGCCGTTGGCGTCGAACCACTGGAACTGGTAGCTGAAACGCTGGAGCGAGCCCTTGCGGTTGATCACCTGGATCTGGACCTTCAGAAACCCGCCCGGGGTCATGGTTTGATTGATGCCGACGAAGGAAACCTTTTTGGCCAGGCTGCCATCGGTGATGATGCGCTGGTCGGAAATCATCTGGGGCTGGCCCTGTTTCTGGGCGTTTTCGATGGTGTTCACCGAGGTGTGGCAGCCGCACAGGGCGATCAAAACCACTCCGGCAAGCGGGAGAAAAATTCGCGTTTTCATTTCAATTTCATTTGTGTCACCAGCAGCGGACTGTTGGCGGTGATGGACTTTACATAGACAAGGTTAATCGTGCCGTCCGCGATTGTCACCGGGATTCTTTGGCCGCCGCCGGGCGCCTCCAGTTCAATCTGGCGGTCGGGTGGCGTGGGAAAATGGCAGGCCTGAAATTCCTTCGGCAGCGTTGTCCAGGTGCGCTCGTCGGCGATGTTCACCGCGACCTGATAAACGGCCGTGCTGATCTGCACGAGCGCGGCCAGCCAATTGTTCTGCTGGCTGGCGGCCTGGCTGGCGGCATAGGAGGCCACCGCCTTGGTGACCGTGGAGGCGATGGTTTTGGTGATGACGACCGGCATTTCATTTTTGAATTCGCGGCCGATGACGCTGTCCATGCTGGCAATCGGGCTGGTTGTCGCCGTGATGTTGCGGGTTGTTGCGGTCGTGACGTCAGTTGTTGTGGTCGTACTGGTGGCCGTGACAATTGTGCCATTGGGCGCCGCATTGGTGTCACTGGTTCCCGCGGTTGTGACCGTATCGTTGGTCGTTGTGGTTGTTACAACAAAATTTTTGGCCGTCACGGTCAGATAGGGAAGATAATCGCCCTGGGGCTTGAGCGTGGGAAAGGCGGCGCCGACATAGGAAACCTTCGAAAAGAAGATGGGGATGTCGATGCGAATCTGATCCCGGACCGGGGCACAACCGGTTTCAAAAATCACAAAGGTGGTCGGGGGCAGGGGTTTGCCTTGGATCAAACCATCCACCATGGCCAGGTCCTGCTTGACATATTCGTTGTCCGGATCAAATCCCACGGCGCGTTCAAAAGATTTGCGGGCGCGCTCCAAGTCAGAGCCGTCCACGGCGTCGGCCATGAAGAACAGGCCGTCGAGATAGACAGTGAACGGGTTGACGTAATCGGCGTAGGCCTTCAAGTTATCCAGATTGGCGTAGGCGCCCTGCATCTGGGCCTGCAATTTCGGATCCTGCTGCGCCTTTTCAATGGTCGCCTTGTCCTTGCTCTTGGCGGCTTCCGCCTGGACCTTGGCGATGCGCTTTTTGTTCGCTTCAACGGCGTCCTGCTGGCGCTGATAGGCGCGGATCAGCTCCACGCGGGCCTTGTCGGGCTCGCCCAACTGGAGATAATTCAGCGCCTTGTACGTGTTGAGCATGACGCCGTCATAAGTCCGGCCTTCGTAATCCAGTTCGGCCTGGTTGGATAATAACGCGCCGGTTTCCTGGCTGAGCCGGACCTTGGCCTTCTGCGCGTAGTCGTCGATTTTGTCCTGCGCCTTATCAAACGCCTTGTTGCTCTCCTCGTATCTGCCGGCTCCACGCAATACTGCGCCCTGTTCGAGCCGCCAGATGACCGCGTCCTTGTTGTTGGCATTTTTGTCGGCCATCTTCGCGGCTTCGACGACCGCGTTGGTCATCGCGCCCTGATGCCAGTATTGAATAACGTTATTCTGCTGCTCGTAAGTCCGGCAACCGGTCGTGAGCGCGCCGAGGACTGCGGCGAACAGCAGCGATGGAATCCGGAGTTTAAACACAAAGGGTGCGGTCATCGTCACTTCGGTTCCCTCGGATTTGGGTTCGCGCGGTTTGGCGCGGCTTACTGCGGCTTGCGCAGGATGGCGCCCTTGTCGATGCCGGTGTCATCCAAAATTTCCGCCGTAGAAGTCTTGGGGTTGACCTGGGTGATTTTCACCCGGCCCACCTTCACCTCGTCCCGGCCCAGCGATTCCTTGGTGTCCGGATCAATCAATTCCTCGCCCAGCGCAAACACGTTGAACGTATCGCCCACGGCCACGCCGCCGCCTTCGCCGCGGTTGAGGGTGACTTCCTTGTCGCGCTTGAGCAGCACCTTCACCGGGAAAATCACGTCGGCAATGCGGTTGGCGATTCTTTGCGCCAGCTCCCGGGAAACGGCCACCATCATCTCATCGCTCAATTCGCCGTCCTTGACGGTATAACTGCGCTCCTCCTGGATCTGTTTGAACTCGTCGTTGCCCGTCTGAATATTGACCGACTCCAGAAGTTTGCCGGTGCTCGCATCATAAACCTTGGCCACGACTGACAGCCGGAACACGCGCTTGGTGGCGCTGCGGCCTGTCCCTTCAAACATGGCTTTCTCCACGTAATCCTGAAAGTCGTCCACCGTCGTCAACAGCAGATACTTCGCGCCGGTGAGCTTGCCGGCCTGCGCGGCGGTCTTGGCATCCACGTTGCCGGACGCGCCGAGGTCCTGCTCCTTGAGGATGTCGTTCAAATCGCTGCGCCCCACGACGTCAAACTTGCGCGTCGCGTTGATGCGGTCAATGAGCTGGCCGTCGAGCGATTCAATGATGCGTCCCATCTCCAGTTTGCTGTCCGGCTTGACCGAGGCCGCCAGCGACGGGGTGGGCTTGATGGACGAGACGGCCATTGTGGCCTTGCCTTCCTGGGCCGCCGCCAGCGCGGGCAACAGCACGGCGCTCAACAGTCCGAGACCAAGGTTGCGGAAAAGGGAGTTTTTCATGGCAATGGTTTGATTCAATTAAAAGAGGCTCTTGTAAACTTTGACGTTTTCCTTCGTGTCCACCCGGTAATGACTTTCGTTGAAAAACCGCGCCATTCCCTCCAGCCGTTTCGCTTCGGCATCGGTCAGGATGCGGTTGCTGTCGAGCGTGGCCAGGAAATCCGTGGTGTCCTTCCAGCGCGCATAACCGCCCGGACTCATTTGCAACGCCACGCGGAGGGTCTGGCCGTCGTAAATATTGACGGTGCGTTCCCAAGGATCAAAACCCTCGCGTGACAGGCGGAGTTTATGCAGGCCGGGAAATCCCTGGAACGAGCCCGGCGCGGAACCGATGGCGATGCCGTCCAGTTCCACCGTCACATCCAGCGGTTGCAGGGCAACCGGAGGGTTGGTCAAGACCACGTGTCTGTCCGCGGTAAGGCCGAGCGGGGAAATCAGAATCGGCTGCTGGCGAGGGTCGGTCATGGTGCAGGCAATGCGAAAGCTGACCATTTTGTCCTTGGCAACTTCGGCGGGCAGCGAGCCGGCATTCTGCACCAGGGTGTCCGCCAGTTGATCCGCGGCGTCATCCAGCAGTTCATTGATGACGTCGCCGTCCTCGACCTGCAAGCTGCCGCTCTGGCGGATGGTCTTGGAGGCGATGGCCGTGCCGCCTTTGATGGCGCCGCCCGCGCCCGCATCGACGATTTTGTAGCTGACGCGCAGATTATGGATGACATTGATGGTGGCGATGCCTTCGCCGGAGTAGGTTTTTTTCTCCGTGCCGTAGGTCGTGATGGACGGAATGAGGATGAAATCCGCCCCGAGGGTTTGCGCCAGCCGGAGCGCGGAAGTGTTGTCGCTCAACATCTGGTCCAGCTTGGTCGCTTCCGGGGTGACGGCCAGTTGCGCTGAGTCCGACCGTGTCAGATCCACGGATGCAGAGCCGTGGGCGGTTGTGCTATCAGCCTTGGATTGCGTGGCGGCCATCTGCGCCGATCCGGTTTGGCCCGCTGTCAAGGATGCCGAATTGGCGTCGGCTCCATTTCCCGCTTTGGCATGGATTGCGGCGGTCTGGGCTGCGTCAGCTTGCGCGGATTCGGTGGACCAGGAGTTATGTTTGGACGCACCGCCCGCATCCGCGGTGATGGCCGTTTGAGCCGACGCGGCGACGCCCACCACCGGATACATTTTCATGGCGTCAACCGTCACTTCGCGGCTGATGACGGTATAACCCTTGCCCGCGATGCGGCTGGTCAATAAATCCTCGAGCACGGGGATCTTGTCGTTCAGCTGGGCGCCGGCGCGGTTTTCGACAATGATGGCAACTTTGCGGGACGGGGAGGCGGCTGGCGTGTCGGCGGCGAACAAGGGTGCGGCAGCCAGCAAACCGGTGGCCAAAAGGAACGGGGTGAATATGCGCATATTTTTTTCGCAGTTGGAAAAATCAAATTATTGGGGCGCCCCATTGGTGGTGGCCATCGGGGCCGCCGCTGGTGGTGCGGTTGCAGCCGGAGGGGATGCGAGCGGCACGGGCGGCGCGGTTACAGCTGGCGGCGGTCCGGGATTGCCCGTCGGCGCCGGCATGTGCGCCGGGCGGCCATATTGATCCACCAAAATGTCGTAAGGCACCTGGATCGTCCGGCCATCCGACGTCGTTTCCGTGCGCCAATAACGGACCATGTGATAGCTCGGGTCAAACGGCGCCGCGAAGCCATGCGCCGCACCGGAGACAACGCCAACCCCGAAGCCGGCGACATTGCCGGCGGTGACCCCGACGGCGCTGCCGACCGTTTTGCCGGCCACCGGACCAGGTTGATACGGGCTGCCCACCCCATAATCCGTGCGGGCACAGCCGGTGAGCAGCAAACCACACGACAACGAAGCCAAACCGGCGAGGATGACATGATGGAATTTCATAGCCTTTTTTGGTATTGAGACATCTCCAGCTATCCGGGCAAACCTAATGCCACCCAGCGGAGCGTCAAGGACGATTTTTGGGGTGGTGAGCGCCAAAGTAAAGTGTTAACCAATGGCCGTTCATGATGGCCAAACGAGTCATTCCCTGCCTTGACGTGCATGACGGCCACGTCACGCGCGGCGTCCAGTTCGGCAAGGCCGAGGCGGGCGAACTGCGCAACGTCGGCGACCCTGTTGCCCTCGCGCTTCGCTACAACGAACAGGGTGCGGATGAAATGGTCTTTTTCGACATCACCGCCAGCGCGCATGGCCGCGCGACGATGGTGGACGTGATCGAGCGCGCCGCCGACCAGTGCTTCATGCCGCTCACCGTCGGCGGCGGCATCAAGTCCGTGGACGACATGTTTACGATGCTCCGCGCCGGCGCGGACAAAATCAGCATCAACTCCTCGGCGCTCGCGAATCCCGATCTGATTCGCGCCGGGGCGGAAAAATTCGGCAGCCAGTGCATCGTGGTCTCGATTGATGCCAAGAAAATTGCCCCGGACAAATGGGGTGTGTTCTCGCACGGCGGACGCAAGGACACCGGCCTCGATGCCGTCGAATGGGCCAAACGCGCCGTGTCGCTCGGTTCGGGCGAGATTGTCTTGAACAGCATTGATGCGGATGGCACGAAGGCCGGATTTGACCTGGTCATCACCCGGCGCATCAGCGAATCGGTGGGCGTGCCGGTGGTGGCCAGCGGCGGCGCTGGGACGCTGGAACACATGGCCGAGGTGCTGCTCGCGGGCCGGGCCGACGCCGTCCTCGCCGCCAGCATTTTCCATTTCGGCACCTACACCGTTGGCGACGTGAAAAGATTTTTGGCGGGGAAGAAAATTCCCGTGAGGTTGTGAAAATCCGCGAAGTGTTGGGAAAGGAATATCACGCGTTAACACGAAATGAAGATTGCGTGAGGAGCGCAACGGGCGGTGAAATCAGCGCCGGCGGGGCGGCATCCTTGGTGGACCGGGACAAAATGCGCTTCCGGCGCGGGGAGGAGCGCCATCCATTGCGCCGAAGCAATCTCGGTCACGCAATCCGTGACACAGGAGCCGGGCGATTGGTCATTTATGGCTGCCAAAGCACGCGCCAGAAGTTTGCCGCGGTGCCGGGCGGAATGGGGTTGGTGATGTTCACCACATTTCCCGGCAGTACATTGGTCAAGCTCGGAACCCACTGGACAAGGTTGGACGAGGTCTGCACCACAAACCCGACACCTTGCGGCCCTTGAAGCTGAAACACGAAGGCGCCGCCGGATTGGTAGGCGGGCGGCGCAACCGAGAGCGATGGCACTGCGGGCGCCAGCGTGAACAGGGTGAGGGAATACGGCGGAAAGGCATAATTGAAGGTCGATCCAACAGAGGAAAGACTGTTGGTGGCAATGTCCTGCGCGCCGGGGATGCTGGAATTGGTACGGGTGGCTTCGTCCTGCGGAATACCGTAGGAACGGATGGTGGCGAGGGAATTCGGCGTGAAGCCGGCGAGTGCGATGGGACGCGTCAAGGTATTCGTCGGATCTTTGTTGATGACCAGAACACTGACGGCGCCATTGGTTCCTTGGGCGGCGTAAACGGCCAGCAATGAATCGCTGCTCGCCGGATTCAGAATGGTATCGCCCGGTTGCGCGAAGTATTGCATGAGTTTCATCGCGTAAAAGGTCGGGTAACGGGTGTTCAAGTCGCGGATGATCCCGAGATCGCCATTGGTTCTCCAACCGTAAAGGGACGGGTCGAAGTCACCGCCGGTATCGGGGCCGTTCCGGAGATCCCACCAGAGAAAGGAATTGAACTCCGTCTTCATTATCTGGCTGAGGCTGTCGGCCAGGTAAAGCGCGTCGACGACACTGGTGGATTGTCGGCCTTGAGATCCCGCGTCCGCATTGTTCTCCGTGCAAACCAGCTCGATATTCGTGCCGGCGGGACCCACGTAATCGGTGATTTGCTGGCGCAAATCGGCCGCATCGCCGGCCCAATTGTTTGCCGCCTGCAACAACCACGCGTCGTTGTCGATTTGATATTCCGGATAAACATGATGAACCGCAAAATCCGGCGTGATCCCGAGGCTTTGCAGCGTGGCCAGCAGCACCGGCGTCCAACCGAAATGCGCGACTCCCGTGCGCGGATTGAAAACATAATGGGCGTCGCTCTCGAAATTGTCCTCACCCGGCACGACCATGATGCCGATCTTGATGGTCGGGTCGACGGCCTTCATCTGAGTATAGTAATCCTTGAATCGCATGGCATAGGTCCACGGATCGTGGGTTGCGAAGGGCGCATTGGTATTGTTGTCGGCCTCCCATGGGCCGTAGCATTCGTTGCCGATTTCCCAATACTTGAAATTGGCGTTGTTGGTTATGTTACACAGGCGCACCCAGTCCGCGGCTTCATTGGTGGTGCCAGTGCCGTAATTTGCGATCATGAAAACCTGGGCGTGGATGCTGGTGGCGACATGGATGAAATTGGTGGTAAAGGAGCCCCAGCCACTATTTGGCGGCGCCGACTCGTGGTAGATGTCACCCCAGCTGCCGCCGGGCCAGCGCAGGATTCGAGTGCCGAGCTCGGTCAGGGCGGAGATCGTATCCGGGGTGTCGAGATAACCGTCCCAAGCCGCGGTGTTGAGGCCAAACCAGCGCGCATCCACCGTGCGGAGGGTCTGTGAGGTATCAAGGGTCAATCCAGTTACGATGACCAGTGTGTTGGTCGCGCCACCCAGGTAATTGGGGTCGGTGATGGTCCCGATGACCGTATAGGTTCCCGCATTGGCCGGGAGCACAACCGAGCCGTTGTAAGTCACGTAAAATGCCAGATTCGAAGGTGTGGTGGTTGCCGACACCTCCTTGGGAGTGCCGTCGTAACTTTGCAGCAGGTTGCCCAAGGTCATGTACGCTGGGGCGCGCAGGATGACCAGGGTGTTGGTCGCGCTGCCTTGATAGCCGGGAGTATCGATGGTCCCAATGACGGTGTAGTTGCCCGCATTCGTCGGCGCGCTAATCGAACCATCGTAGGTCACGTCCACCGTCAGGTTCGCGGGTATGGTGGTGACGGAAACATTCTTGGGCGTGCCGTCGTAAATTTGAGACAAGTTGCTCAAGATGACAGTTGCCTGGGTGGGGGCGACGATCTCAACCGGAGCATGACGATCCGTGTAGGTACTGTCGCCCAACTGGCCATAGTGATTGTCTCCCATACCCCAAAGGCTGCCGTCGGTCTTGATAAACAGGCTGTGGCCCCATCCGGCAGCAACGGCCACGACATTGCTGGCCACGAACACGGGGACCTGGCGATTAATGGTCGAGTTGTCACCCAACTGGCCGTAACCATTGTAGCCCATGCTCCAAAGGGTGCCATCGGACTTGATGAAAAGACTGTGATAGAGCCCGGCAGCCACGGCGACGACGTTGTTGGTAATCAACTCCGGGGAGTGGCGGTCGGTGGTCGAGTTGTCGCCCAACTGGCCATAGAAGTTGTCGCCCATGGCCCAGAGGCTGCCATCGGATTTTATGAGGAGACTGTGTGCCGATCCGGCGGCAATGGCCGTGACGTCGCTGGACAGAATCTGTACCGGCTTGTTGGTGTATGAAAAGCTCTCTCCCAATTGGCCGTTGACATCATCGCCCATGCCCCAAAGACTGCCATTGGACTCGATAAAGAGGCTGTGATCACCTCCACCGGCCAGCGCGATAACCGCAACGCCCGGCGCAACGTTTTGGGGCTTGTTAGTGTTGTTATAAGTGGCGTTGCCCAACTGGCCATAGGCGTTATACCCCATCGCCTCGAGGCTGTTGTTGCCGACAACGATCGAAGATATTCCATAAAGGCTGTGCTCGTACCCGGCGGCGATGCCTGAGAACGAGAATTGTATGCTAAACGCAGAAGTGATCTTGACTGGCAAATATCGATTATTGGTGCTGCCATCGCCCAACTGGCCGTAATAGTTGTAGCCCATGGCCCAGAGCGCGCGGCTCATGAGAAACAGGCTGTGATCATCCCCGGCAGCTATCGCGCCCACGCCGCCGGCGACGACCACCTGCGGGACATTCGTCATCCCGGGGGTGGCGCCAATGCCCAATTGACCAAAATCATTGTAACCCATGCTCCAGAGGCTGCCGTCGGACTTGACAAAAAGGCTGTGGTCGGTCCCGGCCGCGATGCGGGTCACGGGCTGCGCGGTCGCGCGACCCGCCGCCATCAGCCACAGCCCCGCTGCGAGCACAAGCAGAAGGAGCAGCTTCTTTGAGCGGGTTGTCATCATCGTCGCTCAGAGGAAAAATGATCCGCGATCGGCGTGGAGAACCAAGCCGTGCAGGACAAAAACGAGTCGGGACCCGATCGAGGTCCGGGCGCCATCGCGCCTGAATCCGATGAGACCCTTGAATGTCAACTTCCCCCACATGGTGGCGGTTGGCAGGTTATCGGAATCATTAGTGTTAGTCAATCGGTATTTCAATTTGCTTAATCGTTGGCTGGGAGAGTTCAGGCTGGTCCCTGGAGCCCGATTGGACCCAATCCCGCAGGCTGGTTAGGGTGCGGCGTTCCTTGGCGGCTTCAACCCCACGGCCGGGATAATTTTCGCGTTACCATTTGACACCGCTGCCCCGCAAAATCATTTTTGGCCGTGTGAAGCCGACTTTGCCTGAACCCCAAAAACATCCAATCAGCAAATATGTTGGCGTGTTGGAAGGGCAGGGTCAGCACTCGGACGATTTGGTGGAGGCCCTGCGCGGCATCCAGCGCGGTTGGGATGAAATGAAATCCGGCAATGACAAACTATTGCAGGGAGCCTTCGACAACCTCCGCGCCAAACGCAAGATTCCTTTTCCAAAATCATGAATGATCTCACTCAATCCCGCTGGTTGCCGATAGTCCTGCTGACCTGCTCGAACGTTTTCATGACCATCGCCTGGTATGGCCATTTGAAATTCAAGAGCAGGCCGTTGCTGCTGGTCATCCTGATCAGCTGGGGCATCGCTTTCTTTGAATACGTGCTGCAGGTGCCGGCCAATCGCTGGGGCAACTCGGTTTATTCCGCCACCCAGCTCAAGATCATCCAGGAAGTCATCACGCTCGCCGTCTTTTGCGCCTTCGCGATCCTTTATCTCGGCGAAAAAATCCGGTGGAACCACCTCGCCGCGTTTGTCTGCATTCTGGCCGCGGTGGCCTTCACCTTCCTGCCGAAAGACTGAAGCCCCGGGCTTAATCCGCTTGGCAGCCGGAAAGCGTTCTGTTTAATTGGCCCTACCTGATGACCAGATCGTCCGCCATCGCCCGGCTCGCCTTTTTATTCGCGGTTTTTTTGTCGGTGGTCCCGGTCCGGGCGCAGCCGTCCCTGGTGGTGCAGGCGCTCAATCAGATCATTCCCAGTGCCCCGGCCGGCAATGTGGATTTCACCGGCGACAAGGCGTACGGCACGAATGTCTTCATGCAGTACAGCAATATCACCCTCATCGCGGACAGCGCGATCTTCGATTATCAGACGGGGGAGGTCACGGCGGACGGCCATGTGCGCATCGAGGAGGGCGATCAAATCTGGGTCGGTGAACACATCCGTTACAACTACAAGACGCACCAGATGCAGAGCGAACAATTTCGCACGGGCAAACCGCCGGCGTTCGCGCAGGGCCAGCAATTGCAGGGCGACATCACGAATCAAACCTACAACGCGCGCCACGCCTATGTCACCACCGACGACGTGAGCCAGCCCGAGTTTTACGTCCGTTCCAGCCACATCAAAATTGTTCCCGGAAAATACATCGAGATGTGGAACGCCGTGTTTTACATGAATGGGGTGCCGGCGTTTTATTTTCCGTATTACCGGCATGAGCTGGGCCCTTACGCGAACGATTGGAATTTTGTGCCCGGCTACCGCACCGCCTACGGGGCGTTTTTGCTCAACACCTACACCTGGCATTTCAACGAGGCCGTCGATGGAAAATTTCATCTCGACTATCGCTCGACGCGCGGCGTGGGCTTGGGGCCGGACCTGAACCTGCATCTCGGTCAATGGGGCGACGCGGCGCTCAAATATTACTACCTGAACGATCAAAACCCCAACACCAGCACGAACGGCACGCCCTGGACCAATGGAATTCCCAACACCCGGCAGCGCTATTACCTGGGTTACCAGGGCACCCCGGCCACCAATCTGAACCTGAAGGCGCTCGTGAATTACCAGACCGACCCGCTCGTGGAGCATGATTTTTTTGGGGGCGATTATGCCAATAATCCGCAGCCCAACACCTTCATCGAAATCAACAAATACGGGCGCAACTGGAGTCTGGATGCCTTGACGACGCCGCAGTTGAACAATTTCTTCGACCAGGTCGAACGCCTGCCCGAAGTGAAGCTCACCGGTTATCGCCAGCAGTTGCTCGGCACGCCGGTTTATTACGAGAGCGAAAGTTCGGCAGGCTATTATCACATGTATTTTGCGAGCACGAACGGAGGCACGCCCCCGCCTCCCGGCTATTCGGCTTCCCGGGCGGACACCTTTCATCAACTGTTGCTGCCGGAGACATTTTTCGGCTGGCTGAGCGTCGTCCCGCGCGCCGGCGGCCGCTTCACCTATTACAGCACGGAAACCGGGGCCGGCAGCACCAACGGGGAAGCCGGGCGCGGCGTGTTCAACACCAGCGTCACCACGTCGTTCAAGGCCTCACAGCTCTGGACCGGCGCCACGAACTCGGCGCTGGCCATCAACGGCCTGCGCCACATCATCGAGCCGTCGGTGACCTATGCCTACGTGCCCACACCCAATAAAACGCCAGCGCAACTGCCGCAGTTTGATTCCGCGCTGCCCAGCCTGGAGCTGTTGCCGGTTCAATTTCCCGACTACAACAACATCGACTCCATTGACAGCGAGAACGTCGTCCGCTTCGGCCTGCGCAACACGCTCCAGACCAGGCGCGACGGACAGCTCGACAACCTGATTGATTGGAAGGTGATGCTGGACTGGCGCCTCACCCCGGGCGAGAACCCGAACAACCTCGACGAACCGTTCAGCCCGCAGCAGAATTTCAGCGATCTCTACTCCGACTTCGCGTTCAAGCCGCGCACGTGGATCGTGTTTGATTCGCAATCGCGCTACGACCTCAACGGCGGCACCTTGAATCTGGCGTTCGATCAACTCACCTTCACGCCGAATGACCGCTGGAGCTGGGGCTTTGGCTACTGGTATTTGCGCAGCGGATTTGATGGCTTCACCCAGGCCAACAACTTCATCACCAGCACGTTTTTTTACCGGTTCAATGACAACTGGGGTTTGCGGATGCGGCATGAATACAACGCCGCGGATGGCCAGTTGCAGGAACAAAACTACACCATCTATCGCGACCTCCGGAGCTGGACCGGCGCGCTGACCTTCCGGGTGATCGACAACAGCACCGGCCCGACGGATTACACGGTGGCCTTTACGTTCTCGATCAAAGCCAGGCCGAAAGTCCACGTCGGCGACGACACCGTTGAACCCAATCACCTCGTTGGGGAATAAAATGTAATCGTGCGTTTGTGGTCGCGCCGTCGCGGCAACTCGTGCGATCCGGCGGTGGCCCGTTCGTGGGTCAGGCCGCCGCACACGCCGGCAGCGACAGGCTGAAGGTCGAACCTTTGCCGGGGTCGCTTTGCACGCGAAGCAAGCCGTGATGCTCCTGCGCAATGCGGTGGCTGATGGCCAGCCCCAGGCCGGTGCCGTTTCGCTTGGTCGTAAAAAACGGCTCGAACAGTCTTTCGAGGTTTTCCGGGGCGATGCCCATGCCGGTGTCCTGAATGTTGACCCACAACTGCTGTCCGCCCGCCCCATCCTTCATCATTTCCGTTTTGACGGTCAACACGCCGTTGGTGCCCATCGCTTCGAGGGCATTGATGAGGAGGTTCATGAACGCCTGCTGCAGCTGCGCGTCGTCGCCGCGCACGGTGTCCGGCTCGGCCCGGTAATGACGCTGCAACGAGATCAATTTTCCGTTGAATTGGTGCTGCATCAGGCGGAGCGAATGGTCGAGCACCTCGTGAATGCGCACGGTGGTGAACGCCGCGCGCTGCGGCGCCGCAAACCGCAGCATCTGCCCCGCAATGGTGTTGATGCGTTCCAGCTCGCGCCCGACAATCTCGGTGAGCTCCGGGTCCTGTCCTTTCTGCGTCAGGATCTCCACGAAGGTCTTGATGGCCACCAAACCGTTTTTGATTTCGTGCGCCATGCTCGCCGAGAGCGTGCCGAGGCCGGCCAGCCGGTCGAGCCGCCGGAGGTTCTGTTCAAAAACCGGCGTGGAAGTCAGGCTGTTCAAAACGACGACCGTTTCCGACAATTTGCCCGCTTTCACGGGCAGGATGCTCGCCCGGAGGGCGGTCGCATGGCCCAAAGGAATTTCACGGTTCAAAATCGCCTTGCCGCTTTTGGTGGTTTCCCGGATCAGGCGGGCCAGCGGCGCGGGCAGCGAACTCAGCGGCGCGTTTCGCAGCTTCGCCTCGCCCCGGTGCAGATGTCCGGCGGCTTCAGCGGTGCAGGCCACGATGCGCTGGCCCGCGCCCACCACCAGCACGCCGCAGGCCAGACATTCCTGGAGCAGACTGGCTGGGGTTCCGTCCATTACTCCGCCGGTCCCGTGGCCCAGTTTTTTTGATGACATTGAATTGATCGGTCGTTCGGTTGCTAAATCTTCCCGTCGCCGCCGCTTGAAAAGCGCCCGCTATCAGACACAAGGAATCGTAAGCCAACAATTGATGTCAAGCCAGCAAAAACCGGTGGGTCCGGCACCGCCGGTTTGTTTTGCGTCTGGCGTTTGCCCGGCCGCCGGCTATGCTAGTCTTGCCGATGAAAAAAACTTTCGACCGCATTGAGTCCGTCACCACCGACCTCCGCAAGGGTAAAATGGTCATCGTCGTGGACGACGCCGACCGCGAGAATGAAGGCGATTTGATCATGGCCGGGCAGTTCGTCACGCCCGCTGCCGTGAATTTCATGGCCAAATTCGGCCGCGGGCTCATTTGCGTGCCGACCACGTCCGAACGCCTGCAGCAACTCGGCATCGAGCGCATGGTGCGGCAGAACCGGGAAAGTTTCCGCACCGATTTCCAGGTGAGCGTGGATGCCGCGCGCGGCATCACCACCGGAATCAGCGCCGCCGACCGGGCGAAAACCATCCAGATCATGGCATCGCCGACGGCGGTGCCGGAGGATCTGGTCCAGCCGGGGCATGTGTTCCCGCTGCGCGCACGCCCGGGCGGCGTGCTCCAGCGCGCCGGCCACACGGAAGCGGCGGTGGATCTGGTCGCCCTCGCGGAATGCCGGTCCGTCGGCATCCTGTGCGAAATCATGAACGACGACGGCACCATGGCGCGGCTGCCGCAACTGCTGAAGTTCGCGAAAAAGCACCGGCTGAAGATCTGCACCATTGCCGACCTGATCGAATACCGCCGCACGCGGGAAAAACTGGTCGAGCACGTCGAGGTGGTGAAAATGCCGACCGATCACGGCGATTTTGATCTGCATCTCTACCGTTCCAAAATTGACGGCCAGCATCATCTCGCGCTCGTGCACGGCGACGTGGCCGGGCGGCAAAAGGTTCTCGTGCGCGTCCACAGCGAATGCCTGACCGGCGACGTGTTCGGCTCGCGCCGCTGCGATTGCGGGACACAACTGCACCAGGCCATGCGGCAGGTCGCCGCCGCCGGTCACGGCGTGATTGTTTATATGCGGCAGGAAGGCCGCGGCATCGGGCTCGCGCCGAAAATCATGGCCTACAAACTTCAGGAACAGGGCTACGACACCGTCGAGGCCAACCAGAAGCTCGGCTACGAAATGGATCTGCGCGAGTACGGCCTGGGCGCACAAATCCTTGTGGACCTTGGGCTCAAGACCATCCGGCTGCTGACGAACAATCCAAAAAAAATCGTCGGGCTGGAGGGGTACGGCCTGAAAATCGTCGAGCAGGTGCCGATTCGCGTGAAGCCCAATCCGCACAACGAAAAATATTTGAAGGCGAAACGCGAGAAGATGGGGCATCTGCTGTAATTTACGATTTACGATTTCGGAATTACGCGATGAGTTTCTGGGGCCGATCGCTTCGCATTGAAAATTTGGAAAAGCTTGCCTGGTTAAATTGATCCATCCGGTTTGGGTTCATCACCCGGGGCGTCAAGTATTTGCGCTGCCTCCTTCCTTTTTGCGGCACCGGCTGCGCGGATTCACGCCGCCAAAAAACGGTGTTCAAATAGCAAAATCGGCGGAGCCTGTCCGGGTGAGCTGGCTAATTATTGTGGCGAAAGAAGCAAAATAAGAGATAAACTAAAAATTTATGAAAATACAAAAGATAATCTTATTAGTTGTGCCGGCGATTCTGGGCGCTTGTCTGATGGTGCCAGCCCACGCCGAGCCGGAAAAGAAAACGGATGCCAAGCCGGCGCCGAAGAAGCTTACCGGGGCCGAATTGTACGCCATCAATTGCAATCGCTGCCATCCGGAGCGCTACGCCACCGAATTCACCACCGCCCAGTGGCAGACCATCATGCTGCACATGCGGGTGCGGGCCAACCTCCCGGCGGCGCAGGCCAAGGAAATCCTGAAGTTTCTCAAGGAAGACGCGGGAAGCTAAATCAACCCCCAAAATATTTTACCCATGAAAATGTCTTCCGTAATTTTAGGCGTGGTGGTGGCGGGTTGCGCCTTGGGCGTGGCCCTGGCTCCGCGTGCGGCGGCGATGATCAGCGATGAGGATTTCAATGCGTTGAAAAGCGCGGTCACCAACCAGGACTCGCGGATCGGCCAGTTGGAAAAGCTGCACGAACAGGACCAGCAGACGCACACGCAGGACCAGCAGACCATCCAGCAGTTGGAACAGCGGTTGGGCGAAACGCAAACGCTGGCCACCAACGCCGAGCAGAAAGCCGAGGCGGCCGCCAGCATCCAGCCGGCGAGTCCCCCCATGAATGCGCTGCACAACTTCACGATGGTGGGCGACGCCGAAGTTCAATTCGGTCAGGCCAAGGGACAGTACGGCACTTTCTCACTCGCTGATTTTGCGCCGATCTTCCTGTTTCGCGCCAACGACAACATCTTGTTTGAGGCCGGTTTCGACGTGACGTTGCAAAACGGGTCAGCCAGTGGAACGAATGCGGTTAATAACACACCGTACACCCATGATGCCGGCAGCAGCACCTCGGTCAGCCTGAGTTTCGCCCAGTTGGATTACCTGCTCAACGATTACGTGACGGTGGTGGCCGGGTATATCATTGTGCCGCTGGGCACCTACAATGAGCGCGGGGCCGGCTGGCTTAACAAAATACCGGACAACCCGTTGCCGGTTGACGCTTTTCTGCCGGGCAGTGCTGCAGGGGTCCAATTGCGCGGCGCCATGCCGGTCGGGCAGTCGGGACAGATGCTCACGTATGCGGTTTACGGCGTCAACGGACCGAGTTCCGTGGATGGCAGCGCCAACGCCACCACGCTGGATGCCAATGGGAATTCCATGCCTAATCTTGATTTGGGCGGCAACGTTGGAATACAAAACAGCGGCAACAACGCCAACCTCAACAGCAGTCCCAGCGGTGGCGGGCGCATCGGCTGGTTTTATCCCTGGCAGGCTCATTATGATGTTGAATTGGGTGTTTCGGGCCAGTCGGGCACTTGGGCGGGAAATTATCTGTGGACGGCTCTCGTGGTGGATGCCGCCGTGCATGTCAGTCCCTATGTTGAAGTGAAGGGTGAATATATCAACACCTGGCAGGAAACGGATAACGCCGGAACCATCCAACCCGGCGGCTGGTGGGTTCAGGCGGGTTATATACTGGCGGGGCTGAATCTGGATGCGCCCATCGTGAACGACCTCGAACTGGTCGGGCGCTATGACACGGCGAACGACGCGCTGGGATCGACCACCGACCGCACGACAGCCGGTTTTGTCTATTACCTCACAAACACCCTGTTGCTGGAGGGCGATTACGAATGGCTGTCCAACCGTGGTCAAAATGCCTTTGGGTTGCCCTCCAGTCAGTTTATAATTCAGCTTTCCTACGGATTCTAAACAAAATAATTTACCTCTTATGCGAATGAACAATAAATACTGGATGCTTCTCCTCGGCACGGCCGCGCTGGCCCTTTTCGGGGCGGGCGTGGCGCGCGCCGACGATCAACTCGATGCGGAAACCAAGGCGCGCATCGACAAATTTGAAAAAGGCCCGGCCACCATTGATGTCTCCAAATATCCGGATGTCATTCAAGACGACTATCAGGTGTTCAGCCAGAAATGCACGCAATGCCATAAGCTGAGCCGGCCCATCAACAGCGACTACGCATTGCCGGACGAATGGTCGCGGTACGTCAAGCGGATGATGCACAAGCCCGGCTCCGGCATTGACAGCTCGGACGGCAAGAAAATCTACGAGTTCCTGGTCTATGACTCCAGCGTCCGCAAAAAGTCGATGCTCGACGACAAACTCGCCAAGCTGAGTCCCGACGACAAGGCTGCGGCGGAGGCAAAAATCAAGGAAGTCCACGACAAGTACGACGGCAAATAATCCGGCTCGCAACGGGAACCCGGAGTAATTTCGTGAGCATTGCGATTCGTCAGCCATGAATGGTGAATTGAAACCAGGGGTTTTCCTCCCGCCCGAGGCTGAACCGACCGCGGCGCGCTCAGCGGTCCCGATCTGGATCATCGTCCTGACCCTGGTATTGCTGTTTCTGGGCGCCGTGTATTTCGACCGTGACAGCGGCTGGTTCGACCGGCAGGTTTATCTGCCTTACACCTCCGCCGAGCAATTGGCCTTCTATCAACCCCGGTCCGGCGCGGCGGCGATGGCTGCGCACGGCCGGGGAGTTTACGAAACGGTTTGCGGGGTGTGTCATGGCAGCGACGGTCTGGGCAAACCCGGCCAGGCGCCGCCGCTGGCCGGTTCCGAATGGGTGGCCAAAGATCTCACGTCGCTGGCGCGCATTCCGCTGACCGGGCTCAACGGCCCGATTCAGGTCAAAGGCGTCGAATGGAATCTGGCCATGGCCCCGATGGGGGCGGGAATGTCCGATGCCGATCTCGCCTCTGTATTGACGTATATCCGCGGCTCATGGGGAAACAACCATGGCGCGGTTTCCGTTGACGACATGAAAAGCGCGCGGGCCGCCATCAGCGGCAATGCCCCGTCGGAGGCGGAATTGGCGAAAATGACGCCTGTCGAACGCGGCCACACCGTCTTTCAAAAATACGGCTGCTTCCAATGCCACGGTCCGGAGGCCAAAGGCGGAGTGTCCAATTTCAACGCCAAAACGGCGGAACAGGTTCCCAGCCTGGTTTATGTGGCTGATGGCTATACCAAGGATGAATTGATCGCTTTCATCAAGCGGGGTGAACGCAACATTCCCCGCCTGAACCCCACCGGCCCGGAGCCGCCGCACTTCATGCCCAAATGGGGACCCATCATCCAGGATTCCGAACTGGGTGATCTGGCTGCCTATCTCTTCAGCTTGAAACCCAAGGGCGAAAAGCTGGACTTTTAACCGGCCGGCTCCCGGCATCAGCCAGCGTCCGCCGGGGCGGCCAGGTGAATCCTGCAAATTATTCGTGTGTTCGCGCGCCCGTTCATGGTTTAATCCGCGCGATGCTTCGCAAGGTTCAGCACAAAGAAAATCAATCGTCCGGCGGAACCTTCGCCATTGTCGCGTCGCGCTACAACGCGCGTTACGTGGATGCGATGTTGCGCGCGGCCAAGGCGGAATTGTGGCGGGCCGACGTGGCCAGCATTCAAATCGTCCGGGTGCCGGGCGCGTATGAAATTCCCGTCGTGGTCCAGCGGCTGGCGCGGACCTTGCCCGGTTTGTCCGCCATCATCTGTCTGGGGGTGATTTTGCGGGGCCAGACGGTGCACGCCGCGCACATCGGCGAGGCGGTGAACCGCGCATTGATGCAAATTCAGGTCGCCCGCGAAATCCCCGTCGTCCACGAAGTGCTGCTGTTGGAAAACGCCGAGCAGGCGCGCGTCCGCTGCCTTGATCCCCGGCACAACCGTGGCACGGAAGCGGCGCAGACGGCGCTGGCCATGGCCCGCATTTTGAAGAGTTTGCAGGGTTAGCCGCGCCGGGCCCGGCGGAGTCGCCCGGGTGCCGGCCATGACGCAAGCTGGCTGAATGGAACGCCGACGATTAGCTGTCATCAAACAGGCGGGGATGCCGATGAGAGCATGTGAAATTTTTCACACAGGCTTGCCCGGGATTAGGGCGGATGATAAAATCCCCTCGCTTTTTGAATTCTAAAGCCATGAAAGACATGAGGTCTCCTGCACTTTTTCTGCTGCTGGCGGTGCTGGCCGTTGCGCCGATCGCCCGCCCGGCGGACATTGTCGGGGTCATCACGCTCAAAGGCACGCCTCCGGCTGAAAAGGAAATCACGCCGCTCAAGGAGGACGTCAACTGCGGCGCGATGTACCCGACGATGCCGACGACCCATTTTTACGTGGTCGGCGCGAAAGGCGAACTGGCCGATGTGGTGGTTTCCCTGAAAGGCGTCACCGGCAAATCGACCGGGGCGAGCGCGCCGCCCGTGGTGCTCGACCAGAAGGGTTGCCTGTATGCGCCCCAGATTCTGGCCATTCAGACCGGCCAGAAACTCATCGTCAAAAATTCCGACGCCTGCATTCATAATGTTCACGCCACGCCGACCATGCCGGGCAATCCCGAATCCAATCAGGTGCAGATGGCCGGCGGGGCGGACCTGGACTACAGCTTCCCGCAGCCGGAAATGTTTCTGCGCTTTAAGTGCGATGTGCATCCGTGGATGTTTGCCTGGGTGAGCGTGATTGACAGCCCTTACTTTTGTGTCAGCGACAAGGACGGCAAATTCGTCATCAAGAATGTGCCGCCGGGCAAATACACCATCTCGGCTGCCCACCGCAAACTCGGCGCACAAACCCAGGACGTCGAAGTCAAGGACGCCGACGTGACGGCAAATTTCACCTTCGAAGTGAAATGATTTTGTCAGCGAAATACCCGACCCCGCCGGCAGCGTCGGGGCGGTTTAATTTTTGATATGAATGCGGAAGCGCCAATGAAAACCAATCCGTGGTTGTGCGGGTTCGCCGTGCTGACGGCGTTCGCCACGTTCCTGCTGCTTGGCCTGGGCGGCCTGGTCACCAGCCATGAAGCCGGCATGTCCGTGCCCGACTGGCCGACGAGTTACGGCTATAACATGTTTGCGCTGCCCATCAAATTCTGGAAGGGCGGGGCTTTCTTTGAACACACGCACCGGCTGCTTGCCTCGGCCGTTGGCCTGATGACCACCGTGCTCGCCGTCTGGCTCTGGCGGAAGGATCCGCGCCCCTGGATGCGCTGGCTCGGCGTGGCCGCGTTCCTCGGCGTGGTTGCCCAGGGCGTGCTCGGCGGGTTGCGAGTGACGTTGCACATGGATTCACTCGGCATTTTTCACGGGACCATTGCCCAGATGTTTTTCGTCCTGACCTGTTCACTGGCGCTGTTCACCAGCCGGTTTTGGGGCGGGTTGGCCGCGAACCGTCCACTGCTCCGGGTGCCATCCGGGTTGCGAACTCTGGTGCTGGCCACCACGTTGCTGGTTCTGGGCCAGCTGATTCTGGGTGCCTCCATGCGCCACCAGCACGCCGGGCTGGCCATACCTGATTTTCCGCTCGCCTACGGTAATTGGTGGCCCGACACCAGCGCGGACGCCGTGGCCGGCTATAACGCGCAGCGGGTCGAAATCAACGGCGAAAATCCCATCACCGCGTTTCAAATCGAATTGCAAATGGCGCATCGCGGCCTGGCGCTGGCGATTTTCATTCTCGTTGCCGCGTGTGCGTGGCTGGCGTGGCTGCGGCTTGGCGGCAGGGATTCGCTGACGAAGCTGGCCTTGGGCTGGCTGGCCTTGGTCCTGGCGCAGGTTGCCCTGGGCGCGTCAACCATCTGGTTCAACAAGGCGGCCGATGTGGCGACGGCACACGTCCTGGTCGGGGCTCTGGCGCTGACGCTCGGGTCACTGTGGTGCATCCTGGCTTTCCGCCGTTCGGAGCCCTCGGCCGCCATCCAACCGCTCGGCGCCTTCGGCGCGCAACCCTTCCTGGCCGCCAACAAGTGAGATGAAAGCCAACGTGGAAATTTTAAGCCCAGCGGCCATTGCGGAGAAAAGCTTGGTTTCTGTCATCGCGGATTTGATCAAGGCGCGGCTGACGACGCTGGTGTTGCTGACGACGCTCGTCGGGTTTTACATCGGTTGGCGCGGTCCGATGAATTTCATGCTGATGTTTCACCTGCTGGCGGGCACGGCGCTGGTTGCCTCGGGCGCGTCGGCGTTGAACCAGCTGCTCGAACGCGAATACGATGCCAGGATGCGCCGCACGCAAAACCGGCCGCTGCCCTCCGGTCGTTTGCAGCCGGCAACGGTGATGATTTTTGGCGGGGTGTGCGCGACGCTGGGTCTGATTTATCTGGCGCTGGCGGTGAATTTGCTCACCAGCGTCATCGGCGCGGTCACGTTTGTCAGTTACCTGTTCATTTACACGCCCCTGAAGCGCGTGACCTGGTTGAACACGGCCATCGGCGCGGTGCCGGGCGCGCTGCCGCCGATGATGGGCTGGACGGCCGCCCGCGGGGAATTGAGCGGGGAAGGCTGGGCGCTGTTTGCCATCATGGCATTCTGGCAGATTCCGCATTTCATGGCCATCGCCTGGATTTACCGTGATGAATATGCGAAGGCCGGATTTAAAATGCTGTCGGTCGTGGACCCGGATGGCCTGCGCACCGGGCAACAGGCCGTCAGCCACACGCTGGCACTGTTGATCGTCAGCCTCTTCCCGGTGTTGTTCAACATGGCCGGAACCTATTATCTCGTCGGCGCGCTGGTCCTGGGCGCAGGTTATTTATGGTGCGCCATCCAGTTTTCCCGGCAGCTCCGCCACGCGCGAGCCGACCTGACGCTGACGCGCGCCCGGCAGTTGTTTCTGGCGTCCATCATTTATCTGCCGCTGCTGCTGGCGGTGATGGTTTGGGACAAAATCAAGTAACATGAGTGAACTCGTCCACAATTTTCCGCCGTACCGCGAGTCTGATGCCGGGCATGGCCACGAAGCGCACGGGCAGGCTGAACATCACGATCCGGGTTTCTGGCGCGGTTGCATTTTTTCAAGCGATCACAAAATCATCGGCATCCAGTACGGCCTGACGGCGCTGGGCTTCATGCTGTTCGGATTCTTCCTCATGTTGCTGATGCGCTGGCAGATTGCGCATCCGGGCCAGCCGGTGCCGTTCCTCGGTCCCTTGCTGGAAAAAGTCCTCGGCCAAATGGCGGCCGGCGGGGCGATTTCCCCCGACCTTTATAATTCGTTCGGCGCGATGCACGGGACGATCATGGTGTTTCTGGGCGTGGTGCCGCTGGCGTTCGCCGCGTTCGGCAACTATGTCGTGCCGCTGATGATTGGGGCGCCGGACATGGCGTTTCCGCGCATCAACATGGCGAGCTATCACGCGTTTTTCTTCGGCGGCGTGGTGATGCTGGTGAGCTTTTTCATTCCGGGCGGCGCGGCCCAGGCGGGCTGGACCTCCTACTCGCCGCTGGCCACGACCATTCCGACCAACGGCCAGGCGTTCTGGCTCATTGGCATGGTGCTGCTCATCACGTCGTCGCTGCTGGGCGCGGTGAACTTCATCGCCACCATCATCCAGCTGCGGGCGCCGGGGATGACGTGGATGCGTCTGCCGTTTTTCGTCTGGGCGCAATTGGTGACGGCGTTCATTTTGTTGCTGGCCTTCCCGCCGCTCGAAGCCGCCGGGGTGATGCAATTGATGGACAACCTCGCGCACACGAGCTTCTTTTTGCCGACGGGCCTCGCCATCGGCGGCCATCTGGCCAACATCAGCGGCGGCGGCAGCCCGCTCCTGTGGCAGCATCTGTTCTGGTTCCTCGGCCATCCGGAGGTCTATGTTTTGATTTTGCCGGCGATGGGCATTGTCGCCGAGGTCATCGCCAACAACACGCGCAAGCCGTTGTGGGGTTACAAATCGCTGGTGTATGCCGTGCTGTTTGTCGGCTTCCTGTCCTTCATCGTCTGGGCGCACCACATGTATCTGACCGGCATGGGCCAGAAAATCGCCACGTTCTTCCAGGCGACGACGATGATCATTTCGATTCCCTCCGTCATCATTTTGACCTGCCTGTTCCTTTCGCTCTGGGGCGGTTCCATCCGCATCAACACGCCGATGCTGTTCGTGCTCGGATTTTTGCCGATGTTCGGCATCGGCGGTCTCACCGGCCTGCCGCTCGGCCTGGCGGCGAGCGATTTGTATCTGCACGACACCTATTACATCATCGCGCATTTCCATTACGTCGTCGCGCCGGGAACCATTTTCGCGCTGTTCGCCGGGGTGTATTTCTGGTTCCCCAAAATGACCGGGCGGATGATGAATGAATTCTGGGGCCGCGTTCATTTCTGGGGTTCGCTCGTTTTCATGAACCTCGTGTTCATGCCGATGTTCGCGCAGGGCATCAAGGGCATGTTGCGCCGCATGAGCGATGGCGCGGTGAATTATTCCGCTGCCCGCGTGCCAAACGCCATCGACGCGCTGCCCGGCACGGTGATGGAACTGAACACCTGGATTCTCTGGGCGGCCGTTGCGCTGGGCCTCGCCCAGATTCCCTTCATCGTGAATCTGTTCTGGAGCATCGGCCACGGCGAGAAGGTGAAGAACGACAATCCGTGGGACGCGACCACGCTTGACTGGCAGACGCCCACGCCGCCGCCGCACGGAAATTTTGCCCACGAGCCGCACATCGTGCGCGGGCCTTACGAATACAGCCAGCCCGGGCATGCCACCGATTTCACGCCGCAAAACGAGCCGGACGCCCCGGCGGCTGCACCCCGGATTTCACCCGTGCCCGCCGCGCATTGATTATTTTTCATGGATATTCCCTACACCATCCAAGCCCGGCCGGACACCGGTCTTTACAACGCCAAGCTCGGCATCTGGTTGTTCCTCGCGTCCGAGGTGATGCTCTTTGGCGGCTTGTTTTCCGCCTACGTGCTGCTGCGCGTCGGCGCGCCGGACGGCTACTGGCCGCATGGCTGGCTCAACGTCACGCTCGGCACCATCAACACGCTCATCCTCGCGCTCTCCGCCATCACGACGCTGCTGGCCTGGGTTGCGTGCAAGACCGGGCAGTTTGGCAAATTCAAATTCTTCCACGCCTGCACGCTGCTGCTGGCGCTGTCGTTCCTCTGCGTGAAAATGTACGAGTACCACGACAAATGGATCCACTACGAAATCCAGCTGACCGACGGCCGCATCGCCGACGGCCACCTCGTCTCGCAAAATGACCGGGAGGTGGTCATCGAAGGCCGCTACGTGAGCGACGAGAAGGATCTCTACGATTTGCGCGCGCAGAAAAACATCCCGCGTGACGAAATCAAGATCGAGCGGTCGCTGATCAAGAAGATGGAGAACTACGGCCCGTGGCACCACACCTACCTGGCGATTTACTTCACGCTGACCGGCCTGCACGCGCTGCACATTTTTGCCGGCAGCATCGTCATCGGCTACCTGTGGGGACCCGGCAGCCGGATGTACCGCAAAAATCCCGAACAGTTCACCAACCGCATCGAAGTCTCCGGCCTGTTCTGGCATTTCGTGGACCTGGTCTGGATTTTTCTGTTTCCTGTGCTTTATTTAACCTGACTGCTTATGAGTGAAGCCCATTCAACTGATTTGAAGACCTCCATCCGTCGCTGCGCCCTGGTGTTCCTCGCCATCATCTGCACCACGTCGCTGATGATTTATGCGTCCTATTTGCCGCACTACGGCTGGGCGGCGAAGGTCGCGATGATCCTCGCCATCGCCATCGTCAACGCCTTTATCGTCGCCGGTTTTCTGATGCACCTGTTGTCCGAGAAAAAAATGGTCTATACCGTGCTCGGTTTCACGGTGATTTTTTTCGCCGGTCTGATGGGGCTCACGGTCTGGGCCACGGGCGATTTCCCGGCCGGCACGGTTTTTCACTGATATGTCCCTGAAAGCGTTCCATCTGATTTTCGTGACGCTGCTGACGGCGCTGTCGTTCGGGTCTGCGGCCTGGGCGTTCAACTCGGACCGGCCGGGTTTCGGCGTCGGGGGCATCGTCGCCGGCCTGCTGGTCATTGTCTATGGCGTCTATTTTTTGAGGAAACTGAAAAAGGTGAGCTACCTATGAAATTACTGCGAAAAATCCTCCTGGCGGCGCTGCTGGCCGCCGGCGCGCCGTCCCCGCTCTTCGCCTGCGCCGCGTGCGGCAGCAGCAACAGCCAGATTCAGTCCCCGCTCGTGGACGGCATGAACCTGGGCATCCTCACCCTGCTTGGGGTGTTGCTCACCGTGTTGACGTGCGCCCTCGTGTTTTTCGTCCACATCATCCGCAAGGACGAGGCCGCCGGGAAGGATTCACCACCGCCGACTGACGTATGAACGATTGGTTCGCCCACAATGTTCTGGGTCTGCCGGAACTCGCCTCGTCCAACGGCAAGGCCGTGGACGATCTCATGGTCTATGTCCACTGGCTGATGCTCGTGCTGTTCGTCGGCTGGATCATTTATTTCGGCTACGTCCTCTGGCGTTTCAACGCGGCGCGTAACCCGAAGGCCGACCCCGAAGGGTCCAAGAGCCCCATTCCTAAATATACCGAGCTCGCCGTGGTCGTCATCGAAGCCGTGCTGCTGATCGGCATCGCCGTGCCGCTCTGGGCCAAAAACGTCCAGCAATTTCCCCGGCCCGAGGACGCCACCGTCATCCAGATCGTCGCACAGCAATTCGCCTGGAACGCCCGCTATCCCGGTCCGGACGGCAAATTCGGCGCGCAATCCATGAAGTTCGTCTCCAGCGACAACACCTTCGGCGTGGATCCCGCCGACCCCGCGGGCAAGGACGACGTGGTGGTGTTGAATGAGATTCACGTGCCCGTCAACAAGCCGGTGCTGATTTATTTGAGTTCCAAGGATGTGATTCACTCGCTCAAGCTCGTGGCCATGCGCATCACGCAGGACGCCATCCCCGGCCTGCGCATCCCCTGCAGCTTCACGCCGACGAAAGTCGGCCGGTACCAGATTGAATGCGCGCAGCTCTGCGGCAACGGCCACGCCAGCATGGCCGGCGGCTTCTTGATCGTGCAAAGCCCGGCGGACTTCGACCAATGGTTCAAGTCCAAGACGGGCGGTGCAACGTCGCAAAGTTTCGAATAGCAACTCGCCGCCGGGGGCTGAAAATCCGCTTACCTTTTGCGGCGCAGTGTGGTTTATTTGGTCCTGGTATGGCTGATGTCCCTCAACAATTGCCCCGGACGCTCTGGATTGGGCTCCTCTTGGTCCTGGTGATGCTTTGCATGGCGTATGCGCTTTCGCTGATGGAATTGAAGAGCATTCACCGACAACCCCCATTGCCGGTAATCGGCCCGGTGGCCGATTTCGCGCTCCTGGATCAGGAGGGCCGGGCCGCAACGCTCGCCGGCTTGAGCAATCATGTCTGGGTCGCCGACATCATTTTCACCCGCTGCGCCGGGTCGTGTCCCATCATGACCAGGGAAATGTCACTGCTCCAGGCGGCCCTGCCGTCCGCCAGCGGGGCCCGGCTCGTGACGCTGACCACCGACCCCGATTTTGACACGCCGCCGGTTATTAAAAGATATGCCGAACGTTTCGGCGCCGATTTCAATCGCTGGCTGTTTCTCACCGGTGCGAAATTGGAAATCGGCAAGCTAGCGGCCAACAGCCTGAAACTCACCGCCGTGCCGGTGAAACCCGAGGATCAGAAGAATCCGGCCGACCTGTTCATTCACAGCACGATTTTTGTCGTTGTGGACAAGCAGGCGCGATTGCGCGGCACGTTTGAAACCGAGGGCGACGGCGTGGATTGGACGAACGTCCAGCCGCGCATTCTGGCCACGGTAACCCAACTCGAACACGAGAAATGACCGTTCTCGACCTGCCGGCCGTCAACGCCTCGCTCAACGGTCTCAGCGCGGTGTTCCTGACCGCCGGGTACATTTTTATCCGGCTTAAAAACAAAATCGCCCACCGCAACTGCATGATTGCGGCGTTTGCCGCGTCGGTCGTCTTCCTGGTTTGCTACCTCACCTATCATACCTGGCTCGGCGTGGTGTTGCATCGCGGGCCGACCCGGTTCCTGGAACCGCAATGGTTTCGCCCGTATTATCTCGTGATCCTGCTCACGCACACCGTCTTGGCGGTCGTGATTGTGCCGCTGATTTTAGTGACCTTGAACCGGGCACGGTGGCAGAACTTTGAGGCGCACAAAAAGCTTGCCCGCTGGACGTGGCCGCTGTGGATGTACGTTTCCGTGACCGGCGTGGTGGTTTATTGGCTGCTGTACGTAAAATTTCCACAAAAGTAAAGACACATGTCCTCGGTTGCCAGCGTCAGGATTCATGCCAGCCAGTTTCCGGAAAATGTCCGGCGCGATCTGCTCGCCTCGCTCCGCACGCGGCGGGTGAACCACAAGTTTCATTACGACAGCGTCAAGCAGACCCAGAAATGGCTGGTGTTGCATCAGGCCTGTTCGCCAACGCGCACCGACGTGGATTGCCAGACGGTGTATGAACAGGGTTTCCAGGCCGCGGCGGCCAGGATCAAATCACCGCGCGTTCATGTGATCGGCCTCGGTTGCGGCGGCGGCCAGAAGGACACGCGACTGCTGAAATTGCTGAAAACCCGCGGCCGGGAAGTTTTTTACACTCCGTGCGACGTGAGCACGGCCATGGTTTTGGTTGCCCGCCAGGCTGCCCTGGCCGTCGTGCCGGAGAAAAATTGTTTTCCGTTTGTTGGTGACCTGGCGACGGCACACGATTTGCCTGTTGTTTTGGATTCACGCATCACGCATCACGCATCACGCATCGTCACTTTTTTCGGCATGATCCCCAACTTCGAGCCGCAACGCATCCTGCCGAAGCTCGCGTCGCTCGTTCGGCCGAAGGATTATCTGCTGTTCAGCGCGAATCTCGCCCCGGGCAAAAATTATGCCGCCGGGATGAAAAAAATCCTGCCGCAATACGACAATCCACTTACGCGCGACTGGCTGCTGACCTTCCTGCTCGACCTCGGGGTCGGGCGCGGCGATGGCGGGTTGCGATTTACGGTTGCGGCCGGCGCTGTGGGATTGAAGCGGGTCGTGGCGGATTTCCATTTCGCGCGCCGGTGCCGCATTGAGGTGGATAACGTCGTGTTTAATTTTCGCGCCGGCGAAACCTTCCGGCTTTTCTTTTCGTACCGCTACACGCCGGAGCGGGTTCGCCAGATCCTGGCCCGTCATGGCTTGGCCGTCTGCGGACAGTGGATTGCGTCCTCCGAAGAGGAAGGCGTTTTTCTGTGTAGGAGCCGACGTCAGGAGGTTCATACCTGCTGAAAACCGGGCCTCATTACCTCGGCTCCTACATTATTAAAATACCTTCAGCGTGTCCAGCACCGCTTTGATGCGTGGGACTTCGTGGGTGCGGAACAAATTGGTCTGGCCCAGCGCCGCCAGCACGGCAAAAAACGGCTCGGCACAGCGGACCTCGTCGCCGAAAAATTCAAATGCGTGGGGCAGGGCGTGGCAGATGGGAAACCCGAGCGTGCGCAGCCGGAACGAGTTCAGGAAAACCGTCATCTGATGCCGCACGCGCACCGCGCTGTCCTGCAGGTTGCGGTAGTAAAATCCCAGGCCGGGATCGATGAAGATTTTCTCCACCCCGTTGCGCTGCGCAATTTCAATCTGCCGGGCGAAGTGCACGCGCATCTTTTCCACCGGGTCGGCGCTGAAGTCAAAGTCGCCGACTTCGCGGACGTTTTTACCCTGCACATGACAGAGGATCACGGCGGCGTCGTGCGCGGCCACCAGGCGGTACAATTCGTCGCTGCCTTCCGTGCCGGTGAGATTTAGAATATTCGCTCCGGCGGCGAGGCAGGCGCGGGTGACGGCGGGGGAATACGTTTCGACTGAAACCAAAATGCCCGCCTGCCGCAACTCCTTGATGACGGGAATCAATTTGCTGTTTTGCGCCGCATCCTCCACGCGTGCGGCGTGGGCCAGCGTGGATTCCGCGCCGAGGTCCACGATGTCCGCGCCCTGCTCACGCAAAACCTTGCCGCGTTGGACCGCCGCCTCCGCCGTGAGGCAGACGCTTTCGCGATACCAGGAATCGGGCGAAAGATTGACGACGCCCATGATGGCCGGCTGGGAATGGAAGGCGAACGGCCGGCCGCCGACGGAAAAATCTTTCACGCGCTCGGACGCGGCGGCGCGATGGTTCTCCAACAGTTCAGCAAGTTGTTCCAGCTTCAGCATGGCGGGAGGATCGTAAATCAGAAACCCCAAATCGCAAATGGAGAAGATGAACGACCAGACCGGATCGAAGCTGCGGTTTTGAATGCTGACGCTGGTGGACGGGTGCCAAAGGTGATGCCAATCCTGTTCAATGGTTTCCGCCCCGCGCCAGGTGCAATTCTCCCCGTCCTAGCGGCAAGACATCCTGTATTTCCTGGGTTTCAGCCCGTTTGATTAAGGAATCCTTGGAAGTTCCAAGTTATGAAAGAAGACGAACAGTGCCGCAGCGAGCATTAAAGGCAGATGATCGGCTGAGGCTGCAAAAACTATTTTATTGGCAAATTTACCACCGCCGGTTTAAGCGCGCCATTCCAGCTGCTGGCTCGTTTTCAAGACGGACGACGCGAGTTTACTCCTGGCAAAATTAATTCCCGATTGGCTTGAACCAGCGCCATTGTAAGTGTAAAACGGCGCATGCCCGTTATTGGGGGCCGGCTATGACTGCAAACTTTCAAAAAATTCAACGCTTTGTTGTTTTGATGCTTGAAAACCGGTCTTTTGACCACCTTTTAGGCTACCTGAAAACAATTAACCCCGGCGTGCATGGTCTCGTCGATGGTGAATACTCAAATTATCCCGATCCGCTGACCAGGCTGCAACCGCCGGTTCCGGTCTCCGCAACCGCCGGCTTCGTGATGCCATTTGATCCGCCGCATGAGTTTTGTGATGTGCAAGAGCAGCTTTACGGTCCCGATCCAACTGAAAAGCTCTGCTCAAATCCTCCGGTCAATCCCGCTCCCATGAATGGGTTTCTCTATTGTGGAAACCATGCGGCTAACGATCCGAAATCAAAGGCTGCCAGCGAAGGCTACCGGGTGATGGAATGTTTTGCTCCAGGTCAGGTTCCCCACATCTCAACTTTGGCACAGGAATTTGCCTTGTTTAATTTCTGGCACTCGGGACTGCCTGGCCCAACCTGGCCCAATCGCTTCTTCGTCCATGCCGCAACTTCGGGAGGGCTTACGGACAGCCCCGACACGCCGGAAATCGTCCGAGGTTACTCATTCAAAAATGGCACCATCTACGAAGCCTTGTCCAGTGCCGGCAAGGACTGGCGCATTTATCATGACGGCCTGCCGCAGACCGCGGGCATTGACAGTCTTCGATTTGCCTATATTGATCCGTTCACGAGACATTTCCGTGAAATGAAATTCTTCACGCAAGACGTGCAGGATGGCGCACTGCCCGAATACACCTTCATTGAACCGCAGTATGACGTGGGCGGTAATTATGTTAATGGCAATTCCATGCATCCACTGAATGACATCAGGCAAGGGGATGAACTGGTCAAAATGGTTTATGAAACCTTGCGCAATTCCAATTATTGGCAGGACACCATGTTGATCATCACTTTTGATGAACATGGCGGGTTCTATGATCACGTGCCTCCGCCGGCGGCGGTTCCCACCGGCGATGATTCCACATATGCAAACCAGGCCAACCCTTTCGCCTTTAACCTTTATGGCCTGCGCGTGCCAGCCATTGTAATTTCCGCATTTACCCAAAAGGGGACACTCATTGGAAATGATCCGCAGGATGAAACGACGATTTTTGACCACACTTCAATCCTGGCCACCCTTGAGAAACGGTTTGGATTGCAACCTTTGACAGCACGAGACCAGGCCGCCAACACCTTGGACATTGCGTTGAACCTCGACGCCCCGCGCGGGGACGCGCCAACGGTTTTACCAGCTCCCGTCCCGGCTGCCCCTTGAGGAAAATTTATGTCAGCGCACCCGGATTCCGAACTTTCCGCAAATCAACAATCGATGTTGGATTTGGCCCTCGGCTGTGATCTGAAGGTTTCGGAACCTGACCGGCATGAGGCCATTCGCGCGCGCCACGCTGCCATAAAGAAGCAGCAAGCTGCGGCAACATACATTCACGAAGTAGAGCATAAAATTCACTCCCGCCGCACATTTAAACCGCTTAAGACCGGAGTTTCGCCTTAATTGACCGGCAGCGATTCTTTCCCGCGCTGGTGATGCGATTGGTAATGCTCGGCTGCTTCGTCGGATGCGGAGACGCAAAAACTATTTAAATAATGGCGCGCCCGCCGCGATTCGAACGCGGGACCCTCTGCTTAGAAGGCAGATGCTCTATCCAACTGAGCTACGGGCGCACACCAAAGAGACATTAGTGGGTGACTGAAGTCCGCGCAAGCGCGGTCACGGGGTGAACCCGCTGGCGTGCGCCAGTTGCAACGTTTGATTGAAAAGAGTCGTTCTTTTCCGCAAGGTCAAGGCGTGATGCCGGTAAAACTCGTCCTGTTCCTGCTGGCGGCGGCGCTTTTGGCCGGTTGTGCCGGGCTGTCTGACCAAACGATAACGATTGGGCCCCCACCACCCCATGCACCCAAGGAACCTGTGGTTCCTACGCGACCCCGGCCGGATGCGGCGATTCACCTGGGTTCGGGCGTGGCAAAAGTGGCGGTCGGGGAAGGCGCGGTCTGGGTTTTGCAAGGCGGCCGGCTGCTCAAGATCGATCCGAAGTCGAACCGGTTGCTGGCGGTCTTTCCCAAGGTTCGTGGTTCGTCTTCGATCGCCGCCGGCGAAGGAGGGGTGTGGGTTCCGGTGGGCTCCAAACTACTAAAGCTTGACCCGCAAACCGGCGGGCTCGTCACACGGATTCCGGTCAAGTGCGAAAGCGTGGCGGTCGGCGCGGGAAGTGTCTGGGCAACAAATTTCAAGCAGGGGACGGTGTCGCGGATTGACCCGCGGACGGCCAAGCTGACCGCCACGATTGACGTGGACAAAAGTCCCATGGTGTTGACCGTGGGCGAGGGGGCGGTGTGGGTTCTCAGTTGGGAGAAGAACGTCATCTTTCAGATTGATCCGGAATCCAATCAAGTCGTGGCAAAGGTGCCGTTGGGGACGGGCATACCCATCGGTGAATTGGCTGCCGGCGAGGGTGGCGTTTGGATTTCCAAGCAGGCGCGGTTGCCCTTGGGCGTCGCGAATGCGCTGATCGTGGTCGATCGCGGCAGTCATCAGGTGACGAAAGTGTTCAAGCTCTGGTTCGATGGTCGTTTTGCCTTGGGCGGAGGCTCGGTCTGGGTCGCGACTCCGGAATATGTTGCCCGGATCAATGTAACCACCGGGCAGATGGTCGAGAAGGTGCGCTTGCACACCAGCCAGTACGGATACATGGCCGCGGGTGAAGGCGCGTTATGGTTGATGGGCGACGGGAGCGACACCCTTTGGCGCATTAACTTTCAACCACCATCCCTGTAGAGTGCCGGCCCGAAAAACCCCCGCATGAAATTGTCTCGCCACCTGAACTTGCTGACGCTGGGAACGGTCATGGTGCTGGCCGCAGGTTGCGCCGCGCCGACCGGCCGGTTGCAGATCACGGCCATGTGCAGCGGGTCTTTGAAAGCGAATCCGAAGGACTTTCAACGCCTGGCGATCGTGCCCATCTGGTTTACGACCTCGGCCTATGCTTACAGCGACCTGACGCGCAGCGAATTGACGCAGATGGCCAACGCTGCCGGCCAGGAAACCGCCGCCGTCCTCGCCTCGACCATTACCAATCGAGGCTATCAAGTGGTCGGCAACGCGCAGGCCTTGTGTTGTGAAGACGACCTGGCGGCATTCGATGCCGAAACCCTCCAACTGCTGGATGAAGTGCGTGTCGAGTTCTGGTGGCTGACCCAAAATGCCCGCGCGGCGGCCCGCGCGGGAACCCTAGACCAGCCTTTCAGGTACAAGCTGAAGGCCCCCCTGCTGCAGTTGCAGCATAAACTGGGCGTGACCCAGGCCGATGCGCTGGTGTTGGTGGACTCGACGGTGTTGGTGGAAACTCCCGCCGGCCGGTGGAAACGTCTGCTTTGGAACTGGACGGTTGCGCCGGCGGTCGCCCCCGTGGCCGATGCAACGGCATTCGATGGAGGCTTGGCCGGGACAAACGCATCCGACGCAACGACCGCGCTGGGTTGTCCGGCCACCATTGAACATACTATTGCCATAGTCGATCCGCGCACCTCGGACGTGCTGATGTGGGCTTCCGTGGTCACCCCGGGGGCGAACGTGCGCGAATCCGTTGACCTGCGCGTCACCATTTTTGATCTGCTGTCGGCCCTGCCACTCATCGGGCCACCCAGCCCGGAGCCGTAACCAATCAAATGTTCCGAAGCCTGATTCTGACGGGTTGAACATTGCCGCTGCATCTGACAAGTTATGCGCATGAGAAGTGCGACATTATTCGCGAGTCTGCTGTTGGCCGGTTCGCTATTGGCTGGTTGCCAGAAAACCGAAACCGTGGCTCCGCCGCCCACCGTTGACGACCGGCTGCCGACCCAGGCCCAGGCGAAGCTGCCCACGATGAAACTTTATCTCGGCGCGGAGACCTTGGACGCCGAGATGGCGTTGACGATGGAACAGGAAATGACCGGCATGATGTTCCGCACCAACATCCTGGAGACCGACGCCATGATTTTCGTCCTGCCCGTCCCCCAGCGCGCGTCATTCTGGATGAAAAATTGTCCGGAATCGATTTCCGCCGCCTACATCGGCCCCGACGGCGTCATCGCGGAAATCCATCACCTCGAAAAGAACGACACCAACCCGGTCGTGGCCGCGGTGGACAACATCCAATATGTTTTGGAGGTCAAGGACGGCTGGTTCACGCGGCATGACATCAATCCCGGCACGGTCATCCGCACCGAAAAGGGCGCTTTGGCGGAAACATTTATCCGGAAATAAATCAAACCAGGCTCACCGTTTTGCCGGTGCGGGCGGATTCGTAGATGGCCATCATGATTTTCACGTCGCGCAGGCCTTCCTCGCCGGGCACCCGGGTCGGCTGGCCGTTCATGATGCATTGCGCAAAGTCGTCCATCTCGGCGGCAAACTGGTAATATTGCCCGAGCGCATCCACCTCGGGATATCGAATTTCCTGGCCGTCACTGCGCCGGCCGCGGTTGCCGTCGTAGTAAAAGGCCGGATGCATTTCGAACCAGCCCTTGTCCGCTTTGGCGGTGTAACGGCCAAAGAGCCCGGAATTATAGCTCGTGCTGCAATAGGCAACCACGCCGCTGGGGAACCGGGCCTGCCAGATCATGGATTCATCCACTTCCTTGAATTTCACCGGGTCGGTCTTGGTTTCAATCCCGGAGACGACGACTGGTTCCTCGCCAGTGATGAACCGGGTGGCTTGCAACGCATAAATGCCCACGTCCATGAGGCAGCCGCCCCCGGACAAGTCCTTGTGAAACCGCCAGGCGCTGGGCGGCTGGTCCAGGTGGATGTCGAAACAGGCCTCCATGATGCGCAAATCGCCAAACACCTTTTCCCGCGCCAGCCGGATGCACTCGCGATGGTGCGGATCAAACCGGCAGCGATAGCCGATGGCGAGCTGGCGGCCGGCCTTTTTGCACGCGTCAATCATCTGCTGGCATTTTTCCGCCGACACTTCCATCGGCTTTTCACAGAGCACATGCTTGCCGGCATTGGCCGCCTTGATCGTGTGTTCGGCGTGGAGCGCATTGGGCGTGACGACGTAAACGATGTCGATGTCCGGGTTGTCGGCCATTTTCTCCATCGTGTCGTAGTTGTAAATGCTCCGGTCGGGAAGGTTATATTGCGCCTTCCACTTTTCGGCCTTGTCGGGCGTGCCGGTGACGATGCCGGCGAGGCGGCAATATTTTGTTTTTTGCAAGGCGGGGGCAATCTGGCGGGTGCTGAGGCTGCCGAGGCCGACCAGGGCCACGCCGAGCTTTTTGTCCGGCCCGCCCGCGAAGGCGCGCGGAGTCAGAGTCCCGACTAACGGCATGGCGGCGGCGGCGAGGGTGGTGGTCTTGATGAAATCACGGCGGGTCTGGAATCTGGCGTTCATGGTTTGGAAGCTTATTGACGGAGAGGTTGCCAGCGCAATCCCGGAATCGCCGGAAACCGACTAGCTGCTGGGCGCGCAAAAGTGCTCGCCGTTCCGGCTGACTCTTGGTTAGTGGGCTCGTTACCGGAAGCGTTTGGCAGAACCGCTAAAATGGTCATTGAGGGATGAGACGATAAAAGCGGCTTACGCTTGCGGGATTATTGACGAAATAAGAGCTGATGCTGCCGTTGTTCGTGACCGAAAAAAGCGTGACCCAGTCGGCCAAATTGGTTGAAGTTTGGAGAACGAATGGTGTGCCGGCCTGACTGACTGGCGACCACTCGAAGCGATGATGAGTATTCTGCGGAGAATACGTGTTGTTTTCACTTGGTCCCATGCTCAACCACATACGGAAAATCATTCGATTGGTTCCGGTTTGTGGCGCGGGATAGCTGATAGGTGGATTGGTGGAACCGTCAAACGTGCTCCAAGGGGTAGATAAATCTTCGGCTGATTCGTCGGAAAATCCAAAAAGCCCGACGTAGCTGAACATCTGTCGTCCAAGGCGGCCAAAATTAAATTTTATCGGCGGTTGAATTACGCCCGGACCTTCACCATTGGTGTTTTCATTTAGGGTGGCGTTGTTCATCCAATTGGTCGTGCCCGTGCGCGTCAATCCACCCGAGTTTATGTCATCATCGCCCGTGTCCGTAGCCAAAAAAAGAAAGTCTGGCTGTGAAACCACGCGCGCAACCGGCTGCTGTTTCAAAATGCCATTGGTGAAATAATGGTCGATGAACTGGCTGGTCATCGGCAGAAATGCGCCGGTGAGCGCATTTACCGGCTGCCGCACGAACGTGATTTTTTCAACACCCGGACGCCGGGCGCCATTCACGAATGCGTGGGCGCGTCGGCCGGCGAATCCGTGCCTGATGGGATGTACTGACGGCAACAAAGTCTCGTCATTCACATTGTTCGTGGAGAGCAGATAGCGCAGTCCGCCGACATCATCGTAAGTCAATCCAGTACGGAATTCGCCCGGATTTTCAGGAATATCAGCCGCCGCAGTATATATGTCAGCATAGGGATCCGCAGCGAATGGAATGATGTAATTTTCGCCCGTAGTGAATCCCCCGCTTGATCCCGCAAGATAGGAATTCACCAGGCCGCCATATACCGTACCGTTTACATAGAAGCTCGGACTCAGAGTTTCAGCGTCGAAATTCCTCTCAATGATAAAACTCAAAGCGTTGTTGTTTGGATCCATCGAATTACCAAGCTCTGTACTGCCTTCGACAATGACAGCAAACTCGCCGTAGGGAGATTCATAGTTGAAAAGAGACGGATTCCAGCCCCGCAAGACATAGATATAGCGCGTTGGTTGCGTCAACCCCATCTGCTCCAAAAGCAAAAAGAGTGTATAAGATTTCAAATCGTTAAGACGTTGGGTCTGGGCTGCGTAATTGATCCGTTGCGAATGGAATGGATAATTGGTCGGCTCGAGACTCGAAGCCGGCGGCAAATCATTTAGGATCCGAAAGGCGCTTTCCACCGCCGCCACGCCGTTCGTTCCGAAATAATCAAGGAAGGACTGGTCAAAACCATAAGTCACCACGGGCACGTTCCAACGATAACCACTCCCGATATCCATCGGCCCGCCAATGTCACCCGGTTCGCGCAGCCCGTTTGTTGTCTCCATCCATGACGCAAATGGACCTAGCAATGCGAACGCCCCGGTTCTCGGTGCCGACCAGAAGAACAGGCAACCCACGCCGAGAATCAAAGCGAATCCAGACAGCGGGCGTTTCATTTTGAGCGATTTTCCGATTTGATTGTACAATTCTAGGCCTGTTTGCAAAACCGTCAAGAAACCTTCATTCGGCTTTGTGTCGAGGCGCGTTCATTGTTATTTTGGGACATGATTTCACGGGCTAAATCCAAAGCGCTTTTTGCCGAGGCGTTGAAATATATTCCCGGCGGCGTCAATTCGCCTGTGCGAGCGTTCCGCGCCGTGGGCGGCCAGCCGTTTTTCGTCGATCGGGCGAGGGGTGCGCACGTTTGGGACGTGGACGGCAACGAGCTGATTGATTATGTCTGCACTTGGGGACCGGCGATTCTCGGCCACGCGCATCCGAAAATCATCGCTGCGGTCAAGGCCGCCGCTAACCGCGGCACCAGCTTCGGCATCCCGAATCCCTTGGAGGTGACGATGGCGAAACTCATCTGTTCGCTGGTGCCGGGCGTGCAAAAAGTTCGCATGACGAATTCCGGCACGGAAGCGTGCATGTCGGCGATTCGCCTCGCGCGCGGGTTTACCAAACGCGACAAGATCATCAAATTCGACGGATGTTATCACGGCCACGTGGATTCACTGCTCGTCAAAGCCGGCAGTGGCGCGCTCACGTTTGGTCATCCCGACAGCGCGGGGGTGCCGGCGGCATTCACCCAACATACCATCGTCCTGCCCTACAACGATGTGGCAGCGGTCAAGGCCGCGTTTGCCGCGAACAAAAATAAAATTGCCGGAATCATCGTCGAACCGGTGCCGGGTAATGCGGGATTATATCTGCCCCAACCGGGGTACCTGGAGTTTTTGAGCAAAATTACGAGGACGAGCGGGGCCTTGCTGATTTTTGATGAGGTCATGACGGGCTTCCGGCTCGCGCCCGGGGGTGCTCAGGAGCGGTTCGGTCTCAAACCGGATTTGACCTGCCTCGGCAAAATCATCGGCGGCGGGCTGCCGGTCGGCGCGTTCGGGGGGCGGGCGGACATCATGGATTTGCTTGCGCCACTGGGACCGGTTTATCAGGCGGGCACCTTGAGCGGCAATCCGCTGGCCATGGCGGCGGGGATTGCGGCTTTGGAGGAACTTGGAGCAAGACCAAAATCAGGAAGTCCCTATGCCCGGCTCGAAGAACTGGGTGAGCAGCTCGAAACCGGGATGAAGGCTGCCGCAAAATCGGCGAAGGTGCCCGTGACTTTCAATCGTTGCGGTTCGATGTTCTGCGCCTATTTCACGGGCGGGCCGGTCGGGAACCTTGACGACGCAATGCAGAGCGATCGCGAACGGTTTAAACGGTATTTCCACGGAATGTTGGCAGCCGACATTTACCTGGCGCCATCGCAATTCGAGGCCGGTTTCATTTCCGCGGCGCACAGCACGGTGGACCTCGAAAACACCGTCCAGGCGGCGGCCAAGGTGATGCGGCGGCTGTAACCTTTTGCCCTGGGTCGCGTCTGACCAAACATCCCGCTGCGCCACAAAGGGTGGCGGCACCGGGAATAAATAAAAAACGAACAAATGATTATGAAAGTAACGAAATCGATGATTATTGCCGCACTCGTCGCCGGCAGTTTACTCGCGTGGAGTCCGGCGCTGTGCGCGGCTGACACCAATACGCCCGCTGCCGCTCCGCCGGCAGGAGGCCCGCCCGGCGGTCAACGTCCGCCCGGCATGCGAGGCCCCAACCTGGACCAACTCGTCCAGCAGCTGAATCTGACCGATGATCAAAAAGCGAAGGTCAAAACCATCCTGGACACGCAAAATCAAAAAATGCGTGACCTGCGCAACGACACCAGCCTGGCGCCGGAAGAGCGCCGGCCGAAAATTCAATCCATTCGCGAGGAAACCACCGCCCAAATGAAGACCGTGCTGACCCCGGATCAGTTTGAAAAATGGCAAAAGATGACTCAACGCAATCGTCGACCTGGTGGTCCTGGCGGTCCACCTCCGGGGGGCGAAAGACCCGGCGGCACCAATGCGCCCGCGGCTCCACCGCAAACCTGATTTGTGGGGACATCGGTTGCCCAGGGACGGCCACGCGGCCGTCCCTTTTGCTTTTGCGCCAGGAATCGGATGTAACATTTCTTCGTTCGTTTGCGTATCTAATTGCGGTATGAAAACGAACAAACTGCTGACCCTGGCAACGGCTGCCGCGATTCTCGTGGGCGGATTAATCAGCGCGCTGGCGCAAAACCCAAGTGACTCTGCAGCCGGACCCGGGCCGGGGCCGGGGCAAATCCTCCAGCGCATCGCCAAAAAACTGAACCTGACCGACGACCAGCAAGCCCAAATCAAAGCGGTTTTGATTGCCGACAAGGGCACGCTGGCGGGGCTGTTCGGCCAATTGCACGAAGCGCGCCGGAATCTGCGGGAGGCCATTCACGCCGGTGATGCGAACGAAGCCGCCGTGCGCGCGGCTTCGGCCAAAGTCGCCAGTGTCGAGGCCGATTTCGCGGTTGAACGCATGAAACTTTACGGCAAAATTGCGCCCATCCTGACCGATGAGCAACGCCGGAAAATCGCCGATTTTGAACAGCGCCTCGACAGCCTGGTGGGCGGTGCGATCGCGCGCCTGGGCGAGCCGTCGGGCGACTAAACGGTGAATGACGATGCCGAATTGCTGGAGCGAATCCGCAGCGGTGCGCCGGACGACTTCGTCGAAGTTGTGCGGCGTTATCAATCGCGGGTCTTTGCCATTTTGCACCGTTATGAACGCGATGCGCACCGGGTGGAAGACCTGGCGCAGGAGACCTTCGTCAAGGTGTGGCGCGCACTGGATCAATTCGACGGCCGGGCCCCGTTTGAACACTGGCTGTCCCGGATCGCCGTGCGCGTGGCGCTGGACCATTTGCGGCGGGAGAAGTGGCGGCGAAATGAAATCGGCCTGCCTGAACTTGGCAAGGATGCGCTGGACTGGCTGCACAGCGACGAGGAACAGAGCGAGCTGGACGGCCGGGCGGCGGCGGAAATACTGGTCCTGGCCCTGCGCGAACTTTCGCCCGCCGACCGTGTCGTCATCACGATGCAGGAAATTGAGGGCCGCAGCGTGAAGGATATCTGCGCGGCCCTTGGGGCGTCGGGCGTGGCGGTGCGGGTGCGGGCCATGCGGGCGCGGGCGAAATTGCAGCGGGCGCTGGAAAAACTGATGAAATTATGAACGAACGAAAATGGAAACAACTTGTTGCCGCGGCGCGAAATGAACCCGCCCCCGCGCCGTCCGAAGCTTTTGAAATGAACGTGTTGCGCGCCATCCGCCGCGAAGAGCCGGCTGCGCTGCCGGGGCCATTTTCAATTTTTGATCAATTGAATTTGTTGTTCCCGCGGCTCGCCTGGGCGGCGGCGGCCATCATCGCCGCGGGCGTGGCCGCGGATTGGGGGCTGACGGCGGCAGGCGTGCCCGGTTTGAGTGATGGGGTGTCGCAAATTTCGGCTCAATGGCTTTTGACGCCAAACGGATTCTGATTATGAAAACCTTCAAATTATTGTTGCTGGTGGCGCTGGTATTCCTGGCAGGCGTGGTGGTCGGTGTGGTCGGCACGCGGGCGGTGGTCCGCCGGGTGGTGGGCGAGATTATTTTGCACCCCGAAACCGTCCAGCCCCGCATGGAGCGCAATCTGACGTTGCGGCTCCGGCTGGACGACGATCAGCGGGTGAAGTTGCATGCCATTCTGTCGGACACGCACGAACAGTTGCAGGGCTTGCGAAAGGAATATCGTCCGAAGGTGATCCTGGTCCTTAGCAAGGCCAACGACCAGATCACCGCCCTGTTGACGCCGGAACAACAGGCGCGGTTTGAGCAATGGAAGGACAAGAATCGTCCGTTGTTGGAAGCCATCAAGCGGGGCCAATGAGCGGTTGAGAAGCGGCATTCGAAATCCCCGCAAATTCCATTTGAGGAAAGGAACGCGGATGCGTATTGTGGGTTGGTCCTGCGCGTGTAGCTCAATTGGATAGAGCGTCAGCCTCCGAAGCTGAAGGTTGTGGGTTCGACCCCCGCCACGCGCACCATTTCGTGTTTGACGGCGGGACGGGGAAGGGCGAAAACAAGCTGGCCCATGAAACAAAAAAACCTGGTTCTCTGGTTGTGTGTCGCGGCGCTTTTGGCCACGGAATTTTTCCTCATTCTGGCCTATCGGCAAAAGGACTCGATCCAGGTCGCCTTGCGCGAATCACAACAGCGGGTCGTGCAGTTGCAGTCTGATTTGGATCAGCTCAAAAATTCCAGCGTCAACACTTTGAGCGCGGAAAATGCCCGGTTGCGTGCGGAAAATCAGGGTCTATCCCAAAAACTGGCCCAATCTCAGAATGCCGGCAGCGAGTTGCGTGGACAAAACCAGAAGTTGACCCAGCAATTGGAGGCCGCACATGCTGCCGTGCAACAGCAGCAGCAGCAGTTGCAGCAAATACAGACGGAAAGTCAACAAGCCGCCCCTGCGCCTGAACCCGTAACGGAGCCCCCCGCGACCGCGGCCGCGGCCGCCAACCTGCTCAATGCCTGCATCAGCAATCTCCGGCAAATTGACGCGGCCAAACAGGAATGGGCGCTTGAAAACAACAAAACGACCGGCGCGGTTCCGGCGGCCCAGGACCTTTTGCCCTATTTTCCGGACAACCTGTTTCCGATTTGTCCGGCCGGTGGAACCTACGCCATCAATGCCGTGGGCATGCCGCCCACCTGCTCGATTCCCGGTCACGTCCTGCCTTAGCCAGCCTCTTTTTTTGATTTTCATTCTTGGCTTTTGCTTTCATTGCTCTAATCTCCCGCTTCCATGATTGAAACGGACATCGAATTATTGAAGGGGATCGCCAACCAGCTGCGGATTCACTCGGTCACCGCCACGACCGCGGCCGGCAGCGGTCACCCGACGTCGTGCTGCTCGGCGGCCGATGTGGTCGCCACGCTGTTCTTCGGCCATATGCGTTACGACGCCAAAAATCCGCACTTTTACAACAACGATCGCTTTATTCTTTCCAAGGGCCACGCCGCGCCGCTGCTGTATGCCGCCTGGGCGGAAACCGGCCTGTTCCCCACCAGTGAATTGTTGAAACTCCGCCAGTTTGGAAGCGACCTCGAAGGCCATCCGACGCCGCGCCTGTCATTTGTGGACGTGGCGACCGGTTCGCTGGGCCAGGGCCTGGGTGTTGGCGTGGGCCTGGCGCTGGCCGCACGCCTGGATAATCTGGATTACAACACCTATGTCCTGACGGGCGACGGCGAGATTGCCGAGGGCGAGGTCTGGGAAGCGGCATCGCTCGCGGGCGTTTACAAGCTCAACAATTTGATCGCCTTCGTGGACGCCAACCGCCTGGGCCAAAGCGAGCCAACGGCCTTTGGCCACGACATCGGCGTCTATCGCAAACGCTTTGAAGCTTTCGGCTGGCGCGTCGAGGACATTGATGGCCATGATATCGAGGAAATTCTGGAAGTCCTCAGCGGTGTCGGCCTGAACGACCAGCCGCTTTGTATCATCGCCAAAACTTACAAGGGGGCCGGCATTTCGTTTTTGCAAGACAAGGAAGGCTGGCACGGCAAGCCGCTGAACCAGGAAGAGGCGGCCAAGGCCATTGCGGAACTCCAGCCCACCGCGAAATCCGGCATCGGCGTTCCGATACCCGCGCCGGCCAAACTTCCCGCGCCGAACAACGCCGCGCCCGCAAGTTACCCGCCCATCAATTACAAACTGGGCGACTCGGTCGCCACCCGCGAAGCATATGGCACCGCGCTCGCGCGGATTGGCGAAGTCGACCAGCGCATCGTGGCGTTGGACGGTGACACAAAGAATTCCACCTATGCGGAAGTGTTTTTCAACAAATTTCCGAACCGCTCCACGGAATGTTACATCGCTGAGCAAAACCTGGTGAGCGTGGCCACCGGTTTTGGCGCGCGCGGCAAGGTGCCGTTCGCATCCACCTTTGCCACATTTTTCACCCGCGCGTTTGACCAGATTCGCGTCGCGGGCATTTCGCAGGCGAACCTCAAGCTCGTCGGTTCCCACGTCGGGGTGAGCATTGGCGAGGATGGCCCGTCACAAATGGCGCTGGAAGACATTGCGATGATGCGCGCGATTGTGGGCAGTGTGGTGTTGTATCCGAGCGACGCCGTGAGCACGGAGAAATTGCTCGAAGAAATGGCGCTGGCAAAAGGAATTCATTTTCTGCGCACTTCGCGGCCCAAGACGCCGGTGATCTACGGCAACGACGAAAAATTTCCCATCGGCGGCGCCAAAGTGTTGCGTCAAAACGCGGGGGACAAGGTTACCATCGTGGGTGCCGGTGTGACCCTGCACGAGGCGCTCAAGGCCGCGGACGCGTTGAAAGCCGAGGGCATCGGTGTCACGGTAATTGACGCTTACAGCCTCAAACCGCTGGCCAGGGACGTCATCAAGGCGGCCGCCCAAAAGACCGGCAACACCGTCATCACGGTTGAAGATCATTACAGCGAAGGCGGCTTGGGTGATGCGGTTGCCGGCGAACTCAGCGCGGAAGGGATCAAAGTTCACAAGCTCGCCGTGACGTCGCTCCCGCGTTCCGGCAAGGCGGCTGAACTTCTGGCGCATTTCGGCATTGACGCTGCGGCCATTGCCAAGAAGGTCAAATCCTTGGGCTGAATTGGCGTGGCAGGTGCTGTCGGTTGAAGCAACCGGTAACGTGGCAATTGCTCCGTTGCGGGAAGTTTTGCCAATAGTGAACCATGCGACACCACGGAAAATATCTTTGGGCCCTGCTTCTGACGGCTTGTTTTTGTCTGCCACTGCCGGCGCGGGCGGACCTTTGTGCCATTTGCGGCCGGCCGATTTACGGCGACACGATTTATCTCGTCACCGACAAGGTCACCGGTGAAAAAAAAGAGGTCTGTGCCGACTGCGTCAAACTGCCCAGTTGTTACATCTGCGGCCTGCCGGTCAAGGACGGCACCCAATTGCCGGACGGACGTTTCCTGTGCGCTCGCGATGGCAAGACCGCAGTGGTGAAGGCGCGCGACGCCGAACGGATCAGCGCGCAGGTCAAGGATGACCTGGACCGTTTGTTTTCCCGTTTCACGGTATTCCCGGATAATGTGGATGTGACCGTCATTGATCGAATTGATGTGGACGCCATGTACAACCCCGGGGGCAACGATTTTGAAAGTCCCAATCTGCTGGGCTGCATTCATCCCGACACCGTGAACCAGGTTACCCGCTACAAAATGAGCCTGATGACCGGACTGCCGCTGGCCGAACTGAAGGCGACCAGCGCCCACGAATATTCGCATGCCTGGGTGGGCGAGAATGTGCCCAAGGAACGGAGAGCCAGATTGGGACGGGATGCCGAGGAGGGCTTTTGCGAACTGGCGGCCTATTTATTGATGGATTCGCAGGGGGAGGAAGCGCAGAAAAAATTCATTCTGGAAAACCGTTACACCCGCGGCCAGATTGACTTGTTCATTGAAGCGGAGAAACGATATGGCTTCGATCAGGTCCTGGATTGGATGAAATATGGCGAGGATGAACAATTGGAAGAAGGCCACGTGGACAAACTTCGGGACGTCAAAATGCCGGTGGCTAGGTCAATGGCCACTAATTCAACCGCAGCTCGTCCTATGGTTTACCATGGCACCAACAAACCGGTGACGGTCCCGACCATCATCAAACTCGATGGGATCATGTGGGGAAGCCGGCCGATGGCCATCATCAACGGCCGCTCCTTTATGGCCCATGACCAGAACCCGGTGAAAGTCGGCGGAACCAATGTGACGATTCGCTGCCTGGGGATTGAGAAAACTTCGGTTCGCATCCAGGATGTCAATTCGGGCAAAGAGCAGGAACTTCGCCTGTCGAACAATTGAAATCTTCCGCCTCGGCTTCGTCAGGACGCGGGTTTCCCGGGCGCCTGGCGCTTCCGGCCATTGCCAGATGCCTGTTTCTGATGCACATTAGCAGCGGATATGAGCGAAACGGCAAAATTCCTCAAAGGCAAATTGCTGCTGGACGGCGGCGCCTTGCAGGGGTCGTTTTTTCATCGCACCGTCCTGCTGATTTGCGATCACAATGCCGAGGGGGCCTTTGGCCTGGTGCTCAACCGCACGGCCGGCAACAAGGTGGGGGAAGTGCTCGTGGCCGACCTGCCGGACCTGCTCCGGGAATCGCCGCTCTTTCTCGGCGGGCCGGTGCAGCCGACCGCCCTCAGCTTTTTGCACGCGGACAATTTCATGCCCGACGCGAACATCTTTCCGAATTTAAGCCTCGGCCATTCCCTCGATGAACTGGTGGAGATTGGGGAATCCTTTTCCCTGGAGAAAAAAGTCAAAATGTTCGCCGGTTACGCCGGCTGGTCGCCCGGCCAGCTCGAAAGCGAAATGAAACGCAAGGCGTGGCTCACGTTTCCGGCGTCCATCGAGCTGGTCTTCGAAACGCCGCCCGAACAGCTCTGGCCGAAAATCCTGAAGAGCAAGGGTGGCTGGAAAAACAAGCTCCTCTCACAGTTGCCCGAGGATTTGTCGCTGAATTGACGCCGGCGTATGAAGAGCAACATTGTGGCCGATGGGCTCGAGAGATTGGAAGAAGCCCAAAAAATTAGCTTTCGCGAATCAATCCAGGCGAGGTATGCCGATGTTCTTGCTGCGGCGAATCTGATTCAAAAAATTAAAATTCGCCGTCGAATGCGGCAGGAATTTCAACGTCAGTGGGAATTGAGATACAAGCCGTCCGCAACTGCCTTGTATTAGCTCTCGACCCGCAACCAGGTGCCGTCTGACTTCGTCGAAACTTCCGTTTGCTCCAAGCTTGCCGGGATCAGGCAGAATTGTCCGGCAGACAAATTCACGGAAACCGCACCGCTTTGAATTTCAAGCCAGCCGCGTACGGCTGCCACAATTTGGAGCCGACGTGATTTCAAATTCATGCCGGCGCCCGGTTTCATTTCCACCGTTTCGACATTGAACAGCGGATCATTCACCAGTGGCCGGACTTTGACTGCGTTGCCGGCAAACCGCCCTTGGACCAGGGCCGGTTCAAAGTCGTTGAAATCAATGCTGGCCAGCGATTGGGCGACGTGCAGTTCCCGCGGTTTGCCGTCAAGGCCCACGCGGTTCCAGTCGAAGACGCGATAGGTCGTGTCCGAATTCTGCTGAATTTCAAAAATGACCAGGCCGGCGCCGATGGCATGGACGCGGCCGCTGGGCAGAAACATGGCATCGCCGGCGCGCACCGGAACCCGATGAAAACATTCCGCCACCTCACCGCTTTGGATTTTTTTTTCGAATTCCGCCTGCGTGATGCCGCGTTGGAGCCCGACGTAGAGTTCCGCGCCGGGCGCGGCGTCGGCGATGAACCACATCTCGGTCTTCGGCTCACCTTTGAGTTCGGCGGCCCTGGGGGCGGGCGGATGGACCTGGAGCGAAAGCTTGTCGCGCGCATCGAGGATTTTACAGAGCAGCGGAAACCGGTTTTCCGCCGCCGGTTTCGCCTGGCCGAGCAGTTCGACCCGATGATTTTCCATCAGCCAGCGCAAATCTTTTCCAGCCAGCGGACCGTTGGCGATGACGCTGGCGTCGCCGGGCCGGTCGCTGATTTCCCATGATTCACCGATCGGCCTGCCGGGGGGCAGTTTCTTTTGGTAAAGCCGCTCCATTTCGCGTCCGCCCCAAACGCGCTCCTTGAAAATCGGATGAAAGGTGAACGGATAGAGCACTGGGAATTATGCGGCGGAAGCCTGGGGAACCTCGCCGTTGAGGGAGGGCTCGGTGTTTTCGGCGAAATGCCCGTGGGACCGGAACTTCTCGTAGCGTTTTTTAAGCCGGTCAGTTACCGGCATCGCCGCAAGTTCCTCGAGGTGTTTGAGCAGGTGGGTTTTCAAAAACGCGGCGGCTTCGGCGCTGTCGTTGTGGGCTCCGCCCAGCGGTTCGGGAACAATTTCATCCACGAGGCCGAGCTCCAACAGATCCTTGGCGGTGATCTTAAGCGCTTCAGCCGCCTTCGCCGCCGCGGCGCGGTCTTCCCAAAGAATGGCGGCGCACCCTTCGGGGCTGATGACCGAGTAATAGGCGTTTTCCATGATCAACACGCGGTCGGCCACGCCAATGCCCAGCGCGCCGCCCGAGCCGCCTTCGCCGATGACGGCGGCGATGATGGGCACTTCGAACAGGGTCATCTCACGAAGATTGACGGCGATGGCCTCGGCGATGTGGCGTTCCTCCGCGCCGACGCCGGGATAGGCGCCGGCGGTATCGATGAGCGTGATGATCGGCAGGCCAAATTTATTGGCCAATCGCATCAGGCGCAGCGCCTTGCGATAGCCTTCAGGGTGGGCGGAACCGAAATTGCGCAGAATGTTTTCCTTGGTATCCCGGCCTTTTTGGGTGCCGATGACGACGACGCGATGTTCGCCCAGCTTGGCAAAGCCGCCAACCATGGCGCGGTCTTCGGCAAAAAGACGGTCGCCGTGCAGTTCCTGAAAATCGGAGAAGGTTTTTTGAAGGTAATCCAGCGTGTAAGGGCGTTTGGGATGCCGGGCCAGCTGCACGCGTTGCCACGCATTGAGATTCGAGAAAATCTGCCGCCGGGTTTCCTCCAGCTTTTTTTCTATGAGCTGGATTTCCTCCTCAAAGCTGACGTCCAGCGAATGCTTTTCCGGGTGCTCGCGCAGGTCGTCCAGTTTGTTTTGCAGTTCGATGATCGGTTTCTCGAAGTCGAGCTGGTGTCTCATGCGTCGCTGATCGTAATCGTTTTTTGTCCGGCAATCAATGCGAAATCCATCCCTAGAAAGGCGAAAGGCCGGACTTTCGTCCGGCCCCCGCGGTGACGAGGTTTATACGCCTTCACCGAGGCGCTCAGAAGGGTGGCGCGACCAACTTGGGGTCGCTGTTCGAGCCGCGCCACGAGCAAAACCTCTCTGCCAACCCTAAACGAACAGCGAAATCGTTACTCACTACATACTGACATAGACGGATGAAAATGCAAATGGTTCAAAGATTTTTTTTAAAATTTTTAAGATTTTTTTTAGAAGTGTCCACACCCGTGAAAAAGCCTTTAAAATTGTCCAGCTATGTCCTGAATTGAGACGTGCTGCATCAGATGATTGCCGGTATCATTTTAGCAAATCTTCAATTTACCGCCTTCTTCCGTCAGGCCTGCCGATTACGCCGGGGTCTGGCCATTTGCCAAATGAACCACCACTTCCGTTCTGACCGAATTGGCGATGAAACATTGCTCGTGGGCCAGATGATGCAAACGCTCCACGTCGGCGGGTGCGGGTTGCTTGGCGCCGCCGTAAACAATTTTCGGATTAAGCGTCACCCGGCTGATCCAAGGCACACCCTTTTCGCTTTTGGTCATTAAGCCGACCGCCTCGTCGTCATAACTGTCAATTTGATATCCCTGTTTGCCGGCCAGAAAAAGGAATGTGAGCATGTGACAGCTGGAAATGGAGGCAGCAAATGCCTCCTCGGGATCCACGTGTGCCGGATTCGACCAGGGAGCGGGCACAACCGAAGGCGATGCGGAAGCAGGTACGACCACCCCGCCATCAAACGTCCAGGCATGTTCCCGCGAATACCTGCCCTGGAGAAAATCGGGCCCCGTGCATTTCCAACGGATGGTTGCTTTATGCTCGGACATGAACAAGCTTCTATTTTTTATTTTATCGCCTGCGGTTCATGCCACGCGTGGCCGCCTTGCGCGAGCAAATCATCCGCGGCGACCGGGCCCCAGGTGTCGGCGGCATAAAATTCGCGGTTCGTCAGCGGGTGGCCGTCCCAACCGGCGCGGATGGAATCCACGATCTTCCACGCGGTCTCCACTTCGTCGCGGCGGATGAACAACGTGGCGTCACCGGCGATGGCTTCGAGCAGCAGCCGTTCGTAGGCTTCGGGCGTGTAGGCGCCGAATTCGGAGTCATAGCTGAAGTGCATCCGCACGGGGCGCACCCCGAGGCTCATGCCGGGCACCTTGCCGTTGAAGTGCAGGGAAATCCCTTCGTTCGGCTGGAGCCGGAGCGTGATCGAGTTGGGCTCGAGTTTCTGTCCGCATTGCGCGGCAAACAGCACGTTGGGGGTGGGGCGAAATTGAATGCGCACCTCGCTCGCGCTCTGCGGCAGATATTTGCCGGTGCGCAAATAAAACGGCACGCCGGACCAGCGCCAGTTGTCAATAAACAGCTTCAAGGCGACGTAGGTTTCCACGTTGGAATCGGGCCTCACCTTCGGTTCCTGCCGGTAACCCGGCACCGGTTTGCCGTCCACCGTGCCGGCAAAATATTGCCCGCGCACCACCTGTCGCGCGATGTCCTCGGGACGCAGCTCGCGGATGGATTTGAGGAGCTTCACCTTTTCATCACGGATGGCCTCCGCTTCCAGCGAAACGGGCGGCTCCATGGCAATGAGCGCCAGAACCTGGAGCATGTGATTCTGCACCATGTCGCGCAGCGCGCCGGCCTCCTCGTAATAACCGCCGCGTCCGCCCACGCCCAGTTTTTCGCTGACGGTGATTTGCACGTGGTCAATCAGGTTGCGGTTCCAGAGCCGCTCGAAAATGGAGTTGGAGAAGCGGAACATCAAAATGTTCTGAACCGTTTCCTTGCCGAGGTAATGGTCGATGCGGCAGACCTGCTGTTCGTTGGCGAAGCGCGTCAGCTCCCGGTTCAGGGCGTGGGCGGAGGCGAGGTCGTGACCGAACGGCTTTTCGACGACGATACGCTGCCAGCCGGCGCCGTCCTTGTTCAGCAAACCGGCCCGATGAACCTGCTCGACCACTTCGCCAAACTGGCTCGGCGAAATGGCCAGATAAAACAGCAGGTTTTCCCGCAACGGGCCGCTGCCGAACGAGGTCAGCCGCTCCTCCAACTTTTGGTAGGCGGCCACATCGGTGAGGTCGCCCTGGCAATAGGACAAATTGGCGGAAAATTCCTGCCAGACCTTTTCGTCCACCGGCTTGGTGCGGGAAAACTGGTCGAGCGCGGCGCGCAATTCGACCCGCCACGATGCATCCGTTTTCTCCCGCCGTGCGAACCCGATGATCCGGAACGCGGACGGCATCTGTTTTTCCTTGTAGAGATGGTACAAGGCCGGGATCAGCTTGCGGGCGGTCAAATCGCCGCTGGCGCCAAAAATGACGATGGAGCAGGGGCCCGGCGCCTTGCGGTCGGTGCCCATGTGGCAGGGTGGCGCGTCATCCGATAAATTCGAATTATTCACAGGATAAACCATGCCGCAAGTGGCGCCCAAATTCAACGCTTCTTGTCACGTCCATATCGAAATTTGTCCGCCGCCCCAAAATTTGCTCGCCCGGCGCGGTGTTTTTTCGCAACCTTTCCCGGCGCGAGCATGAAAGCCAAAATCATCATCACCCCCAAAAAAGCCGTGGTGGATCCCCAGGGCAAAACCGTCCAGGTCGCCCTCGAACAAATGGGTCACCAGGGCATCAAGGCCGTCCACGTCGGCAAATACCTCGAAATCGAACTCGAAGGCACGGACCGGGAGGCCGCCCGCAAGGTGCTCGATGAAGCGGCGCACCGCTTTTTAAGCAACCCCGTCATCGAAGACTATAAACTGGAAATCGAATAATGGAATTTACGATATGCGATTTACCATTGACGAGCCGCACGGCGGTTCGCGCGTAAATCGTAAATCGTAAATCGTAAATCAATAATGAATTTTGCTGTCCTTCAGTTCCCTGCCAGCAACTGCGACCAGGATGCCATTCACGCCGTCCGGCTGCTCGGCCATTCCGCGCGCTACGTCTGGCACAAGGAACATTCCCTTGGCGACGCCGATGCGGTCATCGTGCCGGGCGGATTCAGTTACGGTGACTATCTCCGTTGCGGCGCCATTGCGCGTTTCAGCCCGGTGATGCAGGCGGTGAAGCAATTTGCCGACAATGGCGGGCTGGTGCTGGGGGTTTGCAACGGTTTCCAGGTGCTGACCGAGGCCGGCCTGCTGCCCGGCGCGCTCGTCCGCAACCGCGATTTGCAGTTCCACTGCGAACATGTTTTTCTCAAGACCGTCACGCCCGACTCGCCTTTCACCGGCAAAACGCCGTTGGACAAACTGCTCCGCGTGCCCATCGCCCACGGCGAAGGCTGCTACTTTGCCGATGCGGAAACCCTGGCGAAGCTCAAGGCCAGCAACCAGATTTTGTGGCAATACTGTGACGCAAATGGAATCCTGACCGACAAGTCGAATCCGAACGGTTCGCTCCAGAACATTGCCGGCATCTGCAACGAACGCCGCAACGTGGCCGGCCTGATGCCGCACCCCGAACGCGCCTGCGAACTGGCGCTCGGCAGCGACGACGGCAAATGGATTTTTGAAAGCATTTTCGCCGCGCTGAAAAACAAAACCGTGGCCAAAGCGGCGTAAGACGAATGAAATATCAGTTGGTTTTACAGTTTCCTGCAAACTCGATTGCTGACTACGATGAAATGATCGCACTTGAAGATGATTTAACCGAAGCGCTAGGCACTTCTGCAGAAGTTGACGGCCACGATTGTGGTTCAGGTGAGATGAATATATTTGTCCATACTGATGAACCAAAGCAAACCTTCGATGTGATTCGGCCAGTCGTGGCTAAACGAGATTTGTTTGAGAATCTAGTGGTGGCACACCGCGAAATTACAGGCGAGGAATATACAATTATCTGGCCGATTGGATTTGATAAGACATTTAAAATTTCATGACCGAACCTGCCATCACCCCAGAGCTGGTTGCCAAACACAACCTCACACCGGAGGAATACGCCCACGTAAAAGAAATTCTCGGGCGCGAGCCGAGTTATACCGAACTGGGCATTTTCTCGGTGATGTGGAGCGAGCATTGCAGCTACAAGAACACCCGCCCGCTGCTCAAAACCTTCCCGACCAAATCAAAAAAAATCCTTGTCGGCGCGGGCGAGGAAAATGCCGGCATCATCGACATCGGCGACGGCCTGGCCATCGCCTTCAAGATCGAGTCACACAACCATCCGAGCGCAGTCGAGCCGTTTCAGGGTGCGGCCACGGGCGTTGGCGGCATCGTGCGCGACATTTTTACAATGGGCGCGCGGCCGATTTGTGCGGTGAATTCCCTGCGTTTTGGGCCGATCATCAATGATGTAGCCGCCGACGTCAGTCGGCGCACTTCAGATTCCAAGGAAAGTCAGCGCCGACTGACGTCGGCGGCTACGAACGGAGACGAGGACGCCGCGCTAAAGAACAACCGCCGTCTCTTCGCGGGCGTCGTGAACGGCATTGCGCATTACGGAAATTGCTTCGGCATCCCGACCATTGCCGGCGAGGTTTATTTCGACAAAAGCTACGAAGGCAATCCGCTGGTAAATGCTTTTTGCCTTGGCGTTCTCCGGCATGAACAAATCGCGCGCGGGGCGGCCAAGGGCCTCGGCAATCCGGTGTTTTACGTCGGTCCGGCCACGGGTCGTGATGGTCTTGCAGGCGCGGCCTTTGCATCGCAGGATTTGACCGAGGAATCCGCGGAGCAGCAACGCGGTGCGGTGCAGGTGGGCGATCCCTTCATGGAAAAACTGGTTTGCGAAGCCTGCCTCGAACTGCTGGCCACGGGCGCGGTCGCCGGCATTCAGGACATGGGAGCGGCCGGCCTGACCTGTTCGACCTGTGAAACCGCCGCCCGCGCCGGCACGGGCATCGAGATCGAATTGGACAAGGTGCCGCAGCGCGCGCCGAACATGACCAGCTACGAAATCATGCTCTCGGAATCGCAGGAGCGGATGCTGATCATCGTCCACAAAGGCCGCGAGGCCGAGGTGAAGCGCATTTTTGACAAATGGGATCTGCCGTGGTCGGAAGTCGGTGTGGTCACTGATACCGGCCGCATGGTTGTGAGGCATCACGGCCAGGTCGTCGCCGATATCCCGGCCAAAAAAATTGCGGATGAGTCGCCGGTTTATCATCGCAAGGCCAAGGAACCGGAGTATTTGCAGGCTGTTCGCGCGTTCCGGTTGGACGGCATTCCCGAGACCCGGGATGCCAAAGCGGATCTCATGAAACTGCTTGCGTGGCCGACGATTGCCTCGAAAAACTGGGTTTATCGCCAGTATGATCACATGGTGCGTGATGGTTCGGTGGTTTGTCCGGGCAGCGATGCGGCGGTGTTGCGCATCAAGGGCGATTCATTACCCGAGCTGAACGGCCAGGCCACGCCGGAAAAACTCATCGCCCTGACGGTCGATTGCAACGGCACCTACGTTTATCTCGATCCCTATGAAGGCGCGAAGGCGGCGATGGTGGAGGCGTGCCGCAATCTGGCCTGTTCCGGCGCGGTGCCGCTGGGCACGACCGACAATTTGAACATGCCCAGCCCGCTTAAACCGGAGCTGTTCTGGCAGATCAAGGAAAGCGTGCGCGGCCTGGCCGAGGCATGCCTGGCGTTCAATGCCCCGGTCACCGGCGGCAATTGCTCGCTCTATAACCAGAGCCCGGCCGGACCGATTGACCCCACGCCAACCGTCGCGGTGGTTGGTATCGTTGAAAAACTGGAGCACGTGACGACGCAATGGTTCAAGGACGAAGGCGACGCGGTCATTTTGCTGGGCAGCGCGGTGGATCCGGGCGATCCGTTGCAAGGCTTGGGCGGCAGCGCGTATTTGCAGGTCATTCACGGGCAAAAGAATGGCAGCCCGCCGCGTTGCGATTTGGAAAAGGCGCGCACGCTGCACACGACTTTGCTTGGGCTGATTCAATCCGGCCTGGTGCGCAGCGCCCACGATTGCAGCGAAGGCGGTCTGGCGGTTTGCCTGGCCGAAAGCTGCATCAGCCAGCTCATCGCGCGCGAGACGCCGCGATTGATCGGCGCCCAAATTGATCTTTCTGCTGTAGCGGCGCCTCGGCAGAGTGCCGCCAGTCAGTCCGAAGAAGAGAATGCGGCGCTCTCCCGAGACGCCGCCACGGTGCGGTTGGATGCCTTGCTTTTTGGCGAGACGCAAAGCCGCGTGGTCATCAGCTGTCAGGCGCTCGACGCGGTGAAAGTGGTTGAGCGGGCCAGGTTGATGGGGGTTCCAGCCGGGCTGATTGGCAGGGTTGGCGGCGACCAATTGACCATTAAAACCGCCGCCGGCGAATTCAGTGCGCCGCTTACGGGATTGCACGACGCCTGGTGGAACAGCATCGCGCGGGCGATGGCGTGACGGTTATTTTGAACAAAATCACCTGCCGGACGCTCCATTTCCCTGAAAACTCGAGTATGACCCGCGTTTCAGATGGTTTAACCGTTGGCAATCAGCCGCAGGATAACTAATCTTTCGGCTGACATTCGACATGCGACAATTTTTAACCATCGCCACCAATGCCTTCATGGAACTCATCCGGCAGCCGGTTTTCCTGCTGCTGATGACGGTGTCCGTGCTGTTTGAGATTTTTCTGGCCGTGCCCTATTATTTTGCGCTGGGGGACGAACCAAAACTGGTCGCCACCAGTGCGTTGGCGGTGATGTTGCTGTCAGGACTGCTCGGCGCGGTGTTGAGCGCGTCGGCGTCGCTGGCGCGTGAAATCCGCACCGGCACGGCGCTGGCGGTGCTGTCGAAGCCGGTCGGTCGGGCGCAGTTTTTTCTGGCCAAATATGCGGGACTTGCCGCCGCCCTGACGCTGCTGGCCTATGTCAACCTCATCGGGGTGCTGCTCGCCAGTTGGATGTCGTTCGATGCCTATGGCAAGACCAATCTGCCCGCGCTCGGCATTTTTGCGGCGGGGGTGCTGGTGGCTTACGCGCTGGCGGGCTTCAGCAATTTTTTCCTGCGGCGGCCGTTTGCGAGTGACGCGGTCCTGGCGCTGGTGGTGACCGCCACCCTCGCGGCCTTTTTGGTTTTCCACTTCGTCCGGCAAATGCAGACCATGGGCGTGGAGGCGCACGTGGACTGGCGGCTGGTGCCGGCCGGAATCCTGATCCTGTTTGCGCTGTGGATTCTGGCGGCGCTGGCGCTGGCGTGCTCGACGCGGCTGGACACGATTGCCACGCTGGCGATCTGCTCGGCATTCTTTTTGATCGGCCTGGTCTCGGATTATTTCTTTGGCACGCGCGCGGAAGCGGGCAAATGGTGGGCTTCGACGCTTTACACCATCGTGCCAAACTGGCAGCTTTTCTGGCTCGCAGACGCCCTGGACATGGGCAAAAGCACCTTCCACTGGGGCTACGTCGGCAAGGCCTTTGCCTATGTGGTTGCCTACACGGGAGCGGCGCTGGCCGTCGGCACGGCCCTGTTTGAGGAACGGGAACTAAGTTAAGCATGGAACACAACGGTCAAAAAAACGGACTGGTGAATCTGGTCGCGGCAGTGGTGATTTTCATCGCCGCCTTTGTCGTGACCACTTTTGTGAATTCGCTGGCCGGGCAGGCCGGCTCGATTTTTCTGGGCCTCGCCGTGCTGGTGGCCTTCACCGGCTGGTTCCAGATGCGGCTCGCCGAAAACGAGCGGCTGGAAAGGCTTGAAGTCGAGGAACTCGCCCGGGCGCGGGGCGAATCCGCGCTGTTTGAAACGAGGGACACGGAGAATTTTCCGGCCCGGCACGCGCGGGCGCAATTCGAGCGTTTTTTTGTTCCGGGTTTCGGCGTGCTGCTGTTTTTGCTCGAAGCGGGCGGGGCTTATCTGCTCTGGCGCTGGTTGGCCAAGAATACCGGTGGCGTGGTGCCCGAGCGCGCCCTGCCGTCACTCTCGCTGTTCGCCATTTTTGCGCTGCTGCTGTTCCTGCTCGGCCGTTTCTCCGTGACCATCGCGCGCCTGGAAAACCAGCGGCTGTTGCGCCCCAGCGCCAGCTTTTTGCTGGCCGGCGCCTATGTCTGCTTCGTCACCGCCCTCGGCCTCGCCGGGGTCTCGATGGAACTGCCGAAGCTGGATTTTTACATTGCCCGTGGTTTGTGCGTCCTGCTGGGTCTGATGGCGGTGGAAATGCTGGTCACCCTGCTGCTGGAAATTTACCGGCCCCGCGTCAAAGGCAAAATCGCCCGGCCGCTTTACGACAGCCGGGTGGTCGGACTGCTGGCCCAGCCGGAAAGCCTGTTTACGACGGCGGCGCAGACGCTCGATTATCAGTTCGGCTTCAAGGTTTCGGAAACCTGGTTTTTTCAACTGCTCCAGAAAAACCTGCTCCTGCTGCTGCTGGCCCAGCTGGCGGTGTTGTTCCTGTCCACGGGCGTGGTGTTCATTGATGCCGGTGAACAGGCGGTGCTGGAGCGGTTTGGCCGGCCGGCCGGGGTGCTGGCCCCCGGGGCTCATTTCAAATTACCGTGGCCGGCGGACCGGATTTACCGCTATCGCACGGAACAAATCCAGACGTTCGAAGTCGGCTACACCCCGGACGCCCAAAGTGAGCAGCAGAAGACCATCCTGTGGAGCCTGCCTCACGCCAAGGAGGAGAATTTCCTCGTGGCCAACCGGGCGCCGGTCACCATCCAGGATGCCAACACCGACACGAACAATACGCTCAAGGCTCCGCCCGTCAGCCTCATCACGGTCAGCATTCCGGTGCAATTTCAAATCACCAATGTGCTGGCCTGGGCTTACCATAACACGGACCCGGCCGGCTTGCTGGAGGATCTGGCCACGCGCGAAGTGGTGCATTTTCTCGCCGGCGTGGACTTGAATGAGGTCATGTCGTCCGCGCGGCTGGAGGCGGCGCAGGAGTTGCAGATGCAAATTCAATCCGCCGCGAATGAACATCAGCTTGGCGCGAAAATCATCTTTGTCGGGTTGCAGGACATCCATCCGCCGACGCCCGTGGCCGGCGATTATGAAAAGGTGGTCGGCGCGGAGCAGACGAAGCTGGCCGCGATCCTGGGCGCCGAGGCGGAGGCCATCCGCACCAATGCGCTGTCCATCGCGCGGGCGTTCACGACCACCAACCTCGCCGACGCGGAGCGGGTGCGGCTCGTGACCGCGAAATTCGCCGAGGCGGCGTTGTTTACCAATCAAATTCCGGCATTTGAGGCCGCCCCGGGCGTCTACAAACAGCGCACCTATTTCCAGACCTTCGCCAGCGCGACGGCCAATGCCCGGAAATATGTCCTGCTGGTGACCAACACCTCGGACGTGGTGATATTTGACCTGGAAGACAAGATTCGCGAGGACCTTTTAAATTTGAACGTGCCCTCATCCCCCAACAGTTCATCGCCATGAAACGGAATACATTGATTGTTCTCATCGGGACAGTGCTGGTGGTCATCACCGCGCTGTTGTTGTTTGTTTTTCAAGTGCGTAAGTCCGAGGTGGCGGTGGTCACAACCTTCGGCCGGCCGGGACAAGCCATCACCAACGCCGGACCCTACCTCAAGTGGCCGAAGCCGATTCAAACCGTCTATAAATACGACCAGCGCATCCAGAACTTTAACGACCTCAACAGCGAAAGCCTCACGGCGGACAGCACCATGCTGCTGACCAGTGTTTATGTCGGCTGGCGGATTTCCGACGCCTCCGTTTTTCTTTCGACTTTTCCGGGGGATCCCGCGGTTTCGCTGCCGAACGCTCAGGGAAAACTGGAAGGCATCTTGCGCACCGCCAAGAGCGCGGTCATCGGCAAGCATCCGCTGTCCGATTTTGTGAATGCGGATCCCCGGGACTCTAAATTCGCCGCGATCGAAAATGAGATTGAACAGTCGGTCCAGTCCCAGTTGAGCACGAACAACTATGGCATCAGCCTGGAATTCCTCGGCTTCAAGAAAATCGGCCTGCCGGAAAACGTCACCCAGGCGGTTTTCGACCGCATGAAAGCGGACCGGCAAAAGCTCATTAGCCGGGCGGAAAACGAAGGCAAAAAAGATGCCCAGATTATCCAGTCCACGGCGGACAGCGAGGCCGTCCGGACCATCGCCAACGCCCAGGCCACCGCCACGAGCATTCGCGCCGAGGGCGAAGCCGAAGCGGCCAAAACGCTGTCCACGTTCCAGCAAAATCCCGATCTGGCGGTTTTCCTCCTGCGCATCAACGCCTGGGAGCAATCGCTCAACCAGCGCTCGACTTTGATTTTTGACGAACGCTACCCGCCCTTCGATTTGTTCCGCAATCTGCCCACGAACACCACAGGCCGACAGCCATGAGCCACGAACACGATCCTCAGGTGCACGAGCATCCGGCGCCCGCGCCCGTGGGGCCTGACGATGCCGGTTCGCAGGCGCTGGCCGAGGCGCTGCGCAGCAGCTTTGCGATTGTCAAGGTCGCGATGGTGCTCATGGTGGTGGCCTTTTTCAGCTCTGGATTTTTTACGGTCGGGCCCTCGGAAAAAGCGGTCATCCTCCGTTTTGGCAGCCCGGTCGGCGGAGGCCAGAAGGTTTTGCTGGGCGCGGGCCTGCACTGGTCATTTCCGTATCCTATCGACGAAGTGGTGAAAATTCCCATCTCGGAAATCCAGAAGGTCACCTCCACGACCGGCTGGTATGCGACCACGCCGGAACAGGAATTGAGCGGCGAGGAATTGCCGGCCGGCCCGTCGCTGAATCCGGCGGTGGATGGCTACGCCTTCACGGCGGACCGCAACATCATTCACACCCGCGCGACCCTCAATTACCACATTGTCGAGCCCATCAAATATATTTTCGACTTCGCCTCCGCCTCCAATTCAATTCAGAACGCCTTGGATAACGCGCTGCTGTTCACCGCCGCCAAATTCAACGTGGACGACATTCTCACGCGCGACGTGGCCGGATTTCAGGACGCCGTGCGCCAGCGGGTCAGCGACCTGGTCGAGCAGGAACAACTGGGCGTGGTCATTGACAGCTGTCTGGTGCAAAGCATTGCGCCGCGGCAATTGAAGGACGTCTTTGCGCAGGTCACCATCGCGCGTCAAAATCAAAGCAAACAGATCAACAACGCAAACACCTACAAGGACAAGACGTTGCTGGCGGCCACCGGGCAGGCCAGCGCCATCACCAACGAAGCCGCCGCGGCGAGCGCCAACTACGTCAAGTATGTCAAGGCCGATGCCGGCGCCTTCACCGATCTCCTGCCGAAATACGAGAGCAATCCGAACCTGTTTGTCCAACAGCGGCTGGTTGAGGCCATGAGCCAGGCGTTGACGAACGTGCAGGATAAAATCTTTTTTTCCACGCGCGCCGATGGCAAACCGCGCGAACTTCGGCTAATGTTGAATCGTGAGCCGGCAGCGCCGAAACCGGCGCCGGCGAATCCATAAATCGTATGCAAGTCACGTCGCTGTTGAGTCATTACGAACACGAGCACGGCCCGGAGTGCGGATGCGGTCACGACCACGAACATTCCGTCGTGCATCTGTGGCAGGTTGTCCTGGGCATCGTCTTCGTTTTCAACGCCTTCATTGTGGACTGGCTGTTCGCGCAGAGCGCCACCGTCGCCAGCGCCAGCGCGTTCATCGGGGCCATCATTTTGGGCTATCCCATTGTCGTCACCGCCGTCAAGGATTTACGCGTCGGGCGGCTGAGCATCAACGAGCTCGTGGCCATTGCCGTGCTCGCCGCCTTCGCTTCCGGCAATTACAAGGTCGCCGGGGTGGTCGCGTTCTTCATGCTCACCGGCGAAATCATCGAGACGCGCACCGCCGAAGGCGCCCGCGCCTCCATCGAATCCCTCATCAAGCTCACGCCCACCAAGGCGCGACGGATAAAAAAGGATGGCAGCGAGGAGGAGGTGGCGGCCAGCGAACTCACCATCGGCGACGTGATTCGCATTCGTCCCGGCGACAACGTCGCGGCGGACGGCCTCATCGTCAATGGCCAGGGCTCGTTCAATCAGGCGACCATCACCGGCGAATCATTGCCAGTGGATAAAAAGTCCGGCGACGAGGTTTTTGCCGGAACCCAAAATCTTACCGGGGTTCTGGAAATCAAGGTCAGCCGGGCGGGCGAGGACACGACGCTGGGCCGGGTGCGGGAACTGATTCTGGCCGCGGAAAAAACGAAGCTCCCGATCATGAAGATCGTGGACCAATACATGGGTTTCTACACCCCGCTCGTCCTGGTCATTGGCGCCCTCGTCTGGGCCTTCACGCACGATCTGGACCGGGTTATTGCCGTGTTCGTCGTTTCCTGTCCATGCGCTTTCATTCTGGCGACGCCCACGGCAATGGTGGCTGCGCTTTCCGCCGCCGCCCGTCTCGGCATTTTGATCAAAAATGTCGCAGACATTGAAGCGGCGGCCAAAATCAACGCCTTCGTGTTCGACAAAACCGGCACGCTGACCACCGGCCAGCTGGCGGTCAGCCGGCTGACGCCGCTCGGGGAAACCAAGCCGGCGGAATTGTTGCGGGTCGCGGCGTCGGCGGAAAAATACAGCAACCATCCGACGGCCCGGGCGCTTGCCCTGATTGCCGGGGAAGCCGGCGTGCCGCTGGCCGAGCCGCAGAATTTTACCGAGACGGCCGGTCGCGGCGTGAAGGCCGACGTGGGCGGAGCCAAGGTTCTGGTGGGCCGGGCGCAATGGCTCAAGGACAATGGCGTGACCGAGGATTTTGTGAAATCCGTGGATCTGAACGAGACGGAGGGCTGGAGTTTGATTTTTGTGGCGTCCAACGGCAAATGCATCGGCTGGGTCGGCTTGCAGGACCAGACCCGCGCCGAGGCCCGGGAATCGCTCGCCGAGTTGAAAGCCGCGGGGGTCCGCCGGATCGCGATGGTTTCCGGCGACCGTCAGGCGGTGGTGACCCGGGTGGCGGCGGAAATCGGCTGTGAAGAGGCGAAGGGTGATTGCCTGCCGCAGAACAAGGTTGAGTTTGTCCGCGGAATCAAGGCGAAAGGTTATCGCGTGGCCGTCATCGGCGACGGCGTAAATGACGCGCCGGCGCTCGCGGCCGGCGACATTGGCATTGCGATGGGCGCGGCGGGCAGCGAAGTGGCCATCCACAGCGCGACGATTGCGCTGATGAACAACGACCTGCGCCGGCTGCCGTTCCTGGTGAATCTCTCCCGCAGCACGCGCACCGTCATCAACCAGAATTTTATATTTGGCGTTGTTTTCATCCTGGTTGGTTGGACGACAACAGCGACTGGCTACATCGGCCCGATAACCGCCTCCATCTTGCACGTTACCGGGAGCCTCATTGTGATTTTCAACAGCGCGCGGCTGGTGCGCAAGGGCGAGGAACTGGAACATTTCCATCCCGAACAGGTTGCACCGATACCCGGCTCCAGTTCACATCCCGAAGCGTCCGGTCAACTGACGCCCAAAATGGCGTAACGGCCCCAACCTTCTGCCCTATGCCCGTTGCCGAACCAACTCCGCAATCAAAAATCGAAAATCGGAAATCCGGGGAGGTCGTCGTGTCCGTTCGCGGCTTGACGAAGATCTTCAAGGATTTCTGGAACCGGCCCAAGGCGCGCGCGGTGGACAACGTGGATTTTGATGTGCGACGTGGCGAGGTGTTCGGCCTGCTGGGTCCGAACGGCTCCGGCAAGTCCACCACCGTGAAATTGCTGCTGGGTTTGCTTTACCCGACGAAAGGCCACATCGAGGTGTTCGGCCATTCGCCGCGGCATGTGCAGACCAAGTCGCGCATCGGTTATCTGCCGGAGGAATCCTACCTGTACCGCTACCTCAACTCGCGCGAAACGCTCGACTTTTTTGGCAACCTTTTCCATCTGGGCAAGGCCGAACGCGACAGCCGGGTCGAACAACTGCTCGAAATGGTCGGCCTGAGCCAGGTCCATTTGCGCTCCGTCGGCGAATTTTCCAAGGGCATGCAGCGCCGCATCGGTCTGGCGCAGGCGCTGATCAACGACCCGGACCTGGTGATTCTCGACGAGCCGACCTCCGGACTCGATCCGATTGGCTGCCGGGAGGTGAAGGATTTGATTCTGGCGCTGGCGCGCCGGGGCAAGACGGTGATTTTGAGCAGCCATTTGTTGTCGGACGTGGAGGACGTTTGCGACCGGGTCGTGATTTATTACGGCGGTAAAATCCAGGCGATGGGCACGCTCAAGGATTTATTGGCCACGCCGGATGCGATCCGCATCACCACGCCCGCGTTGCCGCGGGCAACCTTGGAGCGGGTGCTGGAAATCATCCGCAAGGACGTGGCGGCGGACAAGGTCCGGATTGATACGCCCACGCAGAACCTGGAGAGCTACTTTCTCGCGGTGGTGCAAAAGGCGCGTCAGGCAGCGGCGGAAACTTCGGGCGCGACTTCGGGCGCGCGTGTGGCGGCCTACCTCCGCGGCGGTGTTGAGGAGAGACCGCCAGCGGAGAAAATACTGGAACGACTGACTCTGCCGCGAACCGATCTGCCTGAAGCCCAACCCAAACCCGTGACACCGATGGCCGCATCCCCGAAGGTGGATGATAGCAAGCTCGAAGCCTTGACGAGAGTCACGGAACCCGTCGGGACACCGGCCAAATCCACCACCGGTGAAAAACCGGTTGATCTGGCGAAGGCGGACGAGAAATTGTCGTCGTTGTTGGGAAAGAAGCCATAATTCGAGGACGATAAAGCCGATGCAAAGACTGCTTGCCATTGCCTGGCTGACCTGGAAGGCCGCTTTTCGATTCCGGCTGTTCCTGGTCATTGCGGGGTTGTTGCTGGCGGCGGTGGTGGGCCTGCCCATTTTGATCAAGGATGACGGCACGGCGCGAGGGTTCACTCAAATCCTGCTGACCTACACGTTGAGTGTCATCACCGCGTTGCTCGGCCTGTCCACGCTCTGGCTGGCCTGCGGCACGCTGGCGCGGGACATCGAGGAATGCCACATCCAAATCGTGGCGACGAAACCCATTGCCCGCTGGCAAATCTGGCTCGGCAAATGGATCGGCATCATGTCGTTGAATGCCGCGTTGCTGGGGTTGTCGGGCGCCTGTGTTTACGGCCTGCTGCAATGGCGCGCGGCCAGATTGCCGGTGGCGGAACAAACCGTGTTGCGCGAGGAGGTGCTCGTGGCGCGCGGTTCGGCCAGGGAACCCGTCAACACGGCGGCCATTGAGGCCGAAACCGAACGCATTTTGCAGGGACGTCTGAAGAGCAACCCGGTGGAAAAGGTGGACGTGCCGGAAGTGCGCGGGCAAATCAAGGAACAGGTCAAGGCGGATTTCCAGCTGGTGCCGCCGGGATATTCGCGACAGTGGCGGATTGACCTGGGTGTCGCGAAAAATTTCCTGCGGGACAAACCGCTACAATTGCGGGTGAAATTCAACTCGGCGCAAAAAAATGCCTCGGGCACGTTCGTCGCGTTATGGCAGGTCGGGGTGCCGGATACCGCCAAAATCTGGCGCAGCGAGCCGATGAGCCTGGCCCCGGACACGTTCCACGAGTTTCAGATTCCACCGAACCTCTTCGACGATCACGGCGTGTTGACCATTTTGTTTGTAAATCCCAATGAGACGTCGCTGCTGTTCCCGCTCGATGACGGGATGGAGGTGCTGTACCCCGAAGGCGGCTTCACCCTGAATTTTGTGCGCGGTCTGGGAATCATTTTCTGCTGGATGGCGGCGCTGGCGGCGTTGGGGCTCATGGCGGCGAGTTTTTTGACGTTTCCGGTCGCGGCGTTTTTTTCCCTGGCAGTGGTGGTGATGGTGTTATCCAGCGGCACGCTGGCCGAGGCGGTGGCTTCGGGCACGGTCGCCGGCGGCAACGGGGAGACCGGCGTCATGGGTCATTCGTCGCTGGATCTGGTATTGATCCCGTTGTTCAAGGGCTTTTTGGCGGTCATAAACCTGGTGAAAAATTTCTCACCGATTGATTCGTTAAGCAGCGGTCGCAGCATCCCGTGGACGACCCTCGGCCTGGCCTTCGGGCAGGTGGTTTTGTTGTTGGGCGGCTTCCTCGGCCTCTTGGGCGTCGTCTTGTTCAACCGGCGCGAACTGGCCACGGCGCAGGGAAACCAATGAACGCGCGGGCCAGGAAATTCCTTTTGCTGCTGCTGGCGGCCGCCTTGCTCTTCGGTGCCGGCCGGGTGCAGCAGTCCTTGAACCGCGACCGCGACCAGCTGGGGTTGACGCGCGTGTCGGCCTTGGCAGGCGCGCCGCCCGTGCTGGCGTTCACCACGGTCGCGCTGGGCGGTTTCCGCGGTTTGATTTCAAATTATCTCTGGATTCGCGCCAACGATTTGCAGATAGACGACAAGTTTTTTGAGGCGGCCCAGCTGGCGGACTGGATCACGGCCCTGGAGCCGCATTTCACCCAGGTCTGGCTGTTTCAGGCGTGGAACATGGCCTACAACATTTCGGTGAAGTTCAAGGATGCCCCGGACCGCTGGCGCTGGGTGGAGCGGGGCATTGAACTGCTGCGGGACGAAGGCCTGCGCTACAATCCCAACGAGATTCTCCTGTACCGCGAGCTGGCCTGGTTCTTTCAGCATAAAATGGGGCAGAACCTCGACGACGCCAATCTGTATTACAAACAGGAATGGGCGCGGGAGATGATGCCGTTCTTTGGCGCCAACGGGACGAATTTCAGCGAGTTGCTCCAGCCGCAAACGGCCGAGGCGGTGACGCGGATGCAATTGTTCACCAACAAATACAAGCTCGACCCGGCCTTCGCGGAAAAGGTGAATGCGCTCTACGGACCGCTCGACTGGCGGCTGCCCGAGGCCCATGCGATTTACTGGGGCGCCTTGGGCCTGGAAAAGGCGAGGGAACATCCCGACAAGGTGAAGACGGACGACTTGATCACAGTGCGCCGCAACATTTACCAGTCCATGCTCCAGGCATTTTATCACGGGCGGTTCATCGCCAATCCCTTCAACAAGACCTATGAGCTGGGGCCCAACCTGGACCTGGCTCCGAAGGTCAATGCGGCCTATGAAACGATGATGTGGGAGGACCCCAAATACACCAACAACGTCGCCAACGCGCACCGGAATTTTCTGCGGAACGCGGTTTATTTTTTGTATGAACACAATCGCACGGCCGAGGCGGCCCACTGGCTGCAGTACCTCGGTGAGCGATATCCCGACAAGCAAATCATTGATGGGGACACCAATTCCCTGCCGCGGAACCTCACCCTCGACCAATATGCCGTCGCGCGGGTGCAGGAGGACATTGGCGACACCTCGCAGGAACGCACCACGTCGGCGGTGGAAGGCCTGCTCGGTCAGGCTTATCGCGCCCTGGCCCTCGGGGAGGATGATCGCTACGCCGGCTTCAAGCTGCTCGCCGCCAAGGTTTATGAGCATTACCAAAAGGAAATTGAAGGCCGGAAATCCAATCTGGACCGCATCAGCCTGCCGCCTTTTGCCGACTTGAATCAAGCCGTGCTTAACCAGTTGCTCGACCCGCAACAAGGGGCGCCTTTCGCCGCGCGGGCCATCATCCGCTCGCAACTGGGAATGCCCGGTGAAACCAACGCGCCGCCGGCTACCATTGTCACCCCCGCGCCGGTTCCAGCCGCACAGGCGCCCACGAACGCGCCCGCCACCAGTCCAGCTGGCAATTAATTTTCGACTCCACCCGCCGCCTCGCGTAGCTTGACTGGCCTGTGAAAAAAAAGATTACCCCTGACCGTCCGCTGCGGGTCGGCCTGATTTCACTCGGTTGCGCCAAAAACCTGGTGGATGCCGAAATCATGCTCGGCGCACTGCTCCAGGACGGCGTGGAAATCACCAACGACGCCGCGTCCGCTGACGCCGTCATCGTCAACACCTGCTCTTTCATTGATGCCGCGCAGGAGGAGAGCGTGGATACCATTCTCGAATCCGCCGAGTTGCGCGAGGCGAATCATCGCGGCCAGGCCGTCATCGTTTCCGGCTGTCTTTCGCAGCGGTTCCGCGACGAACTGCCCAAGCTCCTGCCCGAGGTGGACGCCTTCATGGGCATCGACCAGGTCGCCCAGGTGTCGGATATCGTCAAACAGGCCGTCGCCCGGCGCGCTGAAAAAGTCCAAAGTCCAAAGCCCACAACCCAAAAAGGAAAGGTTGTTTCCCGCTTGGCTGAATTGGAGAAGAATCGTGCGTCCGCCGAACATGAAAAGGAGGAATCCCTTCGTGGCACGGGGAAATTCGGAAAAACCAAAACCGTCGTAGCGGCGACTCAGCAGAGCGCCGCCATTCCGTCCGCCAAGGAAACATCGGCGGCGCTCTCCCGAGACGCCGCTACGCTTTATGAACCATTGCTCGAAGTGAGCCAGCGCCCCACCTTCATCCCGGATTTCGGCACACCGCGATTTCGTCTTACGCCCAAACACTTTGCCTACGTCAAAATCGCCGAGGGCTGCAATCATCCCTGTAGTTTCTGCATCATCCCGCGGATGCGCGGTTCGCATCGCAGCCGGCAACAGGCGGACATCGTTGCCGAGGCGAAGGCGCTGATCGCCGATGGCGTGAAGGAACTGAACCTGATTTCGCAGGACTCAACCTATTACGGACTCGATTTGCGGCCGAACCACAGCCGGGCCATTTCATCGCCGGAAAAATTTTCGGCGGCGGCCAGATCGCTTTCCGCCGATGCCACGACCATTTGCTCCTTGTTGCGCGAGTTGAATGCGCTCGAAGGTGATTTCTGGATCCGCCTGCTGTACACCCATCCGGCGCATTGGACGGACGAACTCATCTCGACCATTGCCGAATCCCCGAAGGTGGCGCGCTACGTGGACATTCCCCTCCAGCACATCCACGGGAACATGCTCGAACGGATGCGGCGCGAGACGTCCCAGCAATACATCGTGGATTTGTTGGCGAAAATCCGCGCCGGCGTGCCGGGCATCGCCTTGCGGACGACGTTCATCGTCGGCTTTCCCGGCGAAACCGAGGCGAGCTTCAACACGCTGCTGCATTTCATCCGCGAAACCAAATTCGAGCGGCTCGGCGTGTTCGCGTATTCCAGGGAAGACGGCACGCGCGCCGGGGCGATGAGCGGACAAATCTCCGACAAGGTGAAACGGCGCCGCCGCAAGCTGGCCATGGCCGCGCAGCACAAAATCGCCCGGCAGGTTTCGCAATCCTTTGTCGGCCGCACGCTGAAAGTCCTGATCGAAGGCAAGGCCAACGAAAAGCAACTTCAGCAGGCCAATATATCCTCCTGGGAACACGGCCTCCTGCGCGACAAACAAACCTTCAACGTTCAACTTTCAACTCTCAACTATGTGATTGGCCGCGGCGAAGCGGACGCTCCCGACATTGACGGCCGGGTTTACGTGCGCGGGAAATTGTCGCCGGGCGAATTTGCCCGGGTCAAAATCGCAGGCCACACGGACTATGACCTGATTGCCGAGCCGGTTTGAACCGTCAAGACCCCAAGGACGCCAAGGTTCTTGGAAACAAATCTGGAAAATGTTCTTGGCGTCCCTGGCATCTTGGCGGTTAATTCCCACGTGGCCACCATCGTTTTCGACATCGAGACTTCCGCCCTGCCGCTCGACCTTTTTGACGAGGCGCAGCAGGAATACCTGTTCCGCGAGGCGGAAAAAATTGCCGAGGAACCGGCCCGCGAAACCAAACGCGCCGAAATCCGGCAGCAGTTTAATCTCTGGCCGTTCACTGCCCAGGTCGTTTGCATCGCCATGCTGAATGCCGAGTCGCTCCGCGGCCAGTCGCTGTTCCTGGCCGAGGATTTCGAGGAGGAGGCGGGCGAAGGCGGGCCGGTTGAATTTGTGCCGTGCGCAGATGAGGCCGAACTGCTCACCGCGTTCTGGGACGTGGCGAAGCATTACGATTCGGTGGTGACCTTCAACGGGCGCGGCTTCGATGTGCCGTTCATGTATCTCCGCTCCGCGTTGCTTAACGTGCCCATCTCGAAGAAGAACTGGCTGGGCTACCGTTACGCCGTCGAGCCGCATTGCGATTTGGCGGAACAATTCACGTTTTATGGCGTGAGCGGGCGCGAAGGCGCGGCGCGCCGGTTCAACCTGGATTTCTACTGCAAGGCCTTCGGCATCGAATCGCCCAAAAGCCATGGCGTCACCGGCATGGACGTGAACGCGCTGATGGCCGAGGGCAAATTCCGGGAAATCGCCGAATACTGCCTGCGCGACGTCCGCGCCACGGTGGAGCTTTACCGGATTTGGAAAGAAAGGCTGGCGGGAATCAAATGAAGGAGCGCGGGCAGCTTGCCCGCGAACACGCGGACGAGCCGTCCGCGCTCCGTGCCAAGCAGCCCAATGTTTATACTTATCTGTTTCGCGCTAAAAGTGGAAGCCGAGCCGTTTCGGAAAATCGCGGCCGGCCGGCCGGAGGTTTCCGTTCTCGTCACCGGTATCGGGCGGAAAAACGCGGAAAAAGCCGTGCGCGAATTGCTCCCCTCAAGTTCACCAAAACTCGTACTGACGTGTGGTTTCGCCGGCGGCCTGAACCCGGATTTGAAACTGGGCGAGGTTGTTTTTGAAACTCGTTTTCCCAGTAGCAGCCGACGTGAGTCGGCTCAAACTGGAATCGGAAGTCAATCAGAGCCGACTCACGTCGGCGGCTACGACCAATTTGTCGCCGCCGGCGCGAAACCGGCAAGGTTTTTCTGCGCCGACCGCATTGCCACAACCGTCGCCGAAAAGAAGAGATTACGTGCTGAAACCGGCGCGGACGCGGTGGAGATGGAATCGGCGGCGATTCATGCCGTGTGCCGCGAGCGCGGGATTCCCTGCGCAACGGTGCGGGTGATTTCGGATACGGCCGGCGAGGATTTGCCGCTGGATTTCAACCAGCTGGCCAGGCCCGACAAGAATCTGGATTACGGCAAGCTGGCGCTGGCCGTCCTCAAATCACCGGGAAAAATCGGCGCGTTGCTGAAGCTGCAGAAACAAACCCGGTTTGCCGCGGAACGGTTGGCAGAAGTTTTGGCGCGGGTGTCTATTTGACGGCGTTGAGGAGAATGATTGGAATTGTCGTCACATCACAGATCCTGGTATCGAATCAACTCGACGCCGAGCTTTTGTACCAGTTCCTGGACGCGCGGACTGACGAGGGCATCAAATTCAGGGTTTGCTTCATCGAGTGATGGATGCGAGTAAAGCTCGGAATCGCCGGGTGGCAGTTCCGGCAGCAGCTGCAAAACGTAGGCCTCGTTCACGCAGGCATTTTGCAGCAGGCCGAAGGTGATTTGGGCGTGCTTGATGCCGCGTTGCCGCAACGGTTCGCGGGCGCGATGCGAGAGCCAGGCGTAAATTGCCGCATGGGAGACGCGGTAAAACCAGCGGCCGTGGGTCATGCGCCGGCTGCGCGCGAGGCAGTCACGCGTGAGCCGCAGGTGCCGGATGCCCAGTTTCTCCGCGTCCTCCATCAGAATGTGGAATACGGTGGGATGCAGGTGCAGATGGAGATGGCCGTTGACGTGATCCAGGGGCAGGCCGGTGGCGCGGAAGCGGTCGAATTGAGCGTGGATTTCCATTCGCAATTGTTCGCGCAGGCCGCGATTAAAATAGTATTTCATGCCGACGGCGACCGGAGCATTGCTGAATTCGCCATGGCGGTTGACCAGGCCGGGAATTTTTTCCGGTGGCAGGGTTGAATGCCCCATCAGCAGCGTGAGGTGCAAGCCAACGCCAAGTCTTGGATTTTCCTTGGCCAGGGTTGCGGCTTCGTCGAAATCCGGCTCGTTCACCATCAGGCTTGCGCTGGTCAAAATGCCTTCGCGATGCGCCCGGATGACGGCGGCGTTGATGGAACGGGAACGTCCGAAATCATCCGCGTTGACAATCAGCCGCCGTCCCGCCATCGGAGGTGCGGTGTCAGGGCGGTCCATAATGGGAGGCGGTCGCTCCAACCGCAAAACGCAACCTGCTTTGAAGAATCAGAAAGATTTTATATCCGCGGCTGAGCCGGGCCGGTTGCGGTCCAAAAACGTTGAACTGTTGCGATTCCAATTTAAGCAGCAGCCGCCAGTACACCGCGCCCATCAATTCGGCGGCGACCATGGCGCGGCGATCCTCGGCGGGCAGTGTTTCGCGGGCGAGGCGGTAGAAATCCCTGGCGCGGGCAGCAAGGTGTCCGGCGAGTTTGCGGTAGCTGTCGGAATATTCGGATTGAAAAATCTGGTCGGGCGTGACGCCAAATTTTCGCAAATCGGCGAGTGGCAGATAAATCCGGCCGCGTTTGGCGTCGGTGTGGACATCGCGCAGGATGTTGGTGAGTTGCAGCGCCTTGCCGAGGTGAACGGCATAAACCCGGCACGCGGGGTTTTGATAGCCGAAAATCTCGATGCTCAAAAGGCCGACCACCGAAGCCACGCGATGGCAGTAAAGTTCGAGTTGCGCGAAGGTTTCGTAGCGCTGGTTCTCCAAATCCATCTCGCAGCCTTTGATCAATTCGTCGAAGAGTGCGAACGGCAGCTGGTATTGGCGAATGACCGGCTGCAACTCCCGATTGACGTCAAATTGTGGAACATCATTGGCGCAGGCGCGGCGAATGTCGGCGCGCCAGGCGGCGAGCTGCGCGCGGCGTTTTTCAACCGGAACCGATTCCTCATCCGCCACATCGTCCACTTCCCGGCAAAAGGCGTAAAGCGCAGACATGGCGTCGCGTTTGGCGCGGGGCAGAATGACGAAGGCCAGCGCCAGATTGGAGGCGCTTTTGCGGGTGATCGCGCGGCTGTGTTGCATCACGGTCGGGGCGTTGGCGGCTGCGGGCCGGAGGATTTCTCTCCCCGGCGATCCGGCGGCAATCCGCCTTCTTGGACGAGAGCTCCATCGGGCGGACTGGAGGAATGGTGACGGCGGTGTTTGCGCCGCCGCCGCCGGGTCTTGTGAAAGAACAATATCCAGATCAGCGCACCCGCTGCCACCAGCAGGAAAGAGCCGGTCATGACCAAAACGTCCACCCATTCCGGCGCCATCCGGACGGTTACTGGTATTACGCTTCCCATGGCATCAACAATAACATCGGGTCTCAGTTTGCCGTTTGAACGTCACAGGCTTTCCTCCGGGCCGTTGTCGCGGAAGTCCATCTTCAGCCGTTGCATCCGATAACGGAGCGAATGCCGGGTCAGTTTAAGCTGTTCGGAGGCGCGCGTCAGGTTGAATTCGTTTTGTTCCATCGCCCGGGCAATCAATTCACGTTCCAAACGCGCCATCGCGTCGTCGAGCGATTCGTCGGGCGCGATTTGCGGGGCCGTGGCCTTTTGCAGCCGGGTTTCAACCTGGAAATCCGGCAGGCTGGACGGCTGGACTTCGGGGGTCGTTTCCAGAATCAACGCGCGTTCGATGACATTGCGCAATTCGCGGACGTTGCCCGGCCAGGAGTGCGACTGCAATTTTTGGCATGCGCCGGGCAAAATACCCTTCACATTCTTGTTCAGCGTGGTGCGGAACAATTTCAAAAAATGTCCGGCCAGCAGCAAGACGTCACCCTCCCGTTCGCGCAGCGGCGGGAGGCGGAATTGCACCACGTTCAGGCGATGAAACAAGTCCTCGCGAAACTGATCGGCGGCGATGGCTTGCACAATGTTTCGGTTGGTTGCGGCGATCAGGCGGACGTTGACCCGGAGTTCCCGCGTGCCGCCGACGCGGGTGAACGTGCCGTCTTCCAAAAACCGCAGCAGCTTGGCTTGCAGCGACTTGCTCATGTCCGCGATTTCATCGAGAAAAATCGTGCCATTGTCGGCTTCTTCGACCCGGCCGGGTTTTTGTTTCAACGCGCCGGTGAACGCGCCCTTTTCGTGTCCGAACAACTCGCTTTCGAGCAGGGTTTCTGGAATGGCCGCGCAATTGATGCGGACGTAATTTGCTGCATGCCGCAGGCTCAATGCATGCAGCGCGCCGGCGACCAGTTCCTTGCCCGTGCCGCTTTCGCCCAGAATGAGCACCCGCGCGTCCGTGGGGGCGACGGTCTGGATCAATTTCCGCAACTCGCGGATGGATTGCGATTCACCCACGATTTGCTCGAGGCTGAAAGTTTCGTTGGCGCGCGAGCGCAGCGCGGCGTTTTCCTGCAGGAGCCGGCAGCGCTCGGCGCAGCGGGCGACGGCATGCAACAATTCCTCCGGCGCGAACGGTTTGGACAGGTAGTCCATCGCCCCGGCCTTGATGGCTTCCACGGCCAGCTTGGGGGTGGCGTAGGCGGTCAGCATGAGCGCCGGCAGGTCGGGCCATTGGTGGTGGATTTTGGCGAGGAATTCATAGCCGCTCATGCCGCCGAGCCGGGCATCGGTGATGACCATGAAAAATTCCTCGTGCGCCAGGATCTGCAGCGCCTCCTCGGCGGATTCAGCCATGCGGGTGGCGTAGTTTTCGCCCTTCAGCACCGTCTGGAGGGACAGGCGCATGTTCTTCTCGTCGTCCACGACGAGCACGGGTGGCAACAACACACTCATCTGGCTGGTTTCATCAGTGCTTTCGCCGGAAAGATTAACGTGAATTTCGCCCCTTTTCCAAGCTCGGATTCAACGCGCACCGAACCGCCATAAAGTTCAACGTTATGCTTCACAATCGCCAGCCCCAGGCCCGTCCCGCGTTCCTTGGTCGTATAATAGGCCTCGAAGATCCGCCCGATCTTGTCGGAGGCGATTCCAGGGCCGTCGTCCCGCACGGAAATCTCCACCGAATGATCGCGGTGACGGTCGGCGGCGACCCTCACGTTTCCCCGGGCCCCAAGCGCTTCCCGCGCATTCAGCAAAAGGTTTGAGAACGCTTCGGACAAATGGCCGCGCTGCATCAGCAACGGCGGCAAATCTTGGCCGAAATTGCGATGAACCCGTATGCCCGTCGGGACGGCGGCGGGAAACACCTGCGCCAGAGCCCGTTCAATCTCCTCGATGACATTGAGTTTTTCGACATGACCTTCGCTTAATTGGGCATAGCCCATGATTTGCGTGATGACCTGGTCGGCCCGCGCGACTTCCTCCTGGATGATCTCGATTTGCTCTGCCAGTTCCGTTTTGGCGCCCGGCAGGGCGCGTTGGAGCGAAAAAGCGGTGTTGTTGATGATGGCCAGCGGATTTTTGATTTGATGCGCAAATTCGGCGGCGAGCCGGCCGGCGGAATGCAGTTGTCCTTCGCGCAGGGCAAATTCACGGGCTTCCTCCACCGCCTGGCGCTGTCGTTCGGCCAGTACTTGCACGCCATAACAACACGCCGTCAGGAGCCATAACATGAAAAGCCGCGGCAGGTCCGGTCCTTCGGCATTTTCCGGTGGCATCGAACTGTAAGGCAGGTCGCTGACCCGGATCGGCCGGATCGGCCGGATCGGCCGGGAAATCTCGTTGGTGCCCGGCAGCCATCCGATCAGGTTGGTGTTGGCGGGATGGAAGGCAATGGGGGGCAGATTCCCGGAGGTCGGATCAGGCACGTTGGCATACAAGGTTCCCGCGCTCAGGTAGAAGAGGCTCAACAGGAGATTGAGCGTAATCTGCGGCGTCGCCAGGGGAATGCTGACGGCGTTCAATACAATCAAGCCGGGAAAAAGCCAGTAGGTGGTGCTGCCAAAGCCGCCGGTCAGGATGGTCAGTTCCGCCACAAAAAGGCCGTCCAGCAGCCCCAGCGAAAATACGAGCCATTGAAAAATGCCCGGCGGGAACCGGCGCCAGAACCACAGCACGAGGCCGGCCACGGCGTTGCAGAAAACGTAAAGCAGAAAGAATCTCTGCAGCGTTTGCTGCACCACCCAGCGGGTGGTCAGCTCTTCGGAAAACCAGCCGGCATAAAACAGGTAATAGAGCACAACTGCGATCACCCCCACCTTGACCGGCAAAACGATGTGGAGCTGCACCGCCACGATGCGTTCAGCCTGTTGCGGCGGCTCCGCCGGGGATGTCGCCAGCAACTTGGGCAGGCCTCTAAACGTTTGCCAATCCAAGGGTTTCATGGGCAAGACCGCACTTGCAAGGGCGGCACCTTAAGCCAGGAGCTTCAGGGCTCGCGCCGCCACCTGCTCCACTGGCCACATCCGGCCAACACCTTCGTAGCCACACGAAAGCATTCCTTCGTCCGGACCAATGAATTCCGCGCCGCGCGCCTTCAGAGTCTTTACATTCTGCCGGGTGGCCGGGTGCAGCCACATTTTGCCGTTCATGGCCGGCGCGATTAAAATTTTTGCCTTCGGATTCAGCGCCAGCGCGATGCACGTCAACGCATCGTCCGCCAGCCCCTGGGCCAGCTTCGCCAGCACATTCGCCGTCGCCGGCGCGATCAGCAAAAGACCGGCCTGGTCGGCGCATTCAATGTGCGTCGGCTTCCAGCCTTCCTCCTCGTCATACAGGTCGGTGACAACCGGATGGCGCGAGAGCACCTTGAAAGGCAGCGGCGTGATGAACCGCTGCGCATCGGCGGTCATCACCACCCGCACGCTGCATTTTTGTTTGGTCAGCAGGCTGGCCAGGTCGGCCGCCTTGTGCGCGGCGATGGAGCCGGTCACGCCCAGAATGATGTTTTTGTTCATATATAACCGTGTTGCGGGTTGCGTGCGGCGTCAAGTAATGGCTGCGAATAACGCTGGATGCAACCCGGAATGCGAAAGCGGCCGGCTCAAAATTCCGGCGGTTGCGCCCGCGCGGCGCGCATTTTCTCCGCGTCGACAATCGCCAGCATCCGCCGCAAATCCTCCGGGATGGTCGAGCTGATCAGCAGGTAATCAAAATGATTCCACTGCGCGATTTCCTTCCGGGCGACCCCGAGCCGTTTTTGGATTTCCTCCGGCGCGTCCGCCGCGCGCTTTTTCAAACGCTCTTCCAGCACCCGGATGGAGGGCGGGGTCAAAAAGACCGTCACCAGCGCCTGCCGCAATTCGGGCTCGGCCTGCGTCCGGTCACGAATCGTTGCGGCGCCTTGCACGTCTATGTTCAGCAGCACATCCCGGCCCCGGCGCAATTTATCCAGCAGCTCGGAACGCAAAATGCCGTAACTGCGGCCAAAAACCGTCGCATGCTCGATGAATTCACCCGCCCGCACGCGCGCCTGAAATTCCGTCGGGTCAAAAAAATAATAATCCACGCCGTCCTTCTCGCCGGGGCGCGGCGCGCGGGTGGTGCAGGTGACCGCGCGTGTCATGTCCGGCCGGGCCGCGAGCAATTGCTGGCACAAGGTCGTTTTCCCGCCGCCGGACGGGGCGGAGATGACAATCAAAAGCGGTGATTGAATTCGGTCAGTCATGCTTTGTATCGAAAGCGGAATGAAGAGTGAAGAATGAAGAAACCAGACAACCGGTTTTGACGGAAGCATTCTTCATTCTGCATTCTTCCTTCTTCATTCCACGTTCTGCGCCTGTTCGCGGAACTTTTCCAACTCCGCCTTCAAGGTAACGACGTCGCGTGAAATCAGCGCGTCATTGGCTTTCGAGCCGATGGTGTTGATTTCGCGGTTCATTTCCTGTGCGAGAAAGTCCAGCGTCCGGCCCACCGGCTCCTTCGATTTCCGGCAGTCTTCGAACTGCTGGAAATGGCTTTGCAGCCGGGTCAATTCCTCGGAAATATCCGAGCGATCGGCAAACAGGACAATTTCCTTCAACAAACGCTCGTCGTCCGGCGCGGGGGATTCCAGCCCGGCGCTCTGGATGCGCTCGACGAGCTGCTGGCGGTAGCGCTCCGCCGTCTGGGGCGCCTGTTTCTGGATGCGCCCGGTGCAGAGCCGCATGACTCCGGTGCGGGTGGTCAGATCCTGTGCCAGATGCGCGCCCTCGCGTTCGCGCATTTTCACCAGGGCGGCCAGCGCCTGTTTCAACGCTTTTTCCACGACCGGCCAGAGATTGTCGGCGTTGACCAGTTCCTCGTCCGATTGAAACACGCCGGGGGCGCGGACCAGTTGATCCAGCGTCACCTGGTCGGCGAGTTTGAGCTGCTTGGCGAGGCGGTTGAGTTCGGTCATGTAGGCCTTGGCCAGCGGCAGATTGATGTGGGCGCGCGCCGATTGCTTGCCCTCGGCGGCGTGGATGGATATCCTTGCGGCCACGCGTCCGCGCGCGATGTGGTGGTTGATCGCGTCGCGCACCGGCGTTTCCAGCATGTCCAGCTCGCGCGGCAGGTTGACGGAAATTTCCGTCTGCCGGCGGTTCACCGCGCTGAGCTCCACGGTGATCTTGAAGCCGTCCCGGGCGCTCTCGCCGCGACCGTAACCTGTCATGGATTTCATCCGGCGCAATATGCAAAAAAACCGGGCAGCAGGCGAATGAATTTTCTTTTACAATTGACGGGGCTCATTTCAAAAATGAAAGGAAGATTTGAATTTCATTGGAGACTCGTCACCTCGCCTCCTGCCGTGAATTGGAAAATCAAACTGGACGCGGCGAAAATGGGGGTTTAGGGTTCGAACAGTGAAATCGTTTTCCCGCCATCGGCTGCCACAACACAATGAAACATCTTGATACAGCCTTGGGTCTTCTGCCCCACGGTGCCGAGTTCCGGTTCATTGACCGGCTGATGAAATTGGATCCGGGGCAAAACGGTGAAGGCGAATACAAGGTTCGCGGCGACGAGCCTTTTTTGCGCGGCCATTTTCCCGGCCAGCCGTTTTTTCCGGGCGTGCTGCTCGTCGAGGCGGCGGCGCAGCTGGCGGGCGTGGTGGCGCAAAGCGATCCGAAAATCCCGCCGCTGGCCGGACTGAAGCTTACCGCGCTGCGAAATGTGAAAATTCTTGGCACCGCCAGACCCGGCGAAATCATCCAGCTTGAAGCGCGCATCACCGGACGGCTCGGCAATCTGGTTCAGGCGCAGGCAACGGCCCGCGTCGCCGGTGAAACTGTTCTGACGGCGGAATTGACGCTCAGCGGAAGCTGACGCCGTCACCTTTCACCGTAGCAGCCGACATGAGTCGGCTCTAACTTTCGCAGGATGAGAATGAGCGGACGCATGTCCGCTGCTACATCGATAAGCGAGGACGAGAACTTCTGCTCCGTAGCGGCGGGTCGGCAGACCGCCGCTGACTGAATTCAAAATGGCGGCGCTCTACCGAGTCGCCGCTACGTCACTGGCGCAGCAACGCTTTCACTTCCGTTCGGCGGCGTTCGGTCAACGCCTGGCTACATATTCGCTCAAGACCGCGCCGGTGGTGGTGCGCTTGACCTGCCTGAAGCCGCTGGCTTCCAGCGCCGAGAGGATGACCGGGGGTGGAACACACTCTTCAATCGTGGCCCAGTAATATTGCATCAACTTGGCCGTGGACCGGTTCCGCCGGCGCAGCCAGCCCAGGCGTGGCACCAGCTTTTGCATGTAGAAACGCATCAAGTTTAACGCCACCGCACTGGTTGGCCGGGTGATCTCCAGGATCAACACCCGCCCCTCCGGCCGCAACACGCGATGGAATTCGCCGAAGAGCTTGCGCAAATCCTCAACGTGGCGCAGGGCGTAACCCATGCACACGAAATCGAACGAAGCATCCGCACAAGGGAGGGCTTCTCCCGTGCCTTCCAGCAACGTGACCGGGTTGCGTTCCCGATTCTTTGCCAGCATGCCCCGGCTGGGATCAACGCCGGTCACCTGCGCGGGGTCCACTCCGAGTTCCAGCGCGGCCTTGATCATCAATCCCGTGCCACTCGCCACGTCCAGCACCTGCATGCCGCTCTGTAACCCGGCTCGCCGCAAAGCAGCCCGGCGATAGAACCGGTCGCTCCAAAACGACATCAGGCTGCTCACCCAGTCGTAGTCCGGCGCCGCCTCGTCGAACAGATCGTTGACAAAATGCTGTCGTTCCGCCGATGCCCGGTAGAACTCGGAGAGCGGACGATGCGGCGACAAGGGTGCCACCGGCAAATCGGTTCGCAGTTGTTCGTCCATCAACTTAACTTGGCAACAGATGCCGGGAAGTCAAACGCGTTTGGATGTCAGTTTCAAAGTCTGCGGCCTTCAGCAAGAAGCCGTAACCATTCATTTAAACCACGGATGAACACGGATTTAGACAAGAAAAAGAAACCTTCACGCAGCCTTGGAGAACCTCACTGATCAGTGAATTCCTTAGCATGCCTAAAATCCTTTTCCTATCCGTGTTCATCGGTGTTCATCCGTGGTAAAAAGGTTTTTCTGCTGCATGGATACGGCTGAAAAGCGCAGCCAGCGCAGATGCATCACGCCGACAGCCGCCCCCAGTCCGGCTCCGGCGAGGACATCGAGCGCGACATGCTGGCGGATGGCGACCGTGGAATACAGAATGCCCAGACACCACAGCCAGTTGAACGCCCGCAGGCCGCGCCCGGCGCCGATCTGCCTTAGCAGGCGGTTGAGCCAGATGGAGGTGAACATGGCAAACGCCACATGCAGGGAAGGACAGGCGTTGCCCGAGGCATCCACCGACTGGAGAAACGCAAATGCCGGATGCTGCGACCAGTCAGCGTCAGGCCAAAACACGGTCGTCGGCCACAGGAGAAATATCCCCAGACCGATGACACTGATCCCGACGGCGGCCAGGGCATAGGACACGAGCTCGCGGCGATCAACCAGCAGTGCGGGCACGAGGGTCACATAAATCCACAACGACAAATAGAGCGGCAGGGCTTCCGGTCGGAAACCGATCAGCCGGTCAACCGCGGTGAGCGGCATGGTGGTGACGGGGAACAGCGGGTGATGCAGCACCCAGAAATAGGCGGCAAAAAACAACGCCATGCCGAGGGTCGCGCCAATCAACTTGGCCGGCCACCACTTGAGCCCACGGACCCAGGCCTGATTTAGCCAGCCAGCCCCGGGTGCGCGCGTGTGCGGCGAATCCATGCATCCAAGAGTGCAGCAAGCGGCGCGATCCGGAAACAAAAAGCCGAGGCGGTGTTAAGTCATTAAAATCCGCCGCCATTCCGCGCGGGAAAGCTTCCCGCGGGCATTGGCCGAAAGTGATTCGACAAAACGCCATTCGCGCGGGACCTGCCAGGCGGGCAACGTTTGCAGCAGAAAGTGTTTCAATTCCTTCTCCGCCGCCCTCCCCACGATGACCGCGACGATGGTTTCCGTCCGTTCCTCGTCATGGCTCGGCACGCCTAAAACCAGGCACTCGCGGACCTGCGGATGCGCGAGCAACGCGCGCTCGACGGTTTCCGGCGATAGTTTGCGTCCGGCGATGTTGATCTGATCCCCCAACCGTCCCTGCAAGAAAACAGCGCCCTGTTTCAACTCCGCGAGGTCGCCCGACTGGAAAACGCCGCCGCCGAGCGAATTCAATTCACCCGGCCAATACGTTTCGGCCACCGCGCGGCTGCGCACCACCAGACAGCCCTGCTCGTTGAGCGACAAATTGACATTTTGCATCGGCGTTCCGACCAGCTCGGCGTCCGTGCGCGGCGTTTTACCGGCGTCAAAGGCGATGCCGCCGCATTCGGACGCGCCGTAAAAATTGTGGATTTTGAGCGCGCGGGACTTGAAAATTACCTGTTCCAGATCCACCGACAGGGGCGCGCCGGCGGAAATGGCGAGTCGCACGCTGGCGGGAATCGCCTTCGCCTCATGCCACGCGCGCCACAGCGCCGGCACCGCGGCGAGGGTGATGGCCGGTTCGTTTTCAGCGGCGCGCCGGATGATTTCGGGCAAGGGCGCAGGCGCGAGTATCAGGGGAAGGCCATGCAGCAGCAACGGCAGCACCAGATTGGAAAATCCATACGAATGCGCCATGGAAACGACGCCCAAGTTCGGCCAATCCGCGCGCAAGCCCATCGTGACGGCGATATTATCCGCATCGGCCATGAGCTGTTCCGCCGTGAGGGCGACGAGGCGCGGCGCACCGGCGGTGGCCGAGGTGAATTTGAAGTGAACACAATTTTTTGACGGCCGGGAGATTTCCGGCGGCGATTGTCCCGGTTCAAGCGGACAAACCATTTTATTTTCGCGCCACGCGGCGAGCAAATCGAGGATGAATTCCGGCGAATGGCCCTGGGGGCAGATAACGTCGGAGGTGCGGGCCGGGTCGGAGACCGGCGCTCCATTCCAGCTTTCACCCGCAGCGAACAGTCCGGCGAACGTCCAGCGACGCCCCGAAGCGGTATCGCGCAGCGCCAGTTCGTTGCGCTGTTCTCCCGCAATTTTCCGCCACCGGTCGTAAAGCATTGTCAGCTTGTTAATGCACGACTAACTTCCTCCGCAAGCGAATTGATGATATCGACCAAAATAGATCCAGGCGAGGCTGTCGGGCGGCGCTTTGAATTTGCCCGCGACACCTTCGCCTTTGCCAATGAATTGGTGTGGACCTATCAATTCGATCCAGCGACCGGCAAAACCATCATCCGCCGGCGCAAGCCGAAGCCGGACTACACGCATCGCTGTTTTGTCCTGACCCGCGCGGTGCGGCAATTCCATGGTCATGCGCAGTTCGACGCCGGCCAACCCACCGCTGATGACGAAACCTGCCGGCATTTGATTCGCGAAGTCCTTTCGCGCGACCCGCGGACGCCGTGCCCGGGCGGGAGGCAGATTGTCATCCCCGGATATGCCAGTTTGCACGAATTCAGCCGGGCGCGCGAACAACTGTTCAAGGTCGAGTGCGGCGGCGCATGGCGTTCGTACTTTTTGCGGAGCCATTGGCGGATGGTGTTTCCGATTACGCGCGCCCACCAGGCGCGCACAGCCGCGCAATTGTTCGTCACCCTCAAACAAAATATTTCGCCCATCATCCATCTGGTGAATTTCCCTTCCCTGTCCATCAATCACAGCATGGTGGTTTTCGACGGGGTGGAAACCGGGCGCGGTTTTGAATTTCAAGCCTACGACCCGAACGACCCGATCCGACCTTCGCAATTGACGTTTGACCGGGCGTCGCAAACGTTCTTTCTGCCGGGGAATCTTTACTGGGTGGGCGGCAGCCTGAACCTCATCGAGATTTATCGAAATTGGTTTTTATGATCCGCCGCGCCCCGTTTCGGACGCCAGAACAAAGGCCCGAAGAAGGCCAGGCCGCAGGCGTTGATGCCGCAAATGTAGCCGATTTTGTAGAGGCGCCCCGAATTGTCCGCTGCAAAAATTTCCACGTCCCGGCCGAGGAGCAGGCTTGGCAGCGCGAGCGGCATCAACGCGCCGTGCAACATGCCGTAACCAAATCCAAAGGTTTTACCTTTGGGAAATGCCCGGGCTGACGACCAGCCATAGGACCAGCCCAACAGCGCGGAGGCGGTTAAAAAGGTGGCGATTTTGGTGAACCAGAACTTCCGGCGCGCGGGGAGGGTTCGTGCAGGATCTGATATTGGCAGCATTTCAATCACAGCATGATTTTCCATGGCGGTTGCACGCAAGCAGAATTTAAAGAAATGAAGACGCACCTTGGGGGATGCATCCGCATACTGCCCCGGAGCGCGGCTGGGTCGCAGACCAGCCGCCGCAGCTTCGCATCCGTGGCCTGCTGGAATACACCTGATGCCGCGAGCTTTTCCAGGCGCTGCGGCTGGTGCTTCGCACCCAGTGGCGCTGCAAGCTTGTTGCGGTCGGGGCGGGGCAGTGCTCGGATGCGCCTGTGGGAAGGCCCGCAAACTTCACCCTTGAAAAGGGCATCCCGGAAACGCAGGCTGACCTCGGCGGATTGAGGTTATGCCTTTCGAACTGATTTCGACACCAACCAAAAACTGGTTCCAAGACGTTTTGCAAACTGCGGCCTTTTTTGGGGCGTTTTTTATTTTTGCGGTCGTCGGATCGGTGGTCAGCGTGGCTTGTGCGGTTCCGGCAATTTTATTTCGAGGGGTCGGCGCGCGTTTTTTTGGCCAAAAGCTGATTCATACGTTGTTCGTCTTTTTTGTAGGGTATTTGCGCGCGTTTGGGCTGCTCGAACTGGACGCTGGCGGGTTGTCCGCACTGCGCCCTGCCAGCGGATTGATCGTGGTGGCGAATCATCCCGGTCTGCTGGACGCGGTGTTGCTGGTTTCCCTGGTGCCGCGAGCCGTCTGCCTGATGAAGGGAAGTCTGGCGCGCAACATTGTGTTGTCGGGCACGGCGCGGCTGGCCGGGTACATCCATAATCAATCCGGTTTGGGCCTCGTTAAAAAATGTGAGGAGCGGCTGAAAGAGGGGTCCAATCTGCTGGTGTTTCCCGAGGGCACGCGGACCGTGGGGGGGGAATTGCTGCCCTTCAAGATGGGGTTCGCCCTGGCCGCGGTTTTGACCCGGTCGCCGGTGCAGACCGTCATTATCCGTGCGGAGGGCAACTGCCTGGGCAAAGGCCGGCCGTTTTTCAAAAGGCCGGCCTTTCCGGTGCGCTATTCCCTGCGCCTGGGCAGGCGGTTTCAGCCGGAGCCGGCACAGGAAGCAAAACCATTTGGCCTCGCGGTGGAAAATTATTTCAGGGAAACCCTGGCACCAACCCGGGAAACAAATTCATGAGCGACCCGAACCAGCCGGCGCCAAGCCAGTCGCATCTGGTCATCATCCCGAGTTACAACACGGGAAGCCGGCTCGCCGAAACGGTGAAGGAAGCCCTGGTTTGCTGGCAGCCCGTGTGGGTCGTGCTGGATGGCAGCACGGATGGCAGCGCGGCGGCGTTGGCGGAAATGAACCGGCCGGGAAGTGGCCTGCGGGTTTTATCCCTCGATTGCAACTCGGGCAAGGGCGCCGCCGTGCTGCACGCGATGCTGGCTGCCGGTCAGGCGGGCTTCACCCATGCGCTGGTGCTGGACGCGGATGGCCAGCATTCGGCGGCCGATATTTCCCGTTTCATGCAGGCGTCGCAGAAAAATCCCGCCGCCATGATTTTGGGTGTGCCCCAATTTGCCATGGATGCGCCGGCATTGCGCCGTCACGGCCGGCGCGTGGGGAACTGGTGGGCCAATCTGGAGACGTTCTGGGGCGGGATTGAAGATTCGCTTTTCGGTTTCCGGGTTTATCCCCTCCAGGAATCGGTGCGCATCCTGCAAAGTACGCCCGGCGCGCGGCGGTTTGATTTCGACACGGAACTGGCCGTGCGGCTATTTTGGGCCGGGGTGCCACCGATCAATCTTTCCGCACCGGTCAGGTATTTCAATCCGGCGGACGGCGGAATTTCCCACTTCCATTATTGGCGGGATAATCTGCTGCTCATTCAGCGGCACACGCTTTTGGTGCTGGAACTGTTGCCGCAAATGCGGCGGATCTGGAGATTGCGGCAGCGGGCAAAACACGGGGGGAGGACTCCGCAGCCCATCGGCCTGTCGCAGGCAAAAAGCATTGCCATTGCACCGGAAACCGTGCTGACCAGGGTGGGCCTCTGGTTTTTCACGCGCCGCCGGTTTGCCTTAATTCTGGTCTTCGCCGTATGTTTGACCACACCCGTGCTGCTGGCCCTTAACTGGAATCACAAGCTGTTTTTTTTAAGCCTGGATCTGGCCACAAAAACTTTGATTATTTTTCCGGCGATTCGCGCCAATTGTGGCTGGTTTGGCCGGGTCGTCACCCGCTTTCGCACGCAGAAAAAGGCCGTCTGGCTGACCATTGATGACGGCCCGCATCCCGAGGACACGCCGCAGCTGCTCAAGCTGCTAAAAAAATACAACGCGCGGGCGACCTTTTTTGTGATTGGCCGGCGGGTTCAAGAATATCCGGAACTGGCCCGGGCGATTTTGCGCGACGGTCACTCGCTGGCCAATCACACGCAGACCCATCCGGTATTGTTTTTCTGGAGTTTTCTCGAAACTTGGTTGACGCGGGAAATTGATCAATGCAGCCAGGCCTTGCGCGAAGCCACCGGCGAACCACCCCGATGGTTTCGGGCGCCGGCGGGCATGGCCAATCTGTTTCTGCACATTCTACTGTGCGACCGGAACCTGAAGCTCATCGGCTGGTCGGCGCGCGGATTTGATGGACTGTTTCAGGATCCTGAAGCCATGGCGGATCGGATCCACCGCTCCGTCCAACCCGGCGCGATCATATTGTTGCATGAAGGCCGGCGCGATCGACACGGACGACCGATTAATGTGATTCTGGCCGAAACCGTGCTTACCCGGCTGGCGGCGGAAGGCTATGTTTTCACCGTGCCGGAGGAAGCGGATTTTCTCTGAAGGCGGCCTGGTGCGCATGCGCGACGGCCTGGATTCGAAGCAGTTTTGCGACCGGAGCTTGAATAAAGTCCGGGTTTCTTCTAATTGAAATCATGTTTTTGCGGCATCGCTCCACGCAAACAGAATTTTTTGATTTGCCCGGCCGCACCGAGGCGGAGACCGTCGCTTCGTTTCGTGATCTCAACCGCGTCAACTCGGTCTTTCAGTTTTCGCATCCATTTGCCGCGGGGCTGCCCCGATGGCTGGGGCGGGTGAATTGCGAGCGGTTAAACATTCTCGACGTGGGCGCGGGCACCGGTCTGCTCGGGGAACGATTAACCGACTGGGCGTGCCGCCGCGGCTGGCACTGGCATTTCACTGATCTGGACACCAACCCGGTCGCGCTAAAAATTGGCAACCGCCCGGACAGCGTGGTCGGTTCGGCATTGCAACTGCCGTTCGCCGACGGCAGCTTCGACCTGGTGGTCACCTCGCAAATGACCCATCACTTGACCGACGAACAAATCGTCACGCACTGGCGCGAGGCCTGGCGGGTGACGCGCGGAGCGGTGTTCTTTTGCGACCTCCACCGCAACGCCGGGCTTTATGCCCTGGTCTGGCTCGGCATGCATTTCCTGCGGGTCAGTCGAACCTTGCGCAGTGATGGATTGATTTCGGTGCGGCGCGGTTTTCGTCTGGGTGAATGGCGCAAACTGGCGGACCGGGCCGAAATTCCCAATGCCAAAATATGGCTGTATTTCGGCACCCGGATCGTGCTGCAGGCGCGGAAATCGTTGCCTTGAACCCGCCGCCGGCACTTTGGCGTTTCCAATCCATAACCTTGGGAAAACTGGGCGTGCGATGCGCCATCGATCCAGGCGGTTGGAAGGCAGGCCGGTTTTGACGACCGGGCCTTCAGCGGCGGAGACCTCCGTAACTCCAATGTTCGTGTCGTCATTGGGGGCCTGACTTAAGCCGGCCGTTGGCTGATGGATATGGGATCTTCACCCCGCTGGTTGCGCCAGGATGGCGGGCGTACTATCATCACCTGGTGTCAAGTAACGGCCATTTTCCCACCGAGTCGGAACTCGCCTTGAACGGCGCGGCCCAAGCGGGCTTGCACGAACGCGCCGCGGCCGCCACGCGAACTCGATTTGGCAAGAAAGTTTTCGTGCGCGCCGTGGTCGAAGTTTCGAATTTCTGCCGCGAAAATTGCGGCTACTGTGGCATGCGCCGCGATAATCGCAGCCTCGCCCGCTACCGCGCGCAGCATGAAAAAATCGCCGAACTGCTTGTCGAGCATCGCCCGGACAGCGTGACGGACGTCAACATCCAGTCGGGCGAAGACCCGGTGGCGGTGCGCGAGGTCGTGCTGCCGCTCATCGAAACCCTGCGGCGCGAAACACCGCTCGGGATCAGCGTTTGCCTGGGGACCTTGTCGCCGGAAGTTTATTCCGAGCTGCAGGCCGCGGGCGCGGGTATTTTTATCATGAAGTTCGAAACCGGCAATGCCGCGCACTATGAACAACTGGAAGCGCCCGGCACCCTGGCCGAACGGCTGCGGCACATCCGCCTGCTCGCGGAAAATGGATGGTTTGTCAGCTCCGGATTCATCGTTGGATTGCCCGGACAACAGCCGCGGGATTTGTGGAAAAACCTGGAACTCGCCCGCACGCTCCCGCTGCACGGTTGCAGCGTCAGCCCGTTCATTCCCGGTGAAAACACGCCGTTCGCCGGGGGCTCGACGGCCCAGGCCGACTGGACCTTCAATTGTGTGAGCGCCATGCGGTTGATGCGGCCGGACTGGGTGATCCCCGCCGTCAGCGCGTTCAACCTTGCCGCGCCGGATGGCTATCGTCGCGGCTTGCGCGCGGGGGCGAATCTCGTGACGATCAACATGACCCCCGGTGATTTGCGCGGTGATTACGTCATTTACAAACGCGGCCGGTTCATCATGACGGAAGAACATGTGCTCAACGCGCTTTCCGCGGAAGGACTCGCGCCTTCGAAAACCGGGCTGGCCGATTTTTATCAGGGCCAGGGAGCGGACGCCGCAGGAAAGGAGATCGCCCGCAGAGTTCAATCGTAAGGCGCACGTGCTTAAAGCTGTCATCGCTGAACAACCTGTGTCCTCATGCCAACGTCTTGAGGGGTTCTGCCGCAGCCTTGGAGTGACCACGGTCACTGGTCCAGTTGCCGGAATCACAAACCCGCCATTGCATGGGTAACAAAGTTCTACTGATCAGCGACAACCGCTGCACCCTGCCCGACCCGGTCTTTCCGCTGGGGCTGGCCTACCTGAATTCTGCGTTGCGCCGGGCTGGCCACGACACCCATTGGGTCGACAGCCTGGCTGGTGCCGAACGAATCGAGGATGTTTTGGACGGTTATCCACCGGATGTCGTTGGTATTTCCGTCCGTAACATTGACGATGTGATCATCCGCAAACGGGAAACTTTTTTTGACCACCTCTCCGCGCTGGGTGAAACGATCCGGCAGACAGTCAAATGTCCGGTGGTGCTGGGCGGCAGCGGCTTCAGCATTTTTCCCCGGCAGTTGCTGCAATTGACCGGCGCAGAATATGGCATCTGCGGCGAAGGCGAAGCCGGTTTTGTTTCCCTGCTGGCCGCCTTGAACAACGGCTGCGATTTCTCCGGTATTCCCGGCCTGGTTTACCGCGAAAACGGGAATATCCTCATCAATCCGCCCGCCGGCAGTCCGGACGGACAAATTCTGGCCGAGGGCGACCGTCCGGCCACCGTCTCGGACTATTACCTGCGCACCAGCGGCATGCTGAACATCCAGACCCAGCGCGGTTGTGCCAGCCAATGTTGTTATTGCACGTATCCGATCATTGAAGGCCGGCATCACCGGAGTCGCTCCGCTGACGCCGTGGGCGATGAATTCGAGCAGGTGCAAAGGCTGGGGGCCCGCTATGTGTTCATCGTGGATTCGGTCTTCAATTCTTCCCCGCGTCATGTCGCGGAAATCTGCGAGGCCATTCTGCGCCGCAATGTGAAGCTGGCCTGGGGTTGTTTTCTGCGACCTCAAGGATTGACGCCGGAATTGATGAAGCTGATGAAGCGGGCCGGGCTGGCGCACATTGAGTTTGGTTCGGACAGTTTCTGTGACGAGGTTCTGGCGGCTTACCAAAAAGGGCTGACTTTCGACGACATCCTGCATGCGAGCGAACTGGCCAACCAGGAGAACATCGATTTCTGCCATTTTCTCATCAGCGGCGGCCCGGGTGAAACCAGGGAAACCTTGCGGTGCGGATTTGAGGCATCGTTGCGGATCAAGAACGCCGTCATCATTGCGGTGGTGGGGATGCGGATTTATCCGGGCACGCGCCTGTTTCAGCAGGCGGTCGCCGAAGGCTGCATTGACCAGGAGACCGATTTGCTTGCCCCCGCTTATTATCTCGCGCCCGGTCTGATGGCGGATGAGGTCTTTGCCCGGCTCCAGGCCTTTGCCCGCCTCGCGCCCAGCTGGATTATCGGTGATCCGGGGCCGGCCTACACCCGCCTGGTCGAACGGTTGCGTAAAAAAGGTGCCGTCGGGCCGTTGTGGAGCTACTTTTCAACCATTCAACGCCTGTGGCCGCATGGCGTAAATGGAAAATGAACCGATGAAAAAATTATTGCTCATCTCCCCGCTCTCCAGGAAAAGCCTGATGGGTGATAAATTCTTTTTCCGCATGCCCGGTCTCGGCCTCCTCAAAGTGGCGGCGCTGACGCCGTCCGACTGGCAGGTCACGATTGTGGATGAGAAAAGCGAACCGTTGGATTTGAACCAGGAGGCTGATCTGGTGGGCATCACCGCCATGACCACCACCGTCCAGCGGGCTTATGAAATTGCTGATCATTTCCGCCAGCGCGGCATCAAGGTGGTGCTGGGCGGGATGCACGTTTCCTGCCTGCCGGATGAGGCTCAACCGCACTGCGACAGTCTGGTGATGGGAGAAGCCGAGGCGCTGTGGCCTGCTTTGTTGCGCGATTTCGAACTCCACCAGCTCAAGCCCGTCTACCGCCATCAAGACAGTCTGCCATCGCTGGCCGGGCTGCCGCCGCCGGATTGGAATCTTTACGAAAATAAAAAATATCTGCCGGTTCATTTTGTCGAAACGACCCGGGGCTGCCCGATTGACTGCGAATTTTGCGCCGTGACGAGCGCCTTTGGCGGGAAATATCGCAACCGTCCGCAGGAGGAGGTGCTGGCGGAACTGCGGGGACTGACCCCTTTCGATCGGGGAACGTTCTCGTTGAAGAACTGCGTGTTTTTTACGGATGACAACATCATCAGCAACCGCGCCTATGCCCGGGAGTTTTTGCCCCGCATCGCCGATTTGAAGCTGAACTGGTTTGGCCAGGCCTCGGTCAACATTGCCAGCGATCCGGAAATCCTGAAGCTTTGCCAGCAAAGCGGCTGCAAGGGACTCTTCATGGGCTTCGAATCGCTCTCGCCCGAAACCATCGCCGCGATGGGCAAGCGCGTGAATCACCCGGACCAGTATTTCGATATCGTGCAAAAAATTCACGACCACGGCATCGGCATCGACGGCTCATTCGTGTTTGGTTTTGACAACGATGACGAGGGGGTTTTCGACCGCACGCTGGAATTTGTTTTGAAGGCGAAAATTGAAGTGACCTATTTTTCCATCCTCACGCCGTATCCCGGCACCCGGCTGCATCAACGGCTGGCCCGGGAAGATCGGATTCTGACCCAGGACTGGTCGCTGTACGACGCCAACCACGTGGTCTTCAAACCCAAGAGCCTGACCGCCGACCAGTTGCTGAAAGGTTATTACCGCGTGTTCAAGGAGGTGTATTCGATTCCCTCCATTTTCAAACGCCTGTGGGGAACAACCGCCTGGAAGAACTTGTTTTACCCGATGAACTTCGGTTTCCGGCAAAGCGTTTACCGGCTCGCGCAGACCGTGCCCGCATGATTCAAAAGCCGCCACATGCTTTTTCCCAAAAACTCCTTCCCTTCGACCAAACCGCGCGTGGTGGTCACCGGCGCCGGGATCGTGACGTCGCTGGGGCAGGGATGGAAACAGAACGCCGCAGCGTTTCGCGCGGGGAAGACAGGTTTCCGTCCCGTCACCCACTTCGATGTCAGCCAGCAACGGGTCAAAACCGCGGCGGTGGTGGAGTTGCCCGCCATGCTGCCGGCAACGCGATTGACGGAGCGCCAAAACAAACGGTTGGACCGGGCCAGCATCATGTTGTTGCTGGCGGCCCACGAAGCCTGGCAGCAGTCCGGTTGGGAAACGTCCAATCATTTGCCGGTTGTTTTGGGCACCACGGCCGGCGGCATGACGGTTGGGGAGGATTACTTTCGCCAGGCCGTCAGTTTGCCCCATCACCACAAAGGACAGCCCACGCGGGTTTTGCATTATCAGTCGCACTTCCAGGCACGGATGCTGTTGGACGCCCTGGGTTTCGCCGGGCCGATCACGATCCTCTCCAACGCCTGTGCCTCCGGGACCAGCGCCATCGGTGAGGCCTGGGAAATGATCCGGCGCGGACAAGCCGACCGGGTTTTGACCGGCGGTTATGACGCCCTCAGCCAGATGGTGTTTTCCGGCTTTGATTCGCTGCAAACGTTGTCGCCCACGAGTTGCCGGCCGTTTGACGCGCATCGCGATGGCTTGGCCATGGGCGAAGGCGCGGCGGTGTTGACCCTCGAAACCTTTGAATCAGCACGGAATCGGGGCGCCGACATTTTGGGGGAAATCATTGGCTATGGCACCAGCATGGACCGCCACCATCTTACTCAACCGCATCCGGAAGGAGACGCGGCATACCAGGCGATGCAATCGGCCTGCACGGGCGCGCAGGTCACGGCTGAAGATGTTGATTACATCAACGCCCACGGCACCGGAACCCCGTTGAATGACCAAGCCGAGGCAAAAGCCATCAGCCGCTGGGCAGGCAGCCGTGCAGGCACTCTGCCGGTCAGTTCAACGAAAGCTGGCATCGGACATCTTCTGGGCGGGGCTGGTTCGGTGGAGGCCGTGGTTTGCCTCATGTGTTTGCGCGAGCAATGGCTGCCACCGGAACTGGCCTTTGAGACCCCCGACCCGGCCTGCGCTTTTCGCATTGTCGCCCGGCCGGAAGAGGCATCCGTCAAGGTGGCGCTTTCAAATTCGTTTGGGTTTGGTGGCGTCAATGCCACCCTGATCATGCGGAGGGGGTCATGAGTCGGGTATTCGTCTGCGGCCTGGGCAGCGTCAGCCCGGCGGGTTGGGGTGTGGAAGCTCTTCGCGCTGCCTTGGAAAAAAAAGCGGCTCTGCCGATCCAGCCGCTGATGCGTCCGGGCTGGCAAAAACCATTGAACCTGCGACCCGTGCCCAACCCGTCAGTCCGGCCACCCTTTCTGACCCATCCCCATATGCGGCGCACCAGTCCATTGACACAGCATGCGGCCGCGGCAGCGCTGGAGGCCGCAAGCAAGGTCCGGCCCGGCGGTGGAGCGCATCCCCGAATTGGAATTATTGTCTGTCTGCAAACCGGCTGCGTGCAATTTTCCTCCCGATTTTTCGAGGAGACGTTAAAGAACGCCGCCACCGCCAGTCCACTGCTGTTTCCCGAGACCGTTTTTGCCGCGCCGGCCTGCCATGTGGCCGCCCTGTTGGATAATACCCCGCTGGTCTGCACCCTGACCGGAGACGCGTCCGCCTATGCGCAAGGACTGGCCCTCGGAATTGACTGGTTGCACGAGGGGCGGGTGGATGCCTGCCTCGCGATCGGCGCGGAGGAAGTTCACTGGTTGTCTGCCGACGCCCTCCGGCATTTTGACCGCCGCACCGTCCTCAGCAGCGGCGCCGCCGCGCTCTGCTTGAGCCTGAATCCGGAATGGTCGTTGGGAGCCGGGCTCGAATTGATCACCGACGCACACGCTTACACCGCACAGACGAGTCGAAAGCTGGCCGCGCAGAAAATGCGGGCACAGATGCCGGCGCAAGACCAGACAGAAATCTTGTGTGATGGTCGGAATGATAGTCCGCGTGCCGATGCGGCTGAATCCAATGCCTGGGCTGATTGGAGCGGGCCACGCCTCAGTCCTAAGCTGGTATTGGGCGAAGGCTTGATGGCTGCGGCAGCCTGGCAATGCGTGGCCGCGTGCGATGGGATCGCCAGCCGAAGATTCAGTGCCGCCAATGTCAGCCTGGTGGGGGCAAACCAACAGGCCATTGGGGTTCGATTTAACCATGGCGACCGGGCCATTTCAGATTTGTCATTGCCGACAACGGCGGGCAGGCTTGCGCGATGAATCCGCGCGTTATCTTGATCACGGGCGCCAACGGCGGTTTGGGGCAGGCCATTGCCCGGTCATTTCTCCATGAATCCGCGGAAAATAAAATCTGGTTGGGTATCCACGAGCGCCTTGATCAGGCCGAAAAACTTGTTGCGGAAAGTCCGGACCGCTGCCGCACAATTGCCATGGATGTCACCCGGCCTGACTCATGGAAGGCGGCCGTGGCCGAGATTCTGGTCCACCACCAGCGGTTGGATGTGCTCGTGAACAATGCCGGGTGTCACGAGGATGCCCTGCTGGCCACCATGGCTTTGGACTCGTGGCAAAGAATTCTGGCCCTTAATTTGGATGGGGTCTTTCACGGTTGTCAGGCGGTTCTTCCCACGATGATTGGCCAGCGTAACGGCCGCATCATCAATATCGCCTCGCTGAGCGCGTTGCTGGCGCCTGCCGGTCAGGCAAACTATGCCGCCGCCAAAGCCGGGGTGGTGGCGCTGTCCCAATCTCTGGCCAAGGAAGTTGCCCGGATTGGCATCACGGTCAATGCCATATGTCCGGGATATGTGGAGACCGGGTCGCAGGCGATGGATGAGACGGAACGCAATAGAGCCCTGGAGCGGATTCCCATGCGACGGTTCGGCCGACCTGACGAAGTCGCTGCCGCCGTCCGATTTTTGGCTTGCGCCGAAGCCAGCTACATCACAGGTTCAACCCTCAAAATTGACGGTGGCATATTCTAATGAACAATACCCCGGCCCTTAAAACGCAAATTAAACACTTGCTGGTGGAAAACCTCATGCTCCAAACTTCCGCGGAAGAAATTGCGGACAATCTGCCGTTGTTTGGTCCGGGCGGACTGGGGTTGGATTCCGTTGACGCCCTGCAACTGGTGGTGGCCCTGGACAAAAATTATGGGCTGAAGATTTCCGATCCCGAGGCCGCCAAAGGTATATTGCAGGACGTCAACACGATTGCCGCGGCAGTTCAAAAACACCAATCCCTGCCCAAATAGACCGTTCGGTCTTTTTAAAATTTGACTGATCTGATGTGAATGACTTTCGTCTCAAGGTGCGATTTTGTCGCTTACCCACTGACGCGCTGAGTTGAACCCGTCCTTCGTCGATTCGTAAGCCTTCTGGAAGCCGCCCTTGACATTATCCCAGGTGGAATCGGTGGCGTTCCTGGCCCCATCCAACTGCCTGTTCAACTGGGCCGCCTGGTCGCGCAACGCTTGAAGCTTGGGTTTGGCCTCGGCCTTGACCGCGTCGCTGGAGCCGTCGATCTTGGCAGAGAGCTGGTCCAGATCATGATTGAGATTGTCCAACTGAATCTGCATGGCTGCGACAAATTCAGCTTTTTGCGCGAAGGTATAGTCCTTCATGTCCTGCGCGGCTTGTTTGGTTTCGGTCTTGACCGTATCCAGCTGCTGCGACGCGGTCGGCGGCTTGTCACATCCCGCCGCAAAGGCGGCGGTGAAGAGGAAAGCGATGGCCCAAATTTTATTATTCATAATGTTTTGATTTTGTTGCGTGTTCGTCTGCGGTTAAACTGCCAATTGGGGGAAGCTACCCGGCTGGGTGATTTTTCGCCATGGGGTCTAACCCTAACGCGAGTTGAGGGAAGCGTTCAATGTTCCATCCCGCCGGCGCTATCATTGATGCATCCGGCCGAAACGAATGCAACGCCGCTTGGAACCGGGCCCGGCCAAAGGCACGGGTTCAATCCCACGTTCGCGACGCAGCAAGCGAAGGGTGGGGTGGCCGACGGGATTCGAACCCGCAACAACAAGCTCCACAAGCTTGGACTCTACCGTTGAGCTACGACCACCAGCCGGGTAAACAGGCTATGTCGATTGCGCGCATCCGTCAAGTTCGCCGCGTGGCGGGTAGTGCCCTAATTTGGGGGATTATACACTTGACTCACCAAGGGCGGTGGATTATCCATGTATTCCCCCCAAGGCATTATTTGTCAGTGTGGGGGAAACGGATATGAAAACAGTAAATCTTTATCAATTTTACAGTTTGGGGACGGTGCTTCATCCGCTCCAGAGCGTTCAAGAAAAGGACGTTCTAAAAAACGTGTATTACAAACTTTTTATGGCCAAAGATTGGCTAGAGACAGTTTGTAACGACGGGTTAATTCCAATGATTGTTTGCAGGCCCACCGCCTGGAAACTTCTCAATGCCATAAATGCAGTTACAGAACCGTCCGAAGGGAAAGAGTTAGATTTCAATAAAACCATAAGCTTTTTGGAGGCTTATAATATTACGAATAGCCTAACTGAATTTGAGACGGTGTTTTCCGCCGAACTTCAGACCCTCGCAAGTTATTTTGTGTCTCAAAAATTGATTTACTCGACAACAGACTTAATTGAGCGCCCGGAAAATCTTTTCCCGGAAATGGTTCGGAAGGCCCTCCCGAGGCAATGTATTGCTGACATCCGACAAGCTGGGAAATGCATCGCCTTTGATATTCCGACTGCGGCCGCATTTCACATCCTTAGGGGCACAGAATCGGTAATCCGTGCTTACTATACGTTTGTCATCGGCCACCCGCCGAAGGCCAAGCTGCGGAACTGGGGTAGCTATATCTTAAATCTGAACACGGCGGGTGCTGATAAAAAAATAACCGCATTTCTTGAACATATTCGAGAAGAATATCGCAATCCAATTCTTCACCCAGAGGAAATGCTTTCATCCGATGATGCTGTGGTTTTGCTGGGTGCTGCTTGCAGTGCAATTGTCCAAATGGTGTTGGCTATGTCACAGGCCAATCCCTCACAACCCGCACAGCCCGGTTTATCTGCTGCTCTGGCCCAAGTCGCCAAGAAACCTTAGAAATCACCATACGATGAAAAAAGAGTCGAGTCCAGAAAGAGCAACTCCATTTGAAAAATTCCATCAATTCACGAAGGAAATAGTATCAGTCCCGAAAGCCGAAATTGATCGGCGGGAACAACAATACCAAAAGGCCAGAAAAGCAAAGCGCCGCAGCCTATGATTTACGCCGCTTGCCACGCCCCTGACGTCGCAAATCTGCTTTGTTCGCCAATGAGTTTGGCGTACTGGAGCCTACGACCGATGATGCCGATGATGCCTTTCAGGAATCTGCCGGAATCAGTGTTCTCGCGCTCGTTGAAACGGAAAGCCTGTTCGTCGAGGTAACGAAACAAATGAAAAGGTTCAACGCTGATATATGTCCCGCGAATCCCGCGCTTGAGCAGGCTCCAGAAGTTTTCAAGCCCGTTGGTGTGGACATTGCCGCGAACATATTCCTTCGCGTGGTCAATCGCTGCATGGACGTAATCCTGACTCAAACCATTGTACGAGGGAAGCGCATCGGTGAACACCTGCGAGCCAGTTTCAACTTGCTGGCGAATTTCGGCTTGAAGGATATTGCGACGAGCTTTTGCAACGTGCTTCAATTTGATTTTTCCGCCCCGCTGCAAAAGTCCCATGACAATTTCTTTGCCAGTACCGCCAGTTCCGCGACCGCGCTTGCTGCGCTGTGCATTGTTCATGCTGCGAGCCTTGCCGCCGATATAGGTTTCGTCCGCTTCCACTTCGCCGGAAAGTTTGTCCATGCTGCCGTTCTGCATCGCCAGCCGGATACGGTGAAGCATGAACCATGCGGTCTTTTGGGTGACACCCAAGGCGCGGCCAAGTTCACACGAACTGATTCCATTTTTGGCGTTTACAATCATCCAGAAAGCGGGAAGCCATTTGTCCAGACCAAGGGGACTGTCCTCGAAAATGGTGCCGACCTTGACGGAGAATTGTTTCTTGGTGTCCCGGCACTTCCAAATTTTGCGCGTCTCAAGGAAGGCGACGTTGGACTTCTGGCAGCAAGGGCAAACCACATTGCCGTCAGGCCAGCGAATCGAAACCATGAACTGCAACGCCTTGTCGGCGTCAGAGAAGTATTTAATCGCGCTTGCCAGCGTCTCGGGAAACTCGTTGTCGTTCTTCATGCCCCAAATATCGCATAAAGCCTATGGTGAGTCAAGTATATAATCCCCCTAATTTGCCAGAGCACTGAGCATGGCTCCGCTTTCCACCTGCTCGGATCAGGAAATTACCGCGTTGTGTGAGTAGTCCCCGATTTGGAGCGGCCTTGCGCGCACCAGGTTAAAATCAGGCAATATCCCATAATGGGCATGATTTGAAAAGTCACCTAATAAAAGACCGTTCCAGCCAGCCTTAGCACGGTTCTTGCTTTTTAGCCGGGCGAATGAAGGAAATGGACGAAGGTGATTTTGACTTGGTTGAACCGTTTAATACGGACGGAAGTTCGTTAAATGGAGTCAGCTCAGAAGTGGCCTTCGCTCTCGGAGTTGAATGGCAAATGTTCCGGCAGCGACTCAAAACAGGACAACGATTTCAGACTCTCTGCCTGGCCATGAACGCAACCCGATTGGTGAAGATGGCCGAACGTCAGCGGCGCTTTGTTGAAGACCGGCCAACGCCCTGGGCGGGTTGGTCGGAAATCTGGGTGGGCGACTACATGGCTTGAGTTTCCACCACCAAGACCCAGGTGATGTCTTTGCGATCACCCCGTTCCCGGCAATATTCACAGGGTGGAAACACTTGTCCTTCGGGAATAGCCCGCTCAACGGAATGACCACAGTTACCAACCGCACGGTATACTCCGGAAACATTACAAACCTGACCAGTTATTCGACTCATAAACTCCTAACTCCCAATTTCTTCACCCATCGTTCTGGATTTTCCACTGTTTTGCAATTATTCCGGCCATAAGTCAAGAAGCTTTGTCTCACGGCTGTGTCCATTATTTGGACATTTGCAGAATTGCATTAATATCAACGATGCAACTCCCTTTGCATGATCGAGTTTTTTGACCCTTTGTGCATAGGATCTGACTACGTCAGCAAGGGGCGTTTGCGCCCGGTCATGGACCGGTCTCCACTTTTGATACAAAGGAGTTGCCAGCAGGGGAATGGCGGGCTCGTGATTTTTGGGGTAATCGATGGTTATGGCGTCGTGGGCCATGGGCAACTCGCAATGCAGCGTTAGGTGGCGTTTACCAAAAGGCGGGGCGCCATGACCAGCCTTTCATTTGCGTTCCGCCATTGCAAACCGCTGGCACCCGTTTTAGAATTTTTTGGTTCATGGCGGAATACAAAGTCCAGTTCGAGGTCTTCGAAGGCCCGCTCGATTTGCTCCTTTATCTCATCAAGAAGGAGGAGGTGGACATTTACGAAGTCAACCTCACCAAACTCGCCACGCAGTTCATCGAGTATATCGACCTCATGCGTCAGTTCGACCTGGAGATTGCCGGCGAATTTCTCGTCATGGCCTCGACGCTCATGTACATCAAAAGCCGCGAACTGCTGCCGGTGGATCAGCAGGTGCAGGTTGAAGGCGAGGAGGAAGGCGAGGATCCGCGCTGGGAATTGATCCGGCAGCTGGTGGAATACAAGAAATTCAAGGACGCCGCCGCGCGCCTGCAGGCGCTCGAAGCCGAACAGGAAAACATCTTCCCGCGGGTGCCGGGCAAATTGGAATTTGAGACAGCCACTCCGCCGCCCAAGCCGGATGTCTCCATCTTTGACCTCCTCAACGCCGTCAGCGGCGTGCTGCAGCGCTTCAACAAGCGCGAGAACCTGGGCGACATTTTCGAGGACAAATGGACGGTCAGCGAGAAAATCGACTTCATCCTCAAAATGATGGCCGGGCGCGACAGCGTGCGCTTTGTCGAGTTGTTCGCGGGCGCCGCCAGCCGCACCGAAGTCATCTGCACGTTTCTGGCGCTGCTGGAATTGATCCGCCTGCGCCAGCTCGTCTGCGCCCAGGCAGAGCCTTTTGCCGAAATCGAAATCTCCCGCGCTGTAGCGGCAGGCGTCCCGCCAGCCGTGGAGGGCGGCATCCTGCCGCCCGGAAATGCGCCCGGATTGTCTGCCAGCCCGGAAGGTCCGGCGATTAGTCCGTCTGGCGGGACGCCGAGCTCTACGGCAGACGAGGCATCTGCTGCCACGGAGTCGCGTCAATCGTAAATCCCATATCGTAAATCAAAAATGGAATTAAAAAACATTTTGGAATCACTGCTTTTCTCGGCGCAAAAACCGCTGAGCGTAAAGGAACTTCGCGACGTGCTCGCGGCGGCGGCCGGGGCGGAAGCCGCCGATGCCACTGCCAAATCACTTGCCAAAGTCAAGGAAAGCGACCTGACGGATGCGCTGGAACAATTGGCGCGCGAACACGAATCCCTTGCGCGCAGCTATCGCCTCGCGTGCGTTGCCGGTTCGTGGCAATTCGTGACCCAGCCGGATTATGGACCGTGGTTGCGCGCGCTCGTTGGCGTAAAGCTGCGTCCAACGCGGCTTTCGCAGCCGGCGCTCGAGACGCTGGCCATCATCGCTTATCGCCAGCCCATCACGCGTGCCGAGGTCGAGCAGATTCGCGGCGTGAACGTGGACGGCACGATGCAGACGCTTACGGAACGCGGTTTGGTCGAGACGGTGGGCCGGGCCGATGTGGTGGGCCGTCCGCCAACCTACGGTACGACCGCGCTGTTCCTGGAATATTTTGGTCTGGGCAGCCTGGGCGATTTGCCTGCCGCGGATGAACTCCGCCGCATTGTGGTTGAAAAGCCGCCCGGCCCGGTCACTGCCGAACCTGGCCTGGCCACCAACCCACCGGAACAACTGGCGTTGCAACCTGCCCAAACGGAGCCGGGCGATGTCCAAAAACCGGAAGCCCATGATTCCCCCGGCCCAGCGGTTTGAAATTAATCTTGGGAGTACGCCATCATCCTGGCACTTTTCAAACGGGTTCCGCAAGTAACCCGGCATTAATCGGGTCGACGCCGTGGACGTCAGTCCGCACCCATCTTCAAAAGTTTGCGCCGACTCACGTCCGCCCTCCGTTTCGCTATGCGCGACTCCGGAGGACGGGTCGGCGGCTGCTTCAGCTTTTGGGTTAGATCTTTGCCAGCGCCTGCTTCAGGTCGGCGATCAAATCTTTCATGTCTTCCAGGCCGAGGGCGATGCGGACGAGGTTGTCCACCATGCCGATGGATTCGCGGTAGGCCGCCGGATAATCGAAGTACGACATCATGGACATCTGGGTGACCAGGCTTTCGGAACCGCCCAGGCTGGGCGTGATGAGAAAGAGCTCCAGCGAGTCAATGAACCGGCGTGTCGCCTTGTCGTCGCCTTTCACCAGGAAACTGATGACGCTGCCAAATCCGCGCATGTGTTTTTTTGCCAGCCGGTGATCGGGATGCGATTTCAAGCCAGGATACCAGACTTTCTTGATTTTGGGATGCGATTCGAGGAAACGCGCGATTTCCAGTCCGGCGCGGTTGTGATGTTCCATCCGCAGGCCGAAGGTTTTCAAGCCGCGTTCCAGCAGGAAGCAGGTGAGGGGACCGGGAATGGAGCCGATCATCCGTTGCAGCTTGATCAGGTCTTCCAGTTGTACGTGGTTGCCGAGGGTGACGCCGGCGAGCAGGTCGTTGTGACCGCCGAGATATTTCGTGGCTGAGTGGATCACGATGTCCACGCCCAGCTCCAGCGGGCGGATGTTGAACGGAGTCGCCAACGTGGAATCCACCATCGTCAAAACCTTGTGCCGCCTGGCCACTTTCACGATGGCTGGCAGGTCCGGCACGCGCAGGTAGGGATTGGTCGGCAGTTCGGTGAAAATGATGTTGGTGTTGGGGCGGACGGCCTCCTCGATGGCGGCCGCCGTCGGGGCGACCAGGCTGGTTTGAACCCCGAATTTTCCGAGCACATTCGTCGCGAAATCGCGGGTCTGCCGGTAGCAATCGCTCGTGAAAATGATGTGGCCGTCCTTTTTCATGTAGGCCATGAGCGTGAGAATGACCGCGCTCATGCCGGTGGAAAACAGGATGGCACGTTCGGCGCCCTCAATGGCGGCGAGCTTGCTTTCCGTTTCCTGCTGGGTGGGATTACCGTACCGGCCGTATTCGTGCTCGCGAATGACGCGGCCCTGGCCCTTGGCCTTCATGAACTCAAAAACCTCGGACGTGGAATCGAAACTGTAGTTCGAGGTATGGACGATAGGCGTGGAAACGGCGTGGTACGCCTTGCGATGCTTGCCGTGACCGTGAATCGCCAGCGTCGCCGGGCTCCATGCGTGGGTTTTTTTAATTTTAGAATTCATGCAACAAATCGGCTTTTCGAAGGAGCGAACTCTGCGAGTCCCGGAGTCTTTATGTCCCTGGTAGGGCTGACCTGCTGGTCAGCCCGGCGGCGCGGCAGCACCGCCCTGCCAGTTCATGGCCTCATGGAACTCGGCCCTCCGCCAGATTATACATCGAACCGGCCCCTTTCCTTGAGGGCTGTTTTGAGCGCTGCCTTCACCGCGTCCAGGCGCGCGGGCAGTTCAATCGGCTGGTTCACGTGACGGCACGGGAAACCCAGTTTCCGCTGGTGATACTGGACCTTCATCTCGACGAATTTCAAGCCGTGTGCCGTCGAAATAACGACCACGCGCTCGGATTTGTCGATCTTGCCGGCCTTGAGCAGCTTGATGAGAACCGCCAGGGCCACGCCGGTATGCGGGCAGTTGAACATGCCGGTACGGTCGCCCAGCGCCGCGGCGTCGGCGAGTTCCTCCTCGGTGGCCTGTTCGACAATGCCGTTGAATTGCTTCAAGGTGCGGATTGCCTTTTCAATGCTGACCGGATTGCCGATCTGGATCGCGCTGGCCAGCGTCTTCTGCGCCTGAATCGGCGCAAAGCTTTCGAAGTTCTTTAAATACGAGCGATACAACGGGTTCGCCCGTTCGGCCTGGGCGACGACGATGCGCGGCAGCTTCGAGATCAAGCCGAGATCCTTCATCATCAGCAAGCCTTTGCCGAGCGCGGAGACGTTGCCGAGGTTGCCGCCCGGAATGACGATGACATCCGGCGCCTTCCAATCGAACTGCTGGACGATTTCGATGCCGACGGTCTTCTGGCCTTCCACGCGCAGTGAATTCATCGAGTTGGCCAGGTAAATCGATTCATCCTTGGTGATTTCCTGGACGACCTTCATGCAGCCGTCGAAGTCGGTGTCCAGCGACAGCACCAACGCGCCGTTGGAAATCGGCTGGACGAGTTGCGCAATGGAGATTTTTCCGCGCGGGAGGAGCACGATGGACGGGATGCCGGCCGCGGCGCAATAAGTGGCCAGCGCCGCCGAGGTGTCGCCGGTGGAGGCGCACGCGACGGCCTTGATGGGGGCGCCCTCGGAAATCATCTGCCGGACCTGCGAAACCAGCACGGTCATGCCGAGATCCTTGAACGAGCCGCTGTGGGTGTTGCCGCAGAGCTTGATCCAGAGTTCATTGACCCCGATGAGCTTTCCGAAACGTTCGGCCCAGAAAAGATTGGTGCCGCCTTCATAAAGTGAAACCACGTCGTCGTTTTTGATCTGCGGCAGGATCCATTCCTTCTTGCCCCACACGCCGGAGCCGTAGGGCCACTCGTTGCTTTTGTAGCGCTTTTCGAAAAGTTGTTTCCAGCTTGCGGCACTGCGGCGTTTCAACGCCGCCAGATCGTGTTGCACCTCCAGCAGCGACTCGCAGCGCCGGCATTGGTACACGATGGAGTTCAGCGGATACGTTTCTCCGCACTCCGGGTTGATACATTGAAACCAGGCTCGGTATGGCATCGTCATCTTTCCTGTGCCGCGCGGCACGGCATCTTAACCGGGACCGCCACGGCACAATTCACAAGCCTCAGCATGGACGTGGAGGTTGTGATTTTCAAGGAAACAGCGCATCCCGTCGGAAAAAATAAGACCGGTTACTTGGCTGGGTAAGGGGTTTGACCTTCGAATTGACGCTGGCCGCAATCAAGGCAACCACCTTGGCGGGTCGAAAGGCGTGTTGGGGAACAGCGCCCGGCCCTATTTCAAGAACACCCGGATTTCCTGCAAAGCCCGGGCGGTTTCGGCGCTGGACGCACGGCGCGGGTCGTGCGTTGGCAGGGCCTGGTCATTGAGATCCAGATATCGCGTTCGATCCTGCTCAAAAACCGTGACACTGTTTCCGTTGAACAACGCGGTGTCCTGCCAGCTGGCCAGCAGGGTGCTGTTCCGGGTTTCCTGCCCTTGGACCGGTTCGCCCGTGGTGTAATCTCCAAGGGTGTTCGTGATGCCCATCCAGGTCAGCACGGAGGGCATGAAATCGACGTGTGAAGTTACGTGCTCGATGACCCGGGGCGCCTCTCCCGGCAGGTGCAATACGGCGAAGGTTTGTGTCTGAAAATGATTGAAGGAACTGCCGTGTCCGCAATGTCCCAATTCACCGAATTCCTCGCCGTGGTCGCCAACCACGACGATGATGGTCCGTTCGTACTCACCCCGGTCCTGTAGCGCCTTCACAACCCTGCCAATCTGCCGGTCAATATAGTGCAGGGAGTTGAGATACGAACCTTTCAAGGCCTGGGCCCCGGCGGGGGACACCGCCAGTTGCAAATAGTTGATTTCACCGGATTTTGCGCCGTCATAAATGCTGTCCTCCGGTGGATGCTCGTACGGCTGATGCGACGCGTCGAAGAAAATGAAGCCAAAGAACGGGTGCGATGGGGTCGGCTGGCCGGCGCGGTGCTCAAGCCAGGTGAGGAAATTGTCAGTCATTACCCGGTCGCGGTCCACGCGGGGCGTATTATTCCAGTGGTCCGTAAGCATGGGCGCCAGCTTGAGAAAGCAAGTCTGCCGGAACCCCGGGAAGTTGAGGTCTCCGCAACTCAGGAGTTTGAATTCGTAACCTTGGCTGGCCAGCAGGTCGAACCACGGAGGGCTTATGCCTTGTTTCAACGCCCGATGCCAGTAGGTGCCCGGGATCCCATACAGCAAACCGAATATGCCAAAGCGTGTTTCGTTGCCGGTTGAAAAATGCTTGGTGAGGCGGAAACTGTCGCGGCTGAGTTGGGACAGATTGGGCATCGTCTTGTCGTCGAGCGCATCAAACCGGCCGCCCTCGACGGCGATAAACAAAATGTTCGGTTCGCGCGCTTCCGGCCCCAGGCCAAGCGGATGCTGGGGCAGTTGGAGCAACCCGAGGCTGTTCGGTGGCACATATATTTCACTGCAGGTGTAACCAAACTTCTTGGCCAGTTTTTGGATGGTCAAGGGTTGATACCATGGCAGCGTGTGTCGTACGGTCTGTACCACCGAGTTGTCCCACAGGTCCATCGTCGCAAAGGTGGTTCGCTCCACAAGGAGGGCGAGGAGAATCGCCGCCAGCCCAAACCTGAACCGCCGGTGCGCCAGCCGCGGTACGATCCACAAGGCAAATGCCATGCTGGCGCCGATGAACAGGAACCCAATGGCCGTGGCCATCACAATGCTGGCCGGGTCGATCCGCACACTGTCACCGACGCCCTTGGTGGTCAGGTCAGTCCAGACCAGATTGTCGAAATGTCGCTGAAAAAGCCGGAAGATGATGATATCCACGAGCAAGGCGACCTGAAGCAGGGCAAAGACCGCTCCGGCGAAGAGTCGGGCCAATGTTCGGTGCCGCCAGCAGAGCAACGGCCAGACGGTCAACAAGGCGGGAATCAGATTTAGAAAACCGGCCTGACTTACGATGGCCATCGCGAAGGCCAGACGGGCAGTGCCGTGAAGTTCCAGGGAAATGCCCAGGACGTAACCCAGCTGGAGAACCACCGTTAAAATGCAGTTTCCGAGGTAAAGCCAGGCCCACTCGCGCCAAGGTCTTGGATTGTTTGAGATGCTTGTCATCTGTCCGGGCCTGGGCGCAGGCTATTGCGCAAGGCCATGTTTTTACGCTTTCTTCGCAATTAGCGTGCCATGGTTTCCAGCCCCAATTGAAAATGCACCTTGATGCGGGCTCGGATTCGCCGGACCGAAATCTCCCGATGTTCCCGAACTATCGCCGCCCCAGCCGCTCCAGCAGCTTGCCGTGGATGCCGCCGAAGCCGCCGTTGCTGAAAACCACGACGATGTCGCCGCCCTGGGCGTTCTTCGCAACGTGCGTAACGATGGAATCCACGTCCGGCAGGTAGGCCGCATTTTTGCCCGCCGCCTTTAAATCCTGCATCAGCTTTTCCGGGTTGAGCCGTTCCCCGGCGGAGATTTGTTCCAGCCGCGCCACTTCGGAAACCACGACGGCATCGGCGTCGGCAAACGCACTGGCCAGCTCGGCCTGAAACACGTTTCGCCGCGTGGTGTTGCTCCGCGGCTCGAAGACGGCCCAGATTTTCTCTCGCGGATATTTCAGGCGCACCGCCTTCAGCGTTTCGCGGATGGCCGTCGGATGATGGCCAAAATCGTCCACCACCGTCACGCCTCCGGCGATGCCGCGCACTTCCATCCGGCGCTTGATGCCGGTGAAGGTGTCAAACGCGGCCTGAATCTGCTGGTTCTTCAATCCGCAGTGCTTGGCGCACGCGACCACCGCCAGGGCGTTGCGCACATTCAGCTCGCCGACCAGGTTCAGGTGAAATTTGAAGCTCGGAATTTCAAATTCCGTCGCCGTCGGGCCGAAGCGGAGATTGAAGGCCTGAACGGCGTTGCCTTCGCCGAGGCCGAAACGTTTGACCGGACAATGCGTCACCTCCAGCAGGGATGCGAGATTCGGGTCGTCGCCGTTGCCGAGCAGCAGGCCGTTGCGCGGCACGAGCCGGATGAAATGCGAGAACGTTTTCTTGATGGCGTCCAGGTTTTCAAAAATGTCCGCGTGGTCAAACTCGAGGTTGTTGACGACGGCGATTTCCGGCTGGTAATGGATGAACTTGCTGCGCTTGTCGAAAAATGCGGTGTCGTATTCGTCCCCCTCGATGATGAACCATTCGGAGTCGGTGAACCGCGCGCCCTGGCTGAGATTGTTCGGGATGCCGCCGATGAGATAGCTCGGGTTCAGCCTGTTGTGCTCAAACACCCAGGTCAGCAGCGAGGTGGTGGTGGTCTTGCCATGGGTGCCGGCGACGACGATGGAGCGTTTGCCGCGGATGAAGAATTCCGCCAGCAGGGCGGGCAGCGAGCAATAACGGAGTTTGTGGTCGAGCACGAACTCGGCTTCCGGGTTGCCGCGCGAAATGGCGTTGCCAACCACCACCAGATCGGGTTTGTGGGCAAGGTTCCGCTCCGCGTAACCGTTCATCACCTCGATTTGTTTGGCGGCGAGGAACGTGGACATGGGCGGATAAACATTCTGGTCCGCGCCGGTGACGGCATAGCCCTTGTCCTTCATGGCCGCGGCGGCGGACGCCATGGCCGTGCCGCCAATGCCGGTAAAGTGGACGGATTTGATTCCCGATGAAAACATGCCCGATCATTAAACCACCAAGGAACGAAGAAACAAAGTTTTTTGAATTCAGTGCGGGATGGTAAAACGAGTTTGTGAGTCGAGTGGATGAACCATCCTACCCAAACGGACAGGCCATCGGACGGTTACGCCAATTGTGCTGCTGTCTGGTCACGATATTTCCTCCAATTAAATCGTCCCGGCGCAAGCTCGTTAGCTTTCACCGCAATATCTTCGGTATCAATTCGTTTCGAATCACCGCCCAGCAAATACACCGCGAGCGTAACGATCTCGTGATTCGAGAGTGCTTTGGCTTTTGGCGAAATCATTTTAGCCAGATGATTTTGATTTCCTTTTCCAGCGCCTTGAATTCCGGGTCGCCGGTGACGAGGTCGGTTTTCTTTTCCTTCGCCAGCGCGGCGGCAAAGGCGTCGGCCAGGCTGATTTTGTGGCGGGCTTTAAATTCAGCGGCCAGTTCGGCCAGCCGGCGGGTCGCGGGATGAAATTCGACGGGTAGACTTGTCAGGATGTCGGCGGCCCGGTTCCATTCATCCGGGCCGTCTTTTTTGAGCAGCGTGTATTTCACCTCCGCGTAGTTCACCTCGGTCATTTGCAGCGGCCGGTCGGCGCTGGCGGCCCTGTGCAGCAAATCCTTGACGAGGGCGGCACCCGCCTCGCCCCGGAAAAAAGCCAGCAGCGCGTGCGAGTCGAGAACGGCGGCGGACATTTACTTGTCCTCCAGTTCCCGTTCCTCGCGTTTGTGCTCCGCCCATTCCTCGGCAAACGGCTTGCTGCCGGGCTTCCGTTTAAGCAGGCCATAGCCCCGCTCAATCGCCCAGCGGGTGACGGGTTTCAGGAGAATGCCGTCGGGGGTAGCCTCCACGATGGCCTTGGTGCCGTCCTCGATGTGAAATTGTTTGCGCAGCCGCAGGGGAATCACCACCTGGCCCTTGGTGGTGAACCAGACGGCGTTTGCGGTTTCAGTCGTATTCATTGGCAGAGTATTGCATGGTGCAAATAGTCCGTCAATAGATAATTGTAGGAATTAATAATTAATTCCAACTTTCCCGCGCCGGGTGGTGACTGCCGGCGATGGTTTGAGTCAACCCTTCAGCTTCCGCTCCAGAATTTCCCCGGCAAGCGCCGGGTTCGCCTTGCCCTTGCTCAGTTTCATCACCTGGCCCTTGAGGAAGTTCAGCGCGGCGGCCTTGCCGGCCTGGAAATCGGCGGCGGGGCCGGGATTCGCGGCAATGGCTTCATCGCAGAATTTTTCAATCGCACCGGTGTCGCTCACCTGCGCCAGCCCCTTTTCCTGGACAATCGCTGCAGGGGATTTGCCGGTCTCGAACATCTCGGCGAACACCTGCTGGGCGGCGGAACTGCTGATGGTCTTGGCTTCGACGAGGGCAATGAGCTCCAGCAAGGTGGCGGGCGCAAACTTGAGGTCGGCGAGCGTCGTCCCCGTCGCAGCGGACGTGAGTCCGCTCTGACTAATCTCGGATTCTTCAGATGGAGCCGACTCACGTCGGCTGCTACTTTCAGCGAGTTTCGCGCGGAGGTTGTTGATGACCCAATTGGCGATTGCCTTTGGATTTTTTGACTGCTTCGCGACGCATTCAAAATAATTTCCCAGAGGCACGTCCCATACAAACGTTTGGGCATCAGAGGCGGGCAGACCGTATTCTTTCATGAACCGCTGTTTGCGCGCCCGCGGCAGCTCCACCACGCGGGCTTTTACCTCCGCCAGCCAGGCATCCGTCGGCGCCTGCGGCATCAGGTCGGGGTCGGGAAAATACCGGTAATCGTGCGCATCCTCCTTGGTGCGCATCTCCTCGGTGATGCCCGCCACATCATCCCAGCGGCGCGTGGATTGGACCAGCTTGCCGCCTTTGGACACGACCTCGATCTGGCGCGGGATTTCGTATTCCAGCGCGCGGCGCACGCCGGAGAAGCTGTTCATGTTTTTAATTTCGATCTTCGCGCCGAGTTCCTTCGTGCCCTTGGGCCGCACGCTCACGTTCACGTCGCAGCGCACCATGCCCTTTTCCATGTCGCAATCGCTCACGCCGCCGTAAATCAGGATGTCCTTGAGCGCGTTGAGATAGTCGCAGGCCATGTCGGCGCTGGTGAGGTCCGGCTCGGAAACGATTTCCATGAGCGGCACGCCGGCGCGGTTGAAATCCACGCCGCTGCTGCGCTCGAAGTGCGTGCTCTTGCCGACGTCCTCCTCCAGGTGCGCGCGGGTGATGCGCACGCGCGCCAGACCGCCGTTGAATTCAAACTCGACGTGGCCATTGGCGGTGGACGGCTTGTCGTACTGCGTGATCTGGTAATTCTTCGGCATGTCCGGGTAGAAATAACTTTTCCGGTCGAACTTGGCGAAGCGGGGGATCTCGCAGTTCAGCAGGAAGCCGGTGAGCACCGTCAGGCGCAATGCCTCGTCGTTGGGCACGGGCAGCACGCCGGGCAGGCCGAGGCAGACGGGGCAGACGTTGGTATTGGGCGGCGAGCCGAATGTGTTGGTGCATCCGCACCACATCTTCGATTTCGTCTTGAGCTGGACGTGGGTTTCCAAGCCGATGACCGCTTCGTATTCCATATATTGCCGGAGAATTTTTACCACAGATGCACACGGATGCACACGGATTTTTAAGATGCCGGGCGGAAGAAACCGTTTCGCTTTTTCGCGCCGGTTCATTATTCTGACTGCCATGAATGTCGGAAGAAGGATATCCCATGCGCATACTGATTATTGATGATGAGGAAAACATCCGCCGGGCCACGGTGGTCGTGCTGGAGGCGATCGGGCACGAAACGGTGTGCGTGGAAAATGCCGCCGCCGCGTTGAAGCAGGCGGAAGGCGGGGCATTCGACGTCGCGTTTCTGGACTTGAAACTGGGCGGGGATAGCGGGCTGGATCTGTTGCCCAAGCTGCTGGAGATTCATCCGCAGTTGGAGATCATCGTGTTCACCGCCTACGCCTCGATTGAAACGGCGGTGGAGGCGATGCGGCGAGGCGCGGTGGATTACATTCCCAAACCATTCACTCCCGAACAAATCCGGCAGGCGCTGGGCCGGCTGATCCAGGCCCGCAAGCTCCGGGGCCGCGTGGCGGAACTGGAATCCCGGCTTTCGACCGAAGCCCTGACGATTGACCTGACCACGTCCGAGCCGGCGATGCAGAAGGCGCTGGACCTGGCGTTCAAGGCCGCGGCGACCCCGGCCACCATCCTGCTGCTGGGGGAAAGCGGCACCGGGAAATCGGTGGTGGCGCGTGCGCTGCACGAAAAAAGTCCGCAAAAGGAAAACGCCTTTGTGACGGTCAGTTGTCCGAGCCTGTCGCGGGAGCTGCTGGAGAGCGAGTTGTTCGGTCATGTCAAGGGCGCCTTCACCGGCGCGGTGAGCGACAAGCTGGGCAAGGTCGCGCTGGCGAATGGCGGCACGCTGTTTCTGGATGAAATCGGGGAGTTGCCGCTGGAGATCCAGCCCAAGCTGCTGCGCCTCCTGCAGGAGAAGGAATACGAACGCGTTGGCGAAGCCCGGGCGCGCCATGCCCATGTGCGGGTGATTTCCGCCACGAACCGAAAACTCGAAAAGGCCGTTCAGGAGGGGCGTTTCCGGGAGGATTTATATTACCGGCTCCACGTGATTGCCGTGCAAATTCCGCCCTTGCGGGAACGTCCCGGCGACCTGCTGAAAATCGCGGAAAATTACCTGCAATTTTTCTCCAAACAATGCGGCAAACAGCTCAACGGTTTTTCCCGGGAGGCGGGGGCGCTCCTCCAGCAATATGCCTGGCCGGGCAACCTGCGCGAATTGCGGAATGTCATCGAACGGACCGTCATTTTGACCGATACCGGTGAAATCAGCCGGCTCGATCTGCCGGACAAGCTGTCCGAGGGTTCGCCCCTGACGCCGACACCGGGAGTCCAAATTGGCGCCCGGGTGTCGTTGAAGGAAATTGAAACCGAACATATCGCCCGGGTGATGAAACAGGCGTCCACGATGAGTGAAGCGGCGCGGATTTTGGGCATCACCCGCGACACGTTGCATCGCAAGAAGAAGGAAATGTCCGGTGAACCGGAAGCCCCGGGCAAATAACGTTTCCGAACGTCATGTTACGCACCCGGTTGTTTCTTTACCTGACGCCATTCGTCGTCATTCTGCTGGCGGGGGGCGCTTATGCCATCGTGCTCTTTGAGCGCCTGGCCAACACCGTCGACGCCACGGTGACGAACAATTACCAGAGTTTTACGGCGGCCTCGGCGATGAGTCTGGCCCTGGCGGGAATGGATCGGGAGGTGTCCTGGGTGGTGGCCGGATCGGGTGCCGGCGATAAAAACAACCTGCTGGTATACCCCAAGCGCAAAATTGACCAAAAAGCCTTCAATCAAAACAAGCGGCGCTTCGATGAAAACCTGGATTTGCTGCTCAACGCCAGCACGCTGCCCGGTGAAACGGACCTGAGCCAGCAGGTGGCGACCAATTACCAGGCTTTCCTGAAGGCGGTCGACACCATCAGCACCCTGGATTCCCCGGAAAACCAGCGGCTGGTTTATGAACGGGATCTGGTCGCCAACGGACAGATGATCAACCTGCTGCTGGAGAAGGTCCATGACCTGAACCACAAGGCCATCCTGGCCACCAGCCAGAACATCCGGACCATCACGCGGGAGATGACGCGGCTCATGATTTTCGGCACGGTCGTCGCGCTGTTGATTTCCGCCTATGCCGGTTATCAGCTCAGCCGCTCGATCCTGCAGCCGATTCAACTGCTGACCCGGGCGACCCGGGAATTGGGCGAAGGCAAACTCGACCAGCCCGTGCCGGTCACCACCCGGGACGAGCTGGGGGAACTGGCCCTGGCCTTCAACAAAATGGCGGCCCAACTCCAGGAATATCGCCAGAGCACCACGGAAAAAATCGTCCGCCTGCATCGCACGATGGAAACGACGCTCGCATCGTTTCCGGACCCCATTTTCGTCCTGGACCAGGAGGGACGCATCGAATTGAAGAACCCGGCGGCGGATGGTCTGATGTCCAGCCTGCAATTGGAGGTCCAGTTGCCCGACCGGTTGCAGGCCATCGCCCGGAACACCCTCGCCAGCGGGGAAAATTTCCTCCCCCACAGTTTCAAGGAAGCGATCACCTATCGCATTCGCGGCGAGGACAAGTTTTTCCTGCCGCGCATCCTGGCCATGCGGAGCAAGGAGGACGCCCTGCTGGGGGTGGCGGTGGTTTTGTATGACGTCACCCGCTTCCGCCTGCTGGATGCCACCAAGACCAACCTCGTCGCGACGGTCAGCCACGAATTGAAGAGCCCCCTGACCAGTGTCCGGATGGGTCTGCATATCCTGCTCGAAAAAACCGTCGGGACGCTCACCCCCAAACAGGCCGAACTGCTCTCGGCGGCCCGGAGCGACACCGAACGGCTGTTGCGAATTTTGAACGACCTGCTCGACCTCGCCCGGTTGGAGGAAGGCAATGCCGAATTGCGCCGCGAACCCGTTTCTCCGTCCGAATTGCTGGCCGGGGCGGCGAAGGAACTGGCCGATAAGATTTCAACCAAGAATCTCCAGGTGGATTTCAAGGTGCGGCCGGATCTGCCCGCCGTTTCCGTGGACCGGCAGCGCATCAACCATGTTTTCACCAACCTCATCTCCAATGCCGTCAAGTATTCGTCCCTCAATGGCCGAATTGTTCTGAGCGCCACGCCGGTCGCGGACCATGGGATCGAATTCCGGGTCACTGACCAGGGTCCGGGCATTCCGGCGGAATATCATACCCGGATTTTTGACCGCTTTTTCCGGGTGCCCGGCCAGACCAAGACCGGTGCCGGGCTGGGGCTGTCCATCGCCCGGGAAATCACCGTGTCCCATGGCGGCCGCATCGGAGTGAGAAGCCCACCTGGCCAGGGCTGCACCTTCTACGTGGTCTTGCAAAGCGAGACGACCCCGCCCGCGTGATGGCCGGAGCCGGCGGATCGCTTCAAGGCAGCGAAAGATGTCGTTCTTCATCCCCGCCCCATTCGGACGGCACATTTGCTGGGCACTGCGGGAACGGATGCGAACCGGTTGGGGATGAATTGCCATGGCCGGTATCTTCCTGTGGGAAAACAGTTTAGTAATTTTGAGGATAAGTTTTTATAAAAATTATTTCTGCAGCACCGGGCGGTTGTGTTAATATAACCTTAAGAATCAAGGCCTGAGGCAGTGGACGCACTGGCTTTCTTGGGCGTTGTTCAGCCTGGATTTTGCATGGTAACCACACCGGAAAACAGACCATGAAAAACATGAAACCGAAAACCCAAAGCAGGTTGCTTTCAGTCCTTCTCGGGCTGGCCTTATCCACCTCGGTCGGATTCAGCATTCAGGTGATCACCGTGGACACCTTCGACAATGCCACCACCTCCACCACCCACATGTGGAATTGGTACGGCGGCGCCACCTTCGCCTGGGACAGCACCCAGGACCACACCGGCAACGGCGGCGGGGCGCTTTACATCTCGAAGATTGCCACCAACTCAACCGACACCATCATGGTGCCGGAAACCTTTGCCCCTGGCAGTGGCATCTGGAATGGGGGCGCCCCGGTTGATCTCACGTTGTACACCAATGTTTCCCTTTGGTTCAAATGGGATACGAACGTCAGCACCATGCCCTTGTCCGCCTTCAATTCTGGACCAGGTTTTTCCGGGATGGGCATCAGCCTCCAAACCGTCAACGGCTGGGATCAATACAGAATTTTCTCGCTGGTCCCGAACACGGCGTCCAATGGCTGGGTGCAGTTGAACTACCAGTTGATCAATACCATTCCCCAAATCAATCAAGTTTTGGGCTTGGATTACTACGACAACAAGCCCACTCCGTGGAGCGGTGACGTTGCCTTTTGGATTGACGATGTCGTTATAGAACCAGGGTTCAGGTGTATATGCTTTCCTCCCCCTGTGATTGAAAGGGTGGCCAAAGCGATTCCAGGTTTGAACGTGTTCAACAGCACCTGGGGCAATTCCTTCTATGACCGCCAGGAGGTCTATAGCATCAGCAATGCCGGCACGTCCTGGTATGGCGTGGCTAACGCGGGCAACCCCGTCACCTATTCCTTTACCATCGCCAGCATGCCCGCACCGGCAAGCGCCACCGCCGGCTGCGAAGCTTATCTGTTCCTGAGCCCGAATCCGAATGCGGCGAATAACTCTCCGGATTTGAATGAACCCAACATGGTCATTGCGTTAGTCCAACAAGATACCAACGGCAACGCCACGTTGCACCTCCAGTACAAGGTCAACGGACCTAATCAACAGGCGATGTATAATGGCGGCAGCCAGACCCTGACGGATAATGCCACCTACACCAATTATGTGTATTACACCGGTGCTGTGGGCAGCCAGCCTGGCGGGCCAATCACGGTTCCCATCGCTCCCGGGATCAACAACATCACCAACGAAACCGGTAATTTGGGCAGTGTCACCAACCCGGCGACCGCCGCCGGAACCTGGACCATCCGGTTCACGTCCAACACCAATGTGATGCTGGTTGCGCCGGGTGGCGATACCGCCAGCTTTGTGATCACGCCTTACTACGCCAGTTATCTTGACCCGGCCGCTGGCGGGCTCAGGATGTATCTGGGCGGGCAGGCGAATAATGCCAACGCGTTGAATCAAGCGGTGGTTTATTCACACTTCACCCTTTCGGGCACGCCCACGGCCATGGATGACAACTTCCTGACCGATGCCACCCTGAACACCAACCTTTGGTCTAACTCGCAGGCGATTGGTCCTGCCGGGGTGCTCGTCGTGCCAGCCAGTGCGGCCTATTGGGTTGCCTGGACGGTTCCCGCTGGCGGCTTCTATTTGGAGTGCGGCAATCAGCTGACAAATCTGTCTGTTTGGACATCACCGACGATGTATTCAGGGATCAATATTATTGCAGAAAAGCAACAGCTCGTTGACAGCAGTGAGCTGCCTGCCGGGCCTACTGCGTTCTTCAACCTGATCAAGCGGGTTTACACCCAATTGCAGATCCTGCTTCCAGGTGAGACCGCCGCTCCGGGAACACCCGCCGGCAAGACCGGAACGCCCGCTCCCATCAGTCTGGGCGCTGGCGGCCTCGTGAACGTCACCGTCAATGCGTGTGACGCCACCTGGCACGTGATCAATGACATATATGACTATGTGAATCTGACCACCTCGGACGGCGCCGCCATTACCCCGCTTAACACCGCGATGGCGAATGGAACGGTGACGTTTGCGCCGCTGCAATTTAAAACTGCCGGACCACAGACGGTCACGGCTACGGACATCATTCATGGTGTAGCGGCTGGCGGGACCATTCCTGACGCCACAAGTTCGGCGGTCACGGTCACTCCCTGATGGTGTCGCGATATGGGTAGAGGGATCACATGAGGGGCGCTGTCACCGGGTCGCGACCATGCTTTTGCGCACCTGCCAAATGTCTTGCCCCGCCGTCCTCGTTCGAAACATGATGTTCCTATGCAGCGCGCGACCCTTCTGCTGATGACGTTGCTATTGGGGACATTTCTGTCCGGCGAGGCACAGATTCCCAGGCTCGCCGGCAAACCCACGCCCGGGGATGCCAGGCTCGCCGATTATTTTCGCTTCGAAACAGCCGCGCTGTCGCAGCGTTGTTTGGCGGACATCCGCACGCTGGACGAATGGAAGGCCAAGCGCGGCGAATACCGCCGGCAATTGCAGGAGATGCTCGGGTTGTGGCCGATGCCGGAACTGACGGATCTCCAACCGGTGGTCACCGGGCGTCTTACGAATGACGGCTTCACGGTCGAGAAAATTTATTTTCAGGCGTCTCCGGACCTTTACTGCACGGCCAGTTTGTACCTGCCCAAAAACCTGACCAATCGCGCGCCGGCCATTCTTTACGAATGCGGCCACGTCCGGGCTGTGACGAATGGCATGAGTCTGGGTAACAAGGCGATTTACCAGTCCGACGGTGCGTGGTACGCCCGCAATGGTTACGTCTGCCTGGTGTTGGACACGCTACTGGCGGGCGAAATTGAGGGCATCCATACCGGCACGCGCAACCACGGCCTGTGGTGGTGGAACTCGCGCGGTTACACGCCGGGAGGGGTCGAGGCGTGGTTCGGCATTCGCGCGCTGGATTATCTCTGCACGCGGCCGGAGGTGGACACCAACCGGTTCGGCATCACCGGACATTCCGGCGGCGGCGCATACAGCTGGACCATCACTGCCCTTGACGACCGCATCAAGGCGGCCGCGCCGCTGGCCGGCATGGCCGATGTGCAAAGCCACCTGCTCGACGGCGTCATCGACGGCCACTGTGATTGCAATTTCTTCATCAACATCTACCGCTGGGATTTTCCCCAGGTCGCCGCCCTGGCGGCGCCGCGGCCGCTCCTGATTGGCGGCACCGACCAGGACCCTCTTTTTCCGCTGTCCAGCACGCTGCGCATTTATGAGCAGGTCCGGCGTATTTATGGGCTTTACGGCGCCTCCAACCAACTCGGCCTCGCGGTGGCGCCCGGACTGCACAGCGAAACCCCGGAATTGCAACTAGCCACCCTGCGCTGGTTCAACCGCCAGCTCAAGGGTGCGGAAAGGCCCGTGGAGACCGCCGCCAAAAAGTTCTTTCCGCCCGAATCACTCAGGGTGTTTGATACCCTGCCGACCAACTCGATCAACACCAACATTGCGGACACCTTTGTGCCGCTGGCCAAACCGGAAAAGAAGTCCGCCGCCGAACTCCGCGCCGCGCTGCGGGAAAAAGTCTTTGCGGGCTGGCCGGACGAGGGGGCGCCGCTGGAACCGATACGCGCCTTTGCGGTCGAGCGGGCCGGCCTCCGTTTCAGCGCGTGGGATTTCACCAGCCAGCACGACGTTTCCCTGCGGCTCTACCTCCTCGAAAGCGCGGCGGTGAAACCGGCGGAGCAGGTTGAAATCAGCGTGCTTGATCCCACTGGTTGGACCAACTGGCTGGCCACGATGAACACGGAATTCGGCGGTGCGCTGACGGAGGAACTTGCCAGTGGAGACGTGTTGGCGAGCCATTCAGCCGTGTTTGAGGCCTGGCAACGCGAATTGCTGGACCAGCGCGTGGCCCTTGGGTTTTTGGCCCCGCGCGGCGTTGGGCTCACGGCGTGGTCGGGCGGGGACGATCGTCTGACGAAGATCCGGCGCCGTTTCATGCTGCTTGGCCAGACCCTGGACGGAATGCGGGTGTGGGACATCCGCCGCGCGGTGCAGGTGCTTTCCGCCTTGCCCGGGCTGGGAGCGGCGAAAATCAAACTCCATGCCGAAGGTTCCATGGGCGTCAACGCGCTTTACGCCGCGCTGTTCGAAACGGGCGTGCGCAAACTGGATCTCGAAGACCTGCCCCAATCGCAGATGGAAGGCCCAGATTACCTGGGCGTGCTCAAGGTCACGGACATTCCCCAGGTGACCGAGGTGGAAGCGGCCGCGTTGAATTGAAACTCGCAATGCAAACCTGGGAGCGCTGGCGATCCCAGGAAGGTCTGCGTGACACAATCTGGAAATCACGCCGCTGCCGGCTTGATGCCCGTTTGCATAGCCGCGCGCTTGGTGCGCTGGCGCAAGAACCATTGGTGGAATCCTTCGAGGTAAAGATAAACCACCGGTGTGATGTAGAGCGTCAGGCATTGCGACACCACCAGTCCGCCGACGACGGTGAGGCCGAGGGATTTTCGGGAGGCACCGCCCGCGCCGAGGCCCAGCGCAATGGGCAGCGTGGCCATGAGCGCGGCCATCGTGGTCATCATGATCGGGCGGAACCGCAGCAGGCAGCCTTCGTGAATCGCTTCGGCGGCGGATTTTCCGCTCCGCTGCGCTTCAATGGCGAAGTCAATCATCATGATGGCGTTTTTTTTCACGATGCCGACGAGCATGATGAGGCCGACGAAGCCGTAGATGTTCAGGTCGAGGCGAAAAAGCATCAGTGTCAGCAGTGCGCCGAAACCCGCCGACGGCAGGCCGGACAGAATGGTCAGCGGATGAATGAAACTTTCGTAAAGAATTCCAAGAATGATATAGATGACGATGATGGAGGCGATGAGCAACAGGCCGAGCCCTTTGACCGACGATTGGAAAACCGCCGCCGAGCCTTGAAAACTGCCGGAGATGGTCGCGGGCAGGTGCAGGTCGCTTTCTATTTTTTGAACTTGTTCGACGGCGGTGCCGAGGGACATGCCGGGGGCGAGGTTGAAGGAGATGGTCGCGGACGGCAGTTGCCCGACATGCGAAATGCTGGTCGGCCCGATATTGCGGGTCAACTTGGCGACGGCGCTCAACGGAATCAGTTTGGGCGCGCCGTTCGTCCCGGTGAATGAACTGGTGATGTAAAGTTGCGCGAGTGCGTCCGGATCGAGCTGGAATTGCGGTTCGACCTCAAAAACCACCCAGTATTCGGCCACGTCGCCATAGATGGTGGACGACTGGCGTTCCCCGTAGGCGTCATAAAGCCCGTTTTCAATTTGCTCCGGCGTGACCCCGAGGGCGGCGGCTTTGTCGCGGTCAATTTCAACGTTGACCTGGGGATTGGCAATTTGCAGGTCGCTCGTCACGTCCTGAAGCAGATTGGTCTGCGCCGCCATCTTGGCCATCAGAATGGGCACCCAATGGAAAAGCTCCTTGGTGTCAGTATCCTGCAAACTGTATTGATACAACGCCTTGGTCAACTGGCCGCCGACCCGGATGAGCGGCGGATTTTGCATGTAAACATTGAACCCGGGAATTTGTGACAGCTTGACGCGGAGTTCCTGAATGATCTGATTCGCATTTAATTTGCGTTCCGAGGCGGGCTTCAGGCGCATGAACATGCGTCCGTTGTTCAGGCTGGCGGACGAACCGCCCGCGCCGATGGCGGACATGAATCCATCCACGTTCGGGTCGGCGGCGACAATTTTCGCCGCGGCCTGCTGATGCGCTTTCATCGCATCGAAAGAAATGTCCTGGGATGCCTCGGTGATGGCAAAGATCTGGCCGGTGTCTTCGTCGGGAAAAAATCCTTTCGGTATGATCACAAACAAAAACAGCGTCGCAATAAAAATCCCCAGCGACAGGATGACGGTGGCGCGGCGGTGCCGCATGGCGATCTGCAAGGTGCGGTCATATTTATTGCGCACCTCATCAAAAAACCGCTCGAAGACGCCGTAAAGCCGTCCGTGTTTTTGCCCATGCGCCGCATGCACAAACCGGCTGCACATCATCGGTGTCAGCGTCAGTGAAACAAAACCGGACACCAGCACCGCCACCACAATCGTCACCGCAAATTCGTGCAGCAGGCGGCCGAGCAGCCCGCTCATGAACAGCACGGGAATGAAAACCGCCGAGAGCGACAACGTCATGGAAATGATGGTGAAGCCGATTTCCCTCGAGCCTTTCAACGCGGCCTCCATTGGCGGTTCGCCGTTTTCCATGTGCCGCACGATGTTTTCGAGCATGACAATGGCGTCATCCACCACGAATCCGACGCACAACGTCAGCGCCATGAGGGAAAGGTTGTCGAGGCTGTAGCCCAGCAGGGCCATGGCCGCGAACGTGCCGATGATGGACATGGGCAACGCCAGGCTGGGGATGATCGTCGCGGACAAATTCCGGAGAAAAATAAAAATGACCATGATTACGAGAAATACCGTCAGCAAGAGCGTATGTTCGACATCCGAGACCGACTGGCGGATGGACTGCGAACGGTCGAAAAGAATGTCCATTTGCACCGCCGCCGGAATTTGGTTGCGGAAGTGCGGCAGCAATCTCTTGATGTTGTCCACGACCTGGACGGTGTTCGCCCCGGGCTGACGCTGGATGGCCAGCACGATGGCGCGCGTGTTGTTGTACCAGCTGGCCACCTTGTTGTTCTGCACGCTGTCGGTGACGTTGCCGAGCTCCTGCAGGCGCACGGGATTGCCGTTGCGATAAGCCACGATCATCGGACGAAAATCCGCCGCCTTCTGCAACTGGCCGTTGGCCTGAACGGTGAACGCCTGGTGCTTGCCGTAAAGCGTTCCAAGCGGCTGATTGACATTGCCCGCTTCCACCGCCTGCTCGACCTGGTCAATGCCGAGGTTGTAGGCCGCCAGCTTGTTCGGGTCCACCTGGATGCGCACGGCGTATTGCTGCGAACCAAAGACAGAAACCTGGGCCACGCCGTTGACCATCGAGATGCGCTGCGCCAGCAAATTTTCGCCGTAATCGTCCACGGTTGAAAGCGGCAGCGTCGGCGAACTCAATGCAAGATAAAGAATCGGCGCGTCCGCTGGATTGACCTTCTGGTAGGTTGGCGGGCTGGGCAGGTTCGGGGGCAATTGCTTGGCCGCGCGCGCGATGGCTGCCTGCACGTCCGCCGCCGCCGCGTCAATGTTGCGTTCAAGTGAAAATTGAATCGTGATTTGCGAAAGTCCCTGCGCGCTGACGGACGACATGGAGTCCACGCCGGCAATGATGGAGAATTGCTTCTCCAGCGGTGTCGCCACGGCAGAGGCCATCGTTTCGGGACTCGCGCCGGGCAAATTCGCGGAAACCTGGATGGTGGGATAATCCACACTGGGCAAATCGCTCACCGGCAACTGGAGAAAGCCAATCAAGCCGAACAACAAAATGCCCGACATGACCAGCGTGGTCATCACGGGCCGGCGGATGAAGAGTTCGGAAACGCTCATGGCGCGTTGGTGGACGAAATACTGCTTTTGATATTCACCGCGACGCCGGGCGCAAGACGCAGTTGTCCGTCGGTCACCACGGTTTCGCCGGTTTTCAAGCCATTTTGCACCACGGTTTCACCCTGATGCGTGATGCCGATGGTCACCGATCGCTGCTCGACGGTTTGGTCCGGTTTCACCACGTAGAGGAACTGGCCGTTCTGTCCGGTTTGCACCGCCTGCGACGGGACGATGATGGCATCCGTCAACTCCGACAACGTCAGGGTCACCTGCACAAATTGTCCCGGCCACAACGCGTTGTTTTCGTTCGGGAAGGTCGCTTTGAGCTGAATCGTGCCCGTGGTCATGTCCACGCTGTTGTCCACAAACGTCAACTCGCCTTGCGGTGGCGGTCCTGCCAGATTTTCAAACGTCGCCGTTACCTTCAACGTCTTTTCGCTCATCTCCTTTTTTATTGCCGGCAGGTATTGTTCCGGCACGGCGAACACGACGTAAATCGGATGAATTTGATTGATCGTCAGCAGGATGTCGTCCGGGGCCTTGACGACGTTGCCGGCGTAAGCCTGCAAACTGCCGGTCCGGCCATCAATCGGTGCGCGGATCAGGCAATAATCCAGGTTCAACAGCGCGTTGGTGATGGCCGCCCGGTCCGCCGCCACCGTGCCGGCCAAAGCGTCCTGGCTTGCCCGGTTGGTATCCAGTTCATCCTGGGAAATCAATTTTTGATCGAACAATTTCTGCTCGCGCGCAAAGTTGATCTTTGCGTATTCCAGCTGCGCCGTGTCGCGTTCCAGCGCCGCGCGCGCCTGGTCCAGGGCCGCCTGCGCCGGCCGCGGGTCAATCGTGAACAACAAGTCGCCTTTCTTCACCTCCTGCCCTTCCTGGAAATGCACCTCGCTGATCATGCCCTGGATTTGCGAATGGATCGTCACGGTTGAATACGGCATCACATGGCCGACCGGCGGTGGCTCAATCTGCACCGGCAGGTTGGTCTCGACCGCCTGCGCCACGAGCACCGGCGCGCCCGCGGC
>JBAPQW010000086.1:0-24657 GCA_049280815.1 Verrucomicrobiia bacterium | reverse complement strand
TCCGGCTGCTGGTCCCGATTTTGACGGGCAAGGCGGACGTGGTGTTCGGGTCGCGGTTCATGGGGGCCGGGGCGCATCGCGTGTTGTATTACTGGCACGCGCTGGGCAACAACCTGCTGACCACCTTTTCCAACATGGCCACGAACCTCAACCTGTCGGACATGGAAGCCTGCTACAAGGTCTTCCGGCGCGACCTCATACAAAAGACCCGGATTGAAGAGGACCGTTTCGGATTTGAGCCGGAAATTGTGGCCAAAATGTCCCGGCTGAACGTGCGCATCTACGAAGTGGCCATTTCCTATTACGGCCGCACCTATGCCGAGGGCAAAAAAATCGGCTGGCGCGACGGCGTGCGCGCCCTGTGGTGCATCTTCAAATATAACTTTCTGCGCCGGTCGTAGATGATTTTCTTTGAAGGGGCGAGCCCGGCGTTTTTTTGGATTTGATTTTAAGGCAGCGTCATCGCGTTGCGATGACCGCGCCGCGTGCCGCGGCGCAACAACAGGAAGAAACCAAACCGTTCCGCCCGCTGCACGCGGCCGGTGACGCCGCAGCGCGGCATCCCTACCAAGGCAACCCATTCACCGCTGATTCGGCCACGGGAGGTTTGCCTGGGGCCGGATGATTTGCTACAAATCCCGCCATGCAATTTTCCATCATCACCCCGAGCTTCCGCAATTCGCGCTGGCTCAAGCTGTGCATTGCGTCGGTGGCCGACCAGCAGGGGGTTGAATTCGAGCACATCGTGCAGGATTCCTGCTCGGATGACGGCACGCAGGACTGGCTGCCGCACGACCGGCGCGTGAAGGCGTTCATCGAGAAGGACACCGGCATGTATGACGCCGTCAACCGGGGCTACCGCCGGGCGCAGGGCGACATTCTTGCCTATCTGAACTGCGATGAACAATACCTGCCCGGCGCCCTCCGGGCCGTGGCCGACTATTTTGCCGCCCATCCGGAAGTCGAAGTGGCCCTTGCCGGCACGATAGTGGTGGATGGCGCCGGCCAATACATGTGCCACCGGCATTCGCTCGTGCCGCATCCCCGGCACATGTGGTTCCGCTTTTCCGCCCTCACCAGCTCGCTGTTTCTCCGCCGGAGCGTGATCAGCGAACGCGGCCTTTTCTTCGACACGCGCTGGCGCGATCTCGGCGACTTTCACTGGTTCCTGGCCCTGATGAAAAACCGCGTGCCCATGGCGGTCTGCGACACCTTCACCTCCGCTTTCGCCGACACCGGTGAGAACATGAATCTGAAGCCGAACTCGATCCGGGAAATGATTGAAACGACCGCCATGGCCCCGCGCTGGGTGCGGACTTTGAAGCCGGTCTGGGTGGTGCAGCACCGGCTCCGCCGGCTGGCCGCCGGGCATTTTTCATTGAAACCAACCAGTTATTCCATTTACACCTTCGCCAGCCCGGAACGCAGGGTTCAGATTGATGTGCCCAAACCCACGGCCATCTGGCGGAACCGGCTGGGTCTGGTGGAAAAGCTGACCAAACAATGAATCAGCAACCGCCGAGGACGCCAAGGGCGCACAAACCAGGGGAGGCAACGGTCTGTAATCAGTAATCGGTAATCGGTGGCGAGGCGTGGGCCAAACTGGAAAATCCAGACCCCGATTAAACCCCAATCTCGTGACCTCGATTCCTACTGGGGAGCGGTAAGTGCCAAGCCTCGTTCCCTTGGAACTCTCAACCCTCAACCCTCAACCATTTTCCGAAACAGCTCCTCATACCTGCCGCAGATCACTTCCCAATCATAATGGGTCTGGACCCGCGCCTGCGCCAGACCTCCCATACGCGCCGCCAGTGCGGCGTCGCCGGCCACCCGCTGAAGTGCCGCCGCCAGGCTCGGCTCGGGGTCGGCATGGCTGAAGGTGATGGCCGTGTCGCCGACCACCTCCAGATTTCCCGGCGTGTCGCGCACAATCACGCAATTGCCAAAACCCATCTGGTCCAGGAGCACCGGGCGCGTCGCGTCAATGGCCGTGGGCAAGATGAAGGCCCGCGCATGGAAGCTCAATTGCTGATACGCCGCGCCAAACAAATAGCCCGTCATCACGATGTTCTTCGCTTGCGCCGTGATGGCTTTGAGTTTCGTGATGAATTCGTTCTGGTAGGGCGCATCGCCGATGACCACCAGCGGCAGGCCGGCGCCGCTGGCCTGGTGGGCGGCCATCGCCAGATCCGCCGCGTTCTCCGGCGTCAGGCGTGACACATAAAGAAAATAATTTTTCGGCGTGAGCTGGTATTTCTTGAGCCAGTCCTCGCCGGGATTTTGCGTCACGACGTTGGCGCCGTAGGGAATCAATTCCGCGTCCACGCCATAAAGTTCCCGGTAGCGTTGCTTGATGGTGCCGTTGTCGGCCACCACCACGTCGGCCAGGCGCGCCGCCCAGGACTCGCTGCGATGCAGCCACCAGCGCCCAAAACCGCTCCACTTGGCGCGGGCGAAATCCGCGCCGTCCACGTTCACAATGGTTTTGGCCCCGCGCAGCCGGGGAACAAACGACCACAGGCTGTTGCCCACCCCGCAGAAATAAACGATGTCGAAATTTTGGCCCAATGCATGCGCGACGCTGAGGGCCGTATGCACGATGGTATCGGTGCCCTTGGTGGGAAGGGTCGGCAGCCGGACAATGCGCACGCCTTGGAAGGTTTTTTCGGCGTACCGGTTGAAGGGAATGCGATTGTAAACGGTCACGCTGTGCCCGCGTTGCACCAGGCGTACGGAGAGCTGCTCGACAAACGTTTCAAATCCCGAATAACACGCCGGAATGCCGCGTGAGCCCAGGAAACCGATTCGCATCGACTCAATTTAAGAAGCCCCCCACCCAAGTCGAGCGTTCTTTTTTTCCGAAATGGACAATGTGAAAATAGCCCGGCGTTTCAACGCCGGGAAAATTAGGAATTGCATAAGTTCCGCAGGAACGGCTGAATGGATTCCATGTCCTACATCAGTTCCTATTTTCATTGTGTTTTCAGCACCAAGGAGCGACGGCCGCTCATCACCCCGGCATTGCGTCATCGGCTCTGGCCTTTCCTGGGTGGCATCGCCCGGCAGAACCAAATGAAGGCCATCGAAATCGGCGGGGTTGGAGGACCACGTCCATATTTTGCTTTCGCTTCCATCTGCCATGGCGATTTCCAAGGCGCTGCAATTGATCAAAGGCGGCTCGTCCAAATGGATTCATGAAACGTTTCCCGAACATCGCCTGTTTGCGTGGCAGGAGGAATATGGTGCGTTCAGCGTGAGCGTGTCGCAATTGGATAAAACCATCGAGTACATCCAGGGACAGGAAGCGCATCACCGTAAGATGACTTTTCAAGAGGAATTTCTGGCACTATTGAAAAAACACCATATCGAATATGACGAACGATATTTGTGGAAATGAATATCAGCCGTCCCTTCGGGACTGGTTGTGATCTTCTCAAATCCCGGCGTTAAAACGCCGGGCTATTGTCAATTGTCCCTCCGGGACCGCATGAATTGTTGAGTGTTCAGTGTTTTCAAAAGGAAGCCTTCGTTTTCTTGGCGTCCTTGGCGTCTTGGCGGTTAAAACTCCCGCCGGCAAAAATCATTTTGCGCGGCCGCGGGCGATGGGCTAGTTTCACGCCGGATTTTTCACACACCTGGCCATGCCTGACCCGTCATACCGGTTGCTCCAGATTTTCAATCGCCCCCTGGGCGGTGGCGGCGAGGAGCTGGCCACGCAGCAGATTGCGCGGATACTTTCCCAGGACCCCGGTTTTGCCAGGGCCATTTTCCAAAGCGCGGAATGGACCGGACCTCAAGCGCCGCCGCGTTGGAAGCAGGCCGCCCTCACTTTTTACAATCCGCAATCCATGCGGCGACTGCGGGAGGCGCAGGCCAAAACCCGAGCCCAGGCTTGGATTTTGCACAACTATATCCCCGTGGTTTCCGGCGGCGTTTTCCACGAGGCCCGGCGGCAGCAGGTCCCCATCATTCAATACATCCATAATTTCCGCCCGTTTTCGGTGAGCAGTTATCTCTGGGCCGGACGGCTGCTGGATCCGGCGCACTGGCCAGCCAATTTCGTCCGCGAAATTTGCTACGGCGCCTGGCAGGAATCACGGACCAAGACGGCCTTTCTCGCGTCGTTTCTGACCGCGCTCCATCTCACACGGCAATTCCGCGCCAACAAGGCGTGGGTCGCGGTTTCCAGGTTCATGCGCGACAAATTCATTTCCGCGGGGGTCGCGCCGGAATCCATTTTCCACCTTTACGATCCCTGGTTCACGCGTTGCCAGAACCCGGATTTTCCCGAAGGCAATTACTATCTGTTTCTCGCCCGCCTCATCGAGGAAAAGGGGGTGAAGGTGGTGGTGAACGCCTGGAACACATTGCGCCGGCTGCAGCCGGATAATCCGCCGCGACTCATCATCGGCGGCGATGGGCCGCTCACGGACTGGGTGAAGGCGGCGGCGGCGCAAAATCCGCTGATCGAATTCCGCGGTTTCGTCAGCGGGCCGGAAAAGGATGTTTTGATTCAGAATGCCCGCGCTTCCCTTGTGCCTTCCATCTGGTGGGATCCGGCGCCGTTTGTCTGTTACGAAGCCTATGATTTTGGCAAGCCGGTGCTGGCGGCGGCCTCCGGTGGTCTGACCGAACTCGTGCAGCATGGCCTGACCGGGTTCCATCACACGCCGGGCGATGCCGAACAACTGGCGCGGCAGGTTTTGGAGCTGGATGCCCACCCGGAAATGCGCCGGCAAATGGGTGCCAACGGCCGCGACTGGCTCGTCGCCAACACGCGGGAGGAAGTCTGGAAAAAAGGCTTTTTCAATATCGTCGATTACGCCGTGAGCACCATGCCCGAAAAAGCCCGGGCCGGGTCGCGCGGCCGCAAGGCAGTGACCGAGCCGGTGGTGGAGGTCGAACCGTCCACGCGAACCGGGACGACGCCCGACCAGCCGGGAACGAAGCCGAATTTGCTGATCTTTGAACTGCGCTTGATGGGGGATGCCATCATGAGCCTGCCGTTTATCCGGGCCGCGCAGGAGAAATACCGGGTCTTCGTTTGCTGTCAACCGGCGGTCAGCGACGTGTTCCGGCTCGTGCTGCCGGAGGAGCAGATCATCCCCTGGCGTCCGCCCTGGATCGATGAGGCCAAACAATATGACATTGTGCAACGCAAGAACCCTGCGATGAGATCCGTGCTGCGGTGTCTGCAAAAAGTCCGGGCGCAAACCGCCCTCTGTGGCTGGGCCGACGCGCGGGTTCATGTTTTGATGGCCATGACCGGGGCGAAGGTGCGGATTGGATTCCCGATGGAAAAGAAGAATTTCTATGCCAGCGAGCTGCCGTGGCGGCGCCGGCAAATCCTCATCGGCAAGGGCATGAACTTTGTGGGTAGCCTCTGCCGGGGCGGGTCTCTGCTTACGCAAAAGGTCCACCGGAGCGATTATTTCCAGCATCACATGGAAGATTGGCGCCAACTGGCGGAAGGGCTGGATTTAAAGTGGAGCACCGCCCTGCCCTGGCTTTCGCCTCCGCAAACCATCCTGCCGCCATACGTTTCCGAATGGCTGCTGACGGCACGCTCCCAGACGCAAAAAATCTGGCTGGTGCATCCCGGCGCCCGGACCCCCAACCGCCGCTGGCCGGTGGAAAGGTTCCGCGCCCTGATCGAGCAGACCTTCCTGCGCCACCGGATTCCGTTGATTATCATTGACCCGATCGAATCGCCGCTGCCCTGCGACTGGATGCCCGGCACCCTGATTGTCCGCCCGGGCAGTCTGGCGGAATTTCTGAGCCTGGTGAACGCGATTGATTGTGTGGTCTGCAACGACACCGGGGTGTCCCACGTGGCGGCCGCGCTCGGCAAACGGGTGGTGAGCATATTCAGCGCGAATCTGCCCCAATGGTTTGCACCCTATCACAACCTGGACCTGGTCGTGGAAAAGGATGTTTGTCCCCACCGGCCCTGCCTGGACCGTTGCGTCATGCCGTCCTTCGTCTGCCTGGAAGCCGTCACGGTGGAAATGGTGCAACAGATGATTGAAAAAGTGCACTTTGGAAAAACATAGGCTAAACGCCGCGTAAAAGGCTCTGCCTCACGTGGTGGAAAGCTCGCGTAGCTTCGGAGGCTCAACCCTCAACCTCCTAAACTCCCGGCCTCCGCAAAGTGGGCTGTAGATGCGCGCGAACCCGGCCAAAGACCTGCACTTTGTTGGCGGCCTGGGCCAGTTCCGGCGCAGGACTACACACTCCGCCATTCAAACCAACACCCAGCCCCAAAAACCCGGCGAAATTTAGCATGTCATCGTCGAGCGCGCCATATACCACCAGGAAAAATACGGTGCGCGCGACAAAAGCGACCAGCAAAAACAGGTTCACCGTTTGCAAAGCCGGATCACCGTAACGCCAGTTGCAAAACAGCACCCAGATGCCGGCGGCCACAAACCAAATAAAGGCAATTGCCCCCCCAATACCGAAGGTCAACAGCACGGAAAGTGGTCCGTTATGATACGTGCCAGCCAAAGCGTATATGTCATTCTCCGCAAAGGTGCTGTTGGCGGTGCGAATGGCGGCATCATACCCCGCCATTAATTGGAAATCGTTCGCGGACAACGCGTACCCCTTGCCCAGCATGAGATGTTTGGGCACCTCCGGCAAAACCGCCTTCCACAGATTAAAACGCCAGTCCAAAGTCCCTTCAGCTTCCTGCCGAATGTGCGGGTCAATGTCCAAGGGCAGAAAAGCCAGGGCTCTTTGATATTGACCGGGCAAATGCGAAGCCAGCGGAATCACTGCCACGGCCATAATGAGGCCGAGGACCGCGAAAATCGGCAGCAATTTCGTCCGATGCAGACCCTCCAGATAAAACTGCAAGGCGAACATAAAAACAATAAGCAGGACGAACCCTCGGTAGCCACCCAACATCAAATAGGCTGGCGCGAAAGCAAATACCATCCAACGCCAATGTTTGCCGGAAAGAAAAATCCCCCGAACGCCATACTTCGCCATCATAAATGTGAAAATGGCAAAGGATACATACCAAGCCCCGGAAAAACGCAGAGGCGCCGCATCTATATCCTGTGCCGCACCCGCGAAGGATGAACTGTAAGGAAAAATCAGGTAGATGTACTGCCAGCCAGATCCCGCTAGTAGCGGTGTCAGATCGATAATGAACCCCGTTAGTCCGCCCAGGCAAAACATCGCGACGTATAAAGTGGCGTGCTCAGGCGGGATCCGGCGCATCGACAGGGCAAAATAAGCCATGATCCCACCCAACAGAAAAATGTAATGTCTTCCACCATAAACCTCGCTGCCATAGGACCGCAATCCCAACCCGGTCATCTTGGCCGTGAACAAAACGACGGCAACCAGGAAGACCAAAGACCACGTCACCGGCGGCACGCTGATGAGATGTTTGACGCCCCCCATGGCCCGTTGCAGCACCGTAATGCCCAGGCTGATCCCCGCCAGCACCAGCCACAAACCGGGCCGTCCCGGCAGGAAAAAAAGCGATGCGTTCAAATTCCAGCTCAAGATCAGCAACGGCTGATGCCATTTGAGCAGCAAGGGAAACAGCAGGACCAGCATCACGAACCCAGCCTCAATGAAAGTGGAAGGGTCCAGCGGATTGGTCAACAGATAACCAACGAACAACGCCAGCGGCACGATCACCGCATAGATGATCAGCGTTTTAAGGATGTCCGGGGCGTTGCTCATTCACATCATTTTATGGACGGGTAACCGCCAAGACGCCAAGGACGCCAAGCATAGGCAAAAGGTCGAAACCCAAGCCTTCTCTCTGCTGACTTTGTTTGCGCCTGTTCAATCTCAATTTCGTTTCTCGGGTTTTTGGAGCATCTCCATAAATCCTGTAGCGTGCGTCTTCAGCCCCTGCGGGGTAGCGGTGTTTGTCAATGGTTGAAGGTTTTTGGTTGAGAGTTGATTGCAGGCCGTTGCAGGCATGCTCCCTTACCAAAGCCTCGCCAAAAGCAAAAAATCCTCGCTCCGCATCGCTACATCATTTTTGTCAATGCTCCAGCCGCAGATTCAGCATACGGCGGATTATAGTTTATCCCAACCACTGGACATTTCGCAAGGAAAACACTTTCAACCACGGATGGACACCAATGAACACTGATGAAGAAAGGTTAACCGCCAAGACGCCAAGGTTGCCAAGAACGCACTTTTAACCACGGATGGACACGAATGAACACGGATGGAGAATGACCGCCAAAAGGTACAAGAGCCACAAAATCAACCTAGTAAGAAATTCTCCGTGGCCTCTGCGAACTACTGTTCAAAAAGTTCCTGCTTCTTCAGTAGGAATCGAGGTCACGAGATTCAGGGTTTGCGTCTAATGAAGCGGCAAAACTTGCTCATTTTTCCCCCGCCCGCCAGACTGTGAATGCGGTCAGGTTTGTTGTCCGTTGAAAACCGGACCGGACAAGGTAATCCGCCAGGGCGCCATTGCTGTCAAACAAATCCGCCTTGGAAGTCAGCACCAAATCCGGCTTGGGCCGGTCATGCTCAAAACCTTTTTCCGGATTTATCAGGAGGACCGCGTGGCCGGGTTCACTCGGTTGCTCTGTCATTGGCACCTGATAAATGATTCCTCCATATTTTTCAGCATTCCACCAGACCGTTTCGCCGCGCGCCAACGCTTCACGCCCCAAGGCTGCGGCTCCCCGATAATCATCCTTGGCATGGCGCTCGCTGAATCGTAACGACAGGCAGGAAACCAGGCTCAAACCAACGAAGGCAGCAACCGCCAACCGCCCCGCCCAATCCCGCCGTTTCAACAGCGCCGCCAACCCCGATCCCAACACGAACAAAACCAGCGGCAATAACGGTGCGCAATGCCGTCCCAAAACACGGAACCGGACCGCCACGCCCACTGCCAGGATAAACCCAAACACAAGGGCAACGGCCAGGATCCACCAAAGCAGTGTGCGACGCGAGAAGGAGGCGGTTACGCTCCGGCAGCCCGCCGTGAGCACGACTAACAATGTGGCACTGTAAATTGCCAACCCGGGCAGCCAGGGCCGGAACGCTTCCAAGCCGCCGGTGCGAATGGTCAAACGTCCCGGCCCCCAGCCGGAAAATCCGAACAATTCGTAAACAATGAAGAAAAGGTTTTTGGCATCCGTGATTCCAGCCGTGGTAGCCCGGGCGCCTTGCCTTAAGGTCCAGAGATAATACAAGCCCAGCAGGAAGAGAAGCAGGCTGGTGCCGGCCCACCACGGCCAATAAGTCTTTAGCAATGCCCGGAGACGGTCTTTGGGGGCGCTCAACATGGCGGCGCCCAAATAGGCACCGAGCCACAACATCGCCAGCATGCTGCTGCCGGCGAGGAGCACTGATGCCACACATGATCCGGCCACCCAAAGCCGCTCGCGCGAAGGTTTGTCTTGATTCAAGGCCAGGCGAAACAGCAAGGCGAAAACGATCAAGCTGGTGCCGATCTGCATGGCGTACGGGCGGGCCTCATTGAGATAATACCAGGCAAAAGGACTCAGCGCCGCCACCAGAAGCGTTGCGAATTGGAGCGAACGGTCCCGGGCCAGCGCCCACAGCAACGCCAGCATTCCGGGTAAAATCCAAAACAGGTTTACTGCCCTCAGAGCCACTTCGGTGGTGCCAACAATCCTGCCACACCCCCAACTCCAAAGCATGTAAAGGGGCATTTGCAGATCGGAGCCCTTTAAGGCGAATATTTCGCGCCACCAGCCGTCCACGGTTGGTTGCTGGGCGGCCAATGCGACGTATAATTCGTCAATCCAGAAACTCTGCCGGCTGATCGCCAGGGCAAAAACCAGCCCCAACAACACCGCAAAAAACCACAACCGGCCGACCGGCGTTCCGGACGACGAGGTTGTTATCTTGGAATCGGTGGTAATCACGGCAACAAGTTGCAGACGTTAGTCAATCATTTAGCATAATTCAATTCCGTTCTCCCGCCAACATGGGGTTGTTGCGCATCTCAATTTGGGCAGGCCTCCTTTTCCGAATGTAAAACATGAAGTCCCCCAAGGACGGCTGCAAGAACCTATTTCGCCAGGCTACTTCGGCTGAGGCTCGCGCACTGCCACTGCAAACAAGGAAGTCCCGGTTCTTAACCGGCCTTTCAATGCCCTTCCTTGCTCGAAGGCATACATCCATCTCATCATGACCTGAACCGGCCGGGGCGGCAGTTGCAGATAATCAACATATGTTTTTGCAGCTTTCTGCTGCGAATTCGGTTTTGCCGACCGATCCCGCATTCGACGCAGGACCGGCACCATCCAAGCCCTCACCAAAAGATTTCCCGAACCGTCAGGCCAGTGTCCTGGAAAGCGGCGCGCAGAGTTTCCGGCACATAACGGCGGCGGTGGCCTTGAACCTCATCAAAATCCGAAAAGAGTTCGGGCAGGGCCGGCACGCTGATAATGGCCAGTCCTCCGGGCTTGAGCAGAGAAGCCATGCGCATGACTGCTCCCCGATCATCGTCCAGGTGCTCAATCACATCCAACGCCAGCAGAGCGTCAAACATCGCATGATCCTTGGGTAATGGCTGGTTCAAATCCGCTTCCACCGATCGCCTTTGCGGATGATCAATCAATTCCAGGATACGTCGGGAAGTATCAAACCCCACCGTTGCATATCCCGCCTGTTCCAAGGCATCCAGATTGGTGCCCCAGCCGCAACCGACGTCGGCAACCGGGGCGGGGACAAGGATGGCGTGCTTTTTCAATGCGGCCAACGCCAGCTTGGCGCGGGCGTGCCACTAGGGATGCCTCCTGACTTTCTCCAGGGCCTCCGTCAGAATGGCCTCGGCCATGTTCTCGTCGGCAACGCCTTGCGACTATACAGAAATCATTTCAAGCCTTTCCTAATTGGATTTTGTACTCTCGATTCCTAGGGCTTCCCGGACAATCCAGCGCGGGCGCTGCTTGACCTCGTTGTAGATGCGTCCGATGAATTCGCCCATGACTCCCAGGATTAGAAATTGCATTCCTCCCATGAAAAGAAACAGACAAACGATCGATGTCCAACCCGGTACTTCCGCCGGGTAATGTCCGAGCAGCCGAAAATTCAAAACTTTCCAGGCCAGCACAAAAATTACTGCAGCCAGCGAGACCGCCAGGCTCACCAAGCCCAGGTAGGTTGCCAGCCTTAAGGGGAGCGGCGAGAAGGCAAACACGCCGTCCATCGCCAGCCGCAAAAGCTTTCGTATGGGATACTTGGTTTCTCCCGCGGCGCGGGCAGCGCGATTGTATTCGATGCCAATCTGGCGAAAACCGCTCCATGCCCGCAAACCGCGCATGAATACATTCCGTTCCGGCATTTGGCGCAATACCGCCACCACCTGCTGGCGCATTACGCAGAAATCACCGGAATCAAGCGGGATTTCCACTTCGGAGATGAGTTTGAGCAGCCGGTAAAAAACCGAATAGCAAACCCGTTTGAGCCAGTTCTCCTTGCGCTGCCGTCGCACGGCATAAACCACGTCGTATCCCTCCTTGAGTTTGGCCAGACAACTGGCCAGAAATTCGGGCGGATCCTGTAAATCGGCGTCCATCACCGCGACAAATTCACCGCGCGCATGGCACAAGCCGGCCAGCACGGCGGTTTGGTGCCCAAAATTCCGTGAAAAGGAAATGACCTTGAAACGGGGTTCCCGCTGGTGCAGAATGGTTAATTGCTTGAAGGTGTCATCCTGTGAACCGTCATCCACCATGATTGACTCCCAGGAAACGCCCAGGGTGGCCAGGCTTTGAACGAGACGCTCATGCAGCAACGGCAGCACTTTGCCCTCGTTATAACAGGGAATGACCAGGCTAAACTCTGGTTGAGCGCAATTCACACGCTTATCATTTCACAACCCAGCGTTCCGTTGAGGAGTTTTTTTGATGCCAATGATATCGGCATCATCCAAATCAGATGTGTCGCCTTCCCTTCAGCGAAAGCATCACTCGTTTGCGGAGTGGAGTCGGTGTTCATGATTGACTCAAAACGTGCATGGAAATGACAAAAATAACTTTTGATACTCTCCGATAAAGAAAAATTGTTCGTCGCGTTTCAGCTCATTAAGAGTATTCCGAGGCGGCTTGCTGTCAAGCATGCCTAATTCATTTGGTAGTGTTGGCGGTACAGACATCGCGTCCCTCATGAGGCGACCGACGTCGCACCAGACTTCGTACCAAAATTGTTATTTCGATGTCAGGTCACAACATCCCTACCTTATTGGCGGAGCGCTGATGATCTCTTGGTATATTTTTATATGCTGCCTCGCCAGCGCCAACGGATGATATCGCTCCCGGATGAGAGCGGCAGAACCAATGGGTCTAGGATGGCCTTGGGCAATCCATCGGGCGATGGCGGCGGTCAAACCCGCCCAATCGTTCCCAGCGAACAGTTCCGCCCCGGGCAAGTCATTTGCGATGTCCACAATGCCTCCCAAGCGCGCGCCGAAAAACTTCAGGTCGCGACCCAGGCTTTCCAGAACGACCATGCCGAAGGATTCTTCGGTGGGAAAATGCACCATGGCCGATGCCGAGTCATAGACCTGAAGCAATTCATTGTCCGGCGGCGCACCCAGATAGCGCGCATATCCGGCCGATTCCATCGGCTTAATGCGCTTGAAAAAAGCCTCGGCGTAGGCACCGGCAGCGGGGTGGGTGAAGCCAACAAAACGGAACTCGAACTTCAATCCCTGCCGGTGGAGCGCCTCGGCTACATCCAATAACTCCAACTGGCGTTTCCGTGGCGAGATGACCCCCACATTCAGTAAAACACAGGGACGCGGAGCGGGGTCCGGGGCCGGGTCCAGAAACGACTGTCGCAGCGGGTGCGGCATCCGCCACACCCGCCGTGCGCGCGGCCGGACCAATTCCTCGGTGTAAGCTGAATTGCAGAACACCCCGGTGGTTCGCGGCAGGATGAAATTTTCGAGCCGGGCTGACAGCCAGTAAAAACTCCCTATGCGTGCCTGGGTCAAACGGGCGATCTCCGCCATGTTCCCCATGATGGTCACGACATTGGGAAAGCCGGAAAACACGGCACTGATGGCCATATCCCGCTCGGTTCCCACTCCCTGCACAATGTCCGGTTGAATCTCGCGCAACTTCCTGCGGACAGCGCGAATGCACCCTTGGTAACCGGTGCGCAGCCAGCCGATCTTAGGCACCTGGAGCGCGTGATACCAGATGTTCTCCGCCAGCTTTTCCGGCGATTGCACCGGCTGCTGCAGACAGCTTACAACGTGCAACTGCACTTCCGGCAGGCGCGCAAACCCTTCGAACAAGGAAGCATTACCCCCATTAAAACGAGGAGTCACCTCTGCATAGCTGCGATCGACTTCGCGGAAGTCCATGACCAGGAAGGCAATCTTCATTTTGAGACAGACCTATCAGAAGGCGTGGAAACACGCAATGGAATCCAATAAATTCGGGTTCAGCCGTTCCTGAGGAACTTATGCAATTCCGAATTTTCCCGGCGTTGAAACGCCGGGCTATTCTCGTTTGTTCCTTCGGAACAGAATGCATGTGCAAAACCTGAGATGCGCCCCTCGCAACCTTTATGGCGAAATTGACATCGCCAACTGTGCCTGCCAATGATACGCCTGCAATGTTGCAGCGTGATGAATCTCCAATCCTAACCCGGTCCGCTTAAACCGGGTGGAACAACCTTGAAAACCCGGCCATAACTTCAATCCCCAATGGACGCGGTACAACAAAACAGCTTCCTGAAAAAACTGCTGGGCTGGCTTTGGCAGCGGCGCGATTCTGCGCGGGTCGGATTCCTGCTTCGGATCGTGACCCTCGGCGGCGGCATGGTGTTCTCCCTCGCCTGGACGCGGTTGCTGACCCATTCCATGGGCAAGGAACTCTACGGCCTGTTCATCGCGTTCATGGCCCTGACCCGCTTCGCCGGCCTGGGGGAAGGTGGCATTGGCAACGCTGTGTCCATTTTGCTGCTACCGTATCGCGCCCAGCAGCGCTTTGATGGCATGGCCCGGTTTCTCGACTCGGCACGCACTCTCATGCTGGGGCTGGCCGTCAGTTTTGGCGTGGTGGTGATGCTGCTCAGCCCTTGGCTGCCAGGCTGGCTGCATTTCCAAACCGCTCCGGGAAGTGGCTCGCTAACGCTTCTATTCATTATGGGTGGCGTGGGCATCGCCTTCACCATCGCCGCCAGTTACTTCAACAACGTCAGCTATGGCGTGGGTAATGTTTGCTGGCCCATCCTGCCCGCCTTCGTGGCCACCCAGGTTGCTTTTTTGTGCCAGTGGTTAATGGCCCGGACCGGCAGCCCGTTATGGTGCCAGTATCTTCCTCAAGTGGGTATCCAGATATTTTGCATCTGGTTTATCTGGCTGGGATTGACATGGACCGACCGACGCGTGGGCGCGCTGTTGCCGCTGGCCGCAGACAGGGCTGTATTTAAACAGCTGTTTTCCACGGGCGTCTGGGCCTATCTGGCCAATCTCGGCAACATGGTGTTTACGACCATGGGACAATTACTCGTCAACGCCGGCTTCGGCGCGGTACAGGTGCCGGCCTTTGTCGTGAATGGCAGATTGCCGGAACTGGCTTTTAGTCTCATCAATGCCGCCAGTTTTGTCGCCTCGTTCAAGATCGTCACCCTCCTTCAGTCCAAACATGATCCGGCGCTGCGCGCACAAGGCGTCAAATTGTTCCACTATCTGCACCGCGTTCAAATCTTGATGGGACTGGCAGCGGCGGCGGGTTACCTGCTCTTCAACGACAGCTTCGTGGCGTGGTGGCTGGGCATGGATTACCAGATCGCTCACGCCGTGCAGTTCGCGTTTGCGGCCAATCTGGTGCTGGCGGCGGGCACCGATGCCGTGCTGCGGGTGGTATGCCTGCGCTCGCCGGAGGACCTCCGCTATTACTCGCGCACTGTAATTTTGACATCCGGATTGTATCTGGTTGTGGCATTTGCCTCCATGAAGGCGGGGTTCCTGCCCGGTATCGCTGGCGCTGCTGCCTTGGCGCAACTGACGTTAGGTTGCCTCAATGCGCGGCGTCTCTGTTCCGAACCGGGCTGGTCCTTGTGGGTGGTCATGCAGCGCACGGTCCTGCTGCCGCTCGGGGTTCTGGCGCTCCTGATCGCGCTAAAGCTGGCAGTGTCTGGAACCTCACCCGCATCGTGGGCGATTCTGATCACCGCCTATGTTGTCATCCTCGTCCTCACCAACCGGTTGCTGGGCTTTCGCTTTGCTGACATTCCCAGCGAGATCAAAACCTTAATCGGATTACTACGGCGAAATCCAAATCCCGAACCTTGAGAAGCGGTCGGGTTAAAGTCGAGGCGTTCTCCTTGGTTCCGGCTTCCGCCAGACCACCGCCCGAATGCCATCATGGTTAAGGACAAGCTTTGAACATGGTCATTAACTCCTGCTGCCGGCTTTCGTGGCAGGCGAACACATTGATATCATGTTGCCAGAGGAGCCGCGTTCCGGCCTCAAAAGGGACCAGCGCCAGCTCATCTTCGTCGCCAATCGGAAACCCCGCACATTGCATGTAATAACTCTGCCCATCAAGTTGCCGTTGGACGGCAGGAACATAGAATTGATAGCCCAGCGCGGTCAGGAAAAATAGCACCTCCAAGGTCTTTTTCGTGTGAAGGTAGTCAGGCTTGCTCTCAAAAATTATAAACGGCCGCGATGCTTTCAGTGTCTCTTTGGCCCCATTTAAGACTTCGATTTCGTGGCCCTCAACATCCATTTTGATGAAGTCCGGCCGCGGCAGGCCTAGCGAATCCAACCGCCAGGTGGCAATACGCGCGGTGCCACCCAGTTTGGAAACCTCTGCAATCCCGCTGTGCAGGCCATCCGGAATTTGGATGAACGCTTCCCCATCCGCGCTCGATAGCGCCAGGTTATGGCAGGTTACCAAACTGGACAACCCGGCTTGCTCCACGCAACTCGTCAGGTCTTTATATGTTGCTGGCATGGGTTCAAAAGCATGCACCGTCAGCCGGGAATGGTTGCTCGCAGCATAAAGCGTGAAGTATCCCCAGTTGCTGCCAATATCCAGAAACGTTCCGGCTTCCGGCAGCATCAAATCCAGCAGGGCTCCTACTTCCGGTTCATAGCCATATTTGAAATACGGCGCATAAAGCGCCTGGAACTGAACATTTCGCGCGTTGAATCGGATCGTTGCGCGCCGCCCCAGCCGCTCGTAATCGAACTCACCCACACTGGAGCCACAGAAGCGGCGATAGATCCGGAAAAACCTGGTCAAGATGCGCGACAGCCAAAATCCCGCCCTGCCCGTGGTCTGCCCGTGGTAGGCATCCCGGTAGAACCGGGCCAGGAAAGGAAGCTGCCGCACGCTAAACGCTGAACGCAGGGGAAATCGTTTGATCAAGATGCCGCTCATAAGATGATGGTTAAGAGCTTATTTGCGGGTCGGGATGGCCCCCTCCAGAAAGATCTCGTTTTTGCTTAATCGCCGGAAATGCCGCGGGTTGCCAAGGGATGCCCGGCCAACCCGCCGGCGTTCAAGCAAGTGATTTTTCCAAAACAAGAGCCGGCCGGGCCAGTACGGGTTTAGGGCCACACGCAACCGCCACAACCATCCCGAACGCGCCGCCAGCGCAAAGGCAGAGGATTTTTGGTGCTTTTCCCAGACCGCCTCATAATCACTTTGCTGCGGCGGACGGGCCAGAATGGGAACCTCCCGGGTCCGCTGTGCCAGCACACCCAGGAGCATCGGCGCGGCCGAGAATAACTCGGTCCGGCATCCCGTTACGGCAGGATCTTTTACTTCAAAAAAAGTGGCATCTTCAGCCAGCCACTTGTAGAGGACAATCTTGCGTAGCGCAAAACCGTTTTCGTCCTGAAAAACCCGGAAGAACAGTTCCGGGCTGATCTGGTAAAAACCATGTCCCATGAAATTGTGGACCGGGGTGGTGGTGAGAAAGTGGCCGCCCGGCCGAATCAACTCCATGCAATGCCGCAGGGCTGCTGGGTAGTCAAAAATGTGCTCAAACGTGCCGCCGTCCAGCACCATGTCAAAATGTCCCCGCATGGCTTCGGGATATCGTTCGTTCAGATCGTGTATGTGCGTGGCCCCCTCAAAATTGCTGTAATCAGATGAGACAATCTCCTTGGCGCCAAGAAAGCGCAGGAGTTCGTCCACGAACAGCGGAGTCATGGGATCCCGGTAAACACAGCGATCAATTTCTTCAGGCGTTCCGGGGAGGCCAAAATTGCGCGCGGCCCGATGCAGCTTCCGCCGCGAACAAGTAAACCCCAAGTGCCCCAGCGTAAGGGTTCGTTCATACGAAGCTCCGAGCTTCCGGGCCCAGAACATTAACTTTACATTGTTGAAATCAATCATAAATGCTGATGGTAAAATTGAAGGGTGGTTAACCTCTGCGTTGGGATGGAATGCCAATTCGGGCCAGATGGCCGATAAAGGCATCCTCAAACTTTTGGAAACTCAGCCGCTGTTTCAAATCATCAACGCCGCCGATGCGTTCTCCCGCACGGATGCGATCCCACCACTTCAAAGCCGCCTCGGCCAGGGCTTTGGGGTCGCAGATGGGCACGATTTCGCCGTTTTCCCCGGGACGAATCAGGTCTGACGCACCGGCATTGGGGGTCGTGATGACAGGCAGACCACAAGCCAGCGCCTCAGCCACCACCAGCGCAAAGCCGTCCTCCACCGAGGGAAAGAGCATTAAATCCGACGTCTGATAGCGTCGCACATGTCCGGCGAAATCAACATAGCCCGACCATTCCAGGGGCAGATCTGCATTCCGCCGCAGTATTTGCACGACATCGTTCCGGATGTGGCGTTGCACCCGCAACACCGCATTGGGCACCTCTTTGCGAATCAGTCGAAAAGCCTCCAACAGATAGGGGGTGCCTTTGCGCAGGCTCAGCCCGCCCGTTTGCAAGATAGTGAAAGGCCGATAGGCCGGTCGCACCTCCGGCGCCGGTTGAAACGAACCCAGATCCACCGGATACGGGCAAAGCAGCAGCCGCTGGGGATCAAAGCCCCGTTTCAAAAACGATTGACGCACAAACGTACTCGCCGTGCAGATGTAATCGGCCAGCGCGACCGACGCGACCGTTCGATCCTGATAATAGCGTGACGCCGGCGGGCAACTCGATCCCCACCGTTTCTGCTCCTCGGCAACCAGGTTCCAATGATCCTCCGGGTGCGACGTCCACGAGTCTAGGAATACCATGCCTCCATCCTGTTTCACCCGGCGCATGGCCCCGTTGGCGAACGCGGGGCCGGTGAAGAAATGCTGGCCGGGACGCAACAGCGATTGCGCCCACCGATCAAACAAACCGAACATCCGGAAGCGGAAAGATTCTGCCTCGTAAACGGGCAGGGTTTTCGCGGCCATATAATTGAGCAACCCGAAGACGGGCTGCAGCCGCGTGTGTTCAGGGGGAATCCCTTTCGCTCCCTTTCGGGTGCCCAAGGCGTAGAAGTCCAGCAAACCGTGATTTTCCAGGGCCCGGGCGAAATTGTCATCGCCGGACCGCGCAAAACAGGCCATGGCAAAACGGTGGCTCGAGGGCATCATAAAGTTGTTTCGCAACGGCCGGTTTTTTGCGGAAATATAACGGCGTTAAACTGCCATTGTGCCACTTTAAAATCAAGGCGTGACGCACAAATTCCAAACGGGTGGGGCGATGGGTGGTGGACCAGTTTGATTTTGAGGCAGGGTCGTCGCGCTGCGAAGACCGCGCCGCGCGCAGCGGCGCAAAGGGAACCGGAGCCAATGCTGTTCCGCCCGCCGCACGCGGGCGGGGACGCCGCAGCGCGGCTTCCCTACCCATGCAATCGGCACCCCATTGGGCTTGCGACCGTATGGAATGACTGATAGATGAACCTGAACCATTGATGGCATGCTTAAATCATAACGATCGTGACGGATGGGCGGATTAACAACCTCCTACAGTTTACGATCATGCCGGCAATGTTGTTGTAACCCGTGCAGGCAAGTCAACCAGCGTCAAAGTCAGCGTTGCCAGCCAAGTCGCGCCTGCCGTCCTTGGATGGATGGAGGGCTTTGAGCATTTTGCTGGTGCTGGGCGGGCACAGCGAACGCGTTTACCATGGCAATCCCCAATGGACGCCGGTTTTCCACTGGTTTGACGGGGCGCTGGGCGTGCTCTGTTTCTTTGTCATCAGCGGGTTTCTGATCACCTGGCTGATGCTGGTGGAAAAAGATCACCGCGGACGGATCAGTCTCAAACATTTTTATGTCCGGAGGGCCCTGCGCATCCTGCCGGTGTTTTACACGTTTCTGCTGACCGTCGCGGCCCTGCAATATTTCACCCCGTATTCCCAAACCTGGTTGGAATGGATCGGGAACCTCACGTTCACCCAGAATTTCATCGACAGCCCGCATACCACGGCACACCTCTGGTCGTTGTCCGTGGAAGAACAGTTCTATTTGCTCTGGCCGGTCACCCTGGTTTTTTTGATCAAAGGCGGTGCCAGCAGCCGCCAGCTTTTGGGTTTTCTGGCTCTGCCCATATTGGCGGCGCCAATCTGCCGGGCAGTAGGCCACCATCCCTCTCTTGCCCTGCATGTCCCCTTTCTGGCCGGGCGTTCCTTTTTCAGTTATTTCGACCTCCTGGCTGTGGGCTGCGCGTGTGCCGTCTATCTGGCGGAAATCCGGAGGAAGAATGGTCCGGAAAACATCTTCCTTACGCATCGACGCGCGATGCTGCTGGCGGGGCTGGTGCTCGTTCTCGTTCCCTATGTGCTCGACAACATTAACCACTCGAATCTGATCCTACGAATTTTGAGGGTCACCGTAGATCCCAGTTTTGAAGCCTTGGGTTTTGCCTTGGTGATGCTGCAGAGTGTTTTCCTGCCCGATTGGGGGATTTATCGCGTGCTGAACTGGCGCTGGGTCTGCCAGATCGGCGTTTTGTCGTATTCGATCTACATCTGGCAGCAAATTTTTTGCAACGAGCCGGGGGTGTTGGGTCCAGGGCCGGTTTGGTGGATGTCCTTCCCCGGCTGGTTGATCCCGGTGTTTGTCGTTTCGTTCATTTCGTATTATGGGCTGGAGCGGCCGATTCTCAAACTCCGGGTTCGTTTCCGGGATGACCGGGGTTAGCTTTTCGTCGTCTCCATTTCACGTCCGTCAGCTAAAACAGCGTCCAACGTCTCAGCTCCACGATTCAGCGGGATAATTTGTCTCGATTTTGGATGGCCCGAGAAACGGTTTCGTCCTGAATCCAGATTTTCCGGCTTGGTCGGCTTCTGACGGGTGACTTTAACCCTCGTAAAGCTGCGCTACGCGGCCAATGGTTTTAACCGCAAAGAACGCAGAGGACGCAAAGAAAACGTTTTACACCAATCTCACAAATCGACACGAATGTCGGAGACCGAGTAAAAAGCTTTGCTGCACGCGGTGAAAAGGCTGAAGGGTGGGAAACATCGATTTTGAAAACATTCAACTCCGATAAATCGCGAGTGGATCGCGAGCAGGCATTCAACATTGAACATCCAACAGGAAGCCTTAACGCAGAAGGAGCAACCCATTGCGGTGAATAGCAGCCTTAATCACCGCACATTGTGCGTCGAATAATCTTGCTTGTGCGGCGAATGGCGGTTATAATCCCCTTATTAAATGCGGAGATTATATGTATATCCACGAACGCAAAGCCTGGCCGGAATTGGGTTGGAATCACGCCAGGCTGGCTGATCTGCTGGCCGAGGTGCGCCACTTGCAAGGCCGCTGGTTGGGGCGCATGGAAGCGTTGGGCTTTGGCTTGCGCGAGGAAGCCACCCTGCAAACGCTGACTCAGGATGTCACTAAAACCAGCGAGATCGAAGGGGAGAAGCTGGACACGGAACAAGTGCGTTCCTCCATTGCCAGACGGTTGGGCATGGACATCGGTGGCGCGCTTAAGATTGACCGCCATGTGGAAGGCATTGTTGAGGTCATGCTGGATGCCACGCGCCAGCACGACGCGCCGCTGACGCAGGAACGATTATTCGCCTGGCACGCCGCGTTGTTTCCCACCGGCAGGAGCGGCATGCGGCGTATCACCGTCGGGGGCTGGCGCACGGAAGCCAGCGGCCCGATGCAGGTCGTGTCGGGACCCATCGGGCGGGAATGGGTGCATTATGAAGCGCCAACCCATGACCGGCTAAAGAAAGAAATGGCTCACTTTCTCAAATGGTTTAATGCCTCGTCGGAAACCGATCTGGTGATTAAATCTGCGCTCGCGCATTTTTGGTTCGTGACCCTTCACCCGTTCGACGACGGCAACGGGAGAATCGCGCGGGCGATGGCGGACATGCTGCTGGCGCGATCCGAGAAAAGCGCGCAGCGTTTTTACAGCCTGTCCGCCCAAATTCAGCGCGAGCGGAAAGCATATTACGAGGTGCTGGAAAGCTGCCAGAAAGGGTCGCTCGACGTTACCCCCTGGATGGAATGGTTTCTGAACTGCCTGAAACACGCCATTGCCGCGTCGGAAAAAACGCTGGAAGCCGTGCTGGTCAAGGCGCACTTCTGGAAAGCTCATGCCGGCGAATCGTTCAATGAACGCCAGCGAACAATCATCAATCGCCTGCTGGATGGGTTTGCTGGAAAACTTACCTCTTCCAAATGGGCGAAGCTGACGAAGTGTTCGCAGGATACCGCGCTGCGGGATGTCAGCGATCTGCTGAATCGCCAGATTCTGGCCAAGGCTGAGGCCGGCGGGCGCAGCACGAGTTATACACTCCACTTGCCCGCGTAAAAGGCGTTGCCTCACGCGGCCAATGGCTTTAACCGCAAAGAACGCAGAGGGCGCAAAGAAAACGACACGATCCCCGCAGAAGGCTCTTTTTCCTCTGCGGCCTCCGGTTCAAGACCCATTTCTGCCGTCGGTTTTCAGCTTTCTACTTTGTGGCTTTGCTGATTCGTTGTTCAACCGTTTTCCGCTTCCCGCCCCGTGGGCGAAGCTTTTTACGCGAGCTTTCACCGCGTGAGGCAACGCCTTTTACGCGGCGTTTCTCCCGGCTGGCGCGCAGTCGCAACGTGAGGATTTCCGCCGCCTCCAGCCACTCGAGCTTTTCGCGGAAAGTGGTGGTCAAACCGAGCTGCAGCGTGCTCATTTCCGCGCCCTCAAAGGTGCAGGACTTCCATCCCGGATGGGCGTAGAGTTGTTTCTTGGTCACGGCTTCTTTCGAAGTGGTTTCAGTTTGCGCAGTTTTTCAACATCCAACAAATCCTGAGTGCGCCCGGCGGATTTTTTCAATTTGAGCAAGGTGCCATAACTGACGATGGCGGCGGACTCCTTTCCGAAAACCGGCACGCGCAACGCGCGCGCCAGCTCTTTGGCAAAATCAAACGGCTCATAAACGAACACATCAACGGGTGTCCGGCGGTGAACATCGCTCCACAACTGCAAAACGACCATGTTCTTTTCCCGCCGCCACTGTTCGCGCAGCACCGGATCCGCAAACTGCTCGGGCGTAACCGGAATTCGCATTTGGTAACCTGCCGCCATCAAGGCCCGCAGTCCACGAATGATGTTTTTCCGTTCCAAGCCGATGACCAGGTCCAGGTCTTTGGTAAACCGCTCGTAGCCATGCGCCACGACCGCCACGCCTCCGACGATCAGATATTTCACCTTCGCGGAGTTCAGCGCCTGGACAATGATTTCAATGCTGCGGACTTCCATGATCCACTTTGAAGTTAGCGGAAAATTGCCCTTCATCAAGCCTGTTGAACCTGGAAAACCAGAATGGATCTTGAACAGAAGGTCGCAGAGGAAACAGAGCCGTAAAAACAGCTTTGACGCTAATTAGCGCAAATTCGTGTCAAACGCTCAACTCTCAACTCTCAACCAACAACCCTCAACCAACAACCCTCAACCAACAACCCTCAACCAAGGTCACCCTCAGTGCCCCATCTCCCCCACGTGTCCCGTGTTCCGGGCGTTCGCGCGGAACTTCGGCCACGGCGTCCGGGCCAGCGGGACGCGGGTGTCCAAGGCCGCCAGGCAGTTGCCATGGCAGGTCACATACAGGGTGCCATCCGCGCCAATCCCCGCGAGCGGATCCCATTCGGGATTCAAACCAAACTGCCATTTGAGCCCGCCTTCCGCGTCCAATGCGAGCAAGGCGACGCGGCCGACGACATAAATCGATCCCTGCACGACCATCGCCGCGGATTGATGGCCAAAATCGACACCGGATTTCTCCCACTTCTTTTTTCCATCGGGACCGATTGCCCATAAAGAAGGGAAGTTGACTCCCACGTAGAGGGTGCCGTCCTCACCGATGACCGGGGATGATTCGGTGGCCCCGCCGGTATGCAGCCGCCAGCGCAGGCTGCCATCCGCATTCAGCGCGTAACAAAAGCCGTCCAGCGAGGTGAAGTACACCGCCCCGTCTCCGCCCAGCGCCGGGGACGAAATGATCGGGCCGCCGGTCGCATACTCCCATTTCTTCCTCCCGTCCGGTGCCAACGCGTACAATTTCTTGTCGTGTGATCCGAAGTAAATGGTCTCGTCCGCGCCGACGGCGGGCGAGGATTCGATTTCCCCGCCGGTCTCAAACTTCCATTTCAAGCTGCCATCGGGGTTGAGCGCATAAAAATGTTTGTCCCTGGAGCCGAAGTAAACTGTTCCGTCCTTACCCAGCGCTGGCGAGGAATCCACCCACGCGCCGGTGGCGAACGCCCATTTCTTTTTTCCCTGCGGGCTGACCGCGTAAAGCTTCCGGTCGCGGCAGCCGAAATAAATGGTTCCGTCAGTACCGATGGCCGGTGAAGACTTTATCTCGCTGCCGGTATTGAACTGCCAGCGGGCCACTCCGTTCGAGGTCACCGCCCAGAGTTTCTGATAGAAGGTGCCCAGATAAATCGTTCCGTCGGTTCCGACGGCAGGGGAAGAATCACCGGAACCCACTGTGACCAGCCATTGGTTGGTCGGCTGCGTCTCGGGCTGGGCAACCGAAGCAGTCGTCCACATCGCGATTAAAACGAGCAGGGTGGTGACGCCCGGCCGGAAACGAGTGAGGCGCAGCCATCCGGGCTGGAATAATGGGTACATCTGGTGCGAAAGCCTGTTCGCCGACACCTTCAAAATCAAGGAAATAGGTGGTGACTCAATTTGCAGCGGCGGGGAAGCCGCGCTGCGGCGTCACCGGCCGCGTGCAGCGGGCGGAACGGTTTGGTTTCTTCCTGTTGTTGCGCCGCGGCACGCGGCGCGGTCATTGCAGCGCGATGACCCTGCCTCAATATCAAATCCAAAGGCTCGCCGGGCTCGCCCCTCCGAACAAAATCATCTACGAGCGGCGCAGAAAGTTGTATTTGAAGATGCACCACAGAGCGCGGACGCCGTCGCGCCAGCCGATTTTTTGCCCTCGGCATAGGTGCGGCCGTAGTAGGAGATGGCCACTTTGTAGATGCGCACGTTCAGCCGGGCCATTTTGGCCACAATTTCCGGCTCAAATCCAAATCGGTCCTCCTCAATCCGGGTCTTTTGTATGAGGTCGCGCCGGAACATCTTGTAGCAGGCCTCCATGTCCGACAGATTGAGCTTGGTGGCCATGTCGGAGAAGGTGGTCAGCAGGTTGTTGCCCAGCGCGTGCCAGTAATACAACACGCGATGCGCCCCGGCCCCCATGAACCGCGACCCGAACACCACGTCCGCCTTGCCCGTCAAAATCGGGACCAGCAGCCGGA
>JBAPQW010000085.1:0-3821 GCA_049280815.1 Verrucomicrobiia bacterium | reverse complement strand
GTAACCAACGCTGTTATTGACATCAACGGGGTGATCAGCTGGACGCCGACGGAGGCGCAGGGGCCGGGCACCAATCGGTTCACGACGGTGGTCAGCGACGGCAGCCTGAGCGCGACGAACAGCTTTACGGTGGTGGTCAATGAAGTGAACGTGGCGCCGGTGCTGACGCTACCACCAAACACGAATATTGTGGAGCAATCGGCATGGAGTGCGGCGGCGACAGCCACTGATTCCGATATTCCAGCCAACCCGCTCACCTTTACGCTGATATCGGGTCCGGCGGGATTGACGGTCACGACCAACGGGGTGATTAACTGGACACCCACGCAAGCGCAGATACTAAATACCTACACGGTGACAATTAGTGTCACGGACACAAATCCGTTTGCGGTGAATGAAAGCTCATTGAGCGTGACCAACAATTTCCAGATCACCGTCAACGTTGCGTCCAACGACTTCCGCATCCTTTCAATTACAACATCCAACGGTGTGGCGACGGTTACCTGGACATCGGTTGCCGGAAATTATTACCGGTTGCTGTACAAAGACAGCCTGACGGCGACGGATTGGAACAATATAGCGCCGGATGTATTGGCAACCAATCAGACCGCGAGCATGACCAATGTGATTGGTGATGCAACCCAGCGCTTCTATCGGGTTATGTTGGTGCAAGGACCGAGTTTACTGCCCCCACCGATCATTCAGTCCATCGGCGTGACCAACGGCGTTGTCACTCTCACCTGGAGCGCCGTGGTGACTCATGTTTATCGGTTGCAGTACAAAGGAGATATGAGTGCCACAAATTGGAGTGATGTCGCTCCAGATGTTACGGCAACCAATCAGACGGCCACCATGATCAACGCGGCCGGAAACGCGACGCAGCGGTTCTACAGGGTCTTCGTCGTGCAGTAAAACGAGTGCCTCTCAAAACCCGTGATCCCAGCTTTAATGAGACGGAGCCTTTGGGCAACCAAACAAGCCGGTTGATGGTTCATCGGAACAAACAAACAATTCATATATGATTCCCATCGCAAAACCATTTCTGGATGAGCAGGAGGCGGACGCCGTTCGACGTGTCATACTCTCAGGCTGGATCACTCAAGGGCCCGAGGTTGCCGCGTTCGAGCGCGAATTCGCCGAATGCGTCGGCGCCCCGCATGCGTGCGCTGTTTCCAATTGCACCACAGCCCTGCATCTGGCGCTGCTCGCCGCCGGCGTTCGTCCGGGGGACGAAGTGATTACCGTCAGTCATTCGTTCATCGCCACCGCAAACTGCATCCGCTACTGCGGAGCGACACCCGTTTTTGTGGACATCAGCGCGGACACGTTCAACCTGGACCCTGGACTGATTGAGGCGGCTGTCACCCCGCTGACCCGGGCCATTCTGTGCGTGCATCAGATAGGCATGCCCTGCGATCTTGCCCCGATGGCGCGGATCGCCGCCAGGCATTCAATCCCTTTGATTGAGGACGCCGCGTGTGCGATTGGCAGTGAGATCCTGTGGGACGGCAAATGGGAGCGAATTGGCAAGCCTCACGGAGACGCGGCCTGCTTTTCCTTTCATCCCCGAAAGATCCTCTCCACCGGCGACGGCGGAATGATCACGACAAAACACAAGGAATGGGATGCACGGTTTCGCCTGTGGCGGCAGCATGGAATGTCCGTACCGGACACCATCCGCCATGCCTCCAACTCAATTATTTTTGAAAGCTATCCGGAACTCGGTTTTAATTACCGCCTGACCGACGTGCAGGCGGCCATCGGGCGCCAACAACTGAAACGTCTTCCCGAGCTCTTCAGCCGTCGCCGTGAACTGGCGGCCGCCTACCGCTCGCTCCTTGTGGATGTTCCCCACCTGCGGCTCCCGGCCGAACCCGAATGGGCACGGAGTAATTGGCAGAGCTTTTGTATCCGCCTGTCGGGAGGGCCGAATCAACGCCACGTCATGCAGGTTATGCTGGACCGGAAAATCGCCACCCGCCGGGGAATCATGTGCAGCCATCGGGAACCGGCCTACCCAACCGGTACCTGGCGTTCCGCCGGCCCGCTCTCGGAAAGCGAACGTGCCCAGGACGAATGCATTCTGCTGCCGCTTTATCATCAACTGACCCGCGAAGAACAGAATTTCATTGCAGCCGAACTCAGGGCGGTTCTTAGCGCCTGATGCGTCGCGCGACAATTTTCGGACACTGATTCCGCTGACTTACCAAGCTTCATGCAACGTTACGACTACGCCATAATCGGAGGAGGAATCGTTGGCTTGTCCGTCGCCTGGGCGATCCTGGAGCGGCAGTCCCGTGCCCGTATTGTGGTGCTTGAAAAAGAAAATGACTGGGCCCGGCATCAAACCGGCCGAAACAGCGGCGTCATCCACTCGGGCATCTATTACAAACCCGGCAGTCTCAAGGCAAAGTTGTGCCGGGAAGGAAATCGGCGGCTGCTTGAATTCTGCGACACGTACGGAATTCGCTACGAAGTCTGCGGCAAGGTCATTGTGGCCACGACGGAAACCGAGCTTCCTTTGCTGGAAAAGCTTTACACCCGGGGCGTCGAAAACGGGCTGCCGGTCAGGAAACTGACTGCGGCCCAGGTGAAGGAACTCGAACCGCACGTGAACTGCCTCGCCGGCCTGCACGTACCATCAACCGGAATCATCAATTACGTCGATGTCTGTCGGAAGCTGGTCGAGTTGATTGCCGCCCGCGGCGGCGAATTGCGACTGGACACCCGGGTTGTTGCGTTTCGTCAGAATGGAAATGAGCGCGTCGTCGAAACCACCAACGGCCCGTTTGCCGCGAATTGGATGGTAAGTTGCGCCGGGCTGCAGAGCGACCGGGTTGCCCGGTTGGCGGGCGCGAAACCTGAAGCCCGGATCGTCCCGTTCCGGGGCGAATATTACGAGGTGAAACCGGAGCGGCGCGGCCTGGTGAAAAATTTGATCTACCCGGTGCCGGATCCGGAATTCCCGTTCCTCGGAGTCCATTTCACGCGCATGATCGATGGGTCGGTGCACGCCGGTCCAAATGCCGTGCTCAGCCTGAAACGCGAAGGTTATCATCGCACGTCATTCAACCTCCGCGACTTTATCGGGACGATGACCTACATTGGGTTCTGGCGCATGGCGGCAAAAAACGCGAAGCCCGGGCTCCAAGAGATGCGCCGCTCGTTCAGCAAGCAGGCGTTTGTGCGCAGTCTCCAAAAACTCATCCCCGAGATCCGCGAGGATGATCTGATTCCCGGTGAGGCGGGGGTGCGGGCCCAGGCCCTGCGACCCGACGGCGGTCTCGTGGATGATTTCCTGATGATTTGTTCCGACCGGGCGCTGCACGTTTGCAACGCGCCCTCGCCGGCGGCCACCGCTTCACTCGAAATTGGGCGGACGATTGCGGAGCAGGTTCCCAGGCTGGAGGGGTTTTCCACGAGGCCTGAAAAGACCGAGCGCGAGGTTCGACGGAATTGATGTCCAATATCGAAACATATAATGAATCCACTTAAACTTTGTCTGTTGCTGTTGTTGTTGCCGTTGAGCCCGGCGACGAATGCCCAGGTGATCACCTTTAACGGGGCGATAACCAACCAGGTGATTGATGGATTTGGGGTGAACATCAACCACCGCGGCTGGAACAACGACGAACTGAAGCCGGTGGTGGACGCCTTGACCGATCAGGCGGGCATGACGCTGTTCCGGATGATTTACGACAAGACGGACTGGGAGGCCACCAACGACAACAGCGATCCCAACGTCATGAACTGGAGCTATTACAGCCAGGTGTACAGCTCGGCGGATTTCCAGAAGATGTGGGGTCTGGCGGCCTATCTGA
>JBAPQW010000084.1:0-28527 GCA_049280815.1 Verrucomicrobiia bacterium | reverse complement strand
GCCGTTATGATTGCCACGATGGAAGCCGACCCGATCCCGCTCTGCGGGACCTACAACCAGGACAACGCCACCGGCTTCATCCGGTTGAATGCCCTGCGCCTGAAAGTGGCGGCGAAGGTGCCGAGGAAAAAATAAATGGCCGAACCGACTACAACGCTGACTTGGATTCAAGTTGCAGATGATGCAATTAAAATCGGCCTCGGGGCTTTAATTGGCGGAGTGTTTACTTGGATTGTCGCTCGGAATAACAATAGAAGTGCTTTAAAAAAACTTCTATTCGAGCGAAAAGCTCAAATCCTTTCGGATGTAGCAAAAATTCACGAAGAACATTTTCAAGCCTATTACAAATACAGTCTAAATCTTTGCGTTGTAGCTGAAGAAAAGAGTAAAAAGATGTCGAATGAACGTGCGCAAGCTATTCATAGCGCACTCTTGGAAAATTATCTTAGTGAAGCCACGCGCCTTCGATTGCAGATGGCTCAAAAAATACCAGAAACAATTTATGTGCAGTCTCAATTGATGCTTCTTGGAGAGGACGCTGCTGTAAAAAAATCTCAATACCTCGTCAAAGTAATTGGGGATGCCGATCAGTCCTTCAAATTCAACGGCAGTGATACATTTGACGTATCAAATTTTGAAAAAGATGCAAAAATTATTGGGCAAGCCCGCGAAGCTTTTTTCAGGGAATTACAACGGGCCTACCATAAAGAATAATTCGTCGCGCAACTGAAAAATAATATGTCCACCGACCTCATCCATCGCATCGGCATCGCCGCGCCGGCGGAGATGAATTATGGCTAAACTGAACCCGTTGCCCCAACGTCTGCAATATTTGCAGCCGTTCCGGATGAAATTTGCGTCGCGGCCCGATGACCTTAACGAGGATACCGGCTACGCGCCTTTGTTTGAATTGTTGCAGGAGCGAATCGCGGGACTTTCCGACGAAGCGGCGGAGAAATTGTTGGCGGAAGACATTGCCGAACTTGATAAGTGGCTGGTCGCGCCAGAACAAGCGAACGATTGCCTGCATTTTGCCGAAGGCGTTTTCCTCATCGTTTCGCCCGCCGTTTTGTTAAAGCAGCTAAAGGAAGAGGCGGCCAAACAGAGCCAGCCCCTGCCATGGGTGGAAATGGAGTTGCCGCCGAAGGCCAGGCCAAGCCGCTTTGAGAAGGATGGAGACGGCGGAGTGTTGGTCAAATGGAACGAGCTTATGTTCTCGGTCGGCGTCGCCAATGAGGAATGGATTGCCAAGAAGGAAGAGCCGAGAGAGTTTTGGGATCCCAAGGAGGCGGTGACCTGCACGCCGGTGCAATTTGGCGACGTGACCGGCCAGAAATACGTCGGCGTCAGGCAGCAGGAATACGCTTTGCCGGAAAAGCCAATCGTTCCGGCGCGCCGCATCATTTATATCCTGGCTGTGCCGGGAGGCCATGTTCACATCTCGCTCAGTTGCCACGGCAAGAAACCGAATTTGAAATGGGACGAAGCAAAATGGACGGAATGGCGTCGAGAACAGGCAAGGCTGCAATCCGGTTGGGACGAAAAACCGATTGAATCCTTTTTCCACACGCTTCGGATTGTATTGAAACAACCGTCGAACAAATAAATTTTATGCCCACCGACCTCATCCATCGCATCGGCATCGCCGCAGTCACGGAAACGATTTATCGCGCCATTACCACCGAGGAAGGCATCCGCGCGTGGTGGACGACCGAGGTGAAGATGGTTTGATTTTACAACCTCCCTCACCTGTTTCCTCTCCCCAAGGAGAGGACATACCATCGCAAGATTTCTGGTTGGCGGAAGATTGTCCGGCCAATCCAGTCGCACGACATTTTCCAAAGACCGGCGAACGATTCTCCCTCTCCTGGAGGAGAGGGCCGGGGTGAGGACGGTCGTTCAAACCATTCTCGTTCCAACTCCCAAAATCCCGCCGCGGGCTGGCCGTCCATTTCCGCCAGGCGCAACCGGTAATGGCCGAAGTCCGCCTGCCATTCAGCGTTGTGCCAGGTGCTGAAGCTGCGCGCAAAAACCGGGTTGCTCGAAGGCGTATTGAAGCAGCGGTTCCAGGTTGCCCCGGGCGGAAACCAGGACCATTTCCTTCCCGTCAAAAACCATCACGCAGCATTTCACGCGGCGGGCGGAACTGTTTTCTTTCGGCACATACACCGCGACCAGGTCATGGCCATCCATCACCCCCACCGCGCGCTCCCAACCGCGGGCGCTCATGGCTGAATCGGCGGCAACCAGCATGGCCGCGCGATCCGGTGACCGTGTTCCAGACGCGAGCTGATACACACCCACGCCAGCGCTCCTGACGGACTGAACGACGGCACGGGCCTCGGGGGCGAGCCTGACAAAGGACAAACCGGCGCGGACGGCACCGAGCGTGAGAGTGTCCGCGTTCAAGGCGATCTTTTGCTGCCACTTAACGCCGCTGGATAGGATCAATTCATTGCGCAAGACCCGGGCTTCACGCGGCAGGCAGAAGCAATTCGCCACCAGAGTGCCGAGGAGGATGAGCAGCAACAAAGGAGCGGCCAGAAGAGCCCAGAGCCAGAGCCGCCGGGCCGGTCGGCGGGTTGCCGGAGTGTCGGAAGGCAGATTCATGGGTGGTGAAAAGAACTTTTGAGCAGGGCGGCGCCGGTCGGTTCCAAAGCCGGCGCGGCCCTTGGATTACCGCTCAATTTTTCGAAGCCGCATCCTTGGACGTTGCGTCTTTCGGGGCCGCGTCTTTCAGGGCGGCGCCAATCTGTTTGAGCGGTTCGATGTTCAGCTTCTCGCCCAGGATCGCCACCTGTTCGGGCCGGATGTCGCCGACGATGTTGACCAGAACAACTTCACCCTTCGGATCGATCACCGTGATGACGAGTCCCGCCAGCGCCTCTCCGCCACGGGTTTTGGTATAAACGCCAACATCCTCGCCGTTCTTCTGTTGAACCGTCACGTTCCGCTCCCAGCCGTCGGTTTCGAGGTCATGGCGGATTTGCCGGACACGTTTCACCGTGTCGGTGCGATTGGCGTCGGTGAGCCCGATGACATTCACGTGGATGAGTTCCACGCTGCGCACGAGTTTGGCCGTCGCGGCGTCCTGTTTTTCCACCAACTGGGCGGCGAGCGACAGCAGGTTGCTCTTGATCTGGACTTCCACGAACTCGCTGTCATCACCGGGCGTGAATTTGCCAAAATCCACCTGGCCCGAAGCCGGGCCGGCAAGAACGTTGAGGCTGACGCCAGCGGCGAGGACGCCAATGGCCAGGGGGTAACGGAGCATTGTTTTCATAATTTTCATCTTTCTCTACTCTGTACATAGGAATTCGTCCGGGAAGGTTACAGAATATGTCCAAATGATTGAATCAGTGACGGCCATCCTGCAGGCTGGCAACGACTTTTGACGGGCTGGGGTTCCGGCGATAGAAGCTGGAAAGATTGTGGCCAAAGTCCACCTGCCGCCGGGTCCGTCGCGACGGGAACTGGTTGGGGAATCTGGTACGAGGACGTTTTGGTGGCCGCGGGGGTGGTTAGTGGGAAGTTGCCATTGGTGCAGGGTTTGTCCCAGCCCGGTTCGGGTGAAGTTCTTCGGGATGGATGGTCACGGTGAAGGTGGCCCGGTTGGCCGCCCACCACTGCTCCCATTGCCCGGGCTGGTCCGGCGGGAAGTGTTGGCCCGTGAGCGCCCGCAAGATGGCCGCGGCCTTTTTTTCACAAACACGTTCGGATCGTTCAACAAAGGCAACGCCAGGTCAACCGACTGCGTATTGGCATTGTCCAACAAGGCCCTGAGGCCAAATATCCGTGCCAGTGTCTCCGGATTGTGAAGCAATGGAACGGCTTCTTCGCAGGAAATGTGGGTATCGCCCAGTTCATAAACCGCCATGCCGACCACTTCATCCTGGGGAATCGCAGCCAACTGCAGCAGTTCCGCCCGCAAAAACTTTTGCCGCAGATCGACCAGCATCCGGAGGGCGGAAGCTTTGATTTCCGGATCCTGCTCCTTGAGCAGTTCGCGAAAGATGGGAACATAACTGGATGTGTCCCCGATATGCTGCGCGAGACATGCGGTGGCCGCCTTGCGGACCTCACCGTTGCCATCCCGAAACAGACGGATCAGTGGCTCAACAAAACCGGGATTCCAGTTGTCTTGCGCCGCCAGGGCCGCGTTCAGCCGCACTTCGGGTTCCGCATCCTTGAAGAGTCCGGGCAAACAACCCGCCAGCCGCGGGTCGCGCAGGCGGGCGATGATTGAGGCGGCCTGGAGACGCACCACCGGGTTCTTGCTTTGGAGGGCAATAATCAGAGCTGGAACGGCTTCCGTCCCCAATGAGGCAAGTCCATCAGCGGTCAAATATCCGTAGTCGGTTCCCAATTTTCCGGCAAAGACGGGGATGGCCGGCTGAAATTCCAGGTCGCGCATTTCGTCCGGTTGGAATGTCCAGGTCTGCTTGGTGAGCCACCACGATTTGCCGGCCAGCCGTGGAATCTGCCGGCCGCAATCAGGGAGGTCCCCGCTGTGGTAACCTGGATAAAGGGCGGCGAATCATCCGGCAATGCCACGGGCATCTCACGCATCCTTTGAATCTGGTTTTCATCCGCGGTGGTCAGCGGCGGAGGGGAATCTCCATATTGCGCTTTCAATTGGGAAAGCAGCCCTTTCCTGAAGTTCTCCGCATTGGTGGCCGCCCGTTCCCGGGCGCGCCGATACGCTTCCGGCAGTTTCTTTTCAAACATGCCCTTTTCCATCAATGGTTCGCCCGATAACACCTGGACCTGGACTTCGGATGGCCGGCCATTGACCGCGGAGATGCCGAGCGAAAATACGCACCGGTCACTCGCAAAACTGATTTGCAGCGGATGCAGCTCACCGGCCGCCAGTTTTTCCTTCACTTGGGATTCAATCCCCGGAACCTGTCTGGGGGTGCCGGAAACAATTTGAAACGTATTCCCTTTTCCCAGGCGGATTCTGGCGGCGATGAAATACCAATGTTGTTTGACGTAGGCATCCAGCACGCCGGCTTTGGTTTGGGGAAACGAAAAACCATTTGCCGCCAGCCAGTTTTCCAGGGCGGCCGCATCTTTGGTGGAAAGCACGGCCACTTCGTAGGCGCCCACGGTTTTGGTTTCGATGACTTTGACCGGCCCGGTGTTTTCATTATCCGGGCCCAGGAAGGTGTCGCCAGTTCCAGGAACACCAGACCCTGATTTAAAATGCAGCTGGGTAAAACGGCTCAATTCATAAAAGCACTGCATCGAGCCTTTTTGGACTGTTGGCAGTTTGGGGACGGGGACAAGCCAGCCGAATTCCTCGACCGGGCCGTCATATTTGACCTGTAAAATTAAATCCTCGCGCCCGGCATCATACACAATGATGGCCTTTTGCGTCGGCTCATTGATGTTCTTGTGCTTGTTCTAGACAAATTTTGAGACCACGAAACATCCATCCGCCCGCCCGGTTGCCGGGGCCAGCAAACCGGCGGCTAGCCCCAAAATCAAACCAGCCTTCAGCATTTGAAGACAGTTGTCCGTCATGGTGTTGTGGGTGTGTCCGGACAGACGTTTCCGAGTTTAACAGCGCATGTCAAGCGGTGAATGTCCGGCGCGACGAGAAAGGGTTGTGAAATCTGGCAAAGGTGTCGGCGTCCAATGACCAACCCCCCTCGGTGCTAATACATCTCAGTTTGAGGTTGACATGCCTCATGGTTATAGGTAATATGGCCGCGATGAAGAAAACCAATCCCAGTTTTTTGAATGGCGTCCCGGAGCTGCTCGTGCTGCGCCTGCTGTCCCGGCGGGAAATGTACGGCTACCAGATCGTGGAGGAAATCCGGACCCAAACCGGAGAATCTTTGTCCTTCGGCGAAGGTTGCATCTACCCCTACCTGCATTACCTGGAAGCGGAAAAGCAGGTGAGCAGCCAGCGACGGGAGGTGGAGGGCCGGAATCGCAATTATTACAAACTCACCGCCCGCGGCCGGAAACGGCTGGAGGAATTGACCTCCGAGTGGAATCGCGTGACGACCGGCGTTGCGCAATTGATGGGGGTGCAACATGCCTGATTTCATTGAACTCCTGCGTCGCCGGCTGGTGGAACTGGGTTGCCCAATCGCACACGTGCCGCGGTTGGTTCAGGAAGTTGCCGACCATCGCGAGGACTTGAAACAATCCGCCTTATCGGAAGGATTGTCCGGGGTGGATGCGGAAGCCCGCGCGAACGGGCAGCTTGGGGATCCGTTGGCCTTGGCTGAGAATCTGATGGTGGCGCTGCGACGATCGTCCTGGTGGGGCCGGCATTGCGTCGTCACTTTCGGCCTGCTGCCACTTCTGGCGGTTCCAGTGCTGTGGGCTCTGCTCCTGTTCATCGACTTGTCGCTGGAGTTCGCGCTGGGTTATGGCTGGGATCGGGAGAAACTCCACGTTGCCGCCGACAATCCGGTTGCATTTCATCATCTCGTTATGGTGCTTCAATGCGCTGACTTTGTCGCAATTGCCCTGGTGACACTTCTCTTCTGTTGGTTGGCGCGGAGGTCGGCTGTGAACCTCACCTGGATGGTGACAGCCTGCGTCATCTGTTCGCTTTACGCATTGTTTCTTCAGGTCATCGTTAAGCCTCATTTTTTCGCAATTGGCATCTATTGGCCCCCACAATGGATTAGAGCGGCGATACCGCTCCTGATCGCCGGCGCAATTCATCTCTTCCGCCGGCGAACAACGCAGCGTATCCAGGAGAAGGCTGCAGTTTAGATCTCCTTTCAGGCAAGCAGCGGAATCTTTGTCGCCACCCGATTGTCCGCCGGTAACCTGCAAGCGCCTCGTTAACCGCTTGATGTGCCGCATCATCGTTGAGTGGATGGCATTACGTTTCCATGGGCAGATAATTGAATTAGATTGACAAACTTAAATAATATGCAATAACATGCGTTCTACTCATTTAAGGAACTGACATGAAGCGTTCATCAGGTATTTTAAAATTCCTCGTCGTGCTGGGTCTATTGACTTTCGGCTGGGTTGCCGACATGTCAGCTCAAGGTTCGGTCATCATCAGACGACCGGTTCGCCCGGGGCCGCCCATTTCCTACCCCTACCCGACTTTGATTACCAATTGCACTCCGGCCCCAGCCGGGCTGGTGGGCTGGTGGAAAGGGGACGGCAACACTCTCGACAGTGTATCCGGGAACAATGGTGCCGCCCAAAACATCACATATACCGGTGGCATGGCCGGCCAGGCATTTGCCTGTGATCCGGAAAATCAACCCTACGGCACTTACACCGGAATCCAGGTTGCCGACCAACCGGTTTATGCGCTGACCAACGCCTTGTCCATCGAGGGCTGGATCCGGCCGCGGGGTGACGGATACTGCATCTTCTACCGCGGAGACAACCGCATCGGACTGGATCCTTATGTCCTGTCCATGCAGGGTAATCATGAGCTCCGTTTTGACGTCGCGGATGAGTCCTACCATGTTGCTTCGGTTGCCACGAACCTTGACTACAACGTGTGGTACCATGTGGCCGCCACCTGGGATGGGGCGACGGGCGTCATGAAGTTGTACGTCAACGGTCAGCTTGCCAGCCAGACCACCACGACCGTCAGACCGTTTGGCAGCTTGATTCCCGGAGATTCTCCCGGCGTTGGCATCGGAAATGTCAACGATGGTTTCAACAATTTCCCTTTCGTCGGAGATATTGATGAAATCTCCCTGTATAATCGCGCCCTGTCGGCGGATGAAATCGCCTCAATCTACAATGCCGGCAGCGCGGGAAAATGTCCGCTCGCTGGTCATGGTTTTCTCATGGATATCGACATTCAGGGCGTTTACGGGGTGACGTCCAACGCGAGCGTGAAAGTGGGCTTCGCGGCCATCGGACAGACAACCAACGATTACTGGAATTTTTACACGCGGGATGACCCTAACGCTTCAGGCGGAGTCCGCTCCTCGGGAGCGGTGAGCAACCTGCTGCAGGTGGACAAGACCCCCACGCCGGTGGGAATGACGGTGGACAACAGTCCGGGGGCCTGGAGCAGCGAGTCGACCGACCCGATGTATGTCGGGTATATCTATCCATTCGTGGGCATTATGACGATCACCGTCACAAATCTGCCGGATGGGCAGTATGAGGTGCTTCCGTATTCGCGGGACGGGAGTTTCGAGGCGAACGTCGGCGGAGTGAGTTATGGCATCAGGCAGTCGGAGGATCCGTCGGCGGTGGGCGTGCCGGTGTGGACGGAAGGGGTGCAATATGTCCGGTTCAGTAACGTGCAAATTACGGGAGGCCAGCCCCTGGTGCTCACGGTGCAGCCGGGGATTGGCGGTTATGCCACGATTTCCGGGCTGCAGATTGAGTCCTCGACGGTGACAAATGTGCCGGATTGTGTCACTGCGCCTTCAAATCTGGTTGGTTGGTGGCCGGCGGAAGGCAATGGTAATGACAGCGCCGGGACGAACAACGCCACGGTGCCGGTTGGCGTAACCTATGCCCCGGGCGAAGTGGGACAGGGGTTCAATCTGGACGGACAGGATCACCGGATTATCGTGCCGGACGCGCCGGAACTGAATTTTGGTCCGAACCAGGATTTTTCGATCGAAGTCTGGATCCAGCCGCTGGCCAACCCCGGCAATTGGCAGGACGTCATGTCGATTGTGGACAAACGCATTGCTCCGGACACGATCACCCAGTTGGGCTATGAATTGAATCTGCAAGGCGGAGTGCTGACGTTCCAGATGGCGGACGTCCTGGCGCCGTTCAGCTGGAATAATTTTTCCGGGGGACCGGACCTGCGCGACGGACAGTTTCACCATGTGGCGGTGACGGTCCAGCGGAATTCAACGTCCGGGGGCCGGCTTTACATTGACGGGCAGGTGGTCTTGACGTTTGACCCGACGGTCTGCCCGGGGGATTTGTCGAACCCGGGACCGTTGCGGATTGGGAACCATGCCACGCTCTACCTTTCGGCCTTCTACCATGGACTTATTGACGAGCTTTCGCTATATCATCGCGCGCTTTCGTCAAATGAGGTCGTCTCGATCTACAATGCCGGCAGCGCGGGCAAATGTGCCGGGGCCTTGCCGCCGGAGATCACGGTGCAGCCGGTGAATCAAACCACCGTGCAAGGTTCAAATGTGGTCTTGTCCGTGGTCGTGGATGGAACCGGCCCCTTCAGTTATCAATGGAGCTTTAACGGGACGAACATTGCCGGAGCCACAAACGCCACGTTGACCTTGACGAATCTGCATCCGTATCAATCGGGCAGTTACACCGTGACCATCACCACGCCTTACGGAACCATCACCAGTTCCGACGCCATCGTCACGGTGATCGCCCAAAATATCCTGATTTATAAATATTCCGGCATCGGAAAGTTCACCACCGCCGGCCAGGGCTTCACCTTTGCCTATTCCGGACAGATGTTCTTCATCCCCGACCGCACCAACGGCACGTTTGTCGGCTGGGGCACGATCAAGGGAAAGAAACAATACTGGGTGAATGACTTGTCGGAGTATTTGTTGATCACCATTCCCGGCCCGGTCCACCGCACCATTACCATCCTGGGGCAGGCCGGGCAGGGAATTGACACCAATGGCTGCCCCCACATCTGGTCCTTCCTGCACAAGGGGCAGAACACCCGGCTCACCGTGGCCAGGAATAAATATTTTTCATTTCCCGACAACTTCTTCTGCGATGCGACCCAGGTCTATCCGGATTTGCAAACCGGCAACCTGGTCCTGAATGAATCCTCGTCATTTTATGCCTTCCTGCCGCAACTGACCCAGACCGCCAATAACACCGGCCAGAATCTGACCGACCTGGTCAATGCCCTGACCCGCTCATTGGCCAGCCAAGGCTACCAAAAGCAGTAGCTGGAATTGACCTTTTTGAGGCTGATGGAGCATATCTGATTGACGCGTTGGAAACATTAGTTATAGTGAATCAATCAGTTATGAAAGCACGTCTCCCACAACAGTGTCTTTTGTATCTGATTATTTTTGTAATTCACGCCCGCTTTCCGGCCGCAGCTGATCCATTGCAATTGATCTCCCTTCGAGATCCCTCGCTCGCGGCGGCCAGAGGCGGCAACGGTGATTCTGGTCCAGCTATCATCTCTCCGGATGGACGTTATGTTATCTTCAGCAGCGCAGGGAACAACCTGGCGTTGACGGCCAACAGCAATCCCATCCCCATTCTGATTCCAGCCCGCATCAATGTTTATCTGCGGAATCGCACGAATGGAACGACCACCCTGGTCAGCGTGAATCTGAGCGGCACCGGCGGTGGCAATGGCGATTCCTTCGCCACCGGAATTTCCAGCAACGCCCAGTACGCCTTGTTCGAGAGCAGTGCCACGAATCTGGCGGTCGGTGACACGAACAATGCCATCGATGTATTTGTCCGCGATCTGGCCAATGGTACGAACATTCTGGTGAGCGTCAGCACGAACGGTGGATTTGGCAATGGCAATTCCGGCAGCGCGGTCATGACCCCCGACGGGCGATATGTGGCGTTCGTGAGTTCCGCCAGCAATCTGGTGGTTGGTGATACGAACGGCATTCCCGATATTTTCGTGCGCGACCTGCAATTGGGCACGACCACGCTGGCCAGCCCCGGGGCCACGTCGCTGGGAATTACGGCGGGAAACAGCGCCTCCGCCCGCCCGCTGATCACGCCTGACGGTCGTTACGTTGCGTTTTACAGCACGGCCACAAATCTGGTGGGCGGGGTTACGAATGTTGGGGACATTTACGTTCGTGATCTCCTGGCGGGCGCCACAGCTTGGGCCAGCGCGGGCGCCCGAGCCCAACTACAGGCTGTCTTTGGCACCTCGAATGGCGTTTGCTTCAGTCATAAAATGAGCGCGGATGGCTCGCTAATTGCCTACGAGGTGAGTGCGGCTGCCTATGCGAAATCGGCTGGTGTCGTCTTGCGCTATAATTTGTTGTCGAGTCAGACGGACGTGGTGAACACGAATGCCAACGCTCCGGTTGGCGCTTACGAGGACCTGCGGACTGTTGATCTGAGCCCGGATGGACGATTTGTGGTCAGCGTCGCCAACACCGACCCGAGTGGTGTGAATACCGTGGTCTATCTCTGGGATGCGCTCGCTGGCACGAACCTGCTGGTGAGCGCGGACGTGAACAATGCCGCGCCGGTGAGCGGCAGCTCTTACGCTTCGCTGGTGGATCCGGGCGGCCGATTTGTGGTTTTTCTCAGCAACTCCACCAACCTGACCACCAACGTGCTGACGGGCGACTATCATCTATATTGTCGGGATACGCTGGTCGGCAACACCGTTCTGGTGGATGCGGATACCAACGGAGTTGGCTTGGGCGTCTATCCGGAGACCTATCCCAGTTGGAGCCCGGATGCCCGGTTCCTCGCTTTTGACTGCGCCAATGCCGGCGACCGCAACCGCTATCAGGACGTTTTTGTTTCCGACCTTGAATCAAATACAAACGAATTGATCTCGATTCAGACTCCGGCGATTTCATCCCTGACCCCGGACGGTCCGAGCATTCTTTCATCAACCGTTCCCATCAGCATGAATGGCCAATATGTGGCCTTTGCGAGCGAGGCCGATAATCTGGTGGCCACCGACACGAATGGGGTTCGCGATGTATTCGTGCGGGATTTGAACACAGGCACGAACATTCTCGTCAGTGCGGACGCCAACGGGTTGCCGGCGGCGGGCGTGTCTTCCGAGGCTTCCATCAGCGGCGACGGACGCTTCGTGGTATTCTCAAGTGCGGCGGCCACTCTGGTGCCGGGCGACTCGAACAATTCGGTGGATGTCTTTGAACGCGACCTGCAAAGCGGCATTACCATACTGGTCAGTGTGAACCTGAACGGCACCGGCCCGGGTAATTCCAATTCCTTTTCGCCCGCTATGAGCAGCGATGGCCGTTTGGTATTATTTTGCAGCCAGGCCCAAAATCTCGCTTCCGGTTCATTCGGGAGCGGCGTCTCAAATTTATTCTTTCGCGATATCCAATTGGGCACCAACTATGCCCTGACGGCAGCCAGTTCCGGGTCCGGGGTTTCCGCGGCGGCGATGACGCCGGATGGCCATTACGTCGCGTTCATCGGCAAAATTGCCGGCTCGTCCTCCACCTATCTCTATGTCTGGGACTCGCAGTTCGCCACGCTGGTTTATACCAACACCACTGCAGGCTTGGTGCAGGTTGCCATCAGCCCGGATGGTCAACGACTGGCCTACAGCACCGCGACGGGATTATTCATCGCTGACCGCGCCAACCCGGCCAACAATTCCACGGTGGGCACCGGCAGCACCGGCAGTTTTACAACCCAGGGCGGATGGAATTTCAGCACCGACGGCGGCCTTCTGGTTTATGAGACCAAAGCCGCTCTCGACGCAACGGATACCAATACCATCAAGGACGTTTACCTTTACGATATCCTGGCCCGGACCAATTATCTGATCAGTCATAATCTCTACGGCAACGGGGCAGGTGACGGGGCATCTGATTCGCCGGTCATCAGCCCGGATGGCCGGTTTGTGGCGTATCGCAGCGCCGCTGACAATCTGGTGCCTGGCGACAGCAACGGCGTGCCGGATGTGTTCATCTACGACCGGACCAGCGGCGCAACGACGCTCCTGTCTGCGAGCGTGCTCGGCAATCGCTCCGGGGACAACCGTTCGCTCCTGCCCGCTTTCAGCGGCGACGGGCGGACGCTCGTGTTCCAAAGCGCGGCCTCAGACCTAGTGGGGACCAACGACTGGAACCACGCCAGCGACCTGTTTGCCTTCAACCTCTATGCCGCCGGCATGATCCCGAATTTTTACGTTCAAGTCAGCCCGGCGGCCTCGCTCAACCAGAATCCCATGCTCATCTGGCCGGTGCTGGCCGGAAAAACATACCAGGTGGAATTCAAGAATAATTTGACCGACCCGGTTTGGCAGACGCTGCCCGGCAACGTGACGATTCTGGGCAGCACCGGACATTTCACAGACTCCACGCCGGTCACCGGGCAACGGTTTTACCAGATTGTTGGATTTTGAAACACTGAGGCAATGCCATGAATACGAATCGTCCAAACAATTTAAAGCCGTTGTTCGTTCAGCGGCCTGTTCAGGACCGCTCCCGCCAGGCGTTTACGCTGACTGAGCTGCTGGTGGTGGTGGCTACGCTGGGGATTCTAGCGGTGCTGCTGCTGCCGGCACTGGCCAGCAGCACCCAGCCGGGCAGCGCCAAGGCATATCAATGCCTGAATAATATGCGACAGATGGTGGTGGCCTGGACCCTCTATTCCGAGGACAACCATGACTGGGTGGTGAATAACTTCGGGATCGCGGAAACTCAAAGCGAGATCAGTGGCCGGACATACCGCAATTGGGTGAACGATATAATGAGCTGGAGCATTTCCCCTCCAAACGATCAGATGACCAACCTTGACGGTATCACGAAGGCGCCATTCAACGCTTATTTGTCAGGCAAGGTTGCGTATTACAAGTGCCCGGCCGACAATTATTTGAGCCCGATTCAAGTGTTTGCGGGCTACACGTCCCGCCCGCGTTCGTATTCAATGAACGCGTTCTTCGGTGCATATAATCCCACTTACACGAGCACGGGCAACAGTTTCTTCCCGAGCTTTCGCCAATTTCTGAAGATGAGCGCGGTGCCCAATCCGGCAAACATTTATGTAATGCTGGAAGAACATCCCGACAGCATCAACGACGGCTATTTTCTGAACAATGCCAATCCGAATATTGCAACGTGGCCGTCTCAGAATTGGAATGACTTGCCGGGTTCCAATCACACGGGAGCTAGTGGCTTTTCTTTTGCGGATGGCCATTCGGAAATCCACAAATGGAATAGTTACAAATGCACCATTTTGGCAGTGAAAATGCAGGCTGATCCGCTATATCCGTTCAGCACGGACAAAGCCAATGCCTATGCAGACGCACAATGGCTCGCCCTGCGCTCGAGTGTGCCTAGATAAGAATGCGAAATAGCGAACCTTTTAAGGCCGCCTGTCAAAACAAGCTCAGCATACACTCCGTTGAAGCAGCCTTAAGCCGCGAAATTGATCATTGGGTGTCGCGTTTGGGTAAAAAGGTGTTCCGAGATTGCCAATCCTCTGCACGGGTGCGGGTCGGTGCGAAGCTCTTGCCTGTCGTGGTGACTTCCTTTTGCCGAAGAGCGGTTTTCTCTCAGCACTTGACGCCCACCGGACTCGATTTACGATGCACGGCATGAAACCCAAGAGCGCCAGACCAAAACATGGAAATCCTTCATTCGGTCAACTCCTGAGAGCCGCACTTGTCGTTCTCTTGTCGGGTCTGGGCGTGTATGCCGCGCGGGCTCAGGTCGATAACAACCCGCTTCCCCATCTCGTGACCCGGGACGGACGCCATGCCCTGATCGTGGAGGGTGAGCCCTTTCTGATCCTCGGCGCGCAGTGCCACAACTCCAGCGCCTGGCCGGCAATGCTGCCCAAAGTCTGGCCGGCGATTGATTTTCTCCACGCCAACACCCTGGAGATCCCGATCTATTGGGAACAGTTCGAACCCGAGCCGGGTAAATTCGACACGTCGGTAGTTGACACGATCCTCAAGCAGGCGCGCGAACATCACGTGCGGCTGGTGCTGCTCTGGTTTGGCACCTGGAAGAACGGCAGTTCCCATTACCTGCCGCTCTGGATGAAAAGTCAGCCCGACAAATACCCGCGGCTCATGGCCAAGAACGGCCGTCGCGCGGATTCGCCGTCGCCGCACGCCGCCGCCATGCTGGAAGCGGACGAGCGTGCCTTCGGCGCGCTGATGCGCCATCTGAAAGCGCAGGACCCCCGGCACACGGTCCTCATGGTCCAGGTTGAAAACGAGCCCGGCTCCTGGGGCAGCGTCCGCGATTTTTCACCCGCGGCGGAGAAGCTTTTCATGTCGCCGGTGCCGGCGGAGCTGTTGCAGGCCATGGGCTCCAACGCCCCGACGGGCGGCAATTGGCCCGAAGTTTTCGGCACCAACGCGGATGAATATTTTCACGCCTGGCACGTTGCGCGTTACATCGGCCAGGTCGCCGCTGCCGGCAAGGCGGAATATCCGCTGCCGATGTACGTCAACGCCGCGTTGCGCGATCCCTTGACCCCGGGTCCGGCCAGCACTTACGAAAGCGGCGGGGCGACCGACAACGTGCTTTGGATCTGGAAAGCTGCGGCTCCGGCCATTGATCTGCTCGCGCCGGACATTTACCAGGGCGACAGCGCCCGATACCGCAAGGTGCTGGAACTTTACCGCCGGCCGGACAACGCGCTGTTGGTGCCCGAGACGCGCGGGAGTCCGGAGCAGGCCCGGATGTGTTTTGCCGCGCTGGGGATGGGAGCCATTGGCTGGTCGCCTTTCGGTCTCGATTACACCGTTCCGGCGGATCAACCGCTGGGCGCATCGAGGTTGACTGAGGAATCTCTCGGCCCGGTCGCGCTGAACTACAAGCTGCTCGAACCGATCATGCGCGAAGTTGCCCGTCTTAATTTTGAGGGCCGGCTTCAAGCAGTCGCGGAGGAGAAAGGCGAAGTCGCGCAAACATTGGATTTTGGCAACTGGCAGGCCACCGTCAGCTACGGGGTGTCGCCGCAAGGTTTTGGCGGCGTCCCGCACGGAAATTCCGGACCCATGGGCCGCGCCCTGGTCGCGAAGATTGGAGAAAATGAGTTTTTAGTCACTGGCGCATTCTGCCGGGTTGATTTCAAGGCGGCGTCCGGGGGACAACGCGATTTCCTGAGGGTGGAAGAGGGCCGGTACGAGAAGGGAACCTGGCATCCTGTTCGCATTTGGAACGGGGACGAGACCGACTGGGGCCTCGATTTCAGTTCAACCCCGCAAATCGTGCGCGTCTCGCTGGGTACGTACTGACCATGCCGATTCCAGGCGGGCAACTCATGGCCGCTGCGCGCCGGCTTGCGACCCGGGTTGACCGGCTGAAATTCAAGCCGCCGGTCACGCACGTTTACAATCCGCTGGCTTACGCATGGAAGGCGCATGAGGAATATCTGCGCCGATATGGCAACGGCCGGAAGCGGGTGGTGTTTCTCGGAATGAACCCCGGGCCGTTCGGCATGGTGCAAACCGGCATTCCCTTCGGCGAGATCGCCAAAGTGCGGGATTGGCTCGGCATTCGCGCCAGAATTGAAAAGCCTCGTTCGGAACATCCCAAGCGACCCGTCCTGGGTTTTGACTGTCCGCGTTCCGAGGTCAGCGGCCGGCGTTTCTGGAATTTGCACAAGGATCGTTTTTCCGAACCGGACAACTTTTTCACCGAACATTTCGTCACGAACTATTGTCCGCTGGCATTCATGGAAGCGACCGGGTTGAACCGCACACCCGACAAACTGCCCTTGTCTGAGAAGGAAATGTTGTTTGCAATTTGTGACGAGCATTTGCGCCAAGTGCTGACCATTCTTCAACCAGAGTGGTTGATCGGAATCGGTGTGTTCGCAAAGAATCGAGCCGAGGCGGTTTCGGCCGGCCTCAATATCCGTGTCGGAAAAATTCTGCATCCTGCCCCGGCCAACCCGGCAGCGAACCGGCACGATTGGGGCCAGACAGCCACGCAGGAGCTTGTCCAACTCGGCGTCTGGGCCGGTTGATTTGGCTTGCAGACCGTACCGAAGCGGACACATTTTTCGCAATGAAACCGGTCTATCTCGCGGTCATTGCTTTCGTCCTGCTGGGACAGACCGGTTACGATGGTCCGTTTTCCAGGCAGACCAACGTCCAGGATGTTGGACTGGAAGCGCCAAAGCCATGAGTGCGACACCATCGAAAGCAGAGCCCAGGGCGCGCAAACGCGCGATGACCGTCCGGCGGGCAACCTTGAACGACTGCGCCCTGCTGGCGGACCTCAATCATCAATTGATTCGCGACGAGGGACACCGAAATCGCATGACGATTCCCGAACTGGAACAGCGCATGAAAAGCTGGCTGGCGTCGGAATACACCGCGGTGCTTTTTGAAATTGACGGGGCGGTGGTCGCTTGCGCCGTGTTTGCCGAGCAGCCGGAGAAAATTTATTTGCGGCAGCTTTTCGTCGTGCGGGACCGGCGCCGGCAGGGCATTGGCCGGCAGGCGATGGAAATCATGCGCGCAAAAATCTGGCCGGCCAACAAGCGGTTGACGGTTGAAGTATTGGTTCGCAACGCCGCCGCGACAGCCTTCTGGCGGGCGGTAGGTTACCGGGATTATTCATTGATGCTCGAGATCATGCCGCCTGCACACTGACGGCACCGAAACCAGTTGCCAGGCCAAACTCACAGTGTTATGGAAGAGCCCTTATGAGTGAACCGACCATAGCCCAGAAATCACCCTTTGTTCAAAAATCGGAACCCGGCACCTATTGGTGGTGTTCCTGCGGTCGTTCCAAAGGCCAGCCATTTTGCGACGGCTCGCACAAAGGCACCGGCTTTACACCGAAGAAAACCGACATTGCCGAGGCCAAAACCGTTGCCTGGTGCGGCTGCAAGCATTCCAAGAACGCGCCGTTCTGCGACGGCAGTCACAGCCGGCTGCCATGAAGGCTTGAATCCGCCGTGGAAACACATGGCTGAAGAACCTCGGGCCGGCAACACCAACCGAACCAAGCGACCGGGGTTTAAAGAACCTGCCGTTCGGTGAGCGAAGGCGCCAGAAGGGGCGCACTGGGAATGTTGGACTCGGGATGCAGCCCGAGCACATCGCGCAGGGCGTAAAGCACTTCAAAGTAATGGTTGCTTTTGATGCACTGATAAAAGCAGGCCACGGAAGTGACGGCCAGGCCGGTGCCCAGACAGCCCAATTTGACAATCAGAAACCGGCTCGCAAAATCGCCAAAAGCAAAAGTGGTGAAAGCCGTGGGTTCAGGGAGCTTGAAGATCAGCAGCAGGGCTTTGAGGCCCAGGAACGAGGTCAGGGCGATCAAACCGCCGATGCCCTGGATGAAATAAAAATGGCGCTGTTCCATGACAATCTTCAAAACCTCCTCGGCGGCGTTGGCGCGCGACAGGTCCCGGTAAAACCGCCAGCCGCGGTAAAGCAGCCACTGGACATAGCCGGAAACCAGGACGACCGCTAAAAGATTGAGCCAGATCATAAATTTCCTCCGCCGCGGGGCGGCATTCTTGAATCACGATGGGAACACGGGATGCACGGTTGGTTTCACGCCTTCTTCTTTTTCCGGAACAACGGTGCTGTTTCCGCAACGTTGAGCACCGAAAGATCAAGTCCCGCCTCCGGTGCCCTCTCCCTGGCGATTTTTAGCTGGCGAGCAATGCGTTTGACGGCTGTTGCCGCATAATATTTCACCACCCCGACACCGGAATGGGACTTGAAAATCACGACCAGCAGGCAATGTTCGTCCACGTTGATGGCGAACATGCTGGCATTTTCGCCCTGCTGGTAAATGCTGTTGAAACTCGTTTCATTGACGAGACTGGCGATGGTCTGGTTGGCCATGAACGCGCCGGACGCCAGCGCCCCGATGGTGGTCATGTCAAAATCATGGGCGTCGCCCTGTTGTGTGATCAGGAAGCCGCCCTTGTCGATGATCAGCGTGGCGATCGCTTCCGTGCTGACGATGAATTCACGCAGCAGCCCGTCGAGCTGCCGGATATCGTCCTCGATAAGTTGGGGCAGGGTGGACATGTCACGCGTACTGTGGAACGGTTTGGTGATTGATGAATTTGTGCAACAACAGGCGCGTGATCATGTTCAACGATTCGAACACGCCCTCGCATTTATGCGCGGTCGCACCGAACGACGGCACCTGCACTTCGCGGTTGTTCAGCAGGTACTCCATGTATTCCATGGACGCGGCGTTGGGCAGATCGCGCTTGTTGTATTGCAACACGTAGGGAATTTCCGCCAGGTTGAGCTTGAGCGAGCTCAAATTATCCACGAGGTTTTGAAAGCTCTCGACATTTTCCGGCATTTTCTCGTATTGCGAATCGGCGACGAACACGATGCCGTCCACGCCGCGCAGCACGAGTTGGCGGGTGGTGTTGTAAATCACCTGGCCGGGCACGGTATAAAGCTGGAACTTGGTCTTGAAGCCTTTGATCGTCATGGCCTCGATGGGCAGGAAGTCGAAGAACAAGGTGCGGTCGGAGCTGGTCGCGAGCGACACCAGCTTGCCCTTGTTGCCCGCGGCGGTTTGCACGTGGTCGTGGACCTGCACGAGGTTGGTCGTCTTGCCGCCCATTGCCGGGCCGTAATAGACGACTTTGACCTGCAGCTCTTTGGTGGCTTGGTTGATGATGGCCATAGGATTATGATTTTTTTCGGTCGAGTTCGGCGGCCAAGGCGGCCAGTTGGGCGCTGGGTAGCGCTTCCCCCGCGCAACCGAACGCGGCGAAATATACAGCGTTCACGCGGAAGATTCTCCACGGAACGTTGCCAACGGTGAAATTGAAATTGTTCAGCGCACCCATGCGCAACTCCTTGGTGCTCTGGCTCACACGGTCAAATATCTGCGGCAGAAACGCGGCAAGGGTGTCGGCATTGAATTCGGGCGGAACCTGGCTGGCCACCCGCAAACCGTCCGGCAGGGCCACCAACACGCCCACCACCCCGGGCAGTTCCATCGCGCGTTCGACAATTTCCTTTGGGGTTGCGTAACGGCTGGTGAAATCGGTTGCCGGCCTCTGGCTGTGTTTGTACTCGGTTTCATCCACCTGCGAAGGCTCGTTGTCGTTGGCCCAAAAATAATAATTGGAGTCCACGAGTTTGGCGTCCGCCGGCTTGAGCGCGGGACGAATGGGTCGCTGGTCCGGCAGGGGGCGGATGGACTGTGGTTCAGGCACCGGCCGGGGGAGCTGCGGTTCCGCCGGCTTGGGCCGGACCGGCTGCGGTTGGACCGGCTCGGGTTCGGGCGGCGCCGGCTGGACCGGGGGCGGCTGGATGGACTGTGGTTCGGGTGTTTTCGCCGGCGGTTGCGGCTGCGATGGTTCGGACTGTGGAAAACCAAAGAATAAATTCGGGATGTCAGACGGGGGTCGCGACGTGGGGTGCGTCCGGCCCGACCCTTTTTGCTGCGTGAAAAACAACGGGGCAACGACGCTTAAGGGCAGCTCCAGTTCGATGCCGTCATGGACGGATGCCGCCGGCGGTGTGGGCTGGATCAGCGGTCGCAGGTTGCGCCAGGTGAAAGTTATACGTCCGCGTTTCAACGCCGGTTCAATCAAGTTCATGGGCAGCAAAACCTGGGCATTGGCGAGGTTCGATTGTATGATTTCGAGCCGTAGTCCTTCCGGCCATTGTTCCGAGAGTGCGCTCAACGGCGCGAATATTGCCGCCGGATCCGCCGGAATTTGAGCGGCCGGGGCGACCGGGGGCGGTACCGGGACTGCCGCCGGCGGTGCCGGCGGAGGAGCGACGGGCAAGGCCGGAACAAGGGGCTTTGTCGCCCCATTGCTGCGGGGCGACGCCACCCTGTTTACGGGCGTGGTGTCATGCGACATCAGGGATGGCGGCGTGATGGCGCGGGGTACAAATGTCGGTGGAGGCGGGGCAACCGGCGCCGGCTGACTGGCCGCCGGGGCAACCATCCGCATTGGCGGCGTGCCGGTTCGCGATGTCATGGAGGTGGACGGCGTGGGCTTGGTATTGGTGGAAATTTTGACTCCTTGTGCGCCGGCGCCAAAGGGTCCGGCGATTTCGTCCGCGACTTCCAGGTGCTTTTGCACGGGACGACGGGACAGCCGGGCCGGGTTCAGCCGCGTGAGAATTTCGTTGAGTGGCAGCGTCACGGTTTTGTGATCGTGCTCGCCGCCGGAATTGACGAATACACCCGGGACCGCCTGGCGCAATTCCCCAAAAGTGATTTTGACGGAGCCAAACGCGAGTTGCGTCAGAATTTTTTCCAGCGGAATGGAAATGATCGTGCCTGGAATCGGGGCTTGGAGGACTTTTGCCCGCAAATCCATGGGCATCGCAGCCAGGATGGGCGGCAGCGGCAATTGTAAATAATCTGGATTTTCCTCCGTTGTGGAGGGCGCCGCATGCGCGGGGTTGACCGAAGTCGCCGGTGTCCGCTGTGGGAATCCGGCTGCAGCTGGAGCGGCGCCCGCGGGGAGTGCGCTGCTGGTCAGAATGCGCGGTGCCGGGGGGTCGGTTGCTTCATCGACTTCATTGTCATCGAGCCGGCGCAGCAGCCCCCGCAGCAGCCCGGCGAATTTTGTTTTCACGGTGTTAGACATGACGCTCATACATCTCGTCCCATCCATCTACAGACAGGTTCCTGGGTTTCAGCAGGAAGCAAGCCAACGGTGGTTTGTTTCTTCAACGGGGTTGTTCGCTTCCTGAAAAGCGGTTGCGCGCCGGCGGGGAATTTGTCCCAGCGTTGGACTGCTTTGTCTCCGGTCTGTTCATATTGTGGCATTTCAATTTTCCGGCCATCAGGTCTTAATTGGGAACGCCGCTTGCTTCCCGTTGATTGAAGTTTATTGAATAATGCGCTGTTGGCACTTTTCGAACTTGTGTTTGCAGGGCGGCGGCGTTAGCGATTAATGCCATGGGATTCAAAAATGGAAATACGTCATAAAATTCTCGTCCTGGATGACGATGCGGCCTGGCTGGGTTTGTGCAACGAAATGTTCACTCACCTGCCCAGCAAGCCTGAAATCCGCACCGTCGCGTCGGGGGCGCGCGCGCTGGCCCTTCTGGAAACCGAACCCTTCCGGCTGTTGATCTGTGACCTGAAGATGCCGCGCATGGACGGGCTGCAGGTATTGTCCATCGTCCGGCGCCGGTTTCCTGAATTGCGCACGGTCGTATTGAGCGGGCTCGAAGACGAGGAATTTCGTTCGCGCGCCTACGCCCTGGGTGTGGATTTGTTCTGGCTCAAGACCGACATGCAGACCAATTCCCAGATGTTTCTGGACTGCATCGAATCGCTGATGGGGCGCGACATGGAAGGCGGCTTCCGGGGCATCCAAAGCAAGAGCCTCATGGACATCATCCAGATGGAATGTCTTTCGCGCAGTTCCACCGTGTTGCGGATCACCCGCGGGTCGCTCGTGGCCAAACTGTGGATTCAAGACGGCGAATTGATTGACGCCGAAATCGACGGCGCCCGGGGGGAGGCGGCGTTCCAGCGGATCCTCGCGTGGAAATCCGGCACGTTTGAAAATTTACCCGCCGAACCCGATCGCGAACGCACCATCCTCAAGCCCGTCAATGCGCTGCTGCTCGAATCCGCCCAGGCCATGGATGAAACCGCTGATTCTGTTGAGCCCGAATCCATCGAGCAGACCGCCCACCGCAAAACCATTTGGAAGCTCGCGCTGCTGACGCGCGAAGGCGCGGAGTTCGTGATCACTGTCCCCGCCGAGGGTCAGGGCGCGGTTGAAACCATGGGCATGCAGCCTTCCGAACCGCTGACCAAATGGGCGCGCCGGGCCGCCGAAACCGCCAAGCGCCTGGGTGAACGGATCGAGGCCGGACCCCTTTCGCACGTCGCCGGCCATAATCTGGAACGTCAACTGCTTGTTTTAAGCCGGGATAACAAGAGTTTTCTCATTGGGTGGCCGCCGCAGGCGGAGGCTGGACCCTTGTTGGATAAAAGCAAAAAACTGGTTTCATCATGGGATTCCTAAAACGATTTTTCCGTTCCCGCGCGGCGGTTCAGCAACTGCCGACCGGCAGTTTGACCGTGGATCGCAACGGCCAGGTTGTCATCACCACTGTTTCGTCCGCCTATCCGCGGGCGTTGCTGCGCGACATCGGGCACGAAGTGCTGGCGCTTTTTCGCGAGGCGCGCGCGGCGCAAATGCCCATGGCCGAGGTCAGCCTCCATTTTGCCAGCCTCCATATCACCGCCCGCGAATTGCGCGGCGGCGCCATCATTTTCCTCTTTCCCCAGGCCGCCTTTTCACCCACCACAACCGCACCACGCTTATGACTGCCAAAGAACTCAACCAACTGGTCACCCAGATTGAAACCCACATCGAGTGCTGGAAACAGTTCAATCATTTCATCAACATCGCGCGCGGGAAAAAATTCGGCCCGGCGGAGGAGAGTCATTTTCTCGAAATTAAAAGCATCATCGTGCAGGAGATCGAACTGATCTACGCCGCCATCGAAGTCGCCTCGCCCACGCGTGACGAAATCCATGCGCTCATCGGCAATGCGCCGTCGTTGCGCTACCTCAGCGAAATGAGCGAAGGCGCGCTCCGCGGCCTGGAAGCCCAATGGCACAAGATTTACATCGCCTGGCACTCCATCCTCGGCCAGCTCAAGGTCAAACAGCACGGCGAGGAGGTAAAATCTTTCTGGGGCTCAAAAAAATAAGTGTAATTTACGCGTGGGTGACAAGGTCGCGAAAGCGGACGCCCAGCGCTTTTGCAATTCGCGCCAGGGCATGAACGCTGAGGGTTTGGTCCCCGCGCTCCACTTGACCGAAGCAAGCTGGATCTTGGAACATTACGTGGTTTATACCGCCGGCAAACTTTTCCAACCAACACGGCAAATCAAAGCTTCCCCTTGGTGGCCGGCAACTGGCCGGCGATAAGTGAATCACGCCGGCAGGCTGCATCCGTTGCGTGGGTCGAGCCATGGGATTTCATGTTTGTTTGGGTTTGATCTCTCCGCTTAATAGTTTTTCCAGCTCGTCAACCAGTTTAAGATCCTGCGCCCATTGTTTCAGGTAATGTTTATCCAGCGCTTCGGCTTGCACGGCCACCACGCCTGCGGCGTCGCCGAGTTGCCGCCCGGAAGGCGTGATGCGATTCCAAATCAGCTTGTTCAAAACCACATCTTCAGCCGTGGCAATCCACGACGGTTCGCCGAAAAGGGAGACGTGCATGCGGCGGCGAAGCATTTCCTTGTCGAACGGTTCGGGCTTGGGGAGCCAGAAATCCACCTTCAACGCCGAGCGGGTGTCAATGGCGTTGAACTGGTGCGGGGGTTGAAACGCGGCACGCACGGCGGATTCTTCAATGTAAAAATCGCCGCTGAATGCCTGCACGATGGCGGTGATCGCGGATGACGGCAGTTGCACGACAAAATCCAGGTCATGCGTGGTGCGCGGGATGCCCCAGTAGTTGCTGGCCATGGAACCGGTGAGATAGTAGGTCACGCCGCTCCGGTTCAACCGGCGCAAACAATCCGCTAGCAATTCCTGTTCATTCATGCGGCCCGGGCAAGTTCAATCCGATGACGGAGGAGACGTTCAATTTCAGCCGCGTCCGCATTAGGATTTTGCCGTCGGATTCCTTCGCGAGCGATGTTGCATGACATTTCGTGCAATTCCAAAGCAATCGCCAATCGTTGCTCGCCGGTCATCTGACGGTAACGTTCAATCTGTTTGTTCGATGCAGTCTCGGCGGTCATACATTTACAATCAACCCACAGGGCAAGTTTACAACTTCCCCTTGGTGCTCGGCAACTGGCCGGCGATGCGTGGATTATGCTGGCAGGCCACATCCGTCGCGCGGGCAAACGCCTTGAACAGCGCCTCGACGATGTGATGCGGCTCGTCGCCGTAGAGCAACTCCAGGTGCAGGTTGCAGCGGGCTTCGTTGGCAAAACCCTGGAAAAATTCCCGCGCCAGGCCGAAACGAAACGCGCTCGAAGTGTCCTGAAGTTTTTCGGACTGGGCAACGCGCTTTTGGGCAAATTCATTCAGTCCGCGCCAGACAAGATGCGGCCGTCCGCCAAAATCAATGACGCAGCGGGCGAGGCATTCGTCCATGGGCACATACGCTTCGCCGGTGAACGGATTTTTCGGATGAAAACCCGCCCCGTAACGGCGGATGCCGCGTTTGTCGCCCAGCGCGCACGCGAACGCCTGGCCGAGTGTGATGCCGCAATCCTCGACCGTGTGATGCGCGTCCACCTCGAGGTCGCCCTGGCAACGGAGTTTCAAATCCACCGTGGCGTGTTTGGCAAACAGCGTGAGCATGTGGTCGAAAAAGCCAATCCCCGTCTTGATTGAAGATTTTCCATGCCCGTCGAGGTTAAGGCTGACGACGATGCGGGTTTCCCTGGTGTGCCGCGAGATTTTTGCCTGCCGGACTTTCATGACGCCATTAAAACAAACTGCCGTGGAGAAAACCAAGCGCAATCGCGCGGTCAATGGGGCAGGGCGGCTGGGGCATTGGTTGAGGCGGCCATTTTTGCTTTGAGGGCGTCAATTTGTTGTTCGAGGGCGTCAGGTGCCGGCGAGACTTTCTGGGCCGCTTGGAACCAGCGGATGGCGTCCGCATAATTGCCGGCGTTCCGTTCCAGATTGGCCAGGTTCACGGTGATTTCTTCATAGCCAAGCTTGTTTTCCTGTTGGAGCGCAGGTTCTTGTTTCATGAAGCTGTTGAGGGCGAGTTGCCAGATGTTTCGCGCGCGGTCGGAATCGTGATAATTATTGAAGTAAATCCGGCCCAACCCAAACAGTATTTCGTAGTTGCCCGGGTTGTTGCGGAGTCCTTCGCGAAGAAATGCCTCAGCTTGCTGCGGCTGATTGAGGTGTTGGCACAGAAAGTATGCCCCCACGGTGTAGGTTTGAATCATTTGCGGGTCCATATCCGCGGCCAGCCGGAGCCAGGGGAGAATTTCCCGTTCGTGGCTGTGCTCCAGATGCGTGTGTTCGGCAATGCGGAAATGGCGGCCAAACCGGTCTATCCAATCCTTCGGTTTGCCCAGGAAATCCTCCTTCCGTTCGTCGTCCGGGCTGTCGGTCTGGCCATGGCTTTCGGCGACGATTTCCTTGGCTCCCGCTTCGCGCTGATCGAAGATGGACGGGTAATAGCCGCTGTGGAAGTAAACGTCGGCCATGGTGAAGAATTCGTTGGCGAACATCCGGCGCCCGTCCCCAAACAGCAGGCCGAACACGTTGTTGGATTTGGCATGCTGGCTCCAGGTGGCGGCGCGGGGTTCGATGCCGGTCGCCAGCGTGAAGCAGATCGTCAGCATCAGGGCGAGGATCAGATACGGGGAAGCCTTCATCAGGTGTTCAAGCTTTTGCGCCGGAAACCGAGCCAGGCGAGCAGCAAAAACAGGCCGGTGTAGGCCGCCGCGTAAAGGGTGGCCAGCACACAATCCAGCCAGCCCACCAGACCCCAATCATACACCAGGCGATCGCGGATATCGAACCATTCCAAATGCGGAATCAGAAAATAAATCGCATAAAAAACGGTTTGCAAAGGCTGCGTCTGGTGGAGGGCCACCGTGTCCAGATGTCCCCCGACCAGCAGGATGCCGGCGACGGCGATGAAGCAGATGGTGGTGGTGGAGGATGGCGCGGCGGAAATGATCGAGCCAAGCAGCGACAGGGCGACGACCACGGCGAGCATGGCCCATTGGAGCCAGATGGCCTGCAAGTATGACAGCCACGGCCAGTACTGTTCGCGCGAGCCGGTGATGACGGCAAAGAACAGATAGAAGACGAGCAGGGCCATGCCGGTGGCCAGCCAGCAGCCGAGAAATTTTCCGAGGATGACCTGCCAGCGAGTGACCGGCTTGGCCAGCAGGGGAAAGATGGTGCGGCTTTCGCGTTCCGCGGGAATCTGCCGGGCCGTCGTGATAATGGCGATGAGCAACGCCGAAATCCAGATGAGGAGCATGCAGATGTCCTTGACGTAACGCACGATTTTGGGGTCGTGAAAAAAGTTGACCATGCCCGTGGCGATGGTGATGAGCGCGGTGAGAACGAACAGGACATAAAAGTCCTTGCGGCGATACAGTTCCTTGATGACGACACCGGCCAATGCCCAAATCGTATTCATGGCGTTGATTGTGGTTGATACCCGATGATGTCCAGGAAGACTTTTTCCAGGTTGGAATGGTGCCGGGCAACCAGATCGCTGACGCGCCCTACGGTCTTGAGTTCGCCCTGGTTGATGATGGCCACGCGGTCACAAACGGTTTCCACTTCGCCCAACTCGTGGGACGAAAAGAACACGGTTTTGCCCTCGTTTTTCAGGCGTTGAATGATTTCGCGGACCTTCATGCGGCCGAGGGGATCGAGGCCGCTGGTGGGTTCATCGAGAATCAGCAAATCGGGATTATTGATGAGCGCTTGGGCGAGGCCGACGCGCTGTTGCATGCCCTTGGAATAGAATTTGATGGGACGTTTGCCCGCGCCATCCAGCTCGACCAGCTTAAGCAACCGGTCAATGCGTTTGTCAGCCTCCCTTCGCGCCAGGCCAAAAATACGCGCGTAAAAGCGGAGCAATTCCTCCGCGGTGAGAAATTTATAGTAATACGTCATCTCCGGCAAATAGCCGATGCGCTGGCGCGCGATGGGCTGGCGCACGTCAATCCCGAAAAGATACGCCGCGCCGCTGGTTGGCGGGACGAAACCCAGCAGGACGTTGATGGTGGTGGTTTTGCCTGCGCCGTTTGGTCCGAGAAAGCCGAAGACTTCACCGACATTCACCGCCAAATCAAGACTGCCCAGGGCGATTTTGCTGGTCTGCCGAAACTCATGGCTGGTGAATTCAACCCGCAACTTTTCCGTTTGCAAAATGACGCTCATGCACGATTCGTATAATAAACAGTGGTCTTTCTCGTACCGCAAACGGTTCTTGAAGTCAACTGCCGCTGAGGCCGTGGCCAATGGAGGCGCATTAAATCAAGAAGGCCGGAAGCGAAAGCTTCCGGCCTTTGAATCAGTTTCAGTATCGGTTGACTGCTTACGGCAGCAGGTGGGGCTGTTGGGCCAAGGTGCTCAACGAGCAGGTTGGAGCATTGCCCACCGTGGCTTCGGTGTAAGTACCTTTAGCCGGACAAGGAGGAATGCTGCCGCTGGAATTCAGCCGGATGTAAGGCGTCAGATCGCCGGGCCAGGTGATGGGGTCTCCGGACTTTTTGTTTTGTTCCAAGGAGAACTGCAGGGCCGCCGCATCAATCTGGCGCAGGTTGTTGATGCAAGCATCTTGCTGGGTGGTGGCGCGGGCCTTCACAAAGTTGGGAATGGCGATTGCCGCCAAGAGGCCGATGATGGCCACGACAATCATTATTTCCACCAGTGTGAAGCCCGCCTTGCGGAGGACTTTCCTATTTTTCATACGCTGTTTTTCTTTCTGTTATTGCAGCGTGAGGCGATCAACAGGCGGATTACAATGATTACAATTTTGCCCACAAAATTGCCTGTTGAAACCGCAATATCAAACACTCTTTGGAGCATGCCCAGTGCCACTCGGTGCCAATATCATGGGAGACACGGAACGGGAAATTGCACAAAAAAGGCCCGAAGCTTGTCGCTTCGGGCCATTGAATCGAGTTCCGAACGGGCTACGGCAGAATGTGGGGCTGTTGTGTCAAGGTACTCAAGGTACAGGTCGGCGTATTGCCCACCGTGGCTTCGGCATAGGTGCCGCCAGCCGGACAGGTAGGAATGCTGCCGTTGGCATTCAGCTTGATGTAGGGCGTCAGATCGGTGCCCAAGACGATGGCAGCACCGGTTTGTTTGCCTTTTTCCAGAGCGAATTCCTGGGCTGCGGCATCAATCTGGCGCAGGTTGTTGATGCAGGCATTTTGCTGGGACGTGGCGCGAGCCTTCACGAAGTTGGGAATGGCAATTGCCGCCAAGAGGCCGATAATGGCCACGACAATCA
>JBAPQW010000083.1:0-77356 GCA_049280815.1 Verrucomicrobiia bacterium | reverse complement strand
AAACGGCGTCCAAAACCTTTTCCTTTGCTCAACCGCCCGCGCCGACAATTCGTCGAGTTACCCCATCGTAACAACCGCTGGCATGGCGGACCTCGCAAATATCAACGCCTTAACTAAGCGCCATTCGGGTCTGTTCTTGATATTGGCATGTTGGCGATCTCGTTTTAGCGGCTAAGCACCTGCTTTTAACCACAAAGAACACAAAGGTCACAAAGACTGAAAACTTGAAACTGAAATCTGCGTCCAGCTGCGGAACGCTTCAGCGATTTATTGCCATTCGTCCGGTGTCACAATATAATTAAAACGGATGACCGCAATAAGTCGAAACGAAGCCGGCGCGTCCAGCCGCACCGGGAGGCCGTTCCCCAGGAGTTGCCAGATGGTGTTCCTCTTGGTGACCATCATGATGGCCGTCGTCATGGGCTTGTTTGCGCCGGCGGAATGTGCTGGCGGGGAGTCGTGGACCGGATGGCAGGTTTCCAGCAACCATGTCACCCCGGTGTCCAGCGTAGCCATGTCCGCGGACGGCACCAATCTGGTGGTCAGCGCGGGTGCCACTGCGGACGGGGTCTTCTACGGAGAGATTTTCACCTCAACCGACGCTGGTGTGGACTGGCAGATCACGTCGGCGCCGACGAATGCGTGGAGCTGCGTGGCCTCCTCAGCAGATGCCACGAAATTAGTCGCGGTGGCGTACTATGATCCCGCTGATTCGAGTCCCGGCGGGATCTACACTTCCGCGGACGCCGGGTTCACCTGGACATATCGCTTTGGCAACCAAACATCGTGGAATGGGGTCGCGTCATCCGCGGATGGCACAAAGCTCGTTGCCACTTCCACCTATGACCCCGCCTCCGGACTTTTGCCTTTTGGGATTTATCACTCGGTTGATTCGGGGGCAACCTGGCAACCCGGAAGTGGCGATGGTACGACGAACCTCTGGGCTGGGGTCGCGTCGTCAGCCGATGGCAGCAAACTGGTGGCGGTTGGCTCTGCCACCTTTCAAAACAAGGTTTACGTGTCCAGCGATTCAGGGGCCACCTGGACCCTCACCTATACCCTCACTCCCGGCCTCCTCTGGTATTGCGTTGCCTCTTCGGCGGATGGCAGCAAGCTGGTGGCGGGGGGAACCGGCGGCATTTACACCTCGGCCGATTCTGGCGCGACCTGGCACCATCAACCGGGAGCCCCCAGCTCAGTCACCTGGGGTGCCGTCGCCTCATCGTCCGACGGCACCAAACTGGTGGCCGGAAACCTCACCGCCGGCAAGAAAATTTACCGGTCGTCAGACTCGGGCGTGACCTGGCTGGTGACCAACAATCCACCGAACCTGGCGGTGAGCGCGTTGGCTTCCTCATCGGACGGCTCAAAACTGGCCGCCATAACCTCGTTACCGGACGCGGTTTACACCTTAAGCCCAAACCTGACCGTGACGGGCCATGTTTACTGTGTCTGCAACAGCAACGCCATTTCCGGCGCGTCCGTGCTCATCGGCACCAACGAGTTGACCTGCGACACCAACGGAGCCTATGGGTTGACCAATCTGCCGCCGGGAACGTACGTCGCGGCCGTGACCGCCCCCAATTTTCTGCCCGGGACGAATATCCTGATGCTGGGTGGTAAAAGTCAGTTGGTGTTCACCAATGATTTTTATTTGACCAACAACACGTTCGTCATCTATCCGATGTTTGACTCCTCCATCACCACCATTGCCGATCCATCCGTGGAGGCGATAACCAACACCATCTGGTCGGCCACCCAGGTTTACACCAATTATATCGTGGACCCGATCTGCGTACGCATCCTGTTTGTGTACGCCGACGTCGATCTGGCAGCCAGCTCGGTTTCGCGGACGCCCCTCAGCTATTCACAATACGTGGCCGATTTGCAGGCCGTGACCAACAAGTCCGCCAGCGACAACACCGCCCTGGCCAGCCTCAATCCGCCCCCGCTGACAGGTCTGCTCAACAATGACATGGTGTGGCTCAATCCCCCGCTCCTCGACGCCCTGGGCGAACATGCACTCGCGAATTTGGAGAGGATGACCAATGGCGGGCCGGACGGATATGTGCTCCTGAATCTTAATAGGATGAATTTCACCAGAGCGGAGCAGGATACGAATGATTATGATTTGCAATCCACAGCCATGCATGAAATTGACGAAGTCCTGGGCATTGGCGGACCGGGATCGGTTTTGCGCCTGACCAATTCCTATACCGGGCAGCCGCTGCCGACCAATGGGGTCGGAGCGCTCGACCTCTACCGCTACGTTTCCAGCGGGTTTAGGAGTTTCAATTATTCCGCGCCGAGTTCGCCTTATTTTTCCCTGGACGGCGGCGTGACCCGCCTGGTGTATTTCAACCAATATGCCAACAGTTCCGACTATGCGGACTGGGGGAATGGCACCAATCCGGCCGTCCAAAGTGGCAATATTCCACCTCAAGTTCAGGACGCCTTTAACACGCCCGGGGCCACGCCCAATTTGGGCGCGAACGAATTGATTGCGCTGGATGTGATTGGTTACACACTTTCCGGGAACACCTTGATCGGGGCTGTGAGTTACAATGCCGGCACGTTCGTCTTTACCGCGTCTGCCGTGCCGGGACAAACCTATCAGGCAGAATATAGCACAAGCCTGGCTGGTGGATCGTGGCAAGCCCTGGGTGGCCCGATCGTGGCGACCGGCTTGACTGTGACTGTCACCGACACAACGGCAAGTGACGAGTTACGCTATTATCGGCTAGTCACGGTGCCGCCTGCCAATGGCACGCCGCCATTGGCCACTCCTGCGCCGCGGACGGCCATTCAACCCGATGCTTCCACGCCCGTTCGTGTGGATGTCCATTACTTCCTCCCCCGTTCCAGCAAGCCGTAGAGATCCCAAGGTCCAGCCCGCGCCATGAGAAGTTTAAAAAGGTCAACGATAGGCTCCTGTTTTTAACCACAAAGAACGCAAAGGTCACAAAGACTGAACACTTGAAACTTGAAACTGAAATCTGCGTCATCTGCGGAAACCCTCAACTCTCAACCATCAACAATCTGTGCGCTCTTTGCGTTCTTTGCGGTTGAATAATCGGTCTTTGGTGTCTCCGTCTTACCGGGTCTTGATATTGGCGTATTTTCATGAAAGAGTCGGGGGCCGCAAAGCCAATCTGCTGGCCATTCGCGTCCGATGCGCCGGCTTGCGGAACATGGCCTCAGTGCCTTAAATTTGAATTAATCAATGAACAATACACCGCCTAAGCCCCATGCTCCGGATCCGGTTGGAACCCCTTTGCCCGGCCCGAACGGGCCCAAGCCGTCGGGAATGAATCGACAGGCTTTCCGGAGCCTGAAGTGTGCCTTAACACATGATGAGTTCGCGGCGGTGCGCTGGGCGGCCAATCGTGCCGGCGAATCCGCGATGCCACTGGCGGAATTCTTCCGGGTGGCCTTGCTGGAGAAAGTGCAGGCGACGGCCGCCCAGGATGTTGCGCGCGGACGCAGGTTGCCGCCGGATATCGCGCACCTGACGGCCACCGCCAAGGCGTCGCCGTAAAGGGGCCAGTCCCACATTTTTGACAATCGGGAGCAGATTTTGAACAGGAGGCAACAGAGGAAACGGAGATGCTTTACTGTTTTTATCAGCAGCGCTCTGTTATCTCGGTTTGCTCCTGTAAAACCCTTGTTTTGCTTGAGTGGAATTGTTGAGGGTTGAAAGTTTGATGCAACCAAACGGTTCCGGACGCCGTCCATGATGTTTGAACTACGCCATGCCCAAACGAAACAAATTCCGATTCGGCCCGACCGCCCAGACTGCTCGCCAGCCGGTTTTGGCGGATGTTATTCTCGTGTGGATCCAATGCAAACAATCCCGCTGCCTGGCTTATCAAAATGCAAACGGCCAATGGGTGAACTTCTACACCGGCAAGGTCGTGACCGACTTCGTCGATATAATCGGCTAAGCCCCTGCTTTTAACCGCAAAGAACACAAAGAACACTGATTACTGAAAACTGAAAACTTGAAACTCATTCAGCCCACCGCGTGGCGAAGCTTTACGCGGCCTTCGCTCGCTGGCTCCTGGCTTCTGGCTCCTTATCCGGATCGCCGGTTCTGGTTTCTTGACGGTTCGGTGTTCGGTTTTCAGCGGTCAGATTTTGCGCATCTTGGCGGCAAATGATTTCGCGTATTTCTTGGTTCCAATCCCTGTCTTTGTGTCCTTTGTGCTCTTTGCGGTTAAATAATTTGCGGCGCACGGAGTGACGCTCCCTACCTTGTTTGGCGCGGCAGGAATTCCGGCCGGGCCAGCAGACTCCGGCGAAGTGAATGGATTCGTGATTCCAGATCCAGTATTTTCCTCTCATGGCAAATCGTTTATGAGGCCGTTGGAACCGCCGGACAGCCATCATCTCTCCGCCGCCACCGGCTGGCTGGAATTGGGCAATGTCGCGGAGGCCGGCGCGGAACTGGAAAAAATCGCGGCGCAATTCGGTTCCCATCCGGACGTGCTCGCCGTCCGGTGCGACATCCACTTGCAGGCCAGGAATTGGGATGCGGCGGCGGACATTGCCGGAACGCTTACCCGGCTGGAACCTCAGGCACCGGGCGTATGGATTTCGCTGGCGTATGCGACCCGGCGGAAAACCGGCGGGGGAATTACCCAGGCCCGGGCAATTCTGATTCAGGCCCAACGGACTTTTCCCAGGGAAAAAATCATCGCCTACAATCTGGCGTGCTATGAGTGTCAGTTGGGAGATTTGGACGCGGCCAAAGCCTGGCTGGATAAGGCGTGCACTCTGGGCGATAGCCGCAAAATCAAACACATGGCCCGGCAGGATCCGGACCTGGAACCGCTGTGGCCGGAACTGGGCGGGGTTTGATTCGCCTTTCTTGGCAGCCGTCTTCCGGCGGTGAGAAGAGATGGTGCTAAAACGAAATATCGCGCTTCAAATACTTGAACCGCAGCCGCCGACGTTGAGTCGGCGCTGACTTTCCATCGCTGCGCTCAAAGTGCGCAGGCTGACGTCCTCGGCTACGAGGTTCAGGGCGTGGCTGATTTTGAGGGGTATATTTACGGTCCAATAAATATTTAAAATAGCTGTTGACAGGGAGGCGGGTGTTTTATAATTTCCCGGTGCTAGCGAGCCGGAAAAGACATAAAGAGCCAGTTGCCCCTTGGATTTTTGATGGAAAAAGATGAGGGGGACGGGTTTTTTTGTCGTTTGGTGTATCTGGATGGACTAATGATTTTAAGGCGCCCATGTAGCTCAGTTGGTAGAGCGCGTCCTTGGTAAGGACGAGGTCATCAGTTCAAACCTGATCATGGGCTCCACAATTTATTTTGACTAAAAACTAACGACATCAACGCAGGAGATTACAATGGCTAAAGAGCAATTCCAACGAACCAAACCCCACGTCAACGTCGGCACCATCGGACACATCGACCATGGCAAATCCACCCTGACCGCGGCTATTGTCGCGACCCAGGCGCGCAAGGGGCTGGCCAAACCGATTTCTTATGCCGACATCACGAAGGGCGGCACGGTGCGTGACGAAACCAAGACCGTGACCATTGCCGTCTCGCACGTCGAGTACCAGAGCGACCAGCGGCATTACGCGCACATTGATTGTCCCGGCCATGCCGACTTCATCAAGAACATGATCACCGGCGCGGCACAGATGGACGGCGCCATCCTGGTGGTGGACGCCTCGGAAGGTCCGATGCCCCAGACCAAGGAGCACGTGCTGTTGGCCCGCCAGGTCGGCGTGCCCGCCATCGTCGTTTTCCTGAACAAGGTGGATCTCGTGGACGACAAGGAACTGCTGGACCTGGTGGAAATGGAAGTCCGCGACCTGCTGACCAAGTATGAATTTCCGGGCGACAAGACGCCCATCATCCGCGGCAGCGCCAAGGCGGCGCTGGCGGGCGAGAAGGAAGGCGAGGATTCCATTCAGAAATTGATGGAAGCCATTGACGCCTTCATTCCGTTGCCGCCGCGCGAAGTGGACAAGCCGTTCCTGATGTGCGTGGAAGACGTGTTCAACATTGAAGGTCGCGGCACAGTGGTGACCGGACGCGTTGAACGCGGCGTGCTCGAGCGCAATGCGGAAGTGGAAATCGTCGGGCTCAAGGACACGCGCAAGACGGTGGCCACCGACATTGAAATGTTCCGCAAGCTGCTCGACAAGGCTACGGCGGGCGACAACGTCGGCGTGCTGCTGCGCGGCACCAAGAAGGAAGAAGTGGAACGCGGCATGGTGCTGGCCAAGCCCGGCAGCATCACCCCGCACACGAATTACAAGGCGGAAGTCTATGTGCTGTCGAAGGAGGAAGGCGGCCGGCACACGCCGTTTTTCACGAACTACCGTCCGCAATTTTATTTCCGGACCACGGACGTCACCGGCACGGTTACCCTGAACAAAGGTGTGGAAATGGTGATGCCAGGTGACAATGTCTCGGTGGAAATCAAGGTCATTGCTCCGGTGGCGATGGAAAAGGGCCAGCGTTTTGCGATTCGCGAGGGCGGTCGGACGATTGGCGCCGGACGCGTGACGGAAATCATTGCTTAAAGCGGTTTTCAACGTGGAGCGCGGGAATGATGAATGTCCCGGCTCCTTTCTTGTCTGAAAGACAACGAGATTGGGCGGATACGGCAGTAGCTCAATTGGTAGAGTAGCGGTCTCCAAAACCGTTGGTTGGGGGTTCAAGTCCCTCCTGCCGTGCCAGCCTACGCTCGCAGCGGAGCCAGAGCGAGGCTGCCGCGCCGGAGTGACACGAAGGCGGGCTGGAGACAAGGGCCGGCAAAAAGCTGCGAGCTTCGGCTCGGCAAGCCAGTCTGCCAAATGCGGAGAGGTGGCAGAGTGGTCTATCGCGGCGGTCTTGAAAACCGCTTCGGGTTAACGCCCGACGGGGGTTCGAATCCCTCCCTCTCCGCCAGCCTGGGCTGGGAAGCGGAGCGGTAAGAGAAAACGGGCGGGTGGCCATGGGGCAAAGGCCCGGCCGGCCGGAAAATTTGTGAGCGTAAATTTGTGAGCAACTGGATAACGATATTAATCTGGGTGGCGGTGATTGGCGCTGTTTTTGGCTACCTTTGGTGGCAGGGACAGATCCGGGCGCTGGCCACCTATGTTCAGGAAACGCGGGAAGAATTGAGAAAATGTTCGTGGCCGAGCTGGACGGAGCTGAGGGGCTCGACGGTGGTCATCATGATTTCGATTGCCTTGCTCGGCGCATTTACCGAAGTGGTGGACCGCATCCTGTATTTCGTGTTCTTCGTCATTTGAGCATCATGCGCAGCCAATGGTTTGTCATACATACGCTTTCCGGCCAGGAGCAGAAGGTCAAGGAAAGCATTGAGAAACGCGTCAAGACCGACGAGATGCAGGACTTTGTCAAGGAAGTCCTCGTCCCGATGGAAAAAGTGGTCGAAGTGCGCAATCAAAAGAAGACCGTGTCCAGCCGCAAGCTGTGGCCGGGCTACGTGTTTGTCGATATGGCGCTGCTGGATGAGGACAACCGCATCATCGAAAAGCCGTGGTATTTCATCAAGGAAACCCAGGGCGTGATCGGGTTCGTGGGCGGCGAACCGCCGGTGCCGACACCGAGCGAGGAAGTCGAGTCCATCAAGGCGCAGATTTCCGCTTCGGAAGAGACGGAAAAACCGAAGGTCAATTTTGAAGTCGGCGAGACGATCAAGATCAACAACGGGCCGTTCCTGAACTTCAGCGGCGTGATCGAGGAAATCGATCCCGAACGCGGCAAGTTGAAGGTGACCGTCAATATTTTTGGGCGCAACACGCCCGTGGAACTGGAATACTGGCAGGTGGAGAAGGCGTAATTTTTATGGCAAAGAAAGTCACAGGCATCATCAAATTGCAGATCCCGGCCGGCCAGGCCAATCCCGCGCCGCCCGTCGGCCCGGCGCTCGGCCAGCACGGCGTCAACATCATGGGCTTCTGCAAGGAATTCAACGCGGCGACCAAGGCGGACGCGGGACTAGTGATTCCCGTCGTCATCACCGTGTTTCAAGACAAGTCGTTCACGTTCATCACCAAATCGCCGCCGGCATCCATCCTGTTGAAAAAGGCCGCGGGCATAACCGCCGGGTCCAAGGTGCCGAACAAGGACAAGGTCGGCAAGGTGACGCGCAAACAGGTTTTGGACATCGTGAAGATGAAGGCCAAGGATTTGAATTCTTCCTCGGAAGAAGCCGCGTTCCGGGTCATTGCCGGCACGGCCCGCAGCATGGGAATTGAAGTCGTCGGATAAACCAACAACCAACGCGGGAGAGTCCGGAAGGATTCGCATGCACCGCACCAAAGCAAATGCCCAGCAAACGATACCAGAAAGCGCTCGAAGTGGTGGACGCCAAAAAAGTGTACCCGTTGAAGGATGCCGTCGGCGTGCTCGCCAAATTTCCCAAGGCGAAATTCAACGAGACCATCGATCTCGCGTTCCGTCTCGGGGTGGATCCAAAGCAATCGGACCAGATGGTTCGTGGCACGGTCCCGCTTCCGCACGGTAGCGGCAAGACCGTGAAGGTGCTGGTGTTCGCCAAAAGCGGCACTGCGGCGGATGCGGCCAGGGCCGCCGGTGCGGAGTTCGTCGGGTTTGAGGACATGATTGCCAAATGCCAGGCTGGCTGGACTGATTTTGATGTGGCGGTGGCCACTCCCGAAGCGATGGGCGAAGTACGCAAGCTCGGCAAGGTGCTCGGGCCGCGCGGCCTCATGCCCAATCCGAAGACCGGCACCGTGACCGACGACACCGCCAGGGCCGTGAAGGAAGTCAAGGCCGGCCGCGTCGAGTTCAAAGTTGACAAGGCGGGCAATGTTCACGTCGGGGTGGGCAAGGCGTCGTTCCCGGCAGATCAAATCGAGGAAAACGCGCGGGTGGTGATTGAAGCCGTGTTCAAGGCGCGTCCGAACAGCCTCAAAGGCACCTACGTTCACAGCTGCACGCTTTCGGCGACGATGAGTCCGCCGGTGCGCCTCGATGTGCGCGAGTTCATGACCCACTAACCCGAAACCCATTTTGAATCATGCGTGCTGAAAAACAAATTTTGACGAAGGAATACGTCACCCGGTTGAATGGTTCGCCGTTCTTCATCGTGGTGAATTACAAGGGACTTAAAGTATCCCATCTGACCGAGCTGCGGCAGCGCCTGAAAAAAATCGGCGCGGAAATTCACGTCGTCAAGAACTCGATTTTCCAGATTGCGGCCAAGGAGGCCGGGGTGGGCGGATTAAACGGGTCTTTGGCCGGGCAGCTGGCGGTGGTGACCGGGCAGAAGGACATTTCCGCCGCGGCGAAGACGGTCAAGAATTTCGGGGCGGAGTTCGACAAGTTGAAGGTGCAGTTTGGCTATCTGGACAACCAGCGTCTGGAGCAGGCGGCGATTCTGGCCCTGGCTGATCTGCCGAGCCTGGATGTATTGCGGGCCAAGCTGTTGGGACTGTTCAACGCGCCGGCGACGAAACTGGTCGTTTTACTCAACACTCCCGCGACGCAGCTCGCGCGGGTAATCCAGGCCAAGGCCGAGAAAAGTTAATCCCATTTCCGTTCCGCCCTGGACGGCGGAGCGGGCGGACAAACAACAAAGTAAATCGTCGGTTCAAAAGCGAACTTAAAACAGCCGTGGCCGGTCGCGCCAAAGCAAGGCGAAGGCGGATCGCGGCGGACGACGAGACGACAAGAAAGGTAATATGGCTGACATTGGAAACCTCGTGGAAGAATTGAGCAAGTTGACGGTCATCGAAGCCGCCGACCTGGTGAAACAACTGGAAACCAAATGGGGCGTGACGGCGGCGGCGCCTGTGGCGGCGGCGGCTCCGGCTGCCGGTGGCGCAGCGGCTCCGGCCGCGGAAGCGAAAACCACTTTCGACGTGATTTTGGTGTCCGCCCCGGCGGACAAGAAGATTGCCGCGATCAAGGCCGTGCGCGAAGTAAAGGCGGGCCTCGGTCTGGCGGAAGCCAAGGCGCTGGTCGAAGGCGCGCCCAAGACGGTGCTGGAAGGCGCCCCGAAGGCCGATGCCGACGCCGCCAAGAAGAAGCTGGAAGAAGCCGGCGCCAAGGTGGAGATCAAGTAATTGGCGGATTTTGGGGCGGCGGTCCCGCGAGCCGGGGCCGCCCCTCCGTTCCCGCACAGGCGGGAGTCAATTTAGCTATTTTTTTATCAGTTACAAACCGCAGAAACCAGCGACCGCCCGGTGCGGTCTGAGTTCCGGCAAGTTCACTGTTGAACGCAGCGTGCTTGCCTTGTGTCGTTGATTGAAAATTGCCGGCTGGCGCTGTTGCCAGCCAAACCAGAAAGCCCAAATGCCATCGCGAGTCACTGAACGAATCAATTTCGGCAAGATCAAGGAAATTGTCGTGCCGCCGAACATGATCGAATTGCAGACCAATTCCTACCGGGAATTCCTGCAGGCGGACACGGCGCCCAAAAAGCGCCATAAACATGCCGGCCTCGAATCGGTTTTCCAGGAGGTGTTTCCGATCGAGAGCTATGACGGCAAGTGCAAGCTGGTTTACGATTCCTACGAAGTCGGCGAACCGAAGCTGGACTGGCTGGAATGCCTGCGCGAGGGCCTGACCTACGGCGCGCCGCTTTACGTCACGTTCAAGCTGATTGAAGAGAGCAAGAGCGCCAAGGAGGAAAAGGTGTTCATGGGCGAACTGCCGCTGATGACGCCGCAGGGCACGTTTGTCATCAACGGCGCGGAGCGCGTGGTGGTGAGCCAGCTGCACCGCTCGCCCGGCATCGCGTTCGAGGCCACCCAGCATCCGAACGGAAAGATGCTGCACAGCTTCCGCGTCATTCCCGACCGCGGTTCGTGGTACGAGGCGCAATTCGACACCAGCGACCTCCTTTACGTCTATCTCGACCGCAAAAAACGCCGCCGGAAATTTCTGACGACCACGTTTTTCCGCGCGTTGAGCTTCCTGGATGTCGAAGGCGGCATCGGCAAGGGCAAGGACAACGGCGAGAAGACCCGCGGCACGGACGAGGAAATTCTCAAGCTGTTTTACGAAATCGAGGAGCTCACCATCAAGGAAGCCGAGAAGCTCGAGGACCTGCCGAATTGCGTTTTGATCCAGGATGCGGTGGACCAGGAAAAAGGCCTGGTGGTGGCCCGCGCTTTTGAGCCGCTTTCCAAGGCGGTGGTCAAACAGATTGCCGAGCTCGGCGTGAACAAGATCAAGGTGGTCAACACCACGGCGGACGAAGGCATCATGATCAAATGCCTGAAAAAGGATCCGGCCAAGAACGAGGAAGAGGCGCTCAAGGACATTTACCGGCGGCTCCGGCCCGGCGACCCGCCCACGGCCGCGAACGCGCGCGCCTTGCTCAAGCGGCTGTTTTTCGACCCGAAACGTTATGACCTGGGCCGCGTTGGCCGTTACAAGATCAATCAGAAGCTTGGCCTCAAGGACAAGGAAGAATCGCGCATCCTGAAGAAGGACGACCTGGTGGCGGCGACGAAATATCTTCTCCGCCTCAAGAAGGGCGAAGGCAGCGTAGATGACATTGATCATCTTGGCAGCCGCCGCATCCGCACCGTGGGCGAATTGCTTGCCAACCAGTGCCGCGTGGGGCTTTCCCGCACGGAACGCCTGGTCAAGGAACGCATGACGCTGTTCGATCAGAGCGTCGAGGCCATGACGCCGCAGAAGCTTATCAATCCAAAGGCGCTGTCGGCGGTCATTCGCGATTTCTTCGGCCGTTCACAGCTCAGCCAGTTCATGGACCAGATCAATCCGCTGGCCGAGTTGACGCACAAGCGCCGCCTGTCGGCCCTCGGGCCGGGCGGGTTGAGCCGTGATCGCGCGGGCTTTGAAGTCCGCGACGTCCATCCGTCGCACTACGGGCGCATCTGCCCGATCGAGACGCCGGAAGGCCCGAACATCGGCCTCATCGCGTCGCTGGCGACGTTTGCGCGCATCAATGATTTCGGCTTCCTTGAGACGCCGTATCGCAAGGTGGAGAACGGCAAGCTCACCGAGAAAATTGACTACCTGACCGCCGACCGCGAGGAGCAGTTCATCATCGCGCAGGCGAACTCGCCGGTGGACGACAAGGGCAAATTCCTGACCGACCGCGTGGTTTGCCGCGCCCGGACGGACTTTATCGACGTGGAGCCGGCGCGCGTGGATTACATGGATGTTTCCCCGAAGCAACTGGTGTCCATTGCCGCGTCGCTGATTCCGTTCCTGGAACATGACGATGCGAATCGCGCGTTGATGGGTTCCAACATGCAACGCCAGGCGGTGCCGCTGCTGGTGACCGAGGCGCCGCTCGTGGCAACCGGGTTGGAAGATCGCGTCGCCCGCGATTCCCGCGCCGTCGCCGTCGCCGAGGAAGCTGGCAAGGTCGCTTCCGTCAGCGGCGATTATCTGATCGTGACCGCGGACGGCAAGCTGCCGGAATCGAAGAAGAAGATCAAACACGACCCGGAAAAGGGCGTGTGGGTTTACCCCATCCGCAAATTCATGCGGTCCAATGCCGCCACGTGCATCAATCAAAAAACCCTGGTGCGCAAGGGCGACCACGTGAAGAAGGGTCAGGTCATTGCCGACGGTCCCTGCACGCAGGACAGCGAGCTGGCCCTGGGCCGCAACGTCCTCGTGGCGTTCATGCCGTGGAACGGTTACAACTTCGAGGACGCCATTCTCATCAGCGAGAGAATCGTGAAGGAAGACATTTTCACGAGCATTCACATCGATGAATTTGAAGTGGCCGCCCGCGACACGAAACTCGGCCCGGAGGAAATCACGCGCGACATCCCGAACCTCGGCGATGAGGCGTTGAAGAACCTCGGGCCGGATGGAGTCATTCGCGTGGGCGCGGAAGTGAAGCCCGGCGACATTCTCGTCGGCAAAATCACGCCGAAATCGGAAACGGAACTGGCGCCGGAAGAGCGTCTGCTCCGCGCCATTTTCGGTGAAAAGGCCGCCGACGTGAAGGACACGTCGCTGAAGGTGCCCTCCGGCACCTACGGCATAGTGATGGACGTGAAGGTGTCGTCCAAGAAGGAAGGCGAACGCGGCAGCAGTGGCGGCAGCGGCAGCAAGCCGGCCACCACCGAGGACAAGCGGCATGCGAAGCAGGTGGAGGAGGATCACCGGAAAAAAACCGATGAATTGCGCGACCAGCTGACCGAGGCGTTGAGCAACATTCTGCTCGGCGAAAAAATTCCGCTCGACGTGGTCAATTCCGAGACCGGTGAAATCATCATTCCGGCCAACCGCAAAATCACCAAGACGCTGTTGCGCAAGCTCGCGACGGTCTATGACCGCATCGAGATCGATCCGTCGCCCATCCGCAACAAGATCAACGAGATCATCGGCAGCTTCAAAAAGAAGTTCGATGATTTGCAGATGCAATACGACGAGGAAATCGAGCGCGCCGAGGCGGGCGAAGGCGTGGAAGCCGGCATCGTCAAGTCGGTGAAGGTTTACATCGCCTCCAAGCGCAAGCTGTCGGTGGGGGACAAGATGGCCGGACGCCACGGCAACAAGGGTGTCGTCGCGCGCATCGTCAAGGAGGAGGACATGCCGTTCCTCGAAGACGGGACGCCGGTTGAAATTGTGTTGAATCCGCTGGGCGTGCCCTCGCGCATGAACGTCGGCCAGGTGCTGGAGACGCATCTGGGCTGGGCGGCGAAGATCCTGGGATTGAAATTCGCGACACCCGTTTTCGACGGCATCAAGGAAAAGGACATTCGCAGTTACCTGCGGGACGCGAAATTGCCGGAACACGGCAAGACGATTCTTTACGACGGCTGCACGGGTGCGGCGTTCGACCAGGAAATTGTGGTTGGTTATATTTACATGATGAAGCTGGGCCATCTGGTGGCGGACAAGATCCACGCGCGGGCGGTCGGGCCTTACTCGCTCGTCACGCAACAGCCGCTCGGCGGCAAGGCGCAATACGGCGGCCAGCGCTTCGGCGAAATGGAAGTGTGGGCCATGGAAGCCTACGGGGCGGCGTACACGCTGCAGGAATTGCTCACGGTCAAATCCGACGATGTGCAGGGGCGCACGCGGATTTACGAAGCCATTGTCAAGGGTGACAACGCGTTGGAGGCGGGCATTCCCGAATCCTTCAACGTGCTCGTCAAGGAAATGCAGTCGCTCGGCCTCGATGTGAAAGTCGGCTATTCCAATCCGCTCGAACATGCCAGTGCCGACAACGCCGCTTCCGCCGCCGCCGCCACGCTGGCGTCGGTTTAACCAATCGGGCGCGAATTATCGCAAATTGAAATTGTATGATTAGCTCAAGCTCAAGCTCAAAAGAAAACGCGCGGGAGTTGCTCGGCCTGGACAAGGTCAACCAGGTGGATTACGTCGCGATCACCGTCGCCTCGCCGGATGCCATCCGCTCCTGGAGCAAAGGGGAAGTCAAGAATCCCGAGACCATCAATTACCGCACGTTCAAACCGGAAAAGGGCGGCCTTTTCTGCGAACGTATTTTCGGGCCGGTCAAGGACTGGGAATGTTCCTGCGGCAAGTACAAGCGCATCAAGCACCGCGGCATCGTTTGCGACCGTTGCGGCGTGGAAGTGACGCTCGCCCGCGTGCGCCGCGAACGCATGGGTCATATCGAACTGGCTGTCCCCACGTGCCATATCTGGTTCTTCAAGTGCATGCCCTCGCGCATCGGCCTGGTGCTGGACGTGACGGCGCGCAACCTGGAGCGGGTGATTTATTACGAGGATTACCTGGTAATTGACCCGGGCAACACGCCGCTGAAGCCGCATCAACTGCTCAACGAGCATGAATATCGTGAAGCCCGCGAAACCTACGGCGCCGAGGCGTTTGTCGCCAAAATGGGCGCGGAAGCCGTGCGCGAGGCTCTGGCCCGGGTGGACCTGGCCAAGGGCGTGGAGCAATTGGAGCAGGCCATGACCGAAACCAAGAGCAAGCAGATCCGCAAGAAGCTCGCGAAGCGCATCAAACTGCTCCAGGGACTGGCGATTTCGAAGAGCCGTCCGGAGTGGATGATTCTCACGGTGCTGCCGGTGATTCCGCCGGACCTGCGCCCGCTCGTGCCGCTCGAAGGCGGCCGTTTTGCGACGTCCGACCTGAACGATTTGTATCGCCGCGTCATCAATCGCAACAACCGGCTCAAGACGCTGCTCCAGCTCAAGACCCCCGAAGTCATCATCCGCAACGAAAAACGCATGTTGCAGGAAGCGGTGGACGCGCTGTTCGACAACGGCCGTCATGGCCGCCCCGTCACCGGCGCGGGCAACCGCTCGCTCAAGTCGCTGTCCGACATGCTCAAGGGCAAGGGCGGACGCTTCCGCCAGAACCTGCTCGGCAAGCGCGTGGATTATTCCGGCCGTTCGGTCATCGTCATCGGCCCGGAATTGAAATTGCATCAGTGTGGTTTGCCGAAGAAGATCGCGCTGGTTTTGTTCGAACCGTTCATCATCCGCCGGCTCAAGGAGCTGGGTTACGTCCATACCGTCCGCAGCGCGAAGAAAATGATTGAGCGCCAGACGAAGGAAGTGTGGGATGTTTTGGAGGAAGTGACCAAGGGCCATCCGGTGTTGCTCAACCGCGCGCCGACCCTGCACCGTCTGTCCGTGCAGGCGTTTGAGCCGCAGCTCATCGAGGGCGAGGCGATCCGCATTCATCCGCTCGTCTGCACCGCTTACAACGCAGATTTCGACGGCGACCAGATGGCGGTGCATGTGCCGTTGTCGGTCGAGGCGCAGATGGAAGCGCGTTTGTTGATGATGGCGACGAACAACATCTTCAGCCCGTCTTCCGGCAAACCGATCATCACGCCGACGCAGGACATCACGCTCGGCTGTTATTATCTCACGGCCGAACCGCGCACCCCCATGCCGGCCGATACGCGCACGCTGCCGCTGTTTGGCTCGAAGGACGAGGTGATTTTTGCCTACGACGACGGCGCCTTGAAGACGCACGACCGGATTCGCATTTCCAACCCGGACTTCGGCCGGAAAACCGTTTATGGCGACGCGACCAAAAAAATCATTGAGACGACCGTCGGCCGCGTCACCTTCAGCGAGATCTGGCCGCCGGAACTCGGTCTTTACAACAAGGCCGCCGGCAAGAGCCAGCTAGGTGATTTGATCTGGAAGTGCTACAAGTTCGCCGGTCATGAAAAGACCGTGACGATGCTCGACAAGCTCAAGGAGCTCGGTTTCCGCGAGGCCACCAAATCCGGCGCGTCCATCGGCATTGACGACATGATTGTGCCGAAGGAACGCGACCAGGAAATTGACGCCGCGCAAAAGCAGATCAAGGAAGTGGAGAAGCAGTATCGCAAGGGCGTCATCACGCCGGGCGAACGCTACAACAAGATCATCGATATCTGGACGCACTGCACCGACATGATCTCCAGCGTCATGTTTCGCACGCTCGAGCAGAACCAGGGCAAGAAGGAATATAACCCGGTCTATCTCATGGTGGATTCCGGAGCGCGCGGCAACAAACAGCAGGTGCGCCAGCTCGCCGGTTTGCGCGGCCTCATGGCCAAGCCGAGCGGCGACATCATCGAAAAACCGATTCTCGCGAATTTCCGCGAAGGTTTGTCGGTGCTGGAATACTTCATCTCGACGCACGGCGCGCGCAAAGGTCTGGCGGACACCGCGCTCAAGACGGCTGACTCCGGCTACATGACCCGCAAACTCGTCGATGTGTCCCAGGACGTCATCATCCAGCAGCAGGATTGCGGCACGACCAACGGCATCTGGGTCTCCGCCGTGTTCGAAGGCGAAGACGAAGTGGTCAAGCTGGCCGACCGGCTCGTGGGCCGGTTTGCCTGCGACGATATCGTCCATCCGACGAACCCGAAGGAATTTCTCATCCGTCCCAACGAGGAGATTGACGAGGAAAAGGCCAAACGCATTGAGCTGGCGGGGATTGACCGGGTGCGCATCCGTTCGGTGCTCACCTGCGAAAGCAAGCACGGCATCTGCATTCATTGTTACGGTCGCAACCTCGCCACCGGCGGACTGGTCAAGCTCGGCGAAGCCGTTGGCATCATCGCCGCCCAATCCATTGGCGAACCCGGCACACAGCTCACGATGCGGACGTTTCACATCGGCGGCACGGCGGCCCAGGTGTTCAAGATTCCCCAAATCAAGGCCAAGCACGACGGCACCATTCGTTACAACGAACTTCGCCTGGTCGAACTCGAGGACGGCAACAATATTGTCCTGAACAAGAACGGCTCGGTTTCGATCGTGGCCGACGACGGTCGCGAACTGGAAAACCATGTGGTGGTCATCGGAGCGGTCATTTCCTTCAAGGAAGGTTCCAAGGTCAAGAAGGGCGAAACCTTCGTGCAGTGGGACCCGTATAACGTGCCGATCCTCTCCGAAAAAGCCGGCAAGGTGAAATTCCACGACATCATCGAGGGCGTCACGATGAAACAGGAAATGGATGAGACGACCGGCCAGGAAGCCATGGTGCTCGTCGAGCACAAGGAAGACCTGCACCCGCAAATCATCATCAGCGACGATTCGGGCGAAGCGGTGGCGAACTATCCGATTCCTTCCGGCGCGCACGTCGTCGTGACCGAGGGCAGCAAAATTGTGGCCGGCACCCTGATGGCCAAGACGCCGCGCAAGACGTCCAAAACCAAGGACATCACCGGCGGTCTGCCGCGCGTGGCGGAATTGTTTGAGGCCCGCCGCCCGAAGGACGCCTCGGAAATCTCCAAGATTGACGGCATCGCTGACTTTGGCGCGAGTGTGCGCGGGAAACGCTGCATTTTGATCAAGGATCCGAAGACCCAGGCGGAGGAGGAACACCTCATCCCCATCGGCAAACACGTCATTGTTTTCAAGGGCGACATGGTGAAGAAAGGCCAGCAGTTGACCGAAGGCCCCATGGATCCGCACGAAATTCTGGAAGTCTGCGGACCGCAGGAATTGCAGGAACATCTCGTCAGCGAAGTGCAGGAGGTTTACCGCCTGCAAGGTGTGACGATCAACGACAAGCACATCGAAATCATCGTCCGCCAGATGCTCCGCAAGGTGCGCATCACCGAACCCGGCGACACCGAGTTTCTTTGGGGCGAGCAGATTGACAAGCTGGCCTTTGAAGACGAAAACGAGCGGGTGGACAAGATGGGTGGCAAACCGGCCGAGGCTTCACCCGTGTTGCTCGGCATCACCAAGGCGTCGCTGGAAACCGACAGCTTCCTCAGCGCCGCATCGTTCCAGGACACCACCCGGGTCCTGACCGAGGCGTCCACGCGGTCGCGCGTGGATTATCTGCGCGGCTTCAAGGAAAACGTCATCATGGGCCATATCATTCCGGCCGGCACGGGCTTTGACCGTCACCGCCGCGTGCAGCTCAAGATGCTGGTCGAAGTCGAGGATGTTCCGGAACCCGAAGTGCCAGCCGAACCGGCCCCGGCGGAGAATCCATTGCTGGCCTGAGGGTGGACCAATATTTCACAATGGGCGTCTGATAAATTCAGACGCCCTTTTTTTCTCTGTAGCGGCGGTCTGTGAATCGAGGTTCCCAGGGTTGGTTGCGCGGTTCACGGACAAAAGCGGCGGTCAACCGCCGGAGGCCAAACGCTTCGCGAGGTTCGGTGATTTCCGGTGGTCGCGCCCGCGTCTGGGGGCCGTGGCTTGAGCACGGCTTTGGAATCCAACCGTGCTTCGGCAAAAACTCCGCAGATACTTCTTGCAATGGATGCCCAGCGCAACAAACCTTGTCCCGTGAAACGTTGTTCATAACCGATGGACACCGCCGTTGAAATGAAAACACCATTTCCACGAACCTTGAATCGTCGTCTGCGTACGTTGGGATTTCTGGCCGGGCTCTTTTGTTTCATCCCCAGCCTGCACGCCGGTCCGGTCATCTTTTCCGGGAAAGCCCAGAACAGCGTGGTTTCCGTGTATGTTGGGATCGCCCTTTTTGTGGATGCGTTGTGTGTGGCGTGGCTGCTCCGTAAATTCCACCGGCCCCGTTATTTCATCCTGTGGGTTTTGGGGACGCATCTGCTGACGTTTCCCTTGTTTCTGGGGGTGATCTGGCTGCTGCAACCTTGGTTGCAATATTTTACCATTGCCCTGGCGGCGGGACTGGTGGTGCTCGCGGAGGGCAAGCTGATTTACCAGATCTGCCGCCGCCCGGCATCCCTGGCCCACCTGCCGTTGCCGTCACTGGGGGACTGCTGGTTTGTTGCCCTGATTGGCAATGCCTGTTCACTGCTGGCCTTCTGGATTTTGCTGGTCCCCTTTACCGCCCTGTTTGGGTGAAGGCCGTCCGCGCGCCAAAGGGTTGTGGTTGCTGTGCGAGGAGGCATTTTGATTTTAAAAGCAATTCCTTGGCCGGTGTTTCGGGATCGGCCGGACACCGATATTCTTTCTTACGGACCCGGAATAAAAGCGTGGCCCGCTCCCTGCTTTGCAAGCTCTTTGGAAATTGCCCGCGCCAGCCGAAACAGCTAATAAACAGCTGAAACTATTGGGCATATGGCATGTCCGGACAAGAGCAACGATGTATTCAATTGATTGGTCCAAAGTTTTCTTGCGCCCGCCTCGCGCCGGCCCCGCCCCGGTGGGTTCCGCCGCAGGAGAACCGGGCGCCGAGCCCGCGACCCCCAAGTTGCGGAGATGGTTGCCAGCGGTGAGTCGAACCGTCTGGGCACTGGGCTTTACCAGCCTGCTCACTGATGTTTCCTCGGAAATGGTTGCGAGCATTCTGCCCGTGTATCTCGTCCTGTATCTGGGAATAAGTCCGCTGGCGTTCGGTGTGGTGGACGGTCTCTACCAAGGGGCCGCGGCGCTGGTTCGAATTGCCGGCGGCGTGTTGGCCGACCGGTGGCGCTTGCACAAAGCCGTGGCTGTGCTGGGCTACGGGCTTTCGGCTGCCTGCCGTTTGCTGATTTTTGTTGCCGGCGGTGCCTGGGGAATGATCGCCGCCATCATCACCCTGGACCGCATTGGCAAAGGGATCCGCACCGCTCCGCGCGACGCCCTCATTTCAGCAACCAGCCCGAAGCCCGGGCTGGCCACGGCCTTTGGTGTTCACCGCGCCCTGGATGCGGTGGGAGCAATGCTGGGCCCGGTGCTTGCCTTCGTGTTGCTGGCAATGATGCCTCGGGCCTTCGACGTGTTGTTCGTGGCGAGCTTCGGTGTTGCCCTGCTGGGATTGGGCGTCATCACCCTGTTCGTTCCTGCGGTTACGTCTGACGAAAAGAATGACTCACCGCCACCGGTTCGCCTCCAGACCGACTTGGAACATTGTTTTAAGTGCCGCCATTGTGGGCACGGCCCGGCTCCAACACCGGTCACTCTCCGTACCGCCTTGCAATTGCTCGGCGATGCCAGGTTTCGGCCGCTGATCCTGACGGCGGTCGTTTTAGGTCTGGCATCCATCAGCGATGGCTTTATTTTCCTGGTTTTACAGCGACGATTGGATGTCGGGATCGCTGCCTTTCCGCTCCTCTACGTAGGGACTTCTCTTTTCACTTCAGTGTTCGCCATTCCGTGCGGCCGGCTTGCCGACCGGGTGGGGCGGACGCGGGTTTTGTTGGGTGGCTATGGAGTGCTTTCACTGGTTTATCTGATATTGCTCTTGCCCGCCGCGGGCGGGTTGTACCAGATTGCCGCTGTGCTCTTCTTGTTGGGGGTCTTTTACGCCGCGACGGATGGTGTGCTTACGGCGATGGCTGCCGCGGCCCTGCCCATTTCGCATGCCGGGAGCGGACTTGCCGTCCTCGCGACGGCCTCCGACTTGTCACGTCTGGCCGCGTCGGTGTTGTACGGGTTTTTGTGGTCGCGCACCAGCATCAATCAGGCAACCGGTTATTATCTGCTGGCGCTCGCGATGGCCATCATCGCCGCTTCGCTTTTCCTGAATCGTTCCAAACTGCATGCCACCTGATCCCCCAGCCGGCCCGCCATCGCCTGCCTCATCCGGTCCCCGCAACCAGATTCTGTTTGGGCTGCTCTGCGTTGTCGTCATTGCCGGCGTCACGGCTTACGCGCTTTACGCGCGCGGCCAACGACGGCAGCGCGAGGCTGCGGCCACGCCCACGTCTTCAATGGGTGGCCAACCCATCGCCGAGGTTCAGCGCCATCCGTACCTGATGTTCCGCAACACCAGGCTTGGCCCGGCGTATGGGCAGCTTTCGATCGTTCCGATAAATGCGCCCGATGGGCTGCGATATCCCACCGGGATGGCCTGTGAGCGGGTCTACGGCACGGGTGATTCAGGATTTTGTCTGCAATCTTTTAGAGCGGCATTTCCCATCTTCAAGGCCGTGACCTTTGATCGCAGTTTCCGGGTTGGTCACACATTTAATCTGGCGGGGGAGCCGAGCCGTACGCGGATTTCGCGCGATGGGCGCCTGGCATCGGCCACGGTATTTGTCGCCGGCCACGGTTACACGGGAGTCGGCTTCTCGACCCGGACGACCATCTTCGATCTGCAATCTGGAACGCTGGTCGGCGACCTTGAGAAGTTTACGGTCATAAAGGACGGCCAGCCCTTCCAGAAGGCGGACTTCAATTTCTGGGGCGTCACCTTCGCTCGCGAGGGCGATCGGTTTTACGCGACCCTTGCCTCCGCGGGCAGATATTATCTCGTTGAAGGTTATGTTTCGCGCCAGCAAATGCGCGTTCTCCGGGAGGGTGTGGAATGTCCGTCGCTCTCGCCGGATGGCGGGCGGCTGGTTTTCAAATCACGCCGGTTAAATGCCGGACGCACGGTGTGGCAACTGCATGTGCTGGACCTGAAGACGGGGACGGAGACGGTTGTCAACGAGACCCGCAGCGTGGATGACCAGGCTGAATGGCTGGACACCGATCAGGTTTTGTATGGCTTGCCGAGAAACATGGAAGGCAGTGGCACGTGGGACATCTGGGTGGCGCGTGCGGATGGGGCGGGGACGCCGGGTGTGTTCGTGCATGACGCCTCATCACCCTGCGTGATCCGGCCTTGAACGCCAAATTGGTGGCGACCATTACCTTGGTCAGACTTCACTCCGCCAGGATTGACGGGTAACCGGGGAAGGTGGGTTTCCAAAATCGGGTGAAATAGTTGTTGCCACCCGCGTTTGGTTTGCTATATTCACCGTTCCATTTTTAAGATTAAATGCCGACGATTAACCAATTGATCCGCAAGGGTCGCCGCAAGGTAAAGTACAAGTCCAAGTCACCCGCCTTGGACGGCTCGCCGTTTCGACGCGGCGTGTGCATCCAGGTCATGACCCGCACGCCCAAGAAGCCGAATTCGGCCATGCGCAAGGTTGCCAAGGTGCGCCTCACCAACGGGTACGAAATCATCGCCTACATACCGGACGAGGGACACAATTTGCAGGAACATTCCATCGTCATGGTGCGCGGCGGCCGCGTGAAGGATTTGCCGGGTGTGCGCTACCATATTGTCCGCGGCCGGCTGGATGCCGCCGGGGTTGAGAAACGCCGGGTCAGCCGCTCGAAATACGGGGTCAAACGTCCGAAGCCGGGTGCCAAGCCCGCCGCCGCAGCAGCTCCGGCGGCCGAAGCCCCGGCAGCCTAAACCATCCACGGTTCAACGATTTAACGAATCCCATGTCACGCAGACGACAAGCTACCCGACGAACGATTGCCAAGGACGGAAAATTCCAGAGCGTTCTGGTTTCACGGCTGGTCAACACCATCATGTATGGTGGCAAGAAGAGCACGGCGCAACGGATTGTTTACGGCGCGTTCGAAAACATTTCCGAGAAGAACCCGGCCAGCAATCCGGTGGAAATTTTGCAGCGCGCGGTGGACAACGCCAAGCCACGCATTGAGACCAAGGCCCGGCGCGTCGGCGGCGCCACGTATCAGGTGCCGTTGGAAGTGCCATCCGACCGGCAGGCGGCGCTGGCGCTGCGCTGGATTGTTGATTTTGCCGACGCCCGCAAGGGCACGCCCATGCGCGAGGCGCTCGCGGCGGAAATTTTGGAAGCCTATCAAGGCCAGGGGAATGCCATTCGCAAGCGCGACGAAGTCCACAAGATGGCCCAGGCCAACAAGGCCTTTGCCCATTTCCGCTGGTAGGATTTGGGTTGTATTTGCCCCGGCAATTTGCACGTCCGGGGTATTTTTGTTATTTATACAGGAAAGTAGAAGAATTTAGACATGCAAGCAGCGGAAGACAAAACGAAATCGGCCAATTCGCCCCAGCGCGAATACACCATGGAGCGCACCCGGAACATCGGGATTGCGGCCCACATTGACGCAGGCAAGACGACCACGACCGAGCGCATCCTGTTTTACACCGGCCTCATCCACAAGATCGGCGACGTGGACGATGGCAACACGGTGACGGACTGGATGGAGCAGGAGCGGGAGCGCGGCATCACGATTACTTCCGCCGCGGTGACGTGTTTCTGGACGCAGAAGTCGGTGAAGGCGGGTGAAGACGCGGTTTACAAGGCGTTCAAGGACATACCGCATCGCGTCAACATCATCGACACCCCGGGTCATGTGGATTTCACGGCCGAAGTCGAACGCTCCATGCGCGTGCTCGATGGCGCGGTCGCGGTGTTCTGCGGCGTGGCCGGCGTTCAGCCGCAATCCGAGACCGTCTGGCGCCAGGCGACCAAGTACAAGGTTCCGCGCATCGCCTTCGTCAACAAGATGGACCGCACCGGCGCCAATTTTGAGAATGCGCTGAACGACATGCGCACGAAGCTCCGCGCGTATGCGTATCCGGTTTTCCTGCCCATCGGCGCGGAGGACCACTTTGACGGCGTCATTGATGTCGTCAACCAAAAGGCCATTCTTTGGGGTCCGGGCGACGTGGTCAACGAAGGCCTGAACTACGAGGTCAAGGACATTCCCGCCGAGCATCAAGCACGCGCCCAGGCGGCGCTCGCGGAATTGATCGACGCCGTTTCCAACAAGGACGACGAAATTGCCGGGCTGGTCATCGAAGAAAAGCCGATCACGCCGCCGGTGCTCAAGGCTGCCATTCGCCGGCTGACCTGCAAGATTGAGCTGGTTCCCGTGTTGTGCGGTTCCGCCTTCAAAAAGAAGGGCGTGCAGCCGTTGATTGACGCGGTGGTGGATTATCTGCCCGGCCCACTGGACGTTCCCGGGGCGGAAGGCACCGAGGTGGGCACTGAAAATCCCGTCCATGTCGAGACCAGTGACAGCAACAAGTTTTGTTCGCTGGCGTTCAAACTGTGGACGGACGTTTATGCGGGCAAGCTGGTGTTCTTCCGCGTTTATTCCGGCCAGCTTAAAAAGGGCGACACGATCTACAATCCCCGCACGCGCAAACGCGAGCGCGTCAGCCGTCTCATGGTCATTCAAGGCAGCGAACGCAAGGACATCAACCAGGTTTACGCCGGCGACATTGCCGCGCTCGTCGGTTTGCGCAACATCACCACCGGGGACACGTTGTGTGACGAGGATTACGACGTGACGCTCGAACCGCCGACGTTCCCCGAGCCGGTCATCAGCATGGCCGTTGAACCCAAGACGCGCGCTGACCGGGACAAAATGTCCGAAGGGTTGCAGCGGCTGGCGGAGGAAGACCCGACGTTCCGCTGTTTTACGAATGAGGAGACCGGCCAGTTGATCATCGCCGGCATGGGCGAGTTGCATCTGGAAATCATTTGCGACCGGCTCAAGCGCGAATTCAAGGTGGACTGCAACACCGGCGCGCCGCAAATCGCCTATCGCGAAACCATCACCAAGCCGGCTGACGGCGAAGGCAAGTTCATCCGTCAATCCGGCGGTCGTGGTCAATACGGCCATGCCTGTGTCGCGGTCCAGCCCAACGAGAAGGGCAAGGGCGTCGAGGTGGAAAACAAAATCGTCGGCGGCGCGATTCCCAAGGAATACATCCCGGCGGTCATTGACGGCATCGAGGAAGCCATCAAGGGCGGCGTCTATGCCGGCTACCAGGTCATTGACATCAAGGTGCAGGTCACGGACGGCACGTTCCACGAAGTGGATTCGAACGAACTGGCGTTCAAGATGGCCGGTATTTTCGCGCTCAAGGACGCCTTCAAAAAGGCGCACCCGATTTTGCTCGAACCCATCATGAAGGTTGAGCTGACCACGCCTGACGAATACCAGGGCGATTTGATCGGTGACATCAGCCGGCGCCGCGGAACGATCGTCAGCATCGAGGCCAAGCAGGGGCAGACGATTGTAAACTCGCAGGTGCCGTTGGCTGAAATGTTCGGCTATGCGACCGCCATCCGGTCGCTGTCGAAAGGGCGCGCGTCGTATTCGATGGAACCGCTGACCTTTGAGCAGGTGCCGAACAGCGTGCTCAGCACAATTTTGGACGCGGCGGCCAAGAAACCGGCGGCGAGAACCTAAGCCCGGCCTGTATTTTTCAACGAATGCGACGATTAAATCGTCGCATTTATTTTTTTGCAAAACGGGCACCTTTTGACGGGGTGATTTGGATTGAACCAAAAAAGCTGAAAAAAGATATTGCATCAGCGGGAGAGTTTGATAGATTGCGCCCCCGCTTTCAAACCGAGGGCGGGACCGTTTAGTTAACATTAACAGACAATTGTTCTTTGTATGGCTGCCCAACGCATTCGTATTCGACTCAAGGCTTATGACCAGCGCGTCATAGACCAATCGGCGCGTGAAATCGCCGACACCGTCAAACGCACCGGCGCGCGCGTCGCCGGACCCATCCCGCTCCCGACCCGCATCGAGCGCTTCACCGTCCAACGTTCGCCGCATTGCGACAAGAAATCCCAGGAAACTTTTGAGCAGCGCACGCACAAGCGCTTGATTGACATTCTCGACCCAACCGCCAAGACCGTGGATGAATTGAAAAAGCTCAATCTCCCCGCCGGCGTGGACATCACCATCAAGATTTAACGGTGTAACGATTTAACGTTTCAACCATTCAACGATTTATTGATTATGCCACTCGGACTTTTAGGAAAAAAACTCGGCAGCACGCGCGTCTATGATGCCCGCGGCGTCGTCACCCCGGTTACCGTCGTGCTCGCCGGCCCCAACCGCGTCCTGCAGGTTAAAACCCAGGCCGGCAAGGACGGGTACAACGCGGTTCAACTTGGGTTTGACGATCAAAAGGAACAGCGCCTCAGCAAGGCGTTGCTCGGCCATATCAAAAAACAAAATGGCGCGGCGGTGAAACGCATCCGCGAATTCCGGAACTTCTCCAAGGAAGTGAAACCCGGCGACATCGTCGGTCCGGCACTTTTCGCGGTCGGCGATTTTGTGGATGCGATCGGCGTCACGAAGGGCCGCGGTTTTGAGGGCGTCGTGAAGCGTCATCGTTTTGCAGGTGGTGATTCGACGCACGGCGCCAAGGGCTGGCACCGGCGCAACGGCGCCATCGGCCAGCGCCTGTTTCCCGGAACCGTCATGCGCGGCATGAAGATGCCCGGTCACATGGGGCAGGACACCCGCACGACGCAGAACCTGGAAGTCATCCAGGTGCGCGAGACGGACAATTTGTTGCTCATCAAGGGAGCGATCCCCGGGGCGGAAGGCGATTACGTCGTCATTCGCGAATCCAAGAAACGGCCCAAGGGCTGGAAGCCGCCGGTCAGCCTGGCGCCGATGAAGAAGAAGGGCGCCGCCGAGAAGAAGGCCGAAGCCAAACCCGCGGAAGCCAAAAAGTAATTTGAACGGCCATGAAAATTGCCATTAAAAATATCGAAGGAAAAAAATCGGGCGAACTCGAAGTGAAGTTCCCGCTGATTGAAAACGGCAAAGGCACGCAAGCGGTGCATGACGTCGTGGTGGCGTATCGGGCGGCCCAACGCAGCGGCACCGCCTGCACCAAAAACGTCGGCGAGGTTTCCGGCAGCAACAAGAAACCGTGGCGCCAGAAGGGCACCGGTCGCGCCCGCGCCGGCTCTCATCAATCGCCGTTGTGGGTGGGTGGTGGCGTGGTCTTCGGACCCAAGCCCCGGGACTTCGCCAAAAAAGTTTCCAAGAGCACCCGCGCCCTCGCCTTGCGCAAGGCGCTGAGCGAACGGCTCAAGGCCGGCGACGTGGTGGTGGTGGATGACTTGAAATTAAGTTCGCCGAAGACGAAGGATTTCGTCGGCCTGATGTCCACGCTGGAGTTGACGGGTACGACGCTCATCGTCGCGGCGGCGGACAAGAACCTCACGCTTGCCTCGCGCAACGTCCCGGACGTGGCGCTGGCCACGAGCGATTCGCTGAATACTTACGACATTTTGCGGCCCGACAAGCTGCTTTTTACAAAGGGAGCATTTGAGAAGGTCGAAGCCCGTCTGACCAAGGAATAACATGAACGCTTTTGAAATCATCAAAACCGTCCGCCTGACGGAAAAGGGCACGCGCCAGGCCGAAAAGTATAATCAATACACCGTGGTAGCCGATCGCCGCGCGAACAAGACGGAAATCCGCCAGGCCGTGCAGGAGCTGTTCAAAGTGAAGGTCACCCGGGTCAACACGCTGAACGTCCGCGGCAAACTGCGACGTCAGCGCACCTCCCAGGCCGGCCAGGCTCCCAACTGGAAAAAGGCCATCGTGACGCTCAAGGACGGCGACAAGATTGTTTTGACGTAGCCGGTCTTTGGAATTTCAAGGCGCGGAGTGAATTTCACTCCGCGCTTTTTTTTGTTGGTGTAGCCGGCCTTCTTTTCGACAGACTTGCCCCATGGCTGCCAGCGTGATGACCGAAACATTTTTCGATCTGGCATTTCCCCGGCCGGTGGTATGGCCGGTCTTGAGCCGGACGGATTGGCTGAACCGGGCGCTCGGGTTGCCGGCGGTGGATTATCGAACGGAACCGCTGGCCGAAGGCGGCAGCGCCGTATTCGCGTCCGCCCGCGTGGCGGGCATCGGCTTGCGCTGGCGCGAATGGCCGTTCGAGTGGGTGGCCCCGGAATTTTATGCGGTGCGGCGGGAATTCCTTTCCGGCCCGCTGCGCGAGGCCGTCGGGGGCGTGGATTTTTTGGAACTGCCCGGCGGCGGCACACGGCTGCGGGTCCACAGCCGGCTGACGCCGCGCAACGCGCTCGGGCGTTGGCTGGCCAAAGCGGTCATTGGGCCCAAAGCCACGCGTGACATGGCGGGTGTCGTGGCGCATGTCGGGAAATTTCTTAACGGCGAAATCCGCCCGTCCTTGCCCAAGTTGCCCGTCTCGCCCGTGAACGAAACGGTCCTCCGTGAGGGTGCCGAACGGTTGCGCCGCGAGGTTGGGGATGCCGGTACGGTCGAGCGGCTGGTGGAGTGGCTGCGTTCCGCGCCCGATGTGGAGTTGACGCACATCCGGCCCAAGGCGCTGGCGCGCGATTGGAATGTGGACCTGTGGGTGATGTTGCAGGTCATGTTGTCCGGCGCGCAGGGCGGGCTGCTGCAATTTCGCTGGGAAGTGTTGTGTCCCAACTGCCGCTCGACGCGCGGGCCGCTGACGACCAGCCTGGCCGGGCTGAAACGTGAGTCGCATTGCGACGTCTGCCAGATCCGATTCGACGCCGAATTCGACAAGTCGGTGGAGCTGAAATTCATCGTGCATCCGGCCGTGCGGCAGGTGCCGGAACAAACCTTTTGCCTCGCCGGTCCGGGTGGCAAGCCGCATGTCCTTGCCCAGCTTTTGCTCCAGCCCGGTGAGACCCGCGATTGGAAGTGGCCGGCGAATGGCGCCGGATTGCGACTGCGTTCGCCTCAGGTGAAACAGGTCATGCTTTGTGAAGCGGCCGCCCGGCAGCAGGGAGGCAAAATTGAATGCCATCCGGACGGCTTTCAATTTTGCCCGGCTGCGTCGCCGGAAGGCTGGACAATTACAAACCCCAACCCGTTTCCGGTGCAAGCGGTCCTGGAGAGCGTTGCCTGGAGCGACGATATTTTGACAGCCGCCACCGTGACCAACTGGCAGGTCTTTCGCGATCTGTTTGCCGCCGAAACCGTTTCCCCGGGTGACCAGATCCTGTTAGGCGAGCAGACGGTGGTGTTCACGGATTTGCGGGGATCGACGGCGATGTATCAGGATTTCGGCGATGCGCGGGCCTACACCTATGTGCGCAATCATTTTGAGGTGCTGGCTGGCGCGGTGCAAGCGAACCACGGTGGCATCGTAAAAACCATCGGTGACGCCGTCATGGCCGTGTTCAGCAGTCCCAGCGACGCTTTTGCGGCGGCGGAAGCCATGTTCGCCGGCATTTCCGAGGCCAACCGCCAGTCGCCCGACCGCCGGCAATTGGTGCTCAAGGCTGGATTGCATGTGGGGCCGTGCCTCGCGATTAATGCCAACGACCGCCTGGACTACTTCGGCACGACAGTGAACCTGGCGGCGCGACTGGTGGATTTTTCGCGCGGCGGAGAGCTGACGATTTCCGAGGCTGTTTTTCTCCGGACCGAGGTGCGCCGGCGTTTTGACAAACGGTTGGCGACGGCGGAATTTAACCAATTTATTCCGCGCGGTTTCACCCAGCCCGTCGCCATCCGGCTGGTGCCGATGAATTAAGGGGGTTGGCCCGTCATTGTCCCAGCCCGCGTGCGAGGATTTGACACGGTCTGGATTTGGGTTCAGTTAATGTCTGCCCGTGAAGACGAAATTCCGGCAGTGGGGGGAGACCAGAAGACCGGTGCGGCAGATTCGCATCGCGTTCTGGAACCTGGCGCGGCTGGACACGCAGCCGACGTTGTGGGGCGCGCCCGACGACGCGGCGCAAGTCCTCAACGGGCGGTTCGGTTCGACGGCCGTGATGATCGGTGTCCAACTGGCATTGCGTGAGCTGGAGGATGCATTCAAAAATCCGAGGGCAAAATGTCCGTTCGTGCCGCAGCGCGCGATGTTGAAGAAACCCTGGGGAACGGACGCCGACCCGCTGGCGCACAAGGGTGACTGGGAAAGGCGTCTGGCAAAGTGAGCAAGCCAAGCCAGTTCCGGCATTGAATGGGGCACCTCCTTCCTGGAGATCCTTTCATGAATCCGGCTGAGTGGTGCAATATTTGTAATAGCTATTTCACCAATTGTTCCCTGGTGCGTCCTGCTGGGTTGCGTCTGGCGAAGGTCGGTCGCCGTTCCGACATTGATCGTGGCGGAGCGCGGGTGTCCAGACCTGCAGCCCACCCGCTCTCGGAAAAGGGCAGGGAATATTCCAGCGTTGGTTTGGCGGTTTGTCGGCTGCGGCTTGAGGGCCGCCACGCGCCGTGAATTTATCGCCCGCATCACCGCACTGATTTTGCCGACCTCCTATGATTCGACCGGGGGTGTGCTATGTTGAACCAACGGAATCTTGCCAGAGGACCCACCAGATGCAGCCGGGTCTGCCGTTGAAAGGAAATGGCGATGTCGCCGCCGATGGTGGAAAATGCAGGGTCAGGTGCCCGCCGCAAAACAGCGTTGATTGTGGAGGGCGGAGCGATGCGCGGAGCATGGGCGGCAGGAGTGCTGGCCTATCTTCAGGAGCGCGGGCGGCGACAATACGATCTCGTTTATGCCGCTTCTTCCGGCGCCTGCTCGGCGGCTTATTTCGTCGCCGACATGTGGGAACCGGGTCTCGCCATCTGGCGCGAACTCGCCTGCAACGTGGTTCGTAAAAGCAATTTCCTCCGCCACAAACCGATCATTGACCTCGCCTATCTCGTGGATCATGTCATCCGCAAGCGGGTTCCGCTTTCCGTCGAAGCACTGCAAATGGCGCCCACCCGCTTTTTTATTGTGCTGACCGACTGTCACACGGGTGAGCCGGTTTACTTCCATGTCTGCGACGACCGGGTATTTGCGGCCCTTCGGGCCACGTCTTCCATGCCTCTGGCGACGCGCGGATATGATTATGTGGACGGCCGGCCCTTTGCTGACGGCGGGGTGTCGGATCCAATTCCCCTCCGACGGGCGATCCAGGATGGGGCGACGGACATCACTGTGGTGCTCACGCATAATCCCGCTTTCCGGCTCAAGCCGGTATTGCGCTGGATGGGAAAACTGGCCTACCCGGAATTTCCCATGGTGGCCCGGGTCTGGACGGCGCGGCAAAATGTGAATTACAACGCCGCCTTGGACCTGATGAAAAATCCGCCGGCGGGAATCCGGCTCCGGGTGTTTCGACCGCTCCGGCCACTGCCGGTGGGTTCGTTCACCGTTGAGCCGAAGCAAATCGCCGCGGCCCTGGCCTTGGGCCACGAAGAGGCCTTGCAACAAACGGAAGACATGGAAACCGAACCATTGGGGGGTTCGGTTTCCAGTTAATTTCATGGCTGGTGGGGATCGCCGCCCAACCATCGTGGAGAACAGGCCAAAGCCCGTGGAATTCGCGATGGTGGCGATTATTCTGCCGTCCAAAATTCTTCAAAAAACCTCTTGCAACGGAGCGTGTATTTGATATTTTCTCCGCTCCGTTTCGTCCAAAAGATAAAACGGACAGCATGATTGCGAACCGATAACTGATCCCCTGCGGGGACGGGAATGATGGCTCGCCGACTACCAAGAGTTGCTGACTTGGATTTTTTTGATTTTATGCCAGTTAAATCTTTTAGACCGCTAACGCCGTCCACGCGATACATTACGATCGCGGACTTTAGCGACATTACGAAGACGAAGCCGGAAAAGCGGCTGGTCATCACGCGGAAGAAGACCGGTGGCCGCAACCACTACGGTCGGGTGACCACGCGCGGTCTCGGCGGCGGGCATAAACAGAAAATCCGGCTCGTGGATTTCAAGCGCCAGAAGCACGGCGTGGAGGCGACGGTCGCGGCGATTGAATACGATCCGATGCGTTCGGCGCGCCTGGCGTTGCTGGAATACAAGGACGGTGAGAAGCGTTACATCATCGCTCCGGTGGGCGTCAAGGTCGGCACGGCCATCTCCAGCGGTCCGACCGCCCCGCCCGAAGTCGGGAATGCGCTGCCGCTTAAAGCGATCCCCATCGGGTCGTCGGTTCACAACATTGAAATCGTGCCCGGTCACGGCGGACAGATGGTCCGTTCGGCGGGTGGCGCGGCGACGTTGATGTCGCGCGACGAGGGCTACGCGCAGTTGCGTCTGCCGTCGGGTGAAATCCGCAAATTCAACGGGGAGTGCTATGCGACCATCGGCCAGGTCGGCAATCCGGAGCACGAAAATGTGATTTTGGGCAAAGCCGGCCGGTCACGGCATCGTGGCATTCGCGGCATCAGCCGTGGCGTGGCGCGCAATCCGGTTGACCATCCAAACGGCGGTGGCCAGGGCAAGTCGAAGTCCGGCGGCGGCTGGCAGCAGTTGACGTCGCCGTGGGGCAAGGTGGCCAAGGGCGGCAAGACGCGGCCCAAATACAAACATTCGAACCGGTTTATCGTGGTGCGCCGGAATGGGCTGCCGATAAAGACCAAGTAATTTTATGGGACGTTCGATTAAAAAAGGTCCGTTCATCGATTTTCACCTGCTGGAAAAAATCCTGAAGGCGAAGAGCACGAATCAAAAAACGCCGATCAAGACGTGGTCGCGGCGTTCGACCATCACGCCGGATTTCGTGGGTCTGACGTTCACCGTGCATAACGGCAAGATTTTCAACCCGGTGTTTGTGACGGAAAACATGGTCGGCCACAAGCTCGGCGAATTTTCGCTGACGCGCACGTTCAAGAAACACGGCGCGCACACGGCCAAGGCGGAGGCGAAATAGCATGGAAGTTTACGCAATTGCAAAAAACGTCCCGATGTCCCCGCAAAAGATGCGCGAAGTGGTGCGGCAGATCCAGGGTCTGCCGGCGCTGCAGGCGCAGGCGGTGCTCGCGATCGTGCCCCGCAAGTCCGCGCGGTACGTGGCCAAGACGCTCCGGTCGGCCATCGCCAACGCGGAAAACAACAACAAACTCAAGCCGGAGTCGTTGCGCGTGAAGGAAGCCGTGGCCGGTTCAGCGACGATCATCAAACGTTTCACCCCCAAGGCGCGCGGTTCCGCGGGACCCATTCTCAAGCGCCGTTGCCACATCAAAATCACCTTGTCGGACGAATAGCAAGTATGGGACAAAAAACAAATCCAATCGGTCTGCGGGTCGGCGTCAACAAGGACTGGCGCTCGAAGTGGTATGCCGACAAGAAGGAATTCGGCAAGCTGCTGGGCGAAGACCGTGAAATCCGCAAGTTGCTCAAGAAGAAGCTCGAATCGGCGTCGGTGCCGAGGATTTTAATTGAACGCGCGGCCAACCGCTGTCGCATCACCATTCTGACTGCGCGTCCCGGCGTGGTGATCGGCCGCAAGGGCGCGGAAATTGACAAGCTCAAGGAAGAGATGAGCAAGATGACGGGCAAGGAAGTCTATGTGGACATCATTGAGGTCAAGACCCCGGAGACTGATGCGCAGCTGGTGGCGGAAAACGTCGCGTTGCAGCTCGAACGCCGGGTGTCGTTCCGCCGGGCGATGAAGAAGGCCGTGCAGACGGCAAAGGATTTCGGAGCGGAAGGCATCAAGATTCGTTGCGCGGGCCGGCTGGGCGGCGCGGAACTGGCGCGCGTGGAGACCTATCACTGGGGCCGCGTGCCGTTGCATACATTGCGCGCGAACATTGATTATGGCTTCGCCGAGGCGCTCACCCTTTACGGGAAGCTCGGGGTGAAGTGCTGGGTTTGCAAGGGCGAAAACAAGCCGATGAAGGAAAAGCCGGCCAATGCGCCCGCGGCGACCACGCCGGCGGAAGCCGTGGCGAACTGATTTCTTGAAAGAATATTTGTTATGCCATTGCAACCCGCCAGAGTTAAATTTCGCAAGATGCATCGCGGCAACCGCGCCGGCATGGCTCACACCGGGAACACGGTGGCCTTCGGCGAGTACGGATTGATGTCCCTGGAGCGGTGCTGGCTCGACACCAAGCAAATCGAGGCGGCGCGGGTGGCCATTGCCCGCAACATGAAGCGGCACGGGAAAATGTGGATTCGCATCTTCCCGCAAAAGTCGTTCACGAAGAAGCCGTTGGAAACGCGGATGGGCAAGGGCAAGGGCCCGTTGGAATCGTGGGTGGCGGTCATCCGTCCGGCGAACGTGCTGTTCGAGGTGGACGGGGTGACGGAAATCGTGGCGCGCGAGTCGTTGCGCCTGGCGGCGACGAAACTGCCGATCCGGACCAAATTCATCTCGCGGCATCGGGGCACGCGATAGACGGAATTGAAGTTATGAAATTTACGGAAATGAAAGACATGACGCTGGTGGAGTTGTCGGCGAAGAGCCGGGATCTGCGGCATGAAATGTTCAACCTGCGGCTGCAGCAGGCGAGCGCGCAGCTGGAGAAACCGGCGCGCCTGCGGACCCTGCGCCGGGACATCGCGCGACTGGAAACGCGCATCTCCCAATTGCGCAACAAAGCGGCTGGAAATTGAGTATGGCTGACACTGTGAATCCTACGGAAGCGGCGCGCGGACATCGCAAACAGCGCGTCGGCGAAGTCATCTCCAACAAGATGGCCAAAACCATCGTCGTGCGCGTCCAGCGCCGGTTCCCGCATGCGAAGTTGCGGAAAGTGGTGACCGCCTACAATAAATTTTACGCCCACGATGAAAAGGGCGAGGCGAAGGTGGGCGACCGGGTGCGGATTGAGGAAACGCGGCCGCTATCCAAGATCAAGCGCTGGCGGCTGATGGAAGTCGTGGAGCGGAGCCGGGGCGTGGAGCCGGTGGCGGCCCAATAAAAGATTTTATGTTGCAAATTCGTTCCCATTTGGATGTCGCGGACAACACCGGTGCAAAGATCGCCTGGGCGATCGGCGTGCTGGGCCGCAACCAGCGGTATGCGGGGATCGGCGACGTCATCAAGGTGCACATCAAGGATGCGGCACCGGATGGCCAGGTGAAAAAGGGCGAGGTGCACAATGCGGTGATTGTCCGCACGCGCCAGGCCATCCGCCGCAACGACGGCTCGTATCTGCGTTTTGACAGCAACGCGGTGGTCATCATTGACGCGGAATTGAATCCGAAGGGCACGCGCATATTCGGGCCGGTGGCGCGCGAGTTGCGCGACAAAAAGTTTATGAAAATAATTTCGCTCGCGCCGGAAGTCATTTGAAGAGGCCTATGAAATTGCACATAAAAAAAGGCGACGAAGTGGTGGTGCTGGCCGGCAAGGAAAAGGGCAAGCGCGGCAAAATCATTGCGGTGGCCCCGAAGACCAACCGGGTGATTGTGGAAGGTTTGCAGATGATCAAGCGCCACATGCGCAAGAGCCAGCAGCATCCGCAGGGCACAATCCTGGAGCGCGAAGGCACCATTCACGTTTCGAACGTGATGAAGGCGGACCTGTTTGACGCCCGGGTGGCGAAGCGGGGCGGGGCGGCTGAGCCGGCCCAGGCCTGAAATGATGACGATCAAGACGATTAAGAAAACGAACCAAAGTCACGGCCAAATCCGTGACCCAGATTGATGAAAGCCAGACTTTACAACAAATACGTCACTGACGTGGTGCCCGTCCTTAAGGAGAAGCACAAGTACGCGAACGTGCACCAGATTCCGCGCCTGGTAAAAATCGTGGTGAACATGGGCGTGAGCGCGTCGCTGGAAAAGAACGCGATTGACGACGCGGCCAAGGATCTCGCGATGATCACCGGCCGCAAGGCGGTCATCAGCAAGTCGCGCCACAGCATCGCCAACTTCAAGCTGCGCGAAGGCCAGCCCATCGGCTGCCGCGTCACGTTGCGCCGGGACGCGATGTATGAATTTTTCGACCGGCTGATAGCCACCGCCCTGCCGCGCATCCGTGACTTTCGCGGGCTGTCGCCGCGCAAGTTTGACGGCCGTGGCAATTACACGTTCGGGGTTGCGGATCAGACGATTTTCCCGGAGATCGAACTGGACAAGATCAAACGGACGCAGGGCATGGATGTGACGATTGTGACCACCGCGCGCAACGATGCGGAGGCGCAGGATTTTCTGAAACTCATGGGCTTCCCGCTCGCGGAAAAATAAATTTTATGGCCAAGAAAGCATGGATGGAGCGCAACAAGCGCAAAGCAGCGACGGTGAAGAAATACGCCGCGGTCCGCGCGGAGTTGAAAGCCAAGCGCGACTACGCCGGTCTGGCGAAGCTGCCGCGCAACGCCAGCCCCGTGCGGCTGGTGAACCGTTGCTCGGCCAGCGGCCGCCGCCGCGGTTATCTGCGCAAGTTCGCCGCGTCGCGCCTGACGTTCCGCGAGGCGGCGTTGAACGGCTTGATCCCCGGTGTGGTGAAGGCCAGTTGGTGAATGGACTAAGACAACGATTACGATTTTGATATGACCGACCCGATTGCTGACATGTTGACCCGCATCCGCAACGCCAGCCGCGCCTTGCTGCCGACGGTGGAAATGCCGCATTCGCGGATAAAGGAAAATCTCGCGCACATTTTGAAGAACGAAGGTTTTGTCGCGGAAGTGGCGGTGGAAGACAAGCCCATGAAGAAGATTAAAATCCACCTCAAGTATCAGGGCAAGAAGAGTGTGATTGAAGGCTTGCGCCGCATCAGCAAGCCGGGCCTGCGGCACTACGTCGGGGCGACGGAAATCCCCCGGGTCCTGAACGGTCTGGGCGTGGCGGTGGTATCCACGCCGGAAGGCGTGATGACCGGGACGCAGGCGCGCAAGAAGAACCTCGGCGGTGAACTGCTCTGTTACGTCTGGTAACCTTTTGAATTATGTCGCGAATTGGAAAACAACCGATTGCCATTCCTCCCAAAGTCAAGGTGGAGATTAAGGGGCAGAAAGTTTTTGTCGAAGGCCCGAAAGGCAAACTCGACTGGGAATTGCCGAAACGCACCAGTCTCAAGGTGCAGGACGGCAACATTGTCGTGAGCCGCGACGGCGACGACGCGCAGGCCCGGGCGTTGCATGGTTTAAGCCGTGCGCTGGTCAACAACATGGTCAAGGGTGTGACGGAAGGTTTTGTCAAGAAACTTGAAATCCAGGGCGTCGGCTTCAAGGCCGCCGTTCAGGGCAAGGTGGTGAACATGGCGCTCGGTTATTCACATCCGATCAATTACAACATTCCCGACCAGATCAAGGTGACCGTCGAGGAGAACACCAAGGTGACCATCGAGGGTCCGGACAAAAAGGTTGTCGGGCAGGTGGCCGCCGAGCTGCGCGGTTTCTATCCGCCGGAGCCATACAAGGGCAAGGGTGTGCGCTATGCGGGCGAGCATGTCCAGCGCAAGGAAGGCAAGACCGTACAGTAAATTTTTTGGTTCACGGCCCGATCCGTGACGCATTGAAATGAGAACGGAAAAAAAACACAAGTTGAAGCAGCTCCGCCAGTGGCGGATACGCAACAAACTCAGCGGCACGAAGGAACGTCCGCGCATGAGTGTCTGTTTCACCAACGAAAACATCCACGTCCAGTTCATTGACGACAAGGCGGGGGTGACCCTGGCGGCGGCGTCGACGACGGGCAAGGCGACCCCTGACCGCGACAAGCTGGCGGCTAACGTGGTTGGTGCCGGAATCATTGGCAAGCTGGCGGCGGAAGCTGCGATCGCCAAGGGTATCAAGACCGTCGTTTTTGATCGCGGGGGTGCGCGTTATCACCAGTCCAGGGCCAAGGGCAAGGACGGCAAGTCGGTGCCGGTGTTCGGCAAACTGGCAACCCTGGCCGAGGCTGCGCGGGCGGCGGGTTTGAAATTCTAAAAACGGAGACTGAAAACTGTGGCTGAAATTCCCAAAACAACCGAAACCGAAGAGCAACAAGCAACGCGTGGCGGACGCGGGCGTCGCAATAAATCCCCCTCCGAAGCGGCGGAGTCCGCCCTCGCGGGGCAGGAGTCCCAGGAATTGACCGAGAAGGTCGTGTTCATCAACCGATCTTCAAAGGTTGTCAAAGGCGGACGCCGTTTCAATTTCAGCGCCCTGGTGGTGGTGGGCAACAAAAGGGGCAGCGTCGGGATCGGCCTGGGCAAGGCCAGCGAAGTGGCGGACGCGATCCGTCGTGGCGGCGAACTCGCCCGCAATCAAATGGTTTCGGTGTCCCTCAAGGACGTGACCATTCCGCACGAAGTGTTTTGCGCCTACGGCGGGGCGAAGATCCTGTTGCGCCCCGCCTCGCCGGGAACCGGGATTATTGCGGGCCGGACGGTCCGAGCGGTATTGGAAGCCGCCGGGGTGAAGGACATTTTGAGCAAATCGCTCGGTTCGAACAACGCGGCGAACGTCGTCAAGGCGACGCTCAAGGGTTTGTTGAGTCTGCGGCTGCGGGAGGACATTTACCGGGGCCGCGGTTTGGAAATTAGAAAGGTAGAGAAGCCCCGGGTGCCGGGAGCGGCTCCGGCAACGGCTTGATTTTTATGCGACTGCACAATTTAAAACCTCGTCCGGGTGCGAAACATCGCACCAAGCGTCTTGGCCAGGGTGAATCCAGCGGCCACGGCAAAACCAGCGGTCGCGGCGGCAAGGGCCAGACGGCGCGCTCGGGGAGTTCCATCCGCATTGGTTTTGAAGGCGGCCAGATGCCGCTCATCCGCCGCATTCCCAAGCGCGGTTTCAACAACACGCGGTTTGCCACGACTTATGTCGGGGTGAACGTTGCCAAGTTGAACCAGTTTGACAACGGCGCGCAGGTGGATGAAACGGCGTTGCGCGCGGTGGGGCTGGCCAATGGCCGCGCCAGCGGCGTCAAGATTCTCGGCGACGGCGAGTTGACCAAAAAATTGACGGTGAGCGCCCACGCCTTCAGCGCATCGGCCCGCACCAAAATCGAAGCCAAAGGCGGCTCGTGCCAGGTGGTTGGCGTCAAGCCCGCCGCACCGGCCAAGCCGGCGGCGGCCAAAGCCTGAACGCTCGTTTGACGCATGTTTCGCTCCCTCGCCAACTCTTTTGCCCTCGGCTTCGGAACTCGGGAATTGAAGTCCCGGATTTTGTTAACCCTCGGTTGCCTGGCGATCTGCCGTTGGCTGGTGGGGATTGGCATTTGACGCATGTTTCGCTCCATCGTCAACACGTTCGCCAACTGCTTCAAGATTCCGGAGTTGAAGTCGCGGATTATTTTCACCCTCAGTTTGCTGGCGGTCTGCCGGCTGACGGCCTGGGTCCGCATTCCGGGACTGAACGGCGAATCGCTGACCGCTTTTTTCAGCCACAATGCGCAGGGTGGCGGCGGGATGCTCGGCATGTACAACACCTTTGCAGGCGGCGCGCTGGAGCATTGCGCCATCGGGTCGCTGGGCATCATGCCTTACATCAGCGCCACCATCATCATCCAACTGCTGACCGCGGTCTGGCCGAAATTGAGCAAGCTGGCGCGCGAGGAAAATGGCCGGTCAAAGATCATCCAATATGGCCGCTATTTGACGGTGTTGTTGTGCCTGGGACAGGGGCTGTTTTTCGCCATGGGTTATGAACATCCTGAAAAGATTTTCGGTCAGGGCATTGGCCGGTTGGTGCTCTATCCCGACGACCAGATCTGGTGGTATCGCATTCAAGCCACGCTCATCATGACGACGGGCACCATGCTGTTGATGTGGCTGGGTGAGCAAATCACCGAACGCGGCATCGGCAACGGCGTCTCGCTGGTCATCACCATCGGTATCGTGGCCCGGTTGCCGCGGGCCCTGGTGTCGGTGAAGGACATGTTCTGGCCCAGCGGCAACATCCAGTCTAATTATCACCTGGCCGGCACGGGGGTCATGCTGGTGGTCCTGCTGGTGGCGGTGATTGGCGGGGTCATTGCCATAACGCAGGCGCAACGGAAGATTCCGGTGCAGTACGCCCAACGTGCGGTCGGGCGCAAGATGTACTCCGGCGGCACGTCGTTCATGCCCTTGCGCGTGAATTTTTCCGGTGTCATGCCGATCATTTTTGCGCAATCCATCCTCATGTTCCCGCAGAAAATGTTTGAAATGGCGGCGAATGCGGTGCCGGTGCCTTTCCTGCATGATGTTTTCCTGGCCATCGCGCGAAACCTTAATTCAGGTTCGGTCCTTTATTTATTGCTGTATTCGGCGATGATCCTGTTCTTCGCCTATTTCTGGGTGGCGACTCAGTTCAACGAGCTGCAAATTGCCGACGATCTCAAAAAGAACGGCGGCTACATTCCGGGCGTGCGTCCGGGGCAGGGAACGAGCGAATACCTGCACAAGTCCATGAGCCGCATCACGCTGGCCGGCGCGATTTTCCTGATGGTGATCGCGACGATCCCCATCATCATGTATAGCGAAATGGCCATCCCCTACGACGTGTCGCAGTTTTTCGGCGGCACCAGCATTTTGATCACCGTGGGGGTTTTGCTGGACACGATGCGCCAGGTGGAATCGCATTTGATGATGCGCCACTACGACGGCTTTTTGAAGAAGGGCCGGTTGCGCGGGCGGTTTTAGTCGCGCGGTTCCAAAGGCAAAATGATCATCCTGAAAAGTGAGCGCGATCTGGAGCTGATGCGCCCGGCGTGTGCGGTGGCCGGGCGGGTGCTGGATGAAATCACTGCCTTCATCAAGCCGGGCCTGACGACGAGGCAAGTGGACGAGTTTGCTGCGGCGCGCATCAAGTCGCATGGCGCCAAAAGCGCGTTTTTGGGCTATCGCAAGTATCCCTGTCAGACGTGCATCTCGGTCAACGACGAGGTGGTTCACGGACTGGCGGGCGGTCGCGAATTGCGTTTTGGCGACATCGTGAGTGTGGACGTGGGTGTGGTTTACAATGGTTTTGTGGGCGACACGGCGCGGACGGTGGCCGTGGGCGGTTGTGGCGTGCTGGCGCAACGGCTGATGGACGTGACGGAGCGCGCGCTGCAGGAAGGCATTGCGGCGGCATTGCCGGGGAACCGCGTCACGAATATTTCGCGCGCCGTCCAGAAATATGTCGAGGACAATGGTTTCAGCGTGGTGCGGGAATTTGTGGGCCACGGCGTCGGCCGTTCGATGCACGAAGAGCCCCAGGTGCCAAATTTTGTCGATCCGAAGAGCAATCAAAAGCTGCGGCCCGGGATGACCCTGGCGATCGAGCCCATGGTCAATGCGGGTCAACCGGGCGTAAAAATTTTGAAAGACGGCTGGACAGTCGTCACGCAAGATGGTTCACTATCAGCTCATTTTGAGCATACGGTGCTGGTCACCGAGGGTGAACCGGAGATTTTAACATGGCCGGAAAAGAAGCCTTCCAAGTTGAAGGTCGCGTGATGGAAGCCCGGCTGAACCGCACGTTCCGGGTGGAGTTGGCCAACGGACACCGGTTGACGGCGTTTCTGGCGGGCGGGGCGAAACAGCGGCCGGGTGGTCCGGTGCCGGGCGACACGGTGAAATTGCAATTGACGCCCTACGATTTATCCGTGGGGCGGATTTTGGTGGAAACAAAAACGATTCAAGCATGAAAGTTCGCGCGTCAGTAAAGAAACTGTGTGATCACTGCAAGATTGTGCGCCGTCGCGGCGTGATTCGGGTGATTTGCACCAACAAACGGCACAAACAACGGCAGGGTTGATTTAAATTTATGGCACGCATCATTGGTGTGGAAGTTCCGCCGAACAAGCGCATAGACATCGCGTTGCGCTACATCTACGGCATCGGTCCGTCCAACGCGATGGAGATTCTGGAGCGCGCCAATATCAGCCCGTCCATTCGCGCGAAGGATTTGACCGAGCAGCAGCTTTCCCAGATCGTCCATGCGATCCAGGAGGGCAAATACATCATCGAAGGCGATTTGCGCCGGGAGATTGGCATGAACCTCAAGCGGCTGCAGGGTATCAAATGTTATCGCGGCGTCCGGCACATGCGCGGATTGCCGGTGCGCGGCCAGCGCACGCAAACCAACGCCCGCACCCGCAAAGGCCCGCGCAAGACCGTCGGCGTGCAGCGCAACCCGAACGCCAAGACCGGCATCCACTAGGATTTTTGTATGTCTGAAGAAAAAAAGAAACCGGCTCCCAAAAAAAAGGAAGCCAAACCCGAAGCCGCCGAGGCCGCGGCCAAACCGGCCGGGGAAAAACCCGTGAAAAAGGCTGCGCCGGACGCGGAAGTGCCCGCGGTTGCAGCTCCCGCGGCGGGTGTCCCCGCCGCCGAGACCGCCAAGCCGGCGGAGGCAGCGGTTGTTCCCGCGGCGCCGACGGCGGCCGAACTTCTGGGCGAGGACGCCGGCGCGAAAAAGATCATCAAGGCCAAGCATGCCAAGAACATCAGTTCCGGCATTGCCAACATTCTGGCCACGTTCAACAACACCCAGGTCAGCATCACGGATGCGCACGGCAATCTGATTGGCTGGTCCACCGCCGGCCGCGTCGGTTTCAAAGGCTCGCGCAAAAGCACCGCCTACGCCGCGCAACAAGTTGCGCAGGATGCCGCGCGCCAGGCCATGGCCCATGGCATGAAGGAAGTCGAAGTGCGCGTCAAGGGCCCCGGGTCCGGCCGTGAATCCGCGATTCGCGCGTTGCAGGCCATCGGTCTGGAAATCAGCGCCATCAAGGACGTGACCCCCGTGCCGCACAACGGCTGCCGTCCCCGCAAGAAACGCCGCGTGTAAGCATCAATTCTCAACTTTCAACCCTCAACTAAACCATGGCTCGTTATACAGGTCCCCGTGTCCGCATCAGCCGCCGTTTCGGATTGCCGATTTTCGGCCCGTCGAAATATCTGGAGCGCCGCAACTACGGCCCCGGCGTTCACGGTCCCAAATCCCGGCGCAAGCACACCGATTACGGTCTCGGCCTGATCGAGAAGCAAAAGTTCCGTTACTACTATGGTTTGCTCGAACGCCAGTTTCGCGGCGTTTACGAGAAAGCCCTCAAGCGCCGTGGCGTCACCGGCGAACTGATGTTGCAGATTCTGGAAACGCGTCTCGACAACGTCGTTTTTCACCTCGGTTTTGCGAACACCCGCGCCGCCGCGCGCCAGATGGTTTCGCATGGCCATATTACGGTGAATGGACGCAAGGTGAACGTGCCGTCGTACAGCCTGAAGGTCAACGACGCCATCGTGGTGAAGAATTCGAACGTCTCGCGCCAGCTGGCCACGAAAAACATGGAAATCGCCACGAGCCGCGCGGTGCCGGACTGGCTGTCGATGAACAAGGAAGAGTTCAAAGGCACGGTCATGCGTGTTCCGACGCGCGACGAGATCCAGCCGATTGCCAATGAGCAGGCGGTGGTGGAATTTTATTCCCGTTAAGCAACAAACAAAAAATAACAATTATACGGGTTTGGCCGGTACCGCGGGAATAAAGGCCGGCCAGGCCAGATTAAAATTGTTGAAAGGAAATTATGCCAGTACGTCTAGGACGTTTTGAAATGCCCAAGCGGTTGCAGAAGGATGAAGCCACCGCCACGCCCACCTACGCCAAATTCATCGCCGACCCGTTTGAAACCGGTTACGGCCACACGGTCGGCAACTCGCTGCGCCGCGTCTTGTTGTCGTCGCTCGAAGGCGCGGCCATCACCTCGTTGAAGGTGGACGGCGCCATGCACGAGTTTGCCACGATTGACGGGGTGGTGGAGGACGTGACCGACATCGTCTTGAATCTCAAGAAGGTCAAGTTCAAGGCCCATACGCGCGATGTGCAGACACTCCTGCTTTCCGTGAACAAGGAGGGCGAAGTGACCGCCGCCGACATCCAGGTCAATCAAAACATTGAGCTGGTCAATCCCGGCCAGATCATCTGCACGCTCGATAAAAAGAAAAAATTTGAAATGGAGCTGGAGGTCAAAATCGGCCGCGGCTTCTGCCCGAGCGACGAAAACAAAAAGCCCGGCCAGGCCATCGGAGTGGTGGCGATTGACTCGCTGTTTTCCCCGGTGACGCGCGTGCGTTACGCCATCGAGGCCGCCCGCGTCGGCAATCGGACCGATTATGACCGCCTGCTCCTGGAAATCTGGACCGACGGACGCCTGTCACCCGATGACGCATTGACGCAGGCTTCGGCGATCTTGCAGCATCATCTCGACGTGTTCGTCGGTTACGACAAGAACGCGGTCGAGTTTGAGGAGGCAGCCGACAAGCAGGACGAGGAGAAGTCGAAGATGAAGAAGCTCCTCAACATGAGCGTCAATGAAATCGAGTTGAGCGTCCGGGCGGCGAACTGCCTGAACAATGCAAACATTACCAGCGTCGGCCAGCTGGCGATGAAGACCGAGCAGGAAATGCTCAAGTACCGTAATTTCGGCAAGAAATCGCTGAATGAAATCAAAGACAAACTGACGGCCCTGGGCCTCGCGCTCGGCATGAACTTCGAGCCGGGATTGCTCGACACACCCAAGGAAGAGCCGAAGCCGGAGTAAGGAGCAGCCATGAGACATTTGAAACGCACGGCCAAACTGGGCCGCACATTCGAGCATCGCAACGCGATGCTGGCCAATCTGGTTTGCAGCCTCATCAAGCACAAGCGCGTGACCACGACGCTCGCCAAGGCCAAGGCCGCGCGACCCGTCGCGGAAAAGATCGTCACCCTCGGCAAACGCGCCACTCTGCAATCGCGCCGGCTGGTGGCCGCCCGTTTGCACACGCACGGTCCGACGGTGCAGCTTACCAAGGACGAACGCCAGAAATGGCGGCAGCACGAGGACATCCTGCGCATCCTGTTCGAGGAAATCGCCCCCGCGTTCAAGGAACGCAACGGCGGTTACACGCGGATCGTCAAAATGGAGCAGCGCCAGGGTGATGCCGCCCAGCGTGCCATTTTGGAGTGGGTGGATTTCGCGCCTCCCGCCCCGGTCGCGGAGGAAACCGCGCCCGGCACCGAGGCCAAAACAACGGAGCCGGCCAAGGAATCCACCGCCAAGGTCTGAACCGGAGAAAGTCCAAAACATCTCCAAGCCCGCTCACCTGAGCGGGCTTTTTTGTTGTCTGGACGGGTTGGTCGGTTTCTTGACCCAGCGAACCAGATTTTGTGGTATTATTTAACAGCCACTGGTGATTATGGTCCAGTGGCAGCATGACACAATTTTTCAGCTTCGGTCCGGTTGTTTTGATCCATGGCAGGCTATCTCGATGCTTCTCCATCCTAGTGTCGATCCTGCTACCGGTTGTGTGCGCCATAAATTCGGCTCGGGGGGCGCCGCCCACCTGTTATGGCGCGACCATCTCGCTTTCTGCCGACTACTCCTATTTCATCGGCAGTGGAACTTTTGTTGATGCCAGCGGCGAAGCGGAATCCGGCAGCCTTTTCTGCTGGCTCACCAACGGTGTGCCGCTGGCCGGCGGGCCTGTGGCGGAAGACCTCCTGCTTCATTTCGATGGCACCGCCAACGGAGTGAACGGCGAAACGCCAACCCTCGCCCAAAACCTCTCCTATGCGACCGGCAAATGGGGATCGTGCCTCGCGTTGCCCGCCGGCGGCCGCCTGCAATTTTCCAAAACCAACAACCTCCAGCTCGACCAGGGCACCATTGAAATGTGGGTGGCGTTGCGGGCAGATGGCACGAATCCGGTTTACTCTACCCGGGACCATGTCCTGTTTCAGTATCGCTCTCCCAACGGCGATTTCATGCAGATTGACCAGAGCGGCAGCAGCCAGATCCTGTACGCGGGCGGCAACGTCAACGGCCAATGGGAAAGCGCCTACAGTTCCCTGGGCGGCATGTCCGGCTGGAAGGCCGGTGACTGGCATTGTCTGGCGTTTACCTATTCATCCGCGCTGAGCATCATGAGCTTTTATGTGGATGGCGTTCTGACAGCCTCGAACAACGAAGGCCATTATCTTGCACCGGATGCGGGCGGTGGCAGCTTTGCCATCGGAGGCGATGTTTACGGTAACGATGCGGATTACCTCATCGATGAGCTGAGAATTTCCGGCCGGATGGCCGATGCGGCCGAGATCGCCGCCCGCGCGCGCCGGACCGACGCTCCCCAGCCCAACGAAGTCTGGCTGGCCGTTACGAATGCCCCAACCGGCGCACAACTTGTCTTCGAATTCACACCCGTCAGTGTGACTCAAACCGGTGCCGTCTGTCAGAGCAGCGCGCTGGCTTGGAATGGAATTCCCATCACCAATCCCCAGCCGCCGAGCACTCTTTTGGCGGTTGGCGCCACCAGTGTTTCCCTTGCCGTGCAGACCGCCAGCAACACCACTTGCGCTTACGCCGTGGGAGAGGCTTTGCCCTTCGCCCAAATGACTCCGTTCAACTCGGGCGCCGGTTCGCCACAACAAAGCACTGTCATCGGCGGGCTCAATCCCGATCCCAATTTTGTCAACGAGGTCTATGTGCGCTGTGCCGCGCATCCCGATTTCCTGTTGCATCTTCAATACCGCGCCCTTTCCGAGGCCAACCCGCCTTATCCGCGCACGGGGAACTTGTGGGGCTGGTGGCTGTGGTTTACCAATGGCCTGCCGTATATGTCCAAAGTGGACCTCTGGCTCGGAGCATCGCCCACCGCCGATCAGTGCGCCGCCCTGCGCCAGCTCAATCCCCATCTGCGGATTCTCACCTCCATCAACGCGGTGGAGAACAGCGGCTTGCCTGATGATTATTATTTGAAGGACATTCACGGAAACCGCATCGAAGTCTGGCCCGGTTCCTATCGCCTCAACCTGACCAAGCCGTACGTCGCGGACTATCAGGCGCAGTTCGCGTATCAGACCGTCCTTGGCACCGGGTTGATGGCTGACGGCGTGTTTTTCGACAACGTGATGACCTCGCAATCATGGCTGACGGCTGACATTTACGGCAATCCGGTGCAGATCGATGCCAACGAAGATGGAATTCCCGATGATCCGGCAACGCTCGATGCGGCCTGGAAAGCCGGCGTGTTTCGCGAGCTGCAAACTTTCCGGCAACTGATGCCCAATGCCATTATCAGCAGCCACTCCACGGACATTGATCAACCCGGCATTGCCGGACTGTTCAACGGTATCAGCATCGGCTTTCATACCTCCGACGTGTTGGAAGGCCGGATGGCGTTTTCCACCCTGTTTGCCACGTACAACAACTGGTTGAGCCTCGCCGTCCAGCCGCCCGTCACCATGATTGAATCCTCGCCGATGGCGCAGATTTCCTACGGCTATGGTTATTCGCCGCTGACCACCATTCCGCCCTCCACGCTTGAGTTTGCCCGCACCTACTATCCTTACGTCCGCTTCGGTCTGGCGTTGACGCTGCTGAACGACGGTTTTTTCGCGCACGAATTCGGTGATACCTACCACGGCAACAACTGGTGGTATGACGAACTGGATTTTAATCTGGGTTATCCTCTTGGCCCCGCGCAACTCGTTTCCCTGCCCGGACCAACCGCTACCAACCTCATCGTGAACGGCGGATTCGAGAATCCCCTGTCGGAGTCGTGGAGCTGGGATGCCGCCGCGGGCTGCACCGCCGCATTTTCGCAGCAGACCACCAACGCCGCCGTCGGCGACGCCTGCGCCCGCATTGATGTTTCACAAACCACTGGCATCGACTGGAACATTGAACTCGCGCAATACAACCGCTCCCTCATCCAGGGTGTGAGCTATGACGACACCTTTTGGGCCCGGGCGGATACCAACCGGTACATTTCGGTTTCCTCGCAAAAAGGCAGCCCGAATTGGGATAATTACGGGCTCTATCAGCAGGTTTGGATCAGCACGAACTGGCAGCAATACACTGTTTCATTTACCGCCAGTGCCACCGTGTCCGACGCCCGGCTTCAGTTTTTCGTAGGTGCCGGCACCGGCACCGTCTGGCTGGACGAGGTCCATTTGACGCAAAGTCCACCCCAAATCTTTCGGCGTGATTTCAATTATGGCAGTGTGTTGCTCAACGCCACCCGCCAGGTTCAGAACATCAATGTCGGTTCCGGCTTCCACCGTCTGACTGGAACGCAGGCACCCATGTACGAATGGATCATTGACGATCTGGATCCGGCGTTTGCCACCATCGGCACGTGGACGAATCTCGTTTATGACAGCGGTTTGTGGAAGGCCACCGGCCCGTATTACCACAGTTGGGCGGGTTCGCTGCATCAACAGGTGAGCCCGGGTGGCGAAGCTGATTGGCAGCTGTCCATCCCGGCGGACGACACTTACACCATTTCTGCCTGGTGGCCGGCGGCACCTCAGGCCAGCAACTGGACCAGCCAGGCCAGCTTTCAAGTCGTTGCGGGCGGAATCGTCGTGGCTTCGACCAATGTCGATCAAACCACCGGCGGCGACCAATGGCATGACCTCGCCACCGTGCAACTCTGCGGCACCAATGTGACGTATGTCCGGCTCACCACCCCGCAAGGCGTCTGCGTCGCCGATGCCTTGCATGTGCGTTCCCTGTCCCGCTACAACAATGGTCAGCCGGCCCCCACCGTGCGGCTGCAACCGATGGACGGCATTGTGCTCCAAAGCGATCAGCCAACTTTTGTGTCACCGCTCTTTGGTTCCGTGTCGTTTTTTCCCGATCACCTGTCACTGACCGTGACCAATCTGACCCCGGGCCTTTCCTGCTCTTTGCAAAAATCCAGCAACTTGACGTCGCATGGTTGGCAGACCATTCAATCCTTTCAGACAATGGGATTCTCCACCAATCTCCAGGATAATCTTGCGCCGGACCATGGGAACGCCTTCTATCGTATCCAGATCAACTAAAGTAAAATCCATTCCCGGATGGGAACTGTTTGCCCGTAGGCCGTAAAAGGGAAGCCGAGGTTTGATTTACTTTGAAAACCGCAAATCGGCTGACAAATCTGGATGCCACTCGAACTTCGCTGGGTCATCGGGGCAGCAGGAAGAACAGCATGCCAGCCACCACCAGCAGCGCCACCACCCACCAAAACCAGGCGATGCCGGGCGGCTTCGCTGGTTCCGGGCCGAATTCCTGTTTTATGAATTCGTCGTGGTCGAAACGTTCATCCGGCAGGCCAAGATGACTGGCATAGGCAGTCGCTGCCCAGCCGGTCTCTTCATCGGAGCCGCATTCAGGACAGGCTTTGGCCTCGGGCGGCACGGCGGCACCGCAGTTGGGACAAACTTCGGGAGGCATTTTGGGAATGCAGAAGGAAGAATGACGAATGAAGAAAATATTCAACCGGACTACCCAGACGTTTCATCAATCTTCATTCAGCCTTTGTTTTTCAGCCTCCTACGCCGGCATATTCCTCGTCCGTGACCAGGTCGAGTCCCATCAGGATGTAATCGTGGTGGTTGGCCTGCATGTCCTTGACGTAATTTTCCAGGCGCAGAAGCTGGCTGAAACCGAGCAGGGCAAACATTTTGATCGCCGCCGCCTGTTCGCCGATGAATTCCGCCTCGACCTTTTCCAGTCCCACCTGCCGCGAAATGTCGATGATTTCGCCGATGAGTGCCCGGGCCATGCCGCGGCCGCGAAACTGGGGATGGACCAGCACGCTCACCCGGCCCACGTGCCGTTTCCAGCCGCCCAGCTGCTGGTGCAACGTGGCCACCCCGACGATTTTGCCTTCCAGCAGCCCCACCAGCGGCAGGTTGCGCCCGTAATCAAGGTTCCGGCACCAGTCGCGGATGGTTTCGATTTCCGCGACCCGATGTTTGATGAACATCCGTTCCGGTTCGGGGATGCTGAGAAACAGACCGTGCAATTCCTTTTCGTCGTCGCGGCGCAGCGGGCGCAGATTGGCTTTCGTGCCGTCCTTTAGCGCGGCAGTTTTGGGGAACTGCTGGAGTTCAAGTTCGATGCTGAATGACATGCTTCCTTTCTTGTTCGGCCAATCTGCCCGACACGCCCGAAAAGGCAAGACCCAATCCACTCAGCCTGATTCGTCGGCGATGCCGTCGGCATGCTTTCGCAAACGTCCGTCAATGCGCGCCGGATCCAGGCTCCAGCGCGCGGCCAACAACGGGACTTTGGCGACATTGGCCGCCATCCATTCCGCCGCCGCCCATGAGTCGGCCGCCGGATGTTCGTCGTAGCCGAAGCATTTCATGCTCAAATCCGTCTCCGCGGAGGTCTTGTCGCCCTGGTTCCAGACGGTCTCGGCCGCCCACGCATACGCGCGCGTCACCCGGCCGTTCTCCACGCGCACCCAGGCGTGATGATGCAGGATGCGTTCCGCCTGGAAAAATTGCACGTGCCCGAGCTTGCGGCTGAGTCCGGTTAGAAATCGGAAACATTCATCCGCGTCGTTGCCCGGGTCCGGCAGCCCGGGTCCGGTGACAATGATCCAGCCATTCACCGGCGGCCCGATGAAAAACCTTTGTCCGCCCGACAAACCTGTCACCCATGGATCCGGTGGAAATACATCCGGGTCCAGTGCGGCCCGGACGGCTTTTGGATTCTGCGACCGGATGACCAGCCAGCTGGCGGGGCGGGGTGCGAACGTCAATTGAAATGGGGAAAAATCCTGCCGCGGGCGAATCAGGGACTCCGCGGCGCGCGCCCGTCGGTGCAACGCGATCATCCAGGCCAGCATCGTCGCGCCCATGACCAGCGCCAATCCATGCAGCGCGAGCAGCATCAGCGGAATCGCAGTCAGCTCATTCACGCCTTGAATTTACGCCCGCGCCGCCGGGGTTCAACCAAAATCTTATTCAGGCTGGTAGCCGCGGGCAGGAGTCCGCTCCTTCATCCTGCAATACATGAAAGCATGAGCCGGCTCATGTCGTCGGCTGCGTGCTTTTCGCCAGCCAATCAAGATATTTTTTGTTCCCTGCATTCAACGGCAGGACAACAAACTCCGGTGTGTCGTAGGGATGCCGGGCTAGAACCAATTGTTCCAGCGCCGCCAGCTTTGATTTCTGCGTTTTCAAAACCAGCAACGTCTCGGTGCCGGATTCGATTTTTCCGCGCCACCAATAATGTGATTCGATGTTGGGGACGAGGTTGGCGCAGGCAATCAGCCGTGCTGACAACGCGACGCGGGCCAGGGCGCGGGCGGTTTTCCGGTTCGGGGCAGTGACCAGTACGACGGCATATTTTGTTGTGGGCTTCATCGCGCCGTCTTCAAAGTTTGATTTGCCTGCCGGTGCGCGCCGACTCGTGGGCGGCGTCCAGAATTTCCACCACAATCATGTTCACTGCCAGGGAGGCCAGGCCGGCGGGTTGGATTTCCCGGCGGACGACGGCGGCCAGATACGAAAGCGGATCGGCATTGGCGCCGGTCACTGGCGGCGGAACGATATCGGTTGGATTGGCCGCATTGGCGGTTTGCACGCGCAATAAATTTGGCGCGGGCACAAATACAGTGCCGGTTTGTCCATAGACCTCCATGTCCTTGTAGTTAAACGGCCAGCTCCACGAAGGTTCAATAATGACTTGCGCCTCGGGATACGTCAGAACCATCGTCGCATCGTCTTCGACCTTTGGATAAACGTCCGGCTTGAGGTGTTGCGCGACGGCGAAAACCGAGATGGGTTTCTGTCCATCCATCAGCCAGGTGGCGATATCCGCGCCGTAACAGCCAAAATCATTGATGGCCCCGCCGCCATTGAGAACCGGGTCGGTCAGCCAGGCCAGGAAGTTCGTCGAACAGCCGATTTCTTTCGGCCCGCGATGGCCGTCGTGAAAAACGATCCGGCGAATCCCGCCGATTTGATGTTCGTCGTGAACCAGGGTGTAGGCGGCCTGGGTTCCCGGATACCAGCTCGTCTCATAATTAACGATGACTTGAATGCCGCTTGTTTTTGCCGCAGCCTGGATCGTGCGGGCATGCTTCATATTTACCGCCAACGGCTTCTCCATCATCACATCCACGCCCTGCGCGGCGCATGCTTCCACCACGTGTGCATGCTCGAATGTCGAGGTGAAGGTCGCCACCGCCTGCACGTTGGTTTTGGCAAACAGGGCTTCGAGGCTTGGATAAAACAGGTTTGAACCGAGGTTGAACCGTTGCGAATAGCGAGCGATGAGCGTCTGGTTGGTCTCTACAATGCCGGCCAGTTGCACATCCGTCTGACCCTGCAATCGGGGAATGAATCCCAGGGCGTGATCATGGGCCAGACCCACAATGGCAATGCGAACCGGCGGTTTGGCGTTTTGCGCGATTGAATAGCCGGCAATCGAAACGATTCCCAACAGGATCAGGAGGAGTCTTTTCATATGTTTCAACCGAGTTTAGTTTAGCCAGCCGCCCAAAGCGACGGGGAACTTTGCAGCGGATTTCAAATCAGTTTTCCTGACGCCAGATTCCCTGTAACAAACCCCAGTCAAACTGGCGTTGTTTCCAATAAATGGTGCTCTCGATTTCACGATTGAAGTCGAGCGGGGTCAAATTGGCCGGACGTTGCGGCGATTCGGAAAAAAAAGACAGGGATCGCGTGTAGCTGTTCACGGAAAAAAGTCCCGGACCGGAATGACATTGCATGCAGGTGTTCAACGTGACGGACTGGAGCTTGGCCGAGTCAAGAACTTCCACCTTGTTGGAGGCATTCCTGGACGTGTATTCAAACTGGTCAAAACCCATGCCCATGAAATGCACGAAATTAAAACCCTTTTCATGCTGGCCAAGTTCCCGCAGTTCGCAGTTCCGCCTGCGGTTCATTTGAAACTCATAACAATTTTGCGGGATGATTAAGTTCACACCGCCGCCACTGTTGGTTATCAACTGATCGGTGAAGGTATAATAACGTCGCATCTGGACGTTTTCCATGACCGGCGTCGGCTGGATGTTGCCATCGGCGTCAATGGCGCACATCCGGCGGACGAGCGCCCATTCGGTGTTGGTGGGAAACTGCGGCAGATGGGGATTGAGGGACAGGATTTCGCGCGGCTCATTGGTCGTGGCGAATGGAGAGGTATTGGTCACATAAATCCAGACATGTTCAAACCGGCGCAATTGGTCAAGATAGGCAATGGCAGCTTGCCGTCCTTCCGGGAAGTGAACCAGCACCTGAAACGTCGAATGTCCGCGAAATGAGGCAACATGCGTGGGCACGATCAGGCTGTCATTTTGGTCGCTGACGCTTAACCAGTCGCCATTGGTTTGGTCCAGGCCGGCGGGCAGGTCGGGCGCGGAAATTTTGGTGGTTCGCGCGTAATTGTCGGGCAAGACGGCGATTTCGTTGGTTGTGAGCGCCAGCCGGCGGATGGCGATGGCGAGGCGTGACTGAAGTTCGCGGCGCGCAAGCTTTCCATCTGGACTCGAGGTGTATCCGGTTGACCAGTCGAACAATTCCCATAAATCGCGCTGGAGCAGGGCGCGCTTTAGCGGATCGTGGATCTGCTTTTCGCCATGCGTTTGAATGAACTCGTCAAGGATATCGAGGGCTTTGCGATGGGAAGTCCCGGCCAGCAGATTTGTCGTTCTGCCCCAGTAAAGAATGTCCAGTTCATCCAGGCCGAATTTTTTCCCGTCTTGTGCCGTCCGCTCAAATAGCGTGGCATTCAGCCGGTTCCAAAGATGATTCGGATTGGGATCGTATATCGAATTTCCATCCGGCCCATCGCTGGCTTTCAAAACAATCGCGCCGAATAAAAGCGCGGCGATTATTATCGCGATGCGATTTTTCATGTGATTGTTTTGACGCCGAATCCGATTTATTTCACGCTCAATTTCTGTTTAAGTCAAGACATGGACGCCGAATTGCCGCCGCTCATGCCGGCCACGCTTTACCTGGTCGCCACGCCCATTGGCAATCTTGAGGACATCACGCTCCGCGCGCTGCGCGTATTGCGCGAGTGCGATGTCGTCGCTGCCGAGGACACGCGCCACTCCGGACAATTGCTGAAGCATTTTGGAATCGCCAAACCCTTGCTCAGCTATTTCCAGTTCAACGAGGCCCGGCGCAGCGAGGAAATCATCGACCGTCTCCGGCGCGGCGAAAAGGTGGCACTGGTTACGGACGCGGGGAGTCCTGGCATCAGCGACCCGGGCGAACGCGTGGTGAAGGCGGCGATCGCGGCGGGCTTCCGCGTCGAGTCGGTCCCGGGCGCCTGCGCGCTCGTTGCGGGTTTGACGGCAAGCGGCTTGCCGACGGAGGAGTTTCATTTCGTCGGTTTCCTGCCGCACAAATCCGGCCAGCGCCGGAACCAGTTGGAATCGCTCAAGACGGTCACCGGCACGCTCGTGTTTTACGAGTCGCCGTATCGCGTGGAAAAACTGCTGGGCGAACTCAACCTGGTTTTCCCGGCGCGCGACGTGGTGTTGGCCCGTGAGTTGACGAAGAAGTTCGAGGAATATCTGCGCGGCAAGCCTGCTGATTTACTGATGGTGGCAAAAACGCGAAATTTGAAGGGGGAGTTTGTGGTGCTGGTGGGAGCGGAGGTGTAGTGCCGCTACGGCGCGCCGGTTTTGCCGGTTATGTGATGCGGGGAATCGCGCCGCGGCAGCGACGTTACCGCGCCGTTGACCCAGGAAAACCATTTGCACTCTCCCGGCTGCGCAGGCAAAGTTTGACCATGAAATCCGCCCCTCTGATTGCCGGCCTGGCCATGGTGCTCGTTGCCTCCGCCGCTGAACCTTCCCTTTATCGCGCCGGCTGGATTGACCTGAATAAAAACGGGAAGATGGATGTGTATGAAAACCCGGCGCGGCCGGTCCCGGAGCGTGTGCATGATTTGTTGCAACAGATGACTTTGAATGAAAAGATCGGCCAGCTATGGCAGACGGGTTTTGACCAGGACCCGGACAAGGTATATGCCGGGCGGATTGCGCGCGGAGATATCAGCTCCTTTCTCGACGGTTCGACGTTGATCGAAACGCCGGTGATGCGAAACAAACTGCAACACATTGCCGTGGAGCAAAGCCGCCTGGGCATCCCGCTGATTTTTGGGCACGACTCGATCCACGGTTTTCGAACGACTTTCCCGATTCCACTGGCACAGGCATGCGCCTGGGAGCCGGAATTGTTCGAGCGGACCCAGACGATTTCCGCCCGGGAGACGGCGGCGGGGGGTATCGACTGGGTGTTTGCGCCGATGGTGGACCTGGCGCGCGATCCGCGCTGGGGACGCATCGCCGAGGGTTTTGGCGAGGACCCGTGGCTGGGCATGCTCGACGCGGCGGCCAGCGTGCGTGGATTTCAGGGAACCAACGTGGCCGACCCCGACCGGGTGGTGGCGTGTCTGAAACATTATGTCGGCTATGGCGCGGCGGAGGGCGGACGCGATTACAACACCACGGAAATTTCCGAATACACCCTGCGCAATTTTTATCTGCCGCAGTTCAAGGCTGGCGTGGATGCGGGCGCCTGGACGGTCATGAGCGCGTTCAACTGCCTGTCCGGCCTGCCGGCCAGCGGCAATCACCACACGCTCACGGAAATTCTTCGCGACGAATGGCATTTTCCCGGCTACGTCATCAGCGACTGGGATGCCGTCAATGAATTGATTGCGCATGGCGTGGCGGCGGACGAGGCTGAAGCGGCGCGGCTGGCCATCACTGCCGGCGTGGACATGGAGATGGCCTCGACGAACTACCCTGATACCTTGAAGGAGCAGGTGGAGCAGGGGACAGTGCCGATCTCCGTCGTGGACGAGGCGGTGCGGCGGGTCCTCACGGTGAAATTTACCAAGGGTCTGTTTGACCATCCATACGTGGATGAAACGCGTTGTCAAACGGCGTATCTCCTGCCGGACGCGCTGGCGCTGGAGCGCGAGGCTGCGGCCAAATCGTGCGTGTTGCTGAAAAATGAACGTAGTGCCTTGCCGGCTTCGCGTCAGGCAAAAAAGGTCGCGCTCATCGGACCGTTTGCCGAGGAAGCTGAGGAGCTTGTCGGTTGCTGGGCTTCCCGCGCTCACGCTGAAGACGTCGTTTCCCTTGCGGTGGGCGTGAGGGAGAAGCTTCCGGCGGACGCCCAACTGACGGTGGCGCGCGGTTGTGCCATGATTGAGCCCGGCAGCGGCCAGACGCGACAGCATTTTGGCGCTCCTCCGCCCTTCATCGACCAACCTACGGGCACGAATGAAATCGAGGGGGCGGTGGCGGTGGCGAACGCCGCGGACGTGGTGATCATGGCGCTGGGCGAACCACGCGATTGGAGCGGAGAATCCTCCAGCCGCATCGACCTCAACCTGCCCGGCCGGCAGCAGGAACTTTTTGATGCCGTCGCGGCCACGGGCAAACCGGTGATTGTGGTGTTATTCAATGGCCGTCCGCTGGCTCTGCCGCGCCTCCAGGAAAAGGCGGCGGCAATTTTAGAGGCGTGGTTTCCCGGTATCCAGGGCGGCAATGGCGTGGCGGACGTCTTGTTCGGTGACGTTGATCCGGCGGGACGGTTAACCACGACATTTCCCTATAGCGTCGGCCAGGTGCCGATATATTACAATCATTTCAACACCGGCCGGCCGGGCTTGGCCGAGTACAAGGGCAATTACGAGGATGGGCCGAACACTCCGCTGTATCCGTTTGGCTTCGGGCTCGCCTATACCACGTTTGAATACGGAAAAATGGAATTGAGCGCGCCGACAATGAAAGTGGGTGAACCGATCACCGCGAAGTTGAATCTGAAAAACAGCGGGGCCCGCGCCGGAACGGAAGTCGTGCAACTTTACATTCGGGATGTGGCGGCTTCCGCCGGGCCGCGTCCGGTGCGCGAGTTGAAAGGCTTCCAGAAAGTGCGGCTGCAGCCGGGCGAGTCCCGCGACGTGACGTTCACCCTTGCGGACAAGGAACTGGGCTATTACGATACGAAAGGCCACTGGCTGGTGGAGCCGGGAAAATTCCAGGTCTGGATGTGCAAGGATTCCGCCTCCGGCGACCCGGTGGATTTTGAACTGGTGAAGTAGCTTTTCTCCATGGATGGCGCACACGGAACTTTGTCGTACCTGCGTCAAAGTTTCGTATGCGGAGTTGGGTGGGTTTATGCCATGGACGCGGCATCACACAAACTTGCCGGGATTGAGAATGCGCTTCGGGTCGAGCGCCTGCTTTACGACCCGATGGAGTTCGCGCGCTTCCGGTGAAACTGCCTGTGGCCACCAGCGCTTTTTCGCCAGACCGATGCCGTGTTCACCGCTGATCGCGCCGCCGACGCCAATCACCCAGCGGAACAGTTCGTCCAGCGCAGCTTCGGCCCGACGGATGGCTCCGGGCTGCGTGTAGTCCACCATCACGTTGGTGTGGATGTTGCCGTCGCCGGCGTGGCCAAAACAGGCGACGGGCAGGCCGTGCTTTTTCTGCAGCCGGGCGGCAAACTCGAACAGGTCTTCCAACCGGCTGCGCGGCACAACCACGTCCTCGTTGAGCTTGGTCAGGCCGGTGTCGCGGAGGGCGTAGGAAAATTCGCGGCGGATTTTCCAGACGGCTTCGCATTGGGCGGCACCCAGGCCGCGCTCGAGAAACAACGGCTTTTGCCGGCGGATGATTTTCTCCAAATCCCGGATCTCGCGACGCACGGAATCCTTCTGGCCGTCCAATTCCACAATCAAATGGGCGCCGCAGTCGCGCAGGTGTTCGCTTCTGGTGCGTTTGTGCGCCGCGGCGAGCGTGAATGCGTCGGCCAGTTCAAGGGCACAGGGCAGGAAACCGGCGCGGAAAATTGCGTGCAGCGTACGCACGGCCGCGGGCATGGCCTTGAACCCGACGGCGAGGGTGGCGCGGAACGGTGGCAACGGAATCAATTTCAGCGTGGCCTCGGTGACCACGCCCAGCAGGCCCTCGGAACCGACAAACAGGCGGTGGAGATCGAAGCCGGTCTTGTTTTTGTGGGTGCGGCTGCCGAGGCGGACAACCGTGCCGTCGGCAAGGACGACCTCGAGGCCGAGGACATAATCGCGGGTGACACCGTACTTCAGGCAGCGCGGGCCGCCGGCGTTGGTGGCGATGTTGCCGCCGATGAAATTGTCCGCGCGGCTGGCTGGGTCGGGCGGATAAAATAGTCCGCGCCGCTCCACCGCGTCTTGAAGCTTTTTGGTGTTCACGCCCGGCTGGACGACGGCGACGAAATCGGCGGCGTTGATCTCCTGGATTCGGTTCAGGCGTTCCAGTGAAAGCACAATGCCGCCGTGTACCGGCACGCAACCGCCAACGTAGCCGTGACCCGCACCGCGCGGCGTCACGGGGATTTTATGCTCGTTGGCAAACCGCAGCAGGGTCGAAACGGATTGGGTGGAGCGGGGCAGGGCGACGGCGTCGGGCAGGTGTGAGGCAAACCACTTGTCGCCGGCGTAATGGGCGAGCGTGTCGGGGGCCAGGACAATTTCGCCGGGCAGGATTTGCTTGAGCCGGCGGAGCAGTTTTAATTTCCGGGAAGTCATTTGAATGTCAGAGTCTCGTTCCCTTGACTCCTCCAATCATTCAGCGGGCGTGACGGGCGGCGCGGCGAGAAATTCCTTCGCGTTGGCGGCCTCAGTTTCCGGGACTTGCACCAGGATGCTGTCCGTGGTGATGGCGTTGCCCATCCAAAGGGCGGTGGCTTCGTTCGCGATGACTGGATGAAAGCCTGCGGCTTCGAGCCGGGCCCGTTTCATTTGCGCTTCCATATCGCTCAATTCCTTGGAAATGGTGACCAGTGGCATGGCGGAAGGGTGCGGGTGCGAAATGAGTTTCAGACGGTAGGCGTTCTCGTTTCAGCAAAGACGATCACTCCCGCGCCGGTTTGCAGGAGGGTCTGGACCTGGACTTCGATCTGTTGGCCGATGTGGGGCTGGCCGTTGTTGACGACCACCATGGTGCCGTCGGGCAGATAGCCGACGCCTTGTCCCTTATCCTTGCCCTCACGGACGACTTTCAATTGTAAAATTTCACCGGCCAGCAAGGTTACTTTGAGGCATTTGGAGACTTCGTGCAGGTTCACGCAGCTGACTTTTTGCAACTCGGCGATCTTGGACAGGTTGTAATCGTTGGTAAACAGCCGGGCATTGAGGTTGCGGGCCAGGCGGATCAGCTTGGTGTCCACTTCCTTCTCCTCGGGAAAATCGCCGTCATGGATGCGGACTTCGGTGTTGGTGTTGCGCTGCAGGCGGTTGAGCATCTCCAGTCCGCGCCGGCCGCGAGCGCGTTTGATGGCATCGGCGGAGTCGGCAATCTGCTGGATTTCCTTCAATACAAAGCGGGGCACGACGATCAAACCCTCGAGGAAATGGGTTTCAATCAAATCGGCGATGCGGCCATCAATGACGACGCTGGTGTCGAGCAACAGCAGGTTGTCCGGCTTGTTTTGGGGCGCAAAACGGACATACGGGATGATCAGCGAGAAATCCTCCTTGTTGCTGCGCATGGCGAGGATGATGCCGATGTAACCAAAGCCGAGGAACAGCCCGAGGCGGATGAGCCATTGTACTTTTGGCTCGGCGTTGTCAAACAAGCCGGAGCGGTCAATCAACAGCGCGACGAGCGTGCCGAGCAGCAGCCCGAAGGTGGTGGCCGAAAACGCGCGGAGCGAAAACCCCTTGAGCATTTCGTCCACGGCAATCATCCATCCGCCGAAGCCGAAGCCCACGGCAATGCCAATCAAACCGCTGTGGCTCATCCCGGTAAATTCCTCGCGCACCTGGCTGATGGCATAGCCGGCCGTGATGCAAAGGCTTAAAAAGAGGACGCGGATGGCCCAGAGTGCGGTCATGGTTTGCTGGGAGTGTTGGTGGCCGTTGACCCGCCCGGCGGGGGGCGCACCGGTTCCTTATGCCAGAGAAAGTGCCACAGTCCGAGCCGGTTCAGATTGCTCGAGGCCACGGCGAGATTGTTCGCAATGGTTTGCACATTGGTGCTGAGTTGTTCGTTCTGCAACACCGTGCCAGCAAGTCCCTTGCCGGATTGGATGTCATTCACGAGACTTTTCAATACTTCGGTCGAAGATTCAATGTTTTTTACCGCGGCGGTGATGTCCGTGCCGTTGGTGGTCAGCAGGGTCTGGGCGGAACCGGCCAGCCCGATCAGTGCCTGCGAGAAGGAAACGAGATTGCTGGCGGCGAGATCGACCTGTTCCCCGTTGGTCGCGATCAGCGAGTTGATGTCGCCGATCGCGCCCAGCGCCTGCTCCGAAAACGAGCGCATGTTGTTCATGGTGGTGGAAAAATTCGTCAATGTCTGTTCGTTTAACACCACGCGTCGCAGGTCCGTGACCGAGTCATCCAGCTTCCGGGCGGTATCGTCAATCCGCTTGATGAATCCGGAGGTCGAGCGCGCGAGCTCCTGCAGGTTGAATGGCTCCTGGCAGACCACGTCCGCGCCGTCCTCCAGGAACGGCAATGAATTGGTGGTGGGAATCACGGACACATACTGGTCGCCGAGGAAGCCAGACTGTTCGATGACGAACCGCGCATCGTGATAGATTTTGTTCTGGTCGTAAATTCTCAGGAGGATGGTCACGCTGCGGCCGTCATCGGCCAGCCGGATGTCGGAGACGGTGCCGACCTGGACGCCGGCGAGGAGCACGCCGGCGCGCTGTTTGAGGCCGCCGACGTTGCTGGCGTGCAGGCGCAGTTCGTAGGTGCCGCGGAACAGGCTGGCACCCTTGCTGAACTGGATCAGCATGGCCGCCAGCAACACCAGCCCGATGAACACAAACAGGCCGACCTTGATTTCCAATCGCGATTTATCCATGACTCAAGTCAAACATTCCTTCGCATCGGCGACCCCGTCGATGAACTGCCGCACCACCGGGTCGGTCGATGCGAAAATCTCGTCCGGGGTGCCGTTCGCATAAATCATTTTGTTATGCAACATCAGCACCCGCTGCCCGACCCGCCGGGCGGTGCGCATGTCGTGCGTCACCACCACCGTCGTCACCTTGAGCCGGTCGCGCACCCGCACCATCAACTGGTCGATGCTGTCCGACACAATCGGATCCAGTCCCGTCGTCGGTTCATCGTACAGCACGATTTGCGGCTCGTAAATGATGGCCCGGGCCAGCCCGGCGCGTTTGCGCATGCCGCCGGACAGCTCGGCGGGCTGCTTGTTTTCCGTGCCCGACAAATCCACCATTTCCAGGATCCCGGCCACGCGGTCGGCGATCTCGCGTTCCGTCAGATGTTCATGCCGGCGCAGGCCAAACGCCACGTTTTCAGCCACGGTCATGGAATCAAACAACGCAGCACCCTGGAACACCATGCCAAATTTCCGGCGCACGCGCAGCAACTGTCGCTCGTTCATCGGCACGATGTTTTCGCCGTCAATGAGCACCGCCCCCGTATCCGGCTGCATCAGGCCGATGAGATGTTTGAGCAATACGCTCTTGCCGCTGCCACTGCGCCCAATGATGGCGACCGATTCGCCGTTATCAATCCGAAAGCTCACCCCGTCCAGGACGGATTGTCCGCCGAAATCCTTGTGCAAATCGCGGACCTCAATCATAACAGCCCCACGAGTTTGCCCATGACGAGCGTGAGGAAAAAGTTCGCGATCAGGATGGTGATGGACGAATAGACGACGGCTTCCGTTGCGGCGCGTCCGACACCCTCCGCGCCCAGTCCACAGGTCAAGCCCTTGTAACAGCCGATGAGGGCGATGATGCCGCCATAGGTGAACGCCTTGATCAGGCCGATGACCACATCCACCTGGTGGGTGTAGCGGAGCATGTTCTCCCACAAATAGGTTGGCTCGATGCCGAGCACGTTCACGCCCACGAAATAACCGGCCAGGATGCCGACGACGATGGATTCCACCGTGAGGATTGGCAGCGCCACGTGCGCCGCAATCAACCGGGGCAGCACCAGATAATCCACCGGGTGCGTGGCCAGCGCCCGGAGTGCGTCAATCTGCTCCGTCACGCGCATGGTGCCGATCTCGGCGGCAATCGCCGCCCCGACGCGCCCGGCCACCATCAACGCCGTCAACACCGGGCCGAGTTCGCTGCACATGGAAACGCCGACGACCGCGAGCGTGGCGGTGTCCATCTTGACCTTGTGAAACTGGAAATAGGTCTGGGCGCCGAGCACCATGCCGGTGAACGCGCCGGTGATGAGGACAACCGACTGGGACTTGATGCCGATGAAATAAATCTGGTAAAGCAGATCGCGCCAGGAGACACGCCACTTGAGCAGCGACGAAACCGCTTCCTTGGCCAGCAAGGTGATCTGGCCAAACTCGGTGAGCACCGCCAGCACGCGTTGGTTGGCTAAAGGACTGAACATCGCGGGCCACCTTATCAAATCCGCAAATTTTAGCCAGTGCGGGATTTTCGGGGCGGTCATTTTGACGGAGCGCCACTACCTGCCCCGCAAAGCGGTTTCCATCCGACATATTTTCCTGGCGTCAGAGCTTTAATTTCATGGATTGGCGTCGAGCTGATACGCGCCGTCCGTGTGAGCGATCACCAGCGAGAATGGCGCGACATGTATTTTGTTCTTCGCTGTTTCCGATGTTCTCGTGCCTGCGGCTTTGTCATTCGCCACGATGGCCCAGTCGCCGGCAACCGTCAGATCCTTGGATTCTTTGGTGCCGTTAAAAATCACCAGGATGGTCTTCCAACTGTCGCCGTTCGCATGGTTCTTCAGAACGTATTCAACCACATCGGCCGGAACCACCGGCGCGAATTTCAGAGCCTCATCCACCCGGGCCTTATCGGTCATGCGGAAGGCAGGGTGCGCCCGCCGGAGAGCGATCAGTCCCTGGTAAAACTGGAACACGTCCTTGTGCTTGGTTTTCAACGACCAGTCGATCGGATTGACGAGCGGGTCGTTGCTGTTGTAGCTGTTTGAATTCAGATGCTTGGACCTTAGGAATTCGTCGCCCGCATGAAGGAAGGGAATTCCCTGGGAGGTCAACAGTATGCCGGCCGCCAGCTGGTCCATGTTGATGCGCAGGGTCTCCGGCACCTCCGGGGCGGAGATCAGCAGCTTGTCCCAGAGGCAGAGGTCGTCATGGACGGAAGCGTAGTTGACTGTTTCATTTGGAGAAAAAACCGCGATGCTCTCCTGGTCCCTGCCGGTGCTCTGCCCTTTGATGTTCAAATGGAAACGCTCCATGCCGCCATATTGAGGCGCGGCGCCCTGAATGAATCCGTCCGCTTTTCCGTCGGCATAATCGCCTTTGACGTTGTCCCGGATGCCGTCATTGAATGCGGCCATGCCCGTGCCGGCCACGTGGGCTTGGGTCATCATCCGATCGGGCGGCAGCACGTGCTCCATCTGCCAGCCTTCGCCATAAATGATGGCGTTCGGATTGAGCTTCCGGGCCTCGCGATAAACCTCTGCCATGGTGTCGCGGTCTTCCATGCCCATCAGGTCGAACCGGAATCCGTCAACATGATATTCGGTCATCCAATATTTTATGGAATCCACGATGAATTTCCTCGCCATCGGCTTTTCTGAGGCGAATTCGTTTCCGCAACCCGTCCCATTCGCATAGCTGCCGTTGGCGTCGATGCGATAATAGTAACGGGGAAACACCTTGTCGAAAATGGACGCCGGGCTGGACCCGGTGGCGGCGGTGTGATTGTACACCACATCCATGACGACACCGATGTTATGGGCATGAAAGGCCTGGACCATTTGCTTGAACTCCCGCTGCCGGGTGGTGCCATCGGGATCGGTGGCGTAGGAGCCTTCCGGAGTGTTGTAGAGAAACGGATCATAACCCCAGTTATACCAGGAATAATCATCCACCTTCTGCGTCTCGTCGCCGCCGGCATAATCAAACGCCGGCAACAGGTGAACATGGGAAATGCCGAGCTCTTTCAAATGGTCTATTCCGCTCGCTTCGCCCGCCGGCGTCCGGGTGTGCTCTTGAACCATGCCCGGAAATTTTCCGCGATGGTCGTCGGAGATGCCGGAATTTCGGTTGATGGAAAAATCGCGGATATGCACTTCATACAAAATGGCGTCAACGTTGTGCTTCAAGCTGACGAAGCGATCCCCGTCCCATCCCTCGGGGTTGGTTTTTTTTGGGTCGTAAATCAAAGTCCTGCCTGTATTGGCCGAACAGCCGCGGGCGTAGGGATCGTTGACGCGATAAACCACCGGCGGGTCCGACCCCGCCGCCTGATGGATGATCTCATACAAATAATACTTCCCATCCAGATCCCCGGTTAAGTGGGCGGACCAGATGCCATCGCCATCGCGGACCATGGCAACGGACTGAGGGGCGTCGTTTGTGGCATCATTGAAAAGAAGCACACGAACGGCTTTCGCCGTGGGCGCCCACAATTTGATCGCCGTCTCCTGCGGGCTGTAAACCGCCCCCAAATCATCGCCCGCGTACCGATAGCTGGAAGAGCCGGCTTCCGGTGAATCGGCCGGCGTGGCAAAAGCCGGATTCAGAATCAACAAACGAAAGGTGACAAACCAGACGGACCATCGCCAATAGGTCATAAGCGTTCCCATTTTGCGGCGCTTGGCACATTTGGCAATGCAAATTCCCGGATGGCCACACCGGGCGAAACCAGGCCGCAAACCCAAACCGCCGGGAAAAGTTCGAAGGTAAAACAAAAATAGAAGTGACAGGGTTATGGCCGCTTGCAAAACTCGGAATCATTGCCTATGAAAAATCCATTTCCCCTCATCGGATCCCTTCCCAAAATCGGCATCCGCCCGACCATTGACGGCCGGCGCCAGGGCGTCCGCGAATCGCTCGAAAAACAGGTCATGGCCATGGCGAAAAACGCCGCGAAATTCCTGTCGGCCAGCCTCCGTTACCCGAACGGCAAGGCGGTCCAGTGTGTCATCGCGGATTCCTGCATCGGCGGGGTGGCCGAGGCCGCCGCGTGTGCCGAAAAATTTGCGCGCGAAGGCGTGGGCTTGTCACTCACCGTCACCCCGTGCTGGTGTTACGGCAGCGAGACGATGGACATGGACCCGTTGATGCCGAAGGCCGTGTGGGGTTTTAACGGCACCGAACGGCCCGGCGCGGTTTATTTGGCAGCCGTGCTCGCGGGGCATAACCAGAAAGGCCTGCCGGCCTTCAGCATTTATGGGCGCGACGTGCAGGATGGCGGTGATGGCAGCCTCCCGCCCGATGTTCAGAAAAAGCTGCTGCGCTTTGCGCGGGCCGGCCTGGCCACCGCCATCATGCGCGGGAAAAGTTATTTGTCGCTCGGCGGCGTTTCCATGGGCATTGCCGGCTCGATCGTCGAACAATCCTTTTTTGAAAGTTTTCTCGGCCTGCGCGTCGAGTGCGTGGACATGACGGAACTGGTCCGGCGCATCGAGGAGAAAATCTATGACGAGCGCGAGTTCAAGCGCGCCCATGCCTGGACGCGGGCGAACTGCCAGGAGGGCAGGGACTGGAACCCGCCGAAGTCACGGCGCGACGCCGCGCGCAAGGATCGGGAATGGGAAACGGTGGTGAAGATGACGATGATTGCCCGCGACCTGATGGTCGGCAACCCGCGCCTGACGGAACTCGGGTTCGGCGAGGAGGCGCTCGGCCACAACGCCATCGCCGGCGGTTTCCAGGGCCAGCGGCATTGGACGGATCACTATCCCAACGGCGATTTCATGGAGGCGATCCTGAACTCTTCGTTTGACTGGAACGGCATCCGTCCGCCGATGATTTTCGCCACGGAAAACGATGCCCTCAACGGCGCGTGCATGTTGTTTGGCTATTTGCTGACGAACACCGCGCAGATTTTTGCCGACGTGCGCACGTATTGGAGTCCGGACGCGGTGAAGCGCGTCACCGGCCATACCTTGTCCGGCAACGCCGAGAACGGTCTGCTGCACCTTATCAACTCCGGGGCGGCCACGCTCGACGGTTCCGGAGAACAATCGCACGACGGCAAGCCGGCGATGAAGCCGTTCTGGGAAATATCCAAGGCCGAAGCGGAAAAATGTCTGGCCGCGACTTCCTGGCCGGCGGCGATTTACGAGTATTTCCGCGGCGGCGGCTTTTCGTCGTGCTATTTGTCACGCGGCGGGATGCCGATGACGATGTGCCGCCTCAGCCTGGTGAAGGGGCTCGGTCCGGCTTTGCAAATTGCCGAGGGCTGGTCGGTGGATTTGCCGGCCAAAGTGCATCAGGCCCTGGACGAACGCACCAATCCGTCATGGCCGACGACGTGGTTTGCGCCGAACGTGACGGGGAAGGGCGCGTTCCGCGACGTTTACACCGTGATGAACAACTGGAGCGCCAATCACGGCAGCATCAGCTATGGGCACATCGGCGCCGACCTGATTGCGCTGGCCTCGATGCTGCGCATTCCGGTGGCGATGCACAACGTGGCCGAGAAAAAGGTCTTCCGGCCGAGTTCATGGAACCTGTTTGGCGCGCTGGAGCCGCAGGCGGCGGACTATCGCGCCTGCCAGAACTTCGGGCCGCTGTATGGTTGACTGTTCCGGGAGACAAGTGACAACGTGGCTTTAAAACTTTGCGCCCCGGCGTCTTTGCTGTTCAATTTCCGCGCGTGAGAAAGCTGATCAAACGAACCGCGCTCGGGATTTTCCTTTTTTTGCTGCTGCTGGTCGTGGCGGCGCTGGTTTTTCCCGGGCTGTTTTTGACCGTGGACAGCGGTCCGGTGAAGGCGGATGTCCTCGTCCTTTTGGGTGGGGGCTCGCATGAGCGGTCGGAACGGACGGCGGAACTGTTCAAGGAACACGTCGCCCCGCGCATCATCATCAGCGGGGCGGGTGATGGTGAAATCAACCGGCATTTGCTGGTGGCGGCGGGAGTGCCGGCCAACGTGATTGAGATGGAAAATCAATCCAAGACCACCAGAGAAAACGCGCAGTTCACCGTCCCACTGCTCCGGGAACAGAACCTCAAACGCGTCATCCTCGTCACTTCATGGTATCATTCGCGCCGGGCGCTCGCGTGTTTCCGGCATGACGCGCCGGAGATAATGTTTTTTTCGCGCCCGTCGTATTTTGCATCAGCCCGCGCCGATTGGTCACACAATCGGATCGGCAACCGGGTCCGGCTGGAGTTTGTGAAACTGTTGGGCTATTGGGTGCGTTATGGAGTTTCTCCGTTCTGAATAGAAGCCGAAACATCTTGCGCTGACTGCACGTGTCGGCCATATTGCTGATTCCTAATCGCGGGGTGGAGCAGCCCGGTAGCTCGTCAGGCTCATAACCTGAAGGTCCCAGGTTCAAATCCTGGCCCCGCAACCAATTTACGGCCCTGAGACTCACGTTTCAGGGCCGTATTTGTTTGGTTTTATGCGTTTTCTCCATTTGGAGCCATTTTTGTGAGACAAGGCGAACTCCCTGAAATGTGGCGAACAAAAACAAACACATCCACAAACACATTTCCAAACACACGGCGCGAGCGAACATCGTTCCGCGATTTTGAGGTTTTGCGTTCGTGAATTTGCAGATCGTCGGTTGCAGGAAACCGATTTTGTTCAATGGTCGTATGACGCCGTGAATCCGCGTTAGGAAGAGCCAACATTTCTTTGGCCGGCGGCGATGGCCTCCAGATCGGCGCGGCGAAGCCGGAAGCTACCGGGCAGCACTTCAATCTTTTGCAGCAATCCGGCTTTGGTCATCCGCCAGAGGGTCGCGCGGCTGACGCCAAGCAGCTTTGCGGAAGCCGACATTCCCATGAGAAGTGGGCCAGGCGTTGCCATTGGTCTTTTCTGAACTCCAAATTCAAGAATGCCGTCAATGGCCTCCATCTGTTCTGGTGAAGCTGCGAACAAACGCTTCAATCGGTCTTCTGAATTCATACACGAACCGCAGCCTGCCGGGTCTGCTGGATTGATTTTGTTTCGGTTTGCTTCTCGGAATTTTCCTCGCGCTCGTCCGTGGCCGCAGCATCCACCTGGCTCGGTGCCTGATTCTTTGTGAGGTCAAGCTGCTCTTCGATTTCCGACTGGCGTCTCGCCAGATGATGATACCGCTCCTCCTTCTCGAAGGGCGAGCCGACCTTGGCTTCCAGTTCGGTTGCGCGCTTTTGCGAATCCTTGATGTCGGATTCCAACCGCGCGGCGCGTTCCTCAAATCCCTGCACCACGGATTCGAGCGAGCGAATGGTGCCCAGCGCCGTGTCCATGACGCGGGTGCTGTAACTGTTACTGCCGCGCAAAATGAGTTCGGCGGTGTTGTTGAAACCGGCACGGATGAACAAATCAAATCCGGCAAAGCGTCCAAGGCGGATGTCCTCACCGAACCGGGTTTTGATCTTCTCCGCCCGCCGCAACAGCAATTCCCCGGCGATGCCGCGATTGTCCAGAGTTTGCTTATCCAACTCGACGCGAAATTTGTCGCCGGAAGTATCCTGCCGAAGAGTCAAATCCTCGCGCATGTTTGCGAGCCGTTCCGTCCAGGTCTGCACCTCCTCGCGGGAATGGCGCAGGCTGGCGCGGATGCGATACTGCTCCTCGGCATGGGCGGAGCGCAGCCGGGTCAGCCGGATCAACTCGGCATCCACCTGGGCCTTTTCAATGACGAGTGGATTGCCGGACGCGATGGCTTTGATCTCGGCATAGGTCAACGCGGCGGAGTCCATGTCTTCAAGGCGACGGATGGTCATATCGCCGCTCATCACTTGAGAGATGAACTTCGCCTTCGTCTCCAACGTCTGCCACATGTAGGCATCGAACGAACCTTCGGTGACGTAACGGTAAATGTGCACGGTGGAGTTTTTGTTGCCCTGCCGGAGAATACGTCCCTCGCGCTGCTCCACGTCAGCCGGTCGCCACGGCGCGTCGAGGTGATGCAAGGCAATCAATCGTTCCTGCACGTTCGTTCCCGAACCCATTTTCTGTGTGCTGCCGAACAGGACACGGACTTTGCCCGCGCGGACGGAACGGAACAACGCCAGCTTCGCGTTGTCGGCGTCGTAATCCTGAATGAAGGCGATTTCGTTTTCCGGGATGCCCAGGCGTTTCAATTTGTCGGCCATGTCATTGTAAACGGAAAAGCCGCGGTCTTGCGGTGTGGACAAATCGCAAAACACAAGCTGCGCCAAACGATCATCCTTCGTCGCCTCCCAAATCTGATGAATTTTTTCCACGGCAAGATTAACTTTACTCTGCGGATCATCCGGCTGGCCGGGTTTCATCAGCCGCAAATCCAGCGCGGCCTTGCGGCCTTCGGTGGTGATTTTGAGCATGTTGTCCTCGCGGGGGTCAATGCGGCCACGTTTCAACGCCTCGGCGCGCTTGGCGAGTCCCTCCACAAACTCTTTGAGTTCCGCCGATGCCGGCGCATTGCGGATGTTGGAATGCCGAGATTTCATTTCATGAAGAAAAAGAAGAAAACTAAAGCCACAATACTCAAAGCGATCGTTCCCCACACCAATGCAGGCAGTGCCTTGTCTATCGACTTTTCTAACAAAATGGGAATTCTCCTAGCCGGAGTTAGGGATACAAGACACTGCCTGTAGGTTTCATTCTCTGGCTCATTTTGGAGCGCTTTATTCCACAAACGGCGTGCATCATCAAAATGTCCCTGTCGAGCGGCAATCCGAGCTAGCAAATCCAGTTCGCGCGGCTTGTCGGGATGCATGCCATCGGGCATCAGGACGGCTTCCGCTTCAAGAAATCGTTGTGATTGAGCAAGCTCGGTGGCGCGAACAAACCGGATTTGAGCAAGACATATTTCAAGAGCAGTTCTTGTTTGCGACGGCAGTTCGTTATCTTGTTCGTTCACGACATTAAGTTATTTGTGCATGATGGTTGCTCCAAATCCCCGCTTTGCTTCTTCTGCCGTTTCATCCGGCAATAGATCCCAGAGTTGACGAACGATGTTTTGTAAACCCGTGATGTTGTTTTTTGCCAAACAATCCTGACCCTGATTGATTAGCCGCACGGCACGTTCCTGGTCTGACATGGCTTCCTGTTTCTTGCCCACCCTTTCAAACTGATAGACCCACCAGCCTGGCTGGGCCATGACGATTTCATAATAAAGCCCGGTGATTTGGGTTATACGCTTCTGAATGCGGTCCGTTTTTCGTTCCCGGATGATTTCCTCGACCTCGGCGGCAAGTGTTTCGGCCTTCTGTTTCTGCTGGCTGTTGCCATGTTGATCGGCAACTTTATTCAAGTAATCAAGCCAGTCGCGAGATTCGGTCACGAGTGCCGGCCACTTCAAGGCATCGGTGGCTTCATCCAGCTTTAGCTTTAATTCTAATAGTCGCTTTTCACCTTGCAATGCTGCGGTTGGGTCTGCTTTAGCAGCCGCAATGATTTCTTTGACCTCTTGTGCAAGAGGTGAAGCTTCCACTTCGCCGACCAATCTTTCCGCAGTCTCACCGCCGGTTCCGGCGGCTTTGGATTTTACTTCGCGAAAACGCTTCATTTCCGCCTCGTAATCCTTTTTTAGGTCATCGGGGTTCGGTTGGTGGCGTTTCATTTCTATTTTCGCCTGAAACTCTTCGTCGAGAATTGGGATATAAGCAGTTACGGTAATCAGGCGCGACTCGTCCATTTTCAAAGTCACTTCCACTTCGCTGCCACCAGGCAGATCGCGCCGAATCATATCGCCACGAATCTCAAGTGCTCCGTTAAAACGATTGCGATCAGCTTTTTCGTTTTCACCTTCCACTACGGGAATTTTGAAAATATCCTCGGACCGCCCCTGTCTGATTGGATGGATGGTGATATAATCCTTGGTTGCCTTGAGTGGCAAACCTCGTCCTTTTTCAAAAAGTTGGTCATATTCGTTATTTACAAGCGCAATTCCGACTGGATTGATGAGTGGTTGTTCCACATCCCCGCCGATACCGATGGTGTAGGTCAGCGTTTCAGGTTTGACTTTCTGTTTCCGCCCGCTGGAGTCATACAACTCAACGGCAAAAGTGTTTCGCTCGTCTTTTTCGGCATGGAGATTTGCCATGAACACTCCATCGGCCCGCAGTAAGACTTTTCCGCTGCGCCATTGGGTTTTCATGTTCACCAGCTCTAACGTGAACCCGGTAAAATCCTGCGTGGAGGTCCCTAAAATCTTACCGCCGACCATTGGTGCGCTGTCCAGACCGACGGATTTGAAAGCCTTGGCGAGCTCGAGTTGGTATTCGCCCGCTGCAATCGGTATGCCAGCGCGCACGGCCAACCTTTGTGTGCCTGCAAACACGGCAGCACCACTGGCAACAACGGTGAGAGGGTCAACGTTGTGATCCAATGAAATTCCTAGTTTTGCGGTGAGAATATCCCGGAAATAGGGTGCGAGTGTTGGGCCACCGACGAGGATAACTTTCTTTATCGCTTCCTTGCCGAGTTTTTGCTCCTTCAATACTCGCTTCGAGATTTCCACGGATCGGAGGATGATTGGTTCAGCGACATTCACGACCTCGTCGCGAGTCAGTTCACATTCAAATTCGATTTCCTCTCCGCTGTCATCCGCGAATTTGCACACTTCCAATGTTGCACGCTCGTTTCGAGAAAGGTCAATTTTCGCAATTTCTGCGGCGCGTTTCAGTTTAGCAAACGCCCGTATCCACTTTTTGTTACCGCGAGTAAAATCAGACAACCCCAAATCCTTTATCACACGCGGCGCGATCAACTTCTCGACAATTGCCCAATCTATGTTTGACCCGCCAAGAAAATTGTCGCCGCCGTGATGAGCGACGTGGATTGTCCCTTCCTCGGATTTGATGATAGCGGCGTCGAACGTGCCGCCGCCAAAATCATAAACGAGCCAGTAAGCTTTTTCTTGATCAACTTGGAAACCATAGGCGAGTGCCGCCGCAACCGGTTCTTGGAGGAGCGGACTTTCCTTGAAGCCAGCAAGTTGTGCCGCTTTGCGAGTGGCTTCGCACTGGTGCAGCTCAAATGCTGCCGGGACGGTAATCACTGCAGCTTCGACCACCTCACCTGTCCGTTGTTGCACGTCAGCCCGCAATGACTTTAGGATTTCTGCGGAAAGCTCTTCCGGCGAGCGGCTCTGGCCGCTGCTTCTGAATGTGTAAACATGATCTGTCCCCATCTGGCGTTTGAATTCGATATGGACGTCTTCGTCTTCGTCAACGATTCGGTCTTTTGCGCGTCTTCCCACACGCAACACTCCTTTTTTGTTGATATACACAGCCGAAGGAGTGATGTCCGCGTCATTACCATCCGTCGTGTTCTTGATAATCTTCGTCGGTTCTCCGTGATTGCCAGAAAAGACAGCGATAGCACTGTTAGTTGTGCCCAAATCAATACCAAAATCTATGGTGGTGCTATTCATTTTGAAAAATATTTAGGTTAAGCAGACGTTTGTGAGGTGAGCGGTGTGGTAATTTCGATTTCTCCATTTTGGACTAGCCGATTGTTCCAGAAGATGGAGGGAAGCAAGGTTTCGCTGACACGCTTTTTGTCCTGGCCTGGCGTTGGTTTGCTGGCAACAACTTTCATAGGCTGACCTTCATCATAGGCATCACCAGTATGATCCCGAATCACAATGCCCACTTCCGCAAGATTCCGGTAAATCGCCTCTATGTGGCGGCCAACGCGCTTCAAGTCTTCGCGAATTTCGCCGGTTGATGGATCCACCATTTTAGTTTTTGCCCGCCACGTGTTGGTTGCAATCGAAATCAGCGTTTTCAAGTAATCCGAGGGCACTACGGCGGCAGTTGCAACTTGCGTTTTATTGGGTGCCACACTAGCGCTGATGACACTCCGAAAAAGTGCTGTGATTTCGTCCTCCGGCGAGATTCCCACACTACGAATCTCGAACGGGTCTTTTTGCCTCATTTTCTGCGACAACTTCGGAACATGCTTTGATTTCATAATGTTATCGGCCGTATGGCCGCAATTTGGCGTTATAGTTATCTACCCGTTGATTGAAGGCAGCCGTTGCGTCCTTGTCTTGTTGGGCTAGGGTATTGTGTCTGTCAACTTTGGCGTTGAACGCGTCCACGGCATCTTGGCTTGTTCTATCCAGATAAAGCCGGTCATTCTCAATCTCGCGGCCTAATTCATCGACTTGAGCGTCAAGAGCCTGAAGTGTTGTCCGTTCTGATTCGATTTCAGCCTTTTCAATGTCTAGTGTGCTACTCGTAGAGCTTGGAACGCTATACTCATTTCCACCAGAGTTCCCGCTAGCGGAAACTGGAGGCGGTGTATCTATCTGAGCGCTAGGCGCGGGTGGTGGCGTGTAGGAACTGTTGCTTGAAGTAGAATTCGTTGAATTATACGAGCCAATAATGCCCAAAACGATGAATATCGCGATGACAACTAGACAACCGATACCAGTTTGCTTTGAAGACTCCCGTTTGGCCGCCGCCGCTGCGGCCACTTTCGCTCCCATCTGTTGCAGGGTTGCTTTATCCTCTGCCAACCGCTGTTTGAATTCCTGGTCGACTGCATATTTGATGGCAAGCTCGTTTGCCGCAACCGCTGTTTTGCTGTCTTGATGAGTATTCCAGGCTTCGAGTGAAATGCCGCGCAGAACAATTGCTGCGGAATCGAACAATTGATTGCGGCTGTCCGAGCCACGCGGCAAACTGACCGTTGCTGAAATCAAGACATTCGCAACTTCCGCATTAAACCTGCCAAGCCGAGAACGCGGATGGTCTTTGCTTTCTTGAATGGATTTCAGCAGCGCGTAAACGGGCTCCAGGGTTTTATCAGCTATGAAACCTGTCAGCGTGCTGATATTTTTTTCAATTTGTTGCCTCAACTCGATGGCGGTGGCCAGCGATAAAATAGAGTTAAGAATTTCGAGACAGACAGTTTCATCCTTGGTCTCGTCGTGATAAACAACTTGAAGGCGGTTGCACGCAGACACAACTTCGTCAAAAAGATCATTCCGCAACTCGTTGTCTTTTCCAAAGAAGAGATCAAACAGCATCAGGGCTTGTCGAGATTGTTGCAGTAATTCAATCGCAATTTTAGCCGCCTCCGGCGGATGTTGTTCTCCCCGGCCGCGCGCGCTTTTTGTCTGCTCTTTCAACCGGTTGCTAACGGGTGTCAAAACCAATTCGGCTATCTTTTCGATTTTATCCTGTCGTTGTTCCGGTCCGCGCAAAAATCCAATATGAAGGCGCGCAATTTCAATTTTGCCGGATTCAGCAAAGGCCACGGCAAGCTCGGCGTTTATCTTGTCCAAAGATTCAGGCAAGGTCGCACGCATTCGGCGTGAGAAACCCGTTGACAGATTTGGTTCGTTCAACTGGCGAATCCGTGCTGTAACCATGTCCCAGAAATGTTCGCTATTCGCGAGTAGGTCCCACAGCCTGAAAGCTTCTTTCCAGTAGTTGATAATTTTTTGTCGCCGCTCCGCATCTACGTTATTCTTGACAGAGTAGTTTTCCCAATCGAGGGCTTTGATGTAATATATCAACGCCAAGTTGTGAGAAGCAACGATTCCACCTGTGGCAGAATCTTCTTTGGAGTTCCAAATCTCAACGGCCGTTTTGGAATCGCCCTTTGCCAAAGCCTGAATCGCCGGATCGGATTGGCTTTTTCCGAACTCTTGCGGCCAGAACCAAAAAAATTCATCAATCAGCCGCTGTTCCGGATCTTTAATTTTTTGAATTGCGTCGCGAATGTCATCCAGAGACGGCGGGGGTTTAATTGCAAAAGCTGCCCCCCCTGTGTGTGTATCTTGCCCAAACTCCGCGAGCATCTTGAGTTTGCCAGCGTGTCTGTCAACTTCGCGAGTGGTTGCATCAACTGAAAGCCCGGTGATGCGAAAAGCATTTTTGCGGAACAAATCCTTGGTGGCAGCGTCGAGAAGCGGCTTGCACTCCGACGAAGTACGATCACGCGAGGAACGCGTGCTTTGTTCTTCTGAGCGCTGATTGGAAATTGGATTTAGTGAAGATGCGTGCGCCCGGGATGGGGTGCTAAGCAGTAATGTGACAATCAGGGCTTTCAGTTCTTCTGTCCGATACGGTTTGGTGAGAAGTGTGATCGTCAGGCCCGGTTGCGAAAGTAAACGTTTTCCTAGTTCTGATGACCTTGTGACAAACCCTGAAGTTAATATAATGGGAAAATTGACAGATTGACGACGTAGCAATGAAAGCATTGCTTCGAGATGCATCCCAGTATGAGCATAATCCGTAATCAACAGGTCTGGGCTTTGGTTGGATATTTCAGTCCAACATTCGTCTCCTGTGGCGCATTCGATTGTAACGTAGTCCTTGAAATGAGACTGCAGTATCATATTTACGATATCGTGCATGACTGGCTCATCATCCACGTGAATTATCCTCGCAGGGCGCGCTTCTCGAAGAAGCGAAAGGAGTTCGTGAGGCGCTTCATCGAGGTGATTTTGGCTTGTGGTTGACATTGACCCCCTGCTTTACATTCTGATACCGCACCGCCAAAGCTTCACGTGCTGGGCATACTTTTGGCGTAACTCCGGCGACTTGTTGAAAGCTTCTTCCATCAAATCGGCAGCTTCGGAAAGGCGGCCCGCCTGCCGCGCTTTGAATGCTTTTTGCGCCATATCTTTGGCTATCCCTTCGTCTGCCGGCGATGGCGTCCCCAGCACGGCCTTTGACGGCTCGCTGGAAAGTGTTTTCGGCTTTTGTACGGACTCGTGATTGGTGGAATTCCAGTTTTCCAGCGCACTCAAAAGCTCCTTAGCAGTCGGATAGCGGTTGTCCGCTTGTTTTGCCATCGTCTTCATCACGATGGCATCCAGTGCGTGATTCACGTCGGGATTTGTCTCGGACGGCGGCGACACTGGTTTATCAAAAAGATTCTTGCTGGCCCAACTGACGTTTGCCGGCATCACAAACGGCAGTCGGTCTGTCAGTAGCAGATACAGTGTGGCGCCGATGGCCCAAACATCAGCAGCGCACGAATCCCCCTTCCGTTCGGCGAATGCCTCCGGCGGCTTGAAGGCCAGTGTGCCGGCGGCGGTCGCCAGCAACGTGAGCGGGTTCACCGCCTTGGCCAGGCCAAAATCGCTAACCCGCGCCCGCAATCCGTCCGCCTCGTATCCGACGAGGATGTTTTGCGGTTTGATGTCGCGATGAATGATGGGCGGCTTTTCGCGATGCGCCTGTGATATGCCCCGGCAAATCTGCTTTATGAGGTCGATGGTAGTTTCAATCGGGACAAACTGCCCACCGTGTGAGCGCCAGAATTTGTCGAGGCTGCCGCCCGGCACGTGCTCCATCGTAAAAAATCCGCAAGCCCCATTCCGGGTTTCAAAGATGTCGGCGTTGAAAACACTGACGATATTCGGATGTTTGATATGGGTAAGCAGAATTGCCTCGCCGAGCATTTCCTGAATCTCGTCGAGATTCATGCCGACCCGTTTGAATACTTTCATTGCCTGCCGGCCAAGGAAACGATGTTTGACCCGATAGACCTCTGCAAACGCGCCTTCGCCCAGGAAGCGTTCCACTTCGTAGGTTTCTCGGATCAGTTGCCCGTCTTGGAGCATTCGCATAAGCAAAAAAAGATTGCGTGGAAGCCTAACAGGAAAAATTTAATCGAGCAATTGGCAAACGCGCCACCGCAGGCTCGCGATAATGCAGAACGACCAGAGTTACAGGCGACCGGGCAATTCGCGGATCGCCGATACGTGAGGTTTTTCGCTTGGCTTCGGTCTGTGGTCGGTGGGCGGGGAAAGTGGAGCGCAGACGGAGAGACGGCGGGAACGGAGCCGGAGCGGAACGCCGCCGCCGAGCCACAGACGGAAGCCCACCGCTGATGCGGCCATTGAATTGCCGCTCGTGACGAGGGCGCGTTTTGCGTAGCGGAACGGGCGTGGTCGAGAGGGGATAGGGCCGACCGATAGCCCGTTGAGCGAAGCAACCGCGCGTTGGTCACGGCGGGTTCATGTTACAGATATTGACTTTCCCCAGCCAACATCTTTAATTGTCGGGCATGAGTTTATCAATTACGAACCTTTCGGCGCAGCAATTGCGACGCGCTGCCAACGTAAAGGACAAAATCCAATCGCTCGAAAATGAGCTTGGTCGGATTTTGGATGATTCGACAAAATCCGTTACCGCTATTGCTCCGAAGAAAAAACGCAAAATGAGTGCAGCCGGCAGGGCGAAGATTGCTGCCGGTCAAAAAGCAAGATGGGCGAAAGTTAAGGGGCAGAAGATAGCCGCAAAGCCGGTCAAGAAAGCCAGACGCAAAATGAGTGCGGCAGCGAGAGCAAAAATTGCGGCTGCAGCCAAGGCGCGCTGGAAGAAAGCCAAAGCCGCAGGGAAGAATACGCTGTAGTCCGGGACGGGGGAATTGAAAATGTGAAGTCTTGGCAAAAGGGAGAAGTCAGGAAGAGTTTAACGCGATGTGGATTTATCAACACCCGCCCAGCGACAGAGTTCGGCGTGCGTGATCTTGCCATAGCCGACCGGGCGTTTGGTCGGTAGCAGGTCGCCTTGTTTGAGGGCTTGGTGGACGGCCTTTTTAGTGGCGGGGATGCCGGCGTATTTCAGCATGTTGTTCGCCCGGTGGGATAATCCGTTGGCAGGATAGGGTTTGGATTCTTGGCTGTGCCATGTCAGGGTCGCAGGGTCAACGCCGGCCCAGCGACAAACTTCCCGGTGGGTGTATCGGCCGTAGTTGGGCGGTTGATTGCTGGAATAAAGTTTACCAGTCCGGAGGGCATGGGCGATGGCTTCCTTCTCGACCGTAAAGCCGGCGATGGTCAGCAGGCGATTGGATCGATGCGACAGGCCGTTGGGTGGAAACTGGATTTTTTTGCGTGCGGCGTGATATATCTGCCAGACCCGACTATCGGTCACGCCGAGCTGAGCGGCGATTTTAGGAAATGCCAGTTTCTTTTGGTCACGGAGGCAAACCACCAACTTCTCTCGTTTGGTCAGCGCGTTTGGGAGATCGAGGGTCATGGGAGCACGACAACGATTTCAGGATTGGGAGGCCGGCGCTTGAGGTTGGCCCTGTTCTAAACAGTCGCAGAAGATGTCACCGAGCGGAACAAAACCGGCCAGAGGTGAGCGATTCAAAACCGGCCACTCTGAAGTGTGGGATTCATATCATTTCTGGTTTTTCAATCAAAGGATTTTTGTTTCGAGTTAGAACGAGCTG